>NZ_JBIUZD010000001.1:529389-1099715 GCF_044744885.1 Streptomyces sp. NPDC087215
TGGGGGGGGGGGGGGGGGGGGGGGGGGGGGCGGCGGGGCCCGCCCCCCATGGGGGCGCGGGGGGGGGGGCCCCCCCGGGGGTTGGGGGGGGGGGGGGGGCGGCTACCCCCCCCCCCCCCCCGCCCCTTCCGCCGTCCCCTCCCTCACCACCCCCCACCGCCCCATGAGGGGTGACAAGGGTTTTCCCCGTATCGGGTTCACCCCCCCGTTGCCTACTGTCCTCCGCACCGGCAGATACCATCCTCCGACCCGCACCCTGACAGGTGCATGTGGAGGGTGGCATCCGCCGGTGACGGCCTTGACCCGGGCCGTCGCGCCGGTGGCGGCGCATGGGCACCCCAGCCCAGGGACCTGCGGACCGCGACCCCACTTCGCCCCGTGCGCCCCGCGCCGCCGCCACTGCTCCGCAGTTACGTCGTGATCGAAAGGGCCACACCTTGAACGGTTCCAGGCGGAGACTCATATCCGTGGTCGCGAGCGCCGCGATACTCGGCGCCGCTGCCACCACCTCCGGGGCGTTCGCCGCCGCCCCGGGCGCGGCCACCCCGAAGCCCGCCCCGGCTTCGCAGACGATGCGGGCGCTCCCCAGCGCCCCCGTCGAGAAGGTCATCGTCACCTACAAGAACCAGGCCGCCGAGGCCGGTTCCAACACCGCGGCGAAGAGCGACACGGCCGAGAAGGCCGCGAAGACGGGCGAGAAGCTCTCCTTCGAACGCCGCCTCGCGGGCGGTGCCGCCCTCGTCGACCTGGGCGGCGGGACCACCCCGCAGGACGTGACCGAGGTCATGGCCGCCTTCCGCGCCGACCCGTCCGTCGCCTCCGTCGAGCCGGACATCCGCGCCTACGCGATGGCGGTCACCCCGAACGACACCGACTACGCCAGGCAGTGGGACCTCTTCGAGCCCACCGGCGGCATGAACGTTCCCGCGGCCTGGGACAAGACGACCGGCTCCGGCGTCACCGTGGCCGTCATCGACACCGGCTACGCCGCCCACTCGGACCTGGCGGCCAACGTCGTCGCCGGATACGACTTCATCTCCGCCTCCGCCGACGCCCGCGACGGCAACGGCCGTGACGCGGACCCGAAGGACGAGGGCGACTGGAACGCCACCGACAACGAGTGCGGCGTCGGCTCCAAGGCCTCCACCTCCTCCTGGCACGGCACCCACGTGGCCGGCACCATCGGCGCCGTCACCGACAACACCAAGGGCATCGCGGGCATCGCGTACAACGCGAAGATCCAGCCGGTGCGCGTGCTCGGCAAGTGCGGCGGCTCGTCCTCCGACATCGCCGACGCCATCACCTGGGCCTCCGGCGGCTCCGTGCCGGGCATCCCCGCGAACGCCAACCCGGCGAAGGTCGTCAACCTGAGCCTGGGCGGCGCCAGCTCCACCTGCCCGAGCGTCTACCAGACCGCGATCAACGGCGCCGTCGCACGCGGCACCACCGTCGTCGTCGCCGCGGGCAACAGCAACGCCAACACCTCCGGCTTCACCCCCGCCAACTGCGCCAACGTCATCACCGTGGCGTCGACCAACCGCGACGGCAGCCGCTCGTACTACTCCAACTTCGGCACCCTCGTGGACGTGGCCGCGCCCGGCGGCGAGACCCGCCGCGCCACCGACACGCCCGGCACCGTCACCACTCCCGAGAACGCCATCTACTCCACGCTGAACTCGGGCACGACCACCCAGTCGGCCGAGAACTACAAGCCCTACCAGGGCACCTCGATGGCGGCCCCGCACATCGCCGGTCTCGCCGCGCTGCTCAAGTCGGCGAAGAGCACCCTGACCCCGGCCCAGATCGAGACCGCGATCAAGGCCAACGCCCGTCCGCTGCCCGGCACCTGCACCGGCGGCTGCGGCAGCGGCATCGCCGACACGGCCAAGACCGTCGACGCCGTCACCGCCACCCCGCCCGCGGGCACGGTCTTCACCAACGCGACCGACGTGACGGTCCCGGACAACACCACGGTGACGTCCTCGATCGCCGTCACCGGTCGCGTCGGCAACGCGCCCGCCGCCCTCAAGGTCGACGTGGACATCAAGCACACCTGGCGCGGGGACCTGGTCGTCGACCTGGTCGCCCCCGACGGCACGGTGCGCAACCTGAAGGCGTCCGCCTCCTCGGACAGCGCCGACAACGTCCTGGCCACCTACACGGTCGACGCGTCGAGCGAGGTCGCCAACGGCACCTGGAAGCTCCAGGTCCGCGATGTGGCCACGGGTGACACCGGTTACATCGACTCGTGGAGCCTCACCTTCTGACGCATCGCGTCCCCCACAGAACCACCCCCCACATCAGCATCACCGCTGGTCAGCGACGCGCTCGTGGTCCACACCACGGGCGCGTCCTGGCGTCCGCGCCCACCGGACGGCCGGGGCGCCCTGTCCGTATGCCGGACAAGGGGCCTGGACTCCGCCGGTGGGCTCCGTATTCTCAGCCCACGGGGCCCACGGGCCGGGCCCCCGGGGCGGAGGGGATGACCAGTGGCGACAGCTCCGTACCCCGTTCCCCGCCCCACGGGTACGGCGCCGGGACCGGCGCCCGTCGGCCGCGAGGAACTCCTCGCCCGGCTCGAACGCGCCCTCGCCGCCCGGGGCCGCGCCCTGCTGACCGGCCCCGCCGGAGTCGGCAAGACCGAGGTCGCGTTCGCCGCCGCCGGCCGCGCCGAGGCCCGCGGCGAGACCGTCATCTGGCTGGCGACCCTGCCCTCCGACCGCGAGATACCCGGGGCTTCGGCCGCCGCGCTCGTCGCCTCCGTCGGGGCCACCACGGTCCGCCCCGACTCCGGTCCCGACCCCGGCGCCCACCCGCCCGGGACCCCCGGGGTCCTCGCCGGACTCCCCGGCCCGCAGCGCACCGCCGTCGCCATGCTCTGCCGCGAGGCGCCCCTCGCGGCGGGCGGCTGGGACCCGATCGCGCTGCGGCTCGGCATCGCCCAGATCCTGCGCGCCCTCACCCTCCGGGGCCCCGTCCTCCTCGTCGTCGACGGGGCGCAGCACATGGACGCCGACAGCGCCGACCTGCTCCGCTCCGCCCTCCATCTGGCGCCGCCCAGCCTGCGGGTGGTGGCGGTCGAGACCCCGGAGCCGTACGCGGAGGCGGGCGGGCCCTACCGCGAACCCCACCGGACAGAGGCCCCGTACGCCACCCGGCTCTGGGTTCCGTCCGAGGCGGACGTCCTGCTCGTGCCGCCGCTGCACGCCGACGAGATCGCCGAACTCCTCATCCACCACCGGCTTCCCTCCCGGATGGCCGGACGCATCCACCGCGCCAGCGGCGGCAACCCCCGGCTCGCGCTCGCCGTGGGCCGTTCGCTCGCCGACGCCCGGACCCCCGTGCACCACGCCGAGGCCCTCACGCTCTCCGGCCGGGCCCGCGACCTCGCCCGCCAGCTCCTCGGCGCCGCGCCCCCCGCCGTCCGCGAGACGCTGCTGCTCGCCGCCCTCGCGCTGCGCCCGTCGGCGGCCCTGGTACGGCGTGCGGGGCGGTCCAACGCCGAGGCGGACCTCGCGGCGGCCGAGCGCGCGGGTCTGGTGTCGCTCGCCGAGGACGGCTCCGTCTCCTTCACCGCGGGGCTGCTGCCCTCCACCCTCGTGCACGACGCCTGCTGGGCCGAGCGGAGCGCCGGACACGCGGCCCTCGCGGAGGTCGTCGACGATCCCGTCGAGGCGGTACGGCACCGGGCCCTCGCCACCGATCGTCCCGACGAGGACCTGGCCGCCGAGGTCGCCGCCGCCGCCGACCTGGCCCGCCGCCGGGGCAACAGCGCGCTCGCCGCCGAACTCGCCCTGCTGGCGGCCGAGTCCACCCCCGGGCGGGACGGCACCCGGCGGATCGCCCGGCTCGTGGACGCCGCCGAGGAGGCCGCCCGCGCGGCCCGCGCCGACCTGGCGATGCGGGCCGCCACCGATCTGCTCGCCCGCGACGCCGAACCCGCCGACCGGGTCAGGGCGCGGCTCGCCGTGCTCGACACGGCGGGGCAGGGCCTCACCGGACTCGACGAGATGTACGTGCACGCCATGGAGGACTCCGAGGAGGACACCGCGCTGCGGGCCGCCGTCCAACTGCGCCTGGCCATCAAGTACGTGCTGGCCGACGGCGACCCGGAGCGCTCCAGGACCGCCGCCCTCGAATCGGCCGCGCTCGCCGCCTCCACCGGTGACCCGCGCCTCGCCGCCCAGGCCCTGACCGTTCAGGCCCGGATGGAGCGGGCCCTGGGCTCGCCCGACACCGAGGCCGTCCTCGCCCAGGCCCGCGCCCTGGAACTGGCCGAACGCCCCCTCGGCATCCGCAACGCCGCCCAGATCCTGACGATCCGTCACGCCCTTTTCGACGACCGGCTGTCCGACGCCCGCGACGAACTCGGCGCCCTCCTCCCGCTGGTGCGGCGGCGCGGCTCCGTCGAGGACGCCATCGAGCTCTTCCGCACCCTCGCCGAGATCGAGTCCCGGATCGGCCGCTGCCCCACCGCCCTCGCGCACGCCGGACAGTCCCTCGCCCTCACCCTGGAGGCCGGCCTCTCCCCCGGCCCCGCCTGGTACGCCCTCGCCCTCGCGGAGACCGCGGGCGGCAGCTTCGCACGGGCCGCGAGCTACGCCCGGCGCAGTGTCCAGGCGTCCGAGGAGGAGGGCGACCGGATCTTCCTCTCCCGCAGCCGGTACGCGCTCGGCCGGGTCCAGCTCGTCAACGGGGACGTCGCCGCCGCCCTGGAGACCCTGCGGCGCGTCCAGGCCGACGAGCGCGCCCAGTCGACCGTGGACCCCTCGATGCTGCGCTGGCACGAGGAACTGGCCGAGGCGCTGCTCGCCACCGACGCGGGCGACGAGGCCCGGACCCTCCTCGAAGAGGTACGTCCGGTGGCCGCCCGGCTCGGCCGGAACACGGTGCTGCTCGGCTGCGACCGGGTCCACGGGCTGTGGCTGGCCGCGGAGGGGCGGACGGACGAGGCGGCGCAGTCGCTCACCAGGACGGCCGAACGGTTCGGGCGTGCCGGGCTGCCCCTGGAGCGGGGGCGGGCCCTGATCGCGCTGGCCCGGGTGGAACGGCGCAGACGGCGCAGGTCGGCGGCGCAGGGCGCCCTGTACGAGGCGGCGACCGTGTTCGAGCGGGCGGGGGCGGCGCCGTGGCTGGCCCTCGCCACCGAGACCCCGGCGGGTGGCGCCGCAGAGGGCCCCGGGCCCGGCTCGGGGAGCGAGGAGGCGCTGCCCGGGATCTCCGCGCTCACGGAGGCGGAGCTGCGGCTGGCCCGGCTCGTCGGGCAGGGTGCCAGCAATCAGGAGGCGGCGGCGAAGCTGTATCTGAGCGTGAAGACGGTGGAGGCGCGGCTCACCCGGATCTACCAGAAGCTCGACGTCCGTTCACGGGCGCAGTTGGCGACGGCCCTGCGGCCGTGAACGGGCGGTGCGGGGGCGGGGCATCGCCCTGACACCGGCCCCCCGAGTGCGCACCGGGCCGGGCGGAGCAGACCTTCCGGAGCCGGGGTCCTCCCTCTGCGGGCGCACGGCCCGGGACGCGCCGCCGGAGCCCGGAGCCCGGAGCCGCACGGGAGCCTCCTTCCACGCCCCGCCGGGACACCCTCACACCCCGGCGACAACCACAGTTGTCGATACTGCCGCGCGTGAACTAAAGTTTCCATATGGTGACGCCTGAGATCACTCCCGAAGAGCGCTCCGCGCTCGACAAGGCCCTCCTCGACGCCCTCACCCCCCTCGCCTCGGCCCTGCGCGCACGCGCCACGGGCCTGCCCGAGGAGCGCGTGTGGAGCGAGGACCCGGTCGAGGTGGCCCTGTCCGTGCTCGCCACCTGGAAGGTGGTGGACACGCGGGTCGGGCATCTCACCGCGACGGCTGCGGGCACCGCCGGGGCCTACGGGGCGAGTTACGAGCGGCTCGGCGCCGCGTGGGGCATCACCCGGCAGGGCGCGCGCAAGAAGTGGCCCGACGCGGTCGGACGTGGGCCGGTCGCTCCGGTCGTACTCGAACTCTTCGGCGGTCGGGCGGAACTGATCGACGATCAGCCCTCGGGGCGATGGCGGTGGACGGGCCTGGGCGCCGACGGCACCCGGGGCGCCGCCGACCCCGGGACACCGTCCGCGACCAAGGAGGAAGCCGCCGCCTACGCGGGCGCCTTCCTGCGGGAGCACGGCACGGGTCCGGTTCAGGACCCGTCGGGGAGGAGCAGCGCGTAGGTCCCCCGGGCCCGGGTGCCGTCGGAGAGGCGCCACTCGGCCTCCACCCGGCCTCCGGCGGTGGGGGTCGCCTCCGAGCCGGGCCTCAGACGGCGGCTCAGCCGCAGGGTCGGGGCGGCTCCCCCGGCACGTACGACCACATCGGTGTGGCCGGGGCCGTCCACGACTCCGGCCGGTTCCGCGTCGGACGGGCCCGTCGGTGCGGCGGCCGTCACGGTGACGGTGGGGTCGACGGCATCGCTGAGGTTCTGGTCCTGGGCGCGCGTCCGGCCGGTGAGGAGGGCGTACAACTGGGCGACGAGCACCGGGTCGTGGGCGCCGTCGTAGATCCAGCGGGTACCCAGGACGCCGTGCTCGGAGGTCCCGACGAGCGCGTGCCCGGCGCCCGGCAGGGGTGCCGCCCGATAGGTGAGGGGGACGAGGTACGCGGCTCCGTCGCGGTCGGTCACCGCCATGAACTCGATGCCGACCTCGCCCGCCGGGTCGTCGAGCCGGAAGCCCCCGGCCTTCGCGGGACTCGCCTCCGTGCCCGTGAACCACTCCCGGCCGGGGAGCCACGCGGCGAGCAGCTCCAGTTTGGTGGGCCGCATGGTGGTCTCGTGGATGACGGCCATCGCGTCTCTTCTCCCTCGCCTCGTGGCCCCGGGCTTCCTGGGTGCGGGGCCCGCGCAACGTAACAGACCGGTCCGGGGCCGCCGCGCGCGCCGGGCCGCCCCGGCCTAGCCTGGGAGGTGGAGTTGTCCCCGGTCGGCAGGAGGGCCGCCGTGAGGTACTCACGTACATGCCGCAGACGCGTCTGCGCGGGCATCGCGGCTCTCGGGATCTTCGCCGCGCCGCTCGGCACGGGCGCCGCTTTCGCCGCCGAACCGCCCGCCCCGGGAACGGTCCTGACGAGTTCCTCCCCGGCGGCGCGCGACGACTTCCCGCAACTGACCCCGGCGGTCGCCCAGCAACTCGACCGGGCCGTACAGGACGTGATGAAGCAGACGGGCGTGCCCGGTGTGACGGTCGGCCTCTCCGCGCCGGGCAAGGGCACGTACATCCGTTCCTTCGGCGTGGCCGACAAGGAGACCCGGCAGCCGATGGACCCCGGTCTGTACATGCGGATCGGCAGCGAGACCAAGACGTTCACGGTCACCGCCCTGCTCGAACTCGTCGACCAGGGCAAGGTCAAGCTCGACGACACGATCTCGCGGTACGTGGACGGGGTGCCGAACGGCGACCGGATCACCCTGCGGAACCTCGCGTCGATGCGCAGCGGACTGTTCAACTACTCGGCGGACGACGGCTTCTACAAGGCGTTCACGACCGATCCCGAACGGCCTTTCACCCCGCAGGAGTTGCTGGACTACTCGTTCAAGCACCCGGTGAAGTTCCAGCCGGGCGCCGAGTTCGACTACTGCAACACCAACCTGATCCTGCTGGGTCTCGTCGTGGAGAAGGCCGGAGGGATGCCGGTGGACGAGTTCGTCCAGAAGAACGTCCTGGACCCGGCGGGTCTGCGGCACACGGTCTTCCCGACGGACGCCGCCATCCCCAGCCCGCACGCGCACGGCTACACCGATCAGACCGCGTCCGGCAAGCTGGAGGACGCCACCGACTGGAACCCGTCCTGGGGCTGGGCGGCCGGAGCGATGATCTCCGACCTCCAGGACCTGCGGACCTGGGCGAGGGTGGTCGCCACCGGGACCCTCCTCAGCCCCGCGACCCAGGCGGAGCGGCTGCGCACGTATCCGACGGGGGTGGCCGGAGCGGGATACGGGCTCGGCATCTTCGACATCCAGGGGTGGATCGGGCACAACGGCTCCCTGCCGGGGTACCAGTCGCTGACCATCTACCTGCCGGAGTCCCGGGCGACCCTGGTCGTCCTGCTCAACACCGACGTCACCCACGAGGGCAGCGCGCCCAGCACCCTCTTCGGCCAGGCGATCACCCGGATCGTGACCCCGGGGCACGTCTACGACATTCCCCATCCGGCGGCGCCGAGCACGGGCTGACGGCCCCTCCGGCGCTCCGGGCCGGGGCCGACCCTCCTGGTAATGTCCGAAATGCCCTTTAGTTTCGTATGTTGCTCGCGGTACGCAGCCGTGCCGCCGCACCGCACCACGGGAGCACGAATGACCGGTGGACCCGAGCCCATCAGCGCTGACGCCCGCAAGGGCCTGGAGCGGGAACTCGCCGACCTGCGCACCGAGCGCGAGGCCGTCGCCGTCACCCTGCGGGACGGCGGCGGCGACCAGCCGGGCGACCACGCGGACCAGGCCGACGAACTCGAACGCGTCACGGAGCTGAACCGGCTGGACCTGCGCATCGACGAGATCCACGGACGCCTCGCCGAGGCCGCGACGGCCGGGGCACCCCGTACCGACGCGGTCGGCGTCGGTACCAGCGTGACCGTGCGGTTCGAGGACGGCACCCGCACCACGGTCCGCATCGGCGAGGACGCCGTCGTCCTCGACGGAACCGTCGTCACCGTCGACAGCCCGCTCGGCGGCGCCCTGCTCGGTCACCGGGCCGGTGACACCGTCTCGTACCTGACGCCCGAGGGCCCGGCGACCGCGGTCGTCCTGTCCCTGGGCGGCTGACCGGATGGCGGACGCCCGCCCCCAGGACGGACACCCCCTCGGGGGACATCCCCGGGACGCCCGCCCCGAGGACGGACGCGCGGAGGACGGCCCGACCGGGCCCCCGTACGAGGAGCACGGGCGGGAACGGGCCGAACGGGCCGACCGCAAGGGCGGGCCGGGCCACACGGTCCTCCTGGCGCTGGCCCTCGCGGTCCCCGTCACCAAGGTGGCCTACACGGTCGGCGGCGGGGACGCCGTCCGGGACGTCTTCGCCGGAATGGAGCTGTCGAACTGGCCCGACGTCCTGATCGGCATGGTGATCACCGATCCGCTGCTCGGCTCGGTGCTCGCCGTCGTCGTCTCCCGTGTCGTCTTCGCCCTGTTCGCGGCGCGCGGCTCCGTCCCGCTCGGCGGCGGGTTCGCGGGAGCCGCCCGGCGCGCGGCGCTCACCCTGGTGAACCCGATCGCCGTGGGCGTGATCGACGCGTGTCTGTTCGGCCCCTGGTGGGGCCTCGCCACCGGACTCACCGCGTACGCGCTCCGCCAGGGCGTCGTCGTGGAGTACCGCACCGGACGGCGCCGTTCGCACCGGCACCGGAGCGGCCCGGGGCCACGGAGCGCCTACCGGCCGCCCCGCTGGCTGCGCCGGGCCGCCGGGTGCGAGCGGTGGGTGGCGCTGGGCCTGACCGTGGCCGTCCTGCCGTTCCTCGCCTTCGTCTCCGCGCTCGACGGCCGGGCCTGGACGTCGGTCGTCGAGTGCCGGGTCACGGACGGCACCCGCACCCGGAGCGACCGGCTGATCGAACTGAGCCGCGAGGGCGACGGGGTGGTCGGCTGGAACCTCGACTCCGGCCAGATCTCCAACGGTCTCGCCTGCACGAGCACCGGCAGCCTCTTCGTGCGCGAACCGTGGTGGCGCCGCTGAGCGGGGCCCCGCGCGCCTCAGGGTTCGAGGACGACCACGGCCTCGTCGGTGTACGCGAGGAACGTCAGGGTCTCCTGGAAGTACAGCCGGACGCTGTCCGCGTCGTGCCCGGTGTAGCCGATCGCCAGGTCCTGTCCGAGACGCAGCTCGAAGTCGCCGCCCCGGGTGGACAGGACGAAGCCGCCGCTGAGCGCCGGGGCCCAGATCGGGGAGCCGTCCAGCATCCGGGTGAGGTGCGCGGCGATCGGATAGCCGTGGTCGGAGGTCTCGCTGACCGCCCGGTACTCGTCGGGGCCGAGGAGCAGGGCGTACGGTCCGTCGACACCGGCGAGGCGCAGGGCGGTCAGTGCCCGGCTCACCGCGTCGGGGTAGTCGCGCGGTTCGGCGGGCAGCCGCACCACCGGGTTGGACGACCGGGTGCGCAGCCCTTCGACGCCCGCCGCCCCGTACCCGTCGAAGATCGTCCGGTCCTCGACGAACGCCATCGCGCGGGCCGCGTCCTTGACGGGCTGCCAGTCGGAGTCCTTGGAGCCGCGCTCGACATCGTCCACGGCGGACCGGGCGACGGTGAACGGCACTCTGATCTCGACCAGGGGTTTCGACTCGCGGAGCCGGGCGGTGACACCGGGGGCGGGCGGGCTCATGTCGGTGAGGTGTCCGGTGCCGACGGCGGAGAGTTCCGGCCCGGCCGGGTCGGGCACGTCGACGACCCGGCGCCCGGCCACATGGCGCCGGAAGGTGCGGCGGGCCTCCTCCTCGATCTCGGCCCAGGCCTCTGCCGTGATCGGGGCGAGTTCGCGGTGCAGATTGGTCGTGGCGGGTCCGTGGTGGACGTGACTGGTGGCCTCGGGGGTCGTCATGGGGGCTCAGGCTCCTTTCAGGCCGCCGATGCCGAGGGTGTCCCCCGGGCGGGCGGCGTCCGGCGGCGCGGCGGGCAGGTCGTCGAGGAAGTCGGCGCTCGGCACGAAGAACAGGTTGCCGGTGACGGCCCGGGAGAAGTCGAGGATGCGGTCGGTGGTGCCCGGCGGGTTCCCGAGGAACATGTTCCGCAGCATCTGCTCGGTGACGGAGGGGGTCCTCGCGTACCCGATGAAGTACGTGCCGAACTCGCCCCGTCCGACCTGCCCGAACGGCATGTTCGCGCGGACGATCTGCCGGGAGACGCCGTCCTCGTCGACGATCGTGTTCAGCGCGACGTGCGAGTCGGCCGGTTTGACGTCGTCGGGCATCTCCACGTTCGCCGCCTTGCTCCGGCCGATGGCCCGTTCCTGCTGTTCGACGGTGAGCGCGTCCCAGGCGGCGATGTCGTGCAGGTACTTCTGCACGACGACATAGCTGCCGCCCCGGAAGCCGGGGTCCTCGTCGCCGATGTGGACGGCTCCGGTCGCGGTGGTGCCCATGGGGTTCTCGCTGCCGTCGACGAAGCCGAGGAGGTCGCGCTCGTCGAAGTACGTGAAACCGTGCACCTCGTCCACGACGCTGACGGCGCCGCCGAGCCGGTCGACGATCAGCCGGGCCAGCTCGAAGCAGAGGTCGGGGCGCCGGGCCCGCAGGTGGAACAGCAGGTCGCCGGGGGTGGCCGGGGCGCGGTGCCGGGGGCCGTTCAGGGCCGGGAAGGGGTGCAGTTCGCGGGGGCGCGGGCCGCCGACGAGCCGGTCCCAGGCGTCGGAGCCGATCCCGGCGACACAGGTGAGACCGGCGTCGCGCAGCCGGAACGAGACGGAGCGGGTCAGGCCCGTGAGGTCCTGGAGCGCGTCCCTGACCGTGGCCTCGCCACCGGGGTTGACGGTGGCCACCAGGAACACGGCGGCCCGGGTGGGCGGCGTGACGACGGGCTGGACGACGACCATGGCGCTCCCGGCCGGACGGTGATCAACGAGGCTCCCGATCGCTCGCACACGCGAATGCCGACAGGGCCCACACCCGCAAGTGACCGCAAAAGGGAAGAAGAGGACAGCGTCAGCGTAGGCGCGGGGCTTCGCGCGCGCAGCACGGGGATCGGCCGGGTGGCGGCCCCGCCCGTGTCCGGAGCCTGCCGGGGGACGCTGTCCCCTCCCCGTACGGGGAGCCGGGTGACGCGCTTTGAGCACCGGCCGGGAAGCGGTACGGCCGAGTCCTTCGGCGCCCCGCCGCCGTACCGGTGCCGGAGCCGGGGCCCTGACACCGGGAACCTGACGCCGGGCACTTCAGGGTCGCGCGGCCGGGGGCGGGTGCCCCGGGCACCCCGTGGGGAACCCGTACGGGGTGGCCGTGGCAGAGTCGTACGGGGCAGCCGGGAGCGGTACGCCCGTCATCACGCCCGGGGCAGTGCTCCGAGGAGAGGAGCGGACCATGGGCCGAGTGACCGTACGGCGGCGGGTCCTGCGCGTACGGGAGGGTGACGCCTCCTACCGTCCGGACACCCTGGCCGCCGAGGAGCCGATGGAGATCCGTGTCGGCGGGCGCCCGCTGACCGTGACGATGCGCACCCCGGGGGACGACTTCGACCTCGCCGTCGGGTTCCTGGTCAGCGAGGGTGTGGTGCACCGCGCCGCCGACGTGGCCGGGATCCGCTACTGCGCGGGGGCCACCGCCGACGGCGGCAACACGTACAACGTGGTCGATGTCGCACTCGCCCCCGGGGTGGCCGCCCCCGACGCCTCCCTGGAGCGCAATTTCTACACGACGTCCTCGTGCGGTCTGTGCGGCAAGGCCAGCCTCGACGCGGTCCGCACCACGGCCGCCTGGTCGGTCGCCGAGGACCCGCTGCGGATCGGTACGGAGGTCCTGGCGGCCCTCCCGGACCGGCTGCGGGCGGCCCAGCGGGTCTTCGACGCGACCGGGGGGCTGCACGCGGCCGGGCTCTTCGACGCCGGGGGCGAACTGCTGTGCCTGCGGGAGGACGTCGGCCGGCACAACGCGGTGGACAAGGTCGTCGGGCACGCCCTGCGCGAGGGGCTGCTCCCCTTGCGCGGATCGGTTCTGATGGTCAGCGGCCGGGCCTCGTTCGAGCTGGTGCAGAAGGCGGTGATGGCCGGTGTCCCGCTGCTCGCGGCGGTGTCGGCGCCGTCGTCGCTGGCCGTGGACCTCGCCGCCGAGAGCGGGCTGACCCTGGTGGGCTTCCTGCGCGGCACGTCGATGAACGTGTACGCGGGTGACGAACGGCTCCACCCGGTCCCGACGGCCTGAGACCCGAACCCCGAGGGCGCGTACGGGATGTCCCGTAGGGCTCCGGGGACCCCCTTGGGGGACATCCCGTACGGCTCCGGGGACCCTTGCGGGATGTCCCCCACGACTCTGGGGGTACGTACGGGACGCGTCCCGTACGTACCCCGGGACGGGCGAGCCCCGGAGCCCCGGCAGGGGTCTGCCGTGCCCAGGGGCGGGCCGATCGGGTCAGGCGGCCGCCGCGCCGCTCTCCGCCGGTTCCTCGCCCGCGTCCGGGTCCGCGTCCGCGCTCCCGCCGCCGTCCGTCGGCGCGGGCCTCCGGACGGTGCAGTGCAGCGAGTCGTCGATGACGTCGGCGACGATCGTGTCCCCGGGATCGGCCTCGCCGCCGAGGAGCAGGGAGGCGATCCGGTTGTCCAGCTCGGTCTGGATCGTGCGGCGCAGCGGACGCGCGCCGAACTCCGGCTGGTGGCCGTGGGCGACCAGGAGCTTCTTCGCCGCCTCGGTGACCTCCAGGGTCATGCCCTGTGCCCGCACCCGGTGCTTGCTGCGGTCGAGGAGGTGGTCGACGATCTCCGACAGGTCGTCCTCGGTGAGGCTGTGGAAGACGATGATGTCGTCGATGCGGTTGAGGAACTCGGGCAGGAACCGGCCCCGCAGGTCCTCCATCAGCTCGTCCTTCAGCTCGGCGGCGTCGCCCTCGTGCGCGAGGATGCGGTGCGCGCCGATGTTGGACGTCATGATGACGACGCAGTGCCGGAAGTCGACCGTGCGGCCCTGCCCGTCGGTGAGGCGCCCGTCGTCGAGGATCTGGAGCAGGGTGTTGAAGACGTCGGGGTGCGCCTTCTCCACCTCGTCGAACAGGACGACGCTGTACGGGTTGCGGCGCACCTTCTCGGTGAGCTGTCCGGCCTCCTCGTAACCGACGTATCCGGGGGGTGCCCCGACGAGCCGGGCGACCGTGTGCTTCTCCTGGAACTCGCTCATGTCGAACCGGATCATCCGGTCCTCGTCGCCGAAGAGGAGGTCGGCGAGGGTCTTGGCGAGTTCGGTCTTGCCGACGCCGGTCGGGCCGAGGAAGAGGAAGGAGCCGACGGGACGGTTCGGGTCGCCCATGCCCGCGCGGCTGCGGCGCACCGCCTCGGAGACGGCGGTGACGGCCTCGTCCTGGCCGACGATCCGGGCGTGCATCTCCTCCTCCAGCCTGAGGAGCTTCTCCTTCTCGCTGGCGGTGAGCTGGGAGACGGGGATGCCGGTCCGCCGGGACACGATGTCGGCGATGTCGGAGGCGGTGACGGAGACGACGCCCTCGCGGCGCTCCTCGATCCCGGCGAGTTCGCCCTCGACGTCGGCGATCTCCCGCTTCAGTCCTGCGGCCTTGTCGAACTGCTCGGCGGCCACGGCCTGGTCCTTCTCGCGCCGCAGCTTCGCGAGCCGGTCCTCGCGGCTGACGACCTCGGTGGAGCGGGCCGCGCCGCGCAGCCGTACGCGTGCGCCCGCCTGGTCCATCAGGTCGATGGCCTTGTCGGGCAGGAAGCGGTCGCTGATGTACCGGTCGGAGAGCTCGGCCGCCGCCGTCAGGGCGCCGTCGGCGAACCGGACCTGGTGGTGGGCCTCGTACGCGTCCCGCAGTCCTTCGAGGATCTGTACGGTCTCCTCGACCGTGGGCTCCGGGATGAGCACGGGCTGGAAGCGGCGTTCCAGGGCCGCGTCCTTCTCGATGTGCTTGCGGTACTCGTCGATGGTGGTGGCGCCGACGACGTGCAGCTCGCCCCGGGCGAGGGCGGGCTTGAGCATGTTGCCCGCGTCCATCGAGCCCTCGCCGGTGGCGCCCGCGCCGACGACGGTGTGGAGTTCGTCGATGAAGACGATGACGTCGCCGCCCGCGTTCTGGACGTCCTCGATGACCTTCTTCAGCCGTTCCTCGAACTGGCCCCGGTACTGCGCCCCGGCCACCATGCCCGACAGGTCCAGGGAGACGACCCGTTTGCCCTTGAGGGTGGCCGGGACCTCGTCGGCGACGATCCGCTGGGCGAGGCCCTCCACGATGGCGGTCTTGCCGACGCCGGGCTCGCCGATGAGGACGGGGTTGTTCTTGGAACGGCGGGAGAGGATCTCGATGGTCTGCTCGATCTCCTCGGCCCGGCCGACGACCGGGTCGAGCCTTCCGGCCCTGGCCTCCTCCGTGAGGTCCCGGCCGAACTCGTCGAGGGTCGTCGCGGGCTGCTGGGGGGCGCTCTGGGCCCCGCCCTCGGGACGGGCCGCCCGGTCCGCGAGGCCACGGAGCTTCTCCACGTCCTGGCCGTCCGCGCCCAGCAGGCGGGTCGCACCGGAGTCCGAGTCGTCGAGGAGGGCGGCGAGGATGTGCTCGGGGCCGATGTACGACACGCCCGCCTGCCGCGAACGCCCGTAGGCGGCGGCCAGGGTGCGCTTCGCGGCCGGGGTGAGCCCCGGTTCCGAGGAGGGTTCGCCGGACTCCCTGGGCAGCACCGCGTCGAGCTGCGCCGCGAGCGCCTCGGGGTCGACGCCGACCTGGGAGAGGAGCCGCCGCGAGGGATCGACCTGCGTCGCCGCCCACAGCAGGTGCTCGGTGTCGAGGTCGGAGGTGCCGTCCTCCTCCGCCTTGCGGGTGGCCAGGCTGAGGAGTTCGTGCGAGGACTCGGTCAGCAGCCGTCCGATGGGGACGCGCTGCACGGCCGGGGGCGACGACGCGGGCGACATCCCGAAGAACCGGTTCAGCATGTCACTGAACGGATCGGACGAACCAAGGGGTGAACCGAACGCCATCGACATGTCAGCTCCAGGGACGCGAAGGGGGGTCGTACCCACTCAAACCCGGTCGTTCGGGCTCCGCAACCGGAATGGATCTCAGGGATTCCACGGCGGTACGGGCCCACGGGAGCCCTCGGAAGCACTGCCGGTACGGCCCCGGACCCACGACCGCGAGCGGGCGCGGGCAGGCCCGCGACGGTGACTGCCCGGCGGGGACCACGGGCCCGGCGGAGGCGGCAGGGGCGGGCCCGGCGCCTGCGACAGGCCGGACGGAGCGACGGGCCCGACCCGGGTCGGGCGCCCGACCGGGGTCGGGCGACAGGGCAGGCGGAGTGACGCGCGTGGCAGAAGCTGACGAGGCGGGCCGGGGGCGGCGGGGCCGACGAGGGCGGGCCGGGGCCCGTGGGGGCGGCGGGGCCGACCCGAGCCGCGAGCCCCGCCCGAAGGGAGCCCGGCCTCCGTGGCCGGGCACGGGCCCGGCCACGGAGGCCGGACGCGGAGGTGTGCGCCCACCGCCCGGTCACCTCGTCGACGACCGACCGCTGTACGGATGGCCCCCGGGGCCGGTTACCGCCAGTCGTCCCAGGGCGGCGGCTCCTCCGCCTCGTCCATGTCGTAGGGCGGCTCCTCGTCGTACGGAGCGTCGGCCGGAAGCGCCTCGGCACGGGCGGGGGCCCCGGCGGAGGGACCAGCTCCGTTCCCCACGGCGGCCCTGACGCCGGTGACGGCTGCCGTTCCTGCGGAGGCCCCGCTCCCGGTGGCCGTCTCCGCTCCGGCGGGGGTCCCGCCGCCGGTCGCTCCGCATTCCGCGAGCGCGCCGAGGACGCCCTCCGCGTACTTGGCGAGCTTGGCCTCGCCGACCCCACCGACCGTGCCCAGTTCCGCCACCGTGCCGGGGAGCTGCGTCGCGATCTCCCGGAGCGTCGCGTCGTGGAAGACGACGTACGCCGGTACGCCCTGCTCGCGGGCGGTCGCCGCCCGCCAGGCGCGGAGCGCCTCGAAGACCGGCGCGGCGGCGGCGGGCAGGTCCACCGGCACCCGGGCGCCCTTGCCGGTGCGCGCCCCGGACTCCTTGCGGGCGGCGGCCGGGGCCTTCTCCTTCCGCATGGTGACGGTGCGGTGTCCGCCGAGGACCTCGCCGCTGCCGTCGGTGAGGACGAGGGTGCCGTAGTCGCCCTCCACCGCGAGGAGGCCCTGCGCGAGCAGCTGCCGGACGACGCCCCGCCATTCGGCGGTCCCCAGGTCGGCGCCGATGCCGAACACCGAGAGCCCGTCGTGGTCGAACTGGATGACCTTGGCGGTCCGCTTGCCCTGGAGGATGTCGATGATCTGGCCCGCGCCGAACTTCTGGCGCCGCTCCTTGGCGAGCCGCCACACCGTGGACAGCAGCTTCTGGGCCGCGACCGTGCCGTCCCAGGACTCGGCGGGGGTCAGACAGGCGTCGCAGTTGCCGCAGGGCCCGCTCTGCTGCCCGAAGTAGGCGAGGAGCCGCACCCGGCGGCAGTCGACGGTCTCGCAGAGCGCGAGCATCGCGTCGAGGTGCTGGGCGAGGGAGCGCCGGTGCTGTTCGTCGCCCTCGGAGCCGTCGATCATCTTCCGCTGCTGGACGACGTCCTGGAGGCCGTACGCCAGCCAGGCGGTGGCCGGTTCTCCGTCGCGTCCGGCGCGACCGGTCTCCTGGTAGTAGCCCTCGACGGACTTCGGCAGGTCCAGGTGGGCGACGAACCGCACGTCGGGCTTGTCGATGCCCATGCCGAAGGCGATCGTCGCGACCACGACGACGCCGTCCTCCCGCAGGAACCGGGACTGGTTCGCCGCACGGGTCCGGGCGTCCATGCCCGCGTGGTACGGCACGGCCGCCACGCCGTTCTCCACGAGGAGCGCGGCGGTCTTCTCCACCGAGGAGCGGGACAGGCAGTAGACGACTCCGGCGTCGCCGTCGTGCTCGGTCCTGATCAGTTCCAGCAGCTGCTTGTGCGGGTTGTTCTTGGGGACGATGCGGTACTGGATGTTGGGCCGGTCGAACCCGGCGACGAAGTGCCGGGCCTCCTCCAGACCGAGGCGGGCGGCGATCTCCCGGTGGGTGGCCTCGGTGGCCGTCGCCGTCAGCGCGATCCTCGGCACCTTGGGCCAGCGCTCGTGCAGCATGGACAGGGCGAGGTAGTCGGGCCGGAAGTCGTGGCCCCACTGGGCGACGCAGTGGGCCTCGTCGATCGCGAACAGCGACACCTTGCCCCGGTCGAGGAGCCGCTGGGTGCCCTCGGTGCGCAGCCGCTCGGGGGCCAGGTAGAGCAGGTCCAGCTCATCGGCGAGGAAGGCCTGCTCGACGGCCTGCCGCTCGTAGGTGTCCTGCGTCGAGTTGAGGAAACCCGCCCGGACGCCGAGGGCCCGGAGCGCGTCCACCTGGTCCTGCATGAGGGCGATCAGCGGGGAGACGACCACGCCCGTGCCGTCCCTGACCAGCGCGGGGATCTGGTAGCAGAGGGACTTGCCGCCGCCGGTCGGCATCAGGACGAGGGCGTCGCCGCCGTCGACGACCTGCTCGATGATCTCCTGCTGCTCCCCTCGGAAGGAGCTGTAGCCGAAGACGCGCTGGAGCACCCGCGCCGCGTCGGAGATCTCGGAGGATTCGTCGGTGAGGAGCATTCGTCCAGCCTATAGGCCGCCGGGGACACTCCGGCGGCCCCGACGGAACCTGTGGACAACCCGGCCGGAGGACCGTACCGGGCAACTGTGCGGGGCCCGTACGGCGTCTTCCCGTACGGTACGGGCCGGACCGCACCGGCCACCATGACGCCCCTGCCGGGGGAACAGGAACGGGACAGAGCATGAGCGACAAGGCGCGCGTCCTCTTCGACGCGCTCGACCTGGACCAGGACGGCGCCCTCACACGGGTCGAGGTGATCAACGCCCTCCGGGCGAAGGGCCCGACCCTCGCGGCGCGGGGGGTGATCCCGTTCTGGGGCGTGGGGAACGACGACGACGCGTCGGCGCTGTTCGACGAGGCGGACCGGAACGGGGACCGGGTGCTGACCTTCGAGGAGTTCGCCGCCCTCGTGGACCGCCGTTTCGGCTGGTGATCCGATCCGGCCGGAAAGGCCGGAAGGGCGAACCCGGGCGGGCCGGAGGGGCGGTCCCGGACCGCCGGAGGGCGGTCCGACAGGCCGGAGGGGCGGCGCCGCGCGGGGAACGCGGTGCCGCCCCTCCGGGACGACGGTCGGCCGACCGGGGGCCGTACGGGTCAGGAGATCTCGGGGAGGAGCCCGGTGACCGGCGCGGCCTGGTCGGTGAGCTGGCGGAGCTGGCCCAGGTCGTGCAGCCCGTTGAGGCCGTTCAGCTGGCCGGCGATCCCGGGGTACTGCGCGCGGGACTCGGCGGGGAGCCCGGTGGTGGCGAGCGCGTCGAGTTCGGCGACGGGGTTGATCGGGGGGCCGAGCGGGCTGGTCGCGGCCTGGGCGGCGGAGGCACCGCCGAGGCAGGTGAAGGCGGCGGCCACGGCGAGGAGCGAGGTGATGCGTCGTGTAGAGGTCACACCCTCACAACGGCCCGCCCCGCCGTCGGACACGGCCGCCCCCGGCCCCGGCCGCCCGAAAGGACCACGCCACGGGCTCGACGCTCCCGTAGGGGCGCGCCTCAGCGATCCCGTACGGCCCCGCCCGCGTCCCCTGCGGGAGCGGCCGTGTCCCCTACGGGAGCGTTCGCGTCCCGTACGGGGGCCGCCGGCTCCCTCACGGGGTGCCGGCTCATGATCGAGACGCGGTTGAAGGCGTTGATGGTGATCGCCACCCAGATGACGGCGGAGATCTCGTCGTCGTCCAGGGCGGCGCGGGCCTCCTCGTAGGCGCGGTCCTGCGCGAGGCCGTCCGCCGGGTGGGTGGTGGCCTCGGCGAGGGCGAGGGCGGCGCGCTCCCTGGGGGTGAACAGTTCGGTCTCCCGCCAGGCGGGGAGCACGCCGAGGCGCCGGGGCGTGTCACCGGACCGGAGCGCGGCCCGGGTGTGCACGTCGAGGCAGGAGGCGCAGCCGTTGATCTGCGAGACGCGGAGGTTGACCAGTTCCACGAGGATGCGGTCCAGGCCCGCCCGCGCGGCTTCGGCCCGGACGGTTTCGGCGGTCCTGAGCAGCGCCTGATAGCTCGCCGGGTGCTGCTTGTCGAGGTAGACCCGTCGGCCGTCGGTGGCCCGTGTCACGTCCGTCACGATGTGCTCCTTCGCCGTCCCCGTGCGCTTCACGGGTTCTGGAGCTATGATCACCCATAATTGTTGAAAACGAAACTACATCTCTCGTGGAGAAACAATCAGGAAAGGGGTCGGCCATGTCCGACACGGAGGTCGAGATCCTCACCGCCCGGGACGTCCCGCTCGGCGGACCGCGCGCCATGACCGTACGCCGCACCCTGCCCCAGCGGTCCAGGACCCTCATCGGCGCCTGGTGCTTCGCCGACCACTACGGGCCCGACCGGGTCGCCGAGTCCGGCGGGATGGACGTGGCGCCCCACCCCCACACCGGCCTCCAGACCGCCAGCTGGCTCTTCACCGGGGAGATCGAGCACCGCGACAGCCTCGGCACCCACGCCCTCGTACGGCCCGGCGAGATCAATCTGATGACCGGCGGACACGGCATCAGCCACACCGAGGTCTCCACCCCCGGCACCACCGTCCTGCACGGCGTCCAGCTCTGGGTCGCCCTCCCCGAGGAACACCGCCACGCCCCCCGCGACTTCCGGCACCACGCGCCCGCGCCGGTCCGGCTCGACGGCGCCGAACTCCGCGTGTTCCTCGGCACCCTCGCCGGGGACACCTCCCCCGTCCCCACCTTCACCCCGCTGCTCGGCGCCGAACTCCTCCTCGACCCCGGCGCCACCATCACCCTCGACGTCGACCCCGGCTTCGAGCACGGTCTGCTCGTCGACGAGGGCACGGTACGGCTCGCCGGAACGGTCCTGGACCCCGCCGAACTCGGTTACGTCGCCCCCGGCCACGCCACCCTGACCCTGACGAACGAGTCCGGCCACCGGGCGAGGGCCGTCCTCCTCGGCGGCACCCCGTTCGAGGAGCGGATCGTGATGTGGTGGAACTTCATCGGCCGCACCCACCAGGACATCGTCGAGGCGCGGGAGGAATGGGAGCGCGCCTCCGACCGCTTCGGCCACGTCGAGGGCTACCCGGGCGACCGGCTCCCGGCCCCCGTCCTCCCGAACGCCTCCCTCACCCCGCGCGGCAACCCGCCCCGCACCTGAACCCCGCTCCCCACCCACCCCGAAAGGCACCCCATGAGCGAGCAGACCGGCGCCCCCGTCGTCCGTGACGTCGAGGCCCGCCACCGTTACGAGATCCTCGTCGACGACCGGCGCGCGGGCCTCACCGCCTACCGGGACCGCGACCGGCAGCGGGTCTTCTTCCACACCGAGATCGACGACGCCCACGCCGGGCAGGGCCTCGCCTCGATCCTGGTCGAACAGGCGCTCACCGACGTCCGCGCCTCCGGCAGGCGGCTCGTCCCGGTCTGCCCGTACGTGGCCAAGTTCCTGAAGAAGCACGAGGAGTTCGCGGACATCACCGACCCGGTGACCCCCGAGGTCCTCAGCTGGCTGGAGGCACAGCTCGCCCGCTGAACCGGGCCCCCGGGGGCCCCTGAATAATGGGCCCCCGGGTTCCTCCGCGCGCGAGCGGCCGCGACCCGGCCGACCGGGAGGAACGAGTACCGATGACACCGATGGCACTGACGGCGGGCCTGCGCGTACGGCTGACGACCGACCTCCGGCTGGGCGGGGTCACCCGGGACGACGGATCCCCGGCCGGATTCCTGGCCGTGGCGGCGGGCACCGAGGGCACGGTCGAGCGGGTGCGCACGTACGAGAAGCGGTGGAGCGCGGACGCCCGCGAGTACGAACGGCTCAAGACGCTCCTCGACGACTACGGACCCCAGATGCCCCCGGAGAGCCTGGCCCGGCTGGAGGACCAGGTCACCTCCCTGAAAGCCGCGTGGACGGCCTTCCAGCAGGAACGGAACCGGGTGACCGCCCGCGTCCGCCTCGACAACGGCCTCGTACTCGACGAGACCCCGGAGGACGCCGTCGTGCGGGTGTAGACGGCGGAGAGCGCCGACGGGCCCGTGGCCGCACGGGCCCGTGCTCGGAACAGGGCTTCCACCCCGCCGGGCCGCCGATGACGACCGGCCTCGGGAAGCGTCCTACGCTGTCGGGCCGTCGTCGCGGCCGGATCCGCAGGGGGCCAACTCATGGAGCACCGCTCCGAGCCGGAGAACGGGAAGGACGCGGTGCCCCGGTACACCCGGGACATGCGGGAATCACGCCGCGCCGTGCGGGAGGTCATGCGCTCCGATGTGCCCGACGCCCGCCTCGGCCCGGGAGTGACCGTCGTCCTCCTGATCGTGGTCGCCGGTTCCGCCGCCGGACCTCGACGGGCCCCGGTCGTCGCCGCTGTCTTCGGGGCCTGGTTCCTGCTCGCGCCGACGGTGGTCCACACCTGCGGCGGGCGCGGCGGGGACGCCGTCCGACGGGCCTGCACCGCCACCTTCGGCTGGGGCCAGTGGTTCTGAACGCCCTTCGCCGCCCGACCGTTCACCTCGGCCCGACCATGAGCGATGAGCTCATGGTCCCCACCCGCCCCTGAGGGACGGCACCACGGCGGAACGCCCCCTGCCCTCCGGGGGTGGCTGCCTCGGCGGGTACCCTTCAGCGGGCCGGTCCGGGGCGGACGGCCCGTCCGCTGCCCTCTCTCCGCCCGCTCCCGACGACCTCACGAGGGCCGACCCGATGCGACCGCTCCGCGCGAACCGCCCCGCCTCACCGGCCGTGGGCGCGCTGCGCGGGGTGCGGGCCGGGACGCTCGCGGTGCTCTGCGTCCTCCTCCCCCTCGTCGGCCACGCGCTGTCCCGGGGCCACACGCCTCCCTGGCTCGTGACCCTCGTCGCGGCGGCCGTCGCCGTGCCCGGAGCCGTCTTCGTCACCCGCCGCAGGCTCACCGACACCCAGGTGATCGGCGCCCTCACCGCCTCCCAGCTGGCCTATCACGGGGCGTACTCCCTGCCGGGCGCCTGCGCCGCGATCGTCGATCCCGGCGGCTCCGCGACCGGCTCCCCCTGGCTCGTCGAACACGGTGCCACCGGTGGTCCCCCGTCCGGCGTGCTCCTCGCCGGACACCTGGTCACCGTGCTGATCGCCGCCCGGCTGCTCGGCCTCACCGAACGCCTCCTGTGGCAGGCCAGGCCGCTCCTGGACGTCGTCCACCACACCCTGCTCCTCCTGTGGCGGCCACTCGTCGTCACCCCCGGCACCGGCCCGCGCCTCACCCTGCGCCGCAGCACCTCGGTGCTGCGCTCCGCCCTGCTCGTACGCCCGCACCGGGGCCGCGCCCCGCCTCGCCCGTACGCCCCCCTTCTCTCCCGACCGGCGCCGACCGGCGGCCCCTGCGTGCTCTGACGAGGCGACGGGGGCCCCACCGCCGGTCCCCCACCGCCCGGTGGCCCCTGCCCACCGGCACCCAGCAGAGAGCTTCCCCACCCATGGACGCCTTCCCCCGGCGCGCCGCCCGTACGGCCGCGCGCGCCCTCACCGTGCCGCTGGCCCTCGGCACGGTCGCCCTCGCCGCCCCCCTGGCGGCGGCCCACACCGGCCTGGAGAACAGCAGCCCCGAGCGGAACACCTCGCTCGGCGCGCCCCCTGACCAGGTCGTCCTCACCTTCACCGACCCCATGGCCCAGAAGTACGCGCAGGTCGCCGTGACCGCGGCCGACGGAACCACGGCCGCCCTCGGCGCGCCCCGGGTCAGTGGCCGTGAGGTCTCCCTGGCCCTGCGGCCCGACGCCCTCGCGGGCCGGTACACCGTCGGCTACCGCGTGGTCTCCGCCGACGGCCATCCGGTCTCGGGGTCGTACACCTTCACCGTCGAAGCGTCACGGCAGACCCAGCAGGCACGACCGACGCGGCCTCCCCGACCGGAGAAGCCCACGAGTCCAACACGGCCGACCCCACTGACGCGGCCGACGACCACGGCTGCCGGTCCGAGCGCCGCCGGACCCTCCGCCGCCGGTACGGAGACCAGCGCCCCCACCGACTCCGGAAGCCCCACCGGAACTGCCGCGTCCGGCCGCCCCGCCCCTGGTCAGGGCTCCTCCCCCGGCACCCCCGCCGTGCTCGCGGGCGCCGGTCTCCTCGCCCTCGTCTGCGCCCTCGGCGTGTTCGCGGCCCGGCGCCGGAGGACCCGCAGTGGCGACTGAACCGACCGCTCCCCACCATCCGGAAGCCCGCCGCACACCGCGGCTCCCCGCCGTCCTCACGGCGGCGCTGCTCCTCTGCCTCACCGTCGCCCTCCTGGTCGTACGGACCGGGGGCGGGGCCGGGTCCGCCGTGCCCGGCATCGAGGACGCCGGGCCGGTCACGGCCTGGGGCCTGCCCCTCGCGCGGGCCCTCGGTGACGTCTCCGCCGTGGCGACCGTCGGCGCGCTGCTGCTGGTCGTCGTGCTCCTGCCCGGCGGGCGACGGCTCGATCCGGTGCGGTTGCGGTATCTGACCTGGGCGTCGGCCACCGCGAGCGGCTGGGCCGTGGCCTCGGCCGCCACGCTCGTGTTCACGCTCTCGGACCTGTTCGCGCGGCCCGTGGGCGCGGTCCTGTCCCCGGCGACGGTCGCCGACTTCGTCCTCACCGACGCGCGGGGGCGGGCGTACGCGCTCTCCGGCGCCGCCGCGGCCCTGCTCGCGACCCTCTGCCTCGGCATCGGCACGTCCCGCTGGGCACGGGCGGCCCTGCTGCTCGCGGTCGCCGGGCTGCTGCCGCCCGCCTTCACCGGCCACTCCTCGGCGGCGGGCGACCACGACGCGGCCGTGACCAGCCTCGCCCTGCATCTGGTCGGCGCGGCGGTCTGGGCCGGCGGGCTCCTCTTCCTCCTGGTGGTCGTGGCCCGCCGGGAGCCCCGGGCGGTCGACGCGGCCCGGCGGTTCGGTCCGCTCGCCGCCTGGTCGCTGCTCGCGGTCGGGGCCAGCGGCCTGGTGAACGCCGTGGTCAGGCTCTCCGTCACCGAGCTGTTCACCACCGGGTACGGACTGATGGTGCTGGCCAAGGCGGTGGCGCTCGCCGTCCTCTGCGGCATCGGCCTCCTGCACCGCAGGCGTACCCTCCCGGCGCTCGCCTCCGGTTCACGGTGGGCGTTCGTCCGGCTGGCCGCCGGGGAACTGCTGGTCATGGCGGCGGCGACCGGTCTGGCGGTGGGCCTCTCCCGCACCCCCGCGCCGGGGGCGGCGGGCGCGCCGCGGAGCCCGGCCGAGGAACTGCTCGGCTTCCCCGTGCCGCCACCGCTGGGTGACTTCCCGTGGACCCCGCTGTTCACCGAGTGGCACTTCGACCCGCTGTTCGCGTTCGGTACGGGGGCCGCCGCGCTGCTGTACCTGGCGGGGGTGCGCACACTGCGCGCCCGGGGCGACCGGTGGCCGGTCGGTCGTACGGTCTCCTGGCTGGCCGGTCTGGCCGTGACGGTGTTCTCGACGATGAGCGGGCTGGCCGTGTACGGCAAGGTGATGTTCGCCGTGCACATGGGCCAGCACATGGTCCTGGCGATGACCGTGCCGATCCTGCTGGTCCTGGGCGCTCCCGCGACCCTGGCGCTGCGCGCGCTGCCCAAGGCTCCCGGGGGCGAACCGGACGGGCCCCGCGAGATGCTGGTGAAGCTGCTGCACAGCCGCTACGTGAGGGTCCTCTCGCATCCCGTGGTGGCGAGTGTCCTGTTCATCGGCAGTGCGTTCGCGGTGTACTTCACGTCGTTGTTCGAGACCTTGATGAGCAGTCATCTCGGGCACGTGGTGATGCTGACGCACTTCCTCGGCACCGGGCTGCTGTTCTTCTGGGTGATCATCGGTGTCGACCCGGGACCGCGTCGTCCGCCGCACCTGGGCAGGCTCTTCGTGCTCATCCTGACGATGCCGTTCCACTCCTGGTTCAGCATCTCCCTGATGAGTTCGACCGATCTGATCGGCGCGGGCTGGTGGGAACGGCTCGACCGGCCGTGGGTGCCGGACGCGCTGGCCGACCAGTACGACGCCGGGGCCATCGCCTGGGCCACCGGCGACATCCCGGTCCTGCTGACCACCGTGGTCCTCGCGATCCAGTGGGTGCGGTCCGACGCCCGGGAGGCCCGGCGGGTGGACCGCCGGATCGACCGTGGCGGGGAGGGTGATCCGCTGGCCGCGTACAACGCGTATCTGGCGGGTCTCCACGCCCGCGACCGCCGCGCCGCACCACCCGCCCACCGCCCCGCACCCACACCCACACCCACACCCACACCCACACCAGCACCAGCACCAGCACCAGCACCAGCACCAGCACCGAAGCCTGAGTCCGCTCCCTCCCCGCTGCTCCCTTCGGCCTCTTCCGGCGCCCCTTCCCCCTCCCGTACCACGTCCCCCACCGAGGAATCATGAGCAAGCTGAAGAAGAACCTGATCGTCGCCGCCGTGCTCGCGGCGGCCTTCGCCGCCGCGTTCGGCTCGTTCCTGCTGCTGAATCCGCAGGGCAGGACCGACGGCGGTCTGAACGCGACGCCCGCCGCCGAGGTCCTGCCCGTGCGCGGGGACAGTCACCGGCTGACCACCCCGCGGCGCAGCGAGCTGACCGTCGTGGAGTTCCTGGACTTCGAGTGTGAGGCGTGCGGCGCGTCGTACCCGGTCGTGGAGAAGCTCCGTGCGGAGTACGGGGACCGGGTGACGTTCGTCGTCCGCTACTTCCCCATGCCCGGCCACCACAACGCCGAGTCGGCCGCCCTGGCCGCCGAATCCGCCGCCCGGCAGGGGAAGTTCGCCGAGATGTACGCCCGGCTCTTCGCCACCCAGCGCGAGTGGGGCGAGGCGAAGGAGTCGAAGGCGGACGTGTTCCGTTCGTACGCGCGGGAGATCGGCCTGGACCTGCGGGCGTACGACACCGCCCTCGCCGACCCGCGCACGGCCGAGCGGGTGCGGGCCGACCAGCGGGACGGTCTGGGCCTCGGGGTCCAGGGCACCCCGACGTTCCTGGTGGACGGGATCAAGATCGCGACCCCGCCCACGTACGAGGCGTTCAAGGCACTGATCGACGCCCGTCTCGCCCGCTGATCCCGCCGCCGCGCCCGGCGGCGGCCCGTCCTCCCACCCACCCACCACGAGGTGCCCCATGCCCCCCGCTCCCACGCCCACCCCCGCCACCACCTACGACGAGCGGCTGACCGCACCGCGCTCCTGGTGGTTCATCGCCTTCCTCTTCGGGTTCTCCATGGCCCTGGTCTTCTTCCCCTTCGGGCTGCTCCCCGCGCTGCTCGCGCTGGCCGTCGGCACCGGCATCGCCGCGTCGACGGTCAGCGCCCAGGGCTCGGCGCGCATCCGGATCGTCGGCGGGCTCCTCGTCGCGGGGGACGCCCGCATCCCGGTGGCCGCCCTCGGCGAGCCGGAGACCCTCGAAGGGGAGGAGGCCCGCGCCTGGCGGACCCACCGGGCCGACCTCCGGGCGTTCACGCTGATGCGCGGGTACGTCCCGACGGCGCTGCGCGTCGAGGTCGTGGACCCGGCGGACCCGACGCCGTACGTCTATCTGTCCACCCGCTCCCCGGAGGCCCTCGCGGAGGCGATCAGGAGCGCGGCGCTCCCCTCCGGACCCAGTGGCGCTACGGGTGGTCCCGCCGGGCCATGACCCGCTGTTCCGCCTCCTCCACCACGAAGCGGGCGGCGGGGTCGCCGTCCGCTCGGCGGACGGCGGCGCGCACCAGGGCGAGGGAGAAGAGGGCGGGTGCGCACGGTGTCCGGTTCTCGGCGGGCCGGTCGGCCGTCCGTGGAGTGCGCGGCCGGCTCCTCGAACAGGGCCCGGCGGGCCGCCGCGTACGGGCTGACCGGGGAGCCGTCGGCGGGCTGGTCGTGATCCCTGGCCAGGCCCTCCTTCGCGGAGGAGTTCCCGTGGTCGTCGTGGGGACCGGCCACCCGGGGGCCGCGGTGCGAGAACAGCGTCTTGCCGTCCCGGCCGGTCCCCAGGGCCGCGTTCACGCCGAAGCCGCAGTCCGTGTGCGCGGGGGTGTCGACGGGGTCCTGGCTCTCCAGGTACTGCTCGCGCGGGGTCAGGCCGTTCTCCTGCGCGCGGTCCACCTTGATCGAGGTGGTGAGGAAGTCGTATCAGTCGGCGTAGACGGCGTCCCGGAGCGCGAGCGTGACGGCCGGGTCCTCCGCGAGAGGGGTGCGCGTGACCACGATCCGCTCGTTGTTCCAGCGGTACGGCTGCCCCAGCGCCTCCTCGCGTTCCTCGGCCTCCTGGATGGCGTGCCGCCAGCCACCGGTCCCGTCCGGGAACTCCACCCGTTCAGGGCGGTACTCGACACGGATGTCGTCCTCCAGGATGGGCCGTATCCCGTCACCTTCGAAGAGGTGACATGGCGTTTCCCCGCCGAGCAGGGTGAACCTGTCCCGCTGAGCCATCGACGCCCCTTTAATGAGTGTGTTCGCGTTGACGTGTGGCACACGTCACGGCGGCCCGGACAGGATACGGACGTGATGTGGTCGAGCACCTGACGATGATCCGGTCGGAGCGGCGGGCCTCGGCGCTCGTCGGCACGGTGGCCGTGTCCCACTACGCGCATCCGGTGGGGGCGCGCCGCGTCCTGCCGGACCTGCGGAACGTCTCCGAGGTCCGCGACCGGTTCACCGGGATCGCCCGGGACCGGCTCGGCTTCGGCGACAGCGTCCCCGTCGACGCGGAGGGCGCCACCCGCGCGCGGTTATGGGCGGGCATCGAGGACTTCCTCGCGCACGGCGCCGAACGGAAGATCCTGTACTGGACGGGGCACGGCTACGACCTGGGCCCGCTGGGCTACTTCCTCGCCTGCGAGGACTCCTGTACCGACGGCCGGTTCGACCCCGGGCGGGCGATCGCCCTGACGGACCTGGTCGACCGGCTGCTCAGCCCCGGTTCCACCGCCGACACCCTGCTGGTCGTGGACGTCTGCTTCTCGCACGGGCACCTGCCCGCCGCGCTCGACCGCGCCCTCTCCGCCGAACGGGAGGGCGTCGGCCACGCCCGGCGGCACCGCAAGGCCGGGCTGGTCGTCGTCGCGACCTCCGGCACGGACTCGTCGGTGCCGGAGGGCCGTTGGGTCGACTGGCTCGAAGAGGTGCTGCGCGCGCCGGAGTTCGTCGCGGCGGACCACGCGCACCCCTTCGACCCGGCCGCGCCGCACCTGCCGGTGCCGTACCTCCTGGAGGCCGTCGACGGCGCCGCCGCGGCCGCCGGCATCGACGAGCCCGCCCAGCGTCCCGCGTACACCGAGGTCAGGGCGCTGCCCAACAGCTTCCTCGACAACCCGTACTTCGTCGAACCCCGGCGCAAGGTGCACACCACGGCGGTGCTGCGGGACCGGACCCCCTGGTTCGGTGCCGAGCAGTTCGGGCTGGAGGACGACGGGCATCTGCGCCGCCACTTCGCCGGGCGGCACGGCGCCCTGAGCCGGGTGGTCCGCTGGATGGACACCCATCCCCGGGGGCTGCTCGCGGTCACCGGTCCCGCGGGCAGCGGCAAGACCGCCCTCCTCGGGCGCCTCGCCCTCACCTCGCTGTCCTCGTGGCGGGACGGTCTCGGGCCCGATCTGCCGCTCGCCACCCTCCCCCGCACCGGTACGGTCCATGCCGCGCTGTCCTGCCGGGGCCGGTCCCTGCACTCGCTGACGGGCGCCCTGTGGCAGGTGCTCGCCGGGCTCGACGGGATGCCGCCGCTGCCCGAGGGGCCGGTGACACCGGACCGCTGCCGCCGCGCGGTCGACGAACTGGTCGCCGCGTCCGGCTCGCTGAACCTGCTCTTCGACGCCCTCGACGAGGCACTGCCCGAACAGGCCCACGAGATCTCCCGCCATCTACTCAACCCGCTGGCCTCGCTGTGGGGCGTCCGGGTCGTCGTCGCCACCCGGCCGCGGCCACGCCGTCGTACCACCGCCCGGGAGGCGGAGGAGACCCTCACGGACACGCTGGACCAGAGCGTGGCCCCGCTGGTGCTCGGCGACGACCAGGAGGCGGGCGAGAGCATCGCCGGGATGGTGGCCTCGGTGCTGGCGGAGGCGCCTCCGTACCCGCACGCGGAGGACCGGGAGTGGATCGCCCGGACGGTCGCCGCCCGCAGCCGGGGCTCGTTCCTGGTGGCGCGGCTCACCGCCCGGTACCTCGCCCGGCGGCCCTGGGCCGTGACCGAGGCCGAGCTGACCCGCTGGATGGACGAGGGCCGCATGGACCTCGGCGAGCGGTTCGCCGAGGAGATCGGGCACCTCGCCGCGCAGGAGGGCGCCGAGCGCGCCGAGGAGGTGCTGCGTCCGCTCGCCGTCGTGCAGGAGCCGGGCCTCGCCCGGCACGGCCCCTGGCTGGTCCTCGCCAACGCCCTCCGGGACGAGGGCAGTTCCGAGCTGACCGCCGGTGACCTGCACCGGGTGGGGCTCGGCGCGGCGGGCGGGATCGTGGTACGGCAGCCCGTCCCCGACAGCCGGGACAGCTCCTTCCATCTGGCGCACCCCAGCTACGGTCCGCAACTGCTGCGGCGGGCCGGGCTCGACACCGCCGAGGCGCACCTCAGGGCCGTGAGCGCGCTGCGCGGACGGGCCTCGGCCGACTGGCGGGCCGCCGACGCGTATACGCTCGGGAACCTCGGGGCCCATGCGGCCGAGGCGGGTCCCGGGCATCTGCGGGCCCTCTTCGAGGACCTGGAGTTCCTGGTGCGGACCGACCCGGCCGTCATGCTGCCGCTGGCCTCCGCGCTCGCCCGCGACTGCGACGGGGCGGCGCTGTACGGGCGGGTCGGCGACGCCTTCCGTGACCTGGACGTCCCCGAGCGGCGGGCGCTGCTGCGGGCCACCGCGTTCGTGAGCCACCGGGAGACGGCGTACGCGCTCCTCGAACGGACCGAGGGTTTCCTGCCCTGGCAGGAGTACTGGACCGATCAGCCGCCGGACCCGCTGGAATGGCGGCTGCCCGCGCCGCTCGGCGGGGCGCGCACCCTGAGCTGGACGGCGGGCGCGGGCGCGACCGAACGGCGGGCCGGGGACACGCTCGCCGCGGGCGGACGCGGCGAGGTCCTGGTCCTGGACGCGGAGTCGGGGCTCCGGCTGCTCACCCGGCGCACCCATGGCGCCGAGCGGTCCCGGGGCGAGGCGCTGGCCGAGGTGCGGGAGGTGGGGACGGGTCCGCACCGGACGACGGTGGCCCGCGACGACCGGGCGGTGTACTTCTGGCGGTCGGGCGCGCGAAGACCCGACTACGCGTACCGCTGGGGCGGGGCGGTGCGGACGCTCGCCGCCGTGGAGCGGGGCGCGGAGACCATCGTGTGGGCCGCCGACGGGCGGCACCTGTGGATGTGGCGGTGGCAGCGGGGGGCGCTGCACCAGCGGGACGAGAGCCTGGCCGACATCCGCACGGCGGACACCGAGCGGCTCGCCGCCCTCGTGCTCGGCCGCCGGGTGTTCCTCCTGGCGGCGGGCCGCCGGGCGGTGCTGCACGAGGTGGACCTGGGTGTCAGGGGCAGCCGGGGGCTGCTCGGCGCCGGTCTCGACCTCGGCGCGCTCGGTCATCCCGCGGTGGCCGCCGCCGCGCTGGACGTGCCCTCGCCGGACGGGCGGCCGCAGGGCTGGCTCGCGGTGGCGGACGGCGGGCGGGTGTCGGTGTGGCTGTGCGAGACGGACGACCGGGCGTGCGGTCCCGTGGAGGCGTCCCCGGTGCACGCGTTCGACTCGCCCGCCCGGGGTCTGGCGTTCGGCCGCTGCGGCGAGGTGACGCTGCTCGCGGTGCAGGAGGGGCTCACCGTCCGTGTCCTCGACCCGGCGGACCCGGGCCGCGAGGCACGGTTCGCGCTGACCGCGCCCGGGGTGGGGGCGCTGGCGTTCGAGCCGAACGGGCAGGGGTCGCTCGCCGTTGCCGACGGCTCCCACATCCGGGTCCTCGGAGTCGCGTCGGCGCTGGGCACCGGCCGCGGTCTGCCGCGCCGCGGCCATGACCAGCGGCCGCTGGTGGCGCTGGCGGAGGCGGGCGGGGAGACGCCGCTGCTCTGCCGGGTGCGGGGTGACCGGGTGCTGGTGTCGCGGCCCGGCCGGGGCGCCCCGGCTTCGGCCCCGGTGGTCGTCCTCGGTCATGTCGACCAGGTCACCGCCGTACGGGCGGAGCGCTGTGCCGGGTCGTGGGTGGTGGTCGCGGCGGCCCGGCGGACGGTCCGGCTGTGGTTGCTGTCCGAGGAGCTGGCCGTACGGGCGGAGCACGATCTGGAGCTGGGCGGGGACGCCGGGAACCGGGTGCCCGCGCTGGGGCTCGTCGTGGACGAGGCCGCCGGTGTCGTGCGGCTGTACGCGGCGGACCGGCAGCGGGTGGAGTGCGCGGAGCTTTCGGTGGGCGGGGCGCGGGGCTGGCGGCGCGGGGGGTCCGTTCCGGCGGGGGTGCGGGCCTGCGGGGTGGACGCGCGGGCGATGACCGACGGGACGAGCTGGCTGGCCGCCGATCTGGGTGACGCGCTGCTGCTCCGGGAGCACCGTGACGGGGGGCTGGCGCGGGCGGAGCGGATCGCGCTTCCCGGGCGCGGGGACACCGGCCCGCAGGTGGGCAGGATCGCGCTCGGCGAGTGGTACGACGCCGAGGAGGGGGAGTCCGTTCCGCTGCTCGCGTGGGTGGACGCCGGGACGGTCGGGGTGGCCGAGTGCGGGGCGGGCAGCGGGAAGCGCCGGACGCTGCCGGGGGACGCGCTCGCGGTGAGCTCGCTGGTCTTCGCCGGTGCTCCGGAGCGGCCCCTGCTCCTCGTGTGCGACGAGCGTCGCGCGCCCGCGGTGTGGGACGTGCGGGCCGGGACCTGGCTGGGCGGTGCGGGGGTGCCCCGGCGCGGCTATCCGGTGCGCGCCGTGGCCGCCGCGCGGGACCGGGGCGGTCTGGTGGTGGCGCTCCAGGGCGACCACCGGTGCGATCTGATCCGGCTTCCGGCGGCCTTCCTCGCGCCCTCGGGGCCGGGGGCTCCGCTGCCCGGAGGGCCGTGAGGCGGCCGGTCGCCGGACCGGGGGTGCGGGCCACGGGGCCGTGTTCCGACCGCGTGTGGGAGGAGAGGGAGTCGCCGTGAGGCACGGCCCTGTGGTGTTCGTCCCGGGATTCCGGGCAGCCGTCCGGCCCGCGAAGGGCGGGACGTGTGGAACCGGTCCCCGCGGGCGTTGTCGCGGCTGTGTGGCCGGGCCCGGGTGATGGCGGAGGTCGCGCCGCCGCCGGGCACCGGCGACGGGCGGCTGCGCGGCGCGGCTCTGGGAGGGGCGGGCGGGGTGGTGAACGAGACGCTGCGCGAACTGGCCCTGACCCTGCCGGGCGAGTGCTGAGGACACGGACGGCGCCGGGGCGGGTGGGAGGACACCGACAGCGCAGGGGCGGGTGGGAGGACATCGACGGCGAGGCACCGGCACCGGCACCGGCCCGGGGAGACCTGGATTTCCCCGCCGGACGGTGCTTCACGCACCGCCCGGCGGATTCCACTCCTTCGTGTGCGCGGACACGTTTCGCCGGGGCGCGCGCCGGGGGCGACCGGAGAATGGAGCAGCCGCCGGGGTGCGCCCGGCGCGTTCCCCTCTCCCGAAAGCACAGGCACATCAGGATGACCACTCCTCAGGCCCACGACCGTGTGCGGCTCGTCTTCTCCCTGTTCGACGCCGACGGCAACGGCGCCATCGAGCCCGACGACTTCACGCTGATGGGCAGCCGGGCCGTCGCCGCGGTACCGAAGGCGGGCGATGCCGCGACCGCCCGGCTGCTCGGCGCGTTCCAGCAGTACTGGAAGACGCTGGAGACCGAGCTGGACTCCGACCGCGACGGGCGGATCAGCTACGAGGAGTTCGAGGCCGTCGTCCTCTCCCCGGAGCGGTTCGACGACACCGTGGACGAGTTCGCCGAGGCGCTCGCCGCGATGGGCGACCCGGACGGCGACGGTTTCGTCGACCGCCCGGAGTTCCTCGCCCTCATGACCGCGATCGGTTTCGAGCGACCCAACATCGAGTCCCTCTTCGACGCCTTCGAGCCGGTCGACGGCGACCGCATCCCGGTGACCACCTGGGCGAACGGCATCCGGGACTACTACCGGCCCGAGAAGGCCGGAATCCCCGGCGACCACCTCACCGACGGCGCCTCCCGGTGACCCGCGTCGCCCCCCGGGGCGCCGAGGGCGAGTTACCCGCCGCGAGGCCCGTGGTCGGGCTCGCGGTGGGCCGGGGCACCGGTCCCGAACTCGCCGACGTCTTCGAGCGGGTGCTCGGCGCCCTCACCTCCGGGCTCCCGCTCGGCGCGGAGATCGTGCGCTCCCCGCGCCTCTACCACTCGTACGTCTCGCTCCGCGCCGAGCCGGACACCGCCCGCGTCCGGGAGCTGACGGCACGGGACGCGGAGCACTACGAGCGGTTCTGCCGCGAGCTGGCCGGGAGCGGCGTCCCGGCCGTCTTCCGGACGGCGATCAACGCGCAGTCCCTGTACCTGGTGCGGCAGCGGCTGCGCGCCGTGAAGGTGGACCTCCTCACCGAGGGACCGGCCTCACTGCTGCTGGTACGGGACCAGGCGCAGGGTTTCTACACGGGTGAGAACCGGCACTCCCCCGGCGAGATCGTCCGCACGACGACCTTCAGCCGGGAGGTCACCGAGGCGGTCGTCGGCTACGCCCTGGAGAGGGCGCGGCAGGAGTGGCCCGAAGGCGGCCCCGACCGGATCGTGCTCGCGTACAAGTTCCATCTGCTCGACGGCGTGTTCGACACCTGGGTGGCCGAGCTCGCGGCCCGGCTCGGGGTGCGGATCGAGGTGTTCCAGCCGGACACGGTCAACCGTAACCTCCTCGCCCACGGCTTCCCGGACCGTACGCTGCTGGTCGCCGGGAACGAGTGGGCCGACATCATGCACGTCGTGCTGCTCGACCGGTTCGGCTCCGACCGGCAGGAGAACCGGTGCACGGAGAACGTCTGCCTCGGTCCCGGGGCGGGCGGTCTCGTCGAGTACCAGACGGTGCACGGCTCCGCCGACGACCTGGCGGGCCGGGACCTGGTCAATCCGGTGGCGACGGTCCGCGCGGCGGCCCTCGTCGCGGAGCGGCACTGCGGGGCCGCCGGTGCCGTCCGGGCCGTGGAGACGGCCCTCGGCGCCCTGGCCGGGCGGGGTGTGGGCACCCCCGACCTCGGCGGTCGGCACACCACGACCGCCGTGGTCGACGCCCTGCTCGACGCCCTCGACCCGCCGGGGGCCGTCACCGCTCCGCACCCGACGGCCCTGGTCGGCGGGGCGTGACCGGGCCGTCCGGAACGGCCCTGGTCGTCGTGGACCTGCAGAACGACTTCTGCGCGACCCCGACGGCACGGGCCCGTTTCCCCGGTGATCCCGCCGTGCTGGACGCCGCCGTCGCCGGTGGCGTCCGGGCCGTGGAGACGGCTCGTCGGCGGGGCGTGGAGGTCGTCTTCGTGCGCTTCCTCGGTGACACCGCGCACCAGGGCCCCAGTTGGCGGTGGCGCGACCGACGGCTGGGGAAGCGGCCGAAGTGCCTGGAGGGCTCCCACGGAGCGGAGTTCCACGCGGTGGCCCCGGCCGAGGGGGAACGGGTCTTCACCAAACGGGCCGCCTTCGACGCCTTCCTCACCGGGGGCTTCGAGCGCCATCTCGCCGAACGGGGCATCGGGCACCTGGTGTTCGCGGGGCTGTTCGCCGACGTGTGCGTGGACTCGACCGCCCGCACCGCCTTCCAGAAGGGCTTCCACGTCACCGTGCTGACCGAGTGCACCACCTCGCTCCACCTTCCGTACGACACCGTCCTCCGCTTCATGCGGGTCCTCTACGGCGCCCGGACCACCACCGCGGACGACCCGGGGGCGTGGACGACACCGGAACCGGTCGCGGGGGCGAAGGGCGCCACCTGGCCGGAGGAGGTGCCGTGCCCGTCACTCCGGGGCTGACCGCCGGTGTGGCGGGGGGCGTGGGCAGGACCGCGCTGCTCGTGGCCGCCGCCCGAGCGATCGAGACGCGTCGCCCCGACGCCCTGGCCACGGACCCGCTCGCGGAGCACTTCGTCCGCGCGGCTCCGGCGTCGGCCGACTGGCCGGTCCACCCGGACCAGGTGCCCCTGGGGGCCGCCGATCCGCTCTGGGGACGCCTCGGCCGGTACTTCGGGCTGCGCACCCGCGCCCTCGACGACCATCTGCTGGACTCCGTACGGACGGGCGTCCGGCAGGTGGTGCTGCTGGGCGCGGGGCTGGACACCCGGGCGTTCCGTCTCGGCTGGCCGCCGGGGTGCACGGTCCACGAGATCGACACCGGGGAGGTGCTCGCCTTCAAGCAGGAGGTGCTCGACCGGGCGGGGGCCGCCCCGGTGGCCGTACGCCGACCGCTCGCGGTCGATCTGCGGGACGACTGGGAACGGGCGCTGCTCGACTCGGGCTTCTCCCCCACCGACCCGACCGCCTGGCTCGCCGAGGGGCTGCTGCTCTATCTCCCGGCCGAGGCCGAGCGGCGGCTCGTCGCCACCGTGGACCGGCTGAGCGCGGCCGGGAGCACCCTGGCGTACGAGGTCAAGGAGATCGCTGAGTCGCCCGGGGTGCGCGCGAACCCGGTGTACGCGGCGGCCCGCGAACGCCTCGGCATCGACCTGCTGGCCCTCTTCGACACCCGGCCCCGGCCCGACTCGGCCGGTGAACTCGCCCGGCGGGGCTGGACCGTGGAGGTCCGCAGGCCGTACGACTTCACCGTCCTGCACGGCCGTGGCCCGCTGCCGGAGCCGGACGACGCCCTCGCGGTCAACCGCTGGGTCTTCGCGTCGGCCGGCTCCCGGCCCGCGCCCTCCCCCGGCCGCTGAGGTACGGGAGCCGGGCGCCGGGTCGGACCGGGCGAGACCTCAGTCCTCGCTCAGGGCTTCGCGGAGGGTGCGGGCGGCGAGGGCGGTCGCGGAGCGGGCGGCTCGGGTGTCGCGGAGGGCGTCGAGCATGACGAAGTCGTGGATGATGCCCTGGTAGCGGACGGCGGTGACGGGTACTCCGGCCGTGCGCAGGGCGGCGGCGTACGCTTCGCCCTCGTCGCGCAGGACGTCGGCCTCGGCGGTGATGACCAGGGCGGGCGGCAGGCCGGTGAGCTGTTCGGTGGTGGCGCGCAGCGGGGACGCGGTGATGTGGGCGCGCTCGGCCGGGTCGGTCGTGTACTGGTCCCAGAACCATCGCATTCCGTCGCGGCGCAGGAAGTAGCCCTCGGCGAACTGGTGGTACGAGGCGGTGTCGAAGCCCGCGTCGGTGACGGGGTAGAACAGAACCTGGGCGCGCAGGTCGAGGCCGCCGCGTTCCTTGGCCATCAGGGTCAGCGCGGCGCTCATGTTGCCGCCCACGGAGTCCCCGGCCACGGCGGTGCGGGTGGCGTCCAGGCCGTGGGCGGTGCCGTCGGTGACGGTCCAGCGGGCGACGGTCCAGTTCTGCTCGATCGCCACCGGGTAGCGGTGCTCGGGCGCCAGGTCGTACTCGGGGAAGACGACGGCCGCGCCCGCGCCGACGGCGAGTTCACGCACCAGGCGGTCATGGGTGCGGGCGCTGCCGAACACCCAGCCCGCGCCGTGGATGTACACGATGACCGGCAACGGGCCCCGCACACCCCGGGGCCGTACGATCCGGGCCCGTACCTCACCGGTCGGACCGCCGGGCACGCTCACCCACTCCTCGTCCACCTCCGGCAGCTCCACCGGCCCGGACTGCACTTCCTCCACGGCCTTGCGGCCCTCGGCGGGCGGCAGCTGGAACAGGAAAGGCGGCTCGTCCGTGGCCCGCACGAACTCCTCCGCGGCAGGCTCCAGCACGGGCACGACAGCGCTGACAGGACTCTGATCGGTCATGATCCGGCCTCTCCTGGAACGTCGGTGGAACGACGGCACGACACCGCCACGAGGGCCCCCGGGCGGGGGCGGTGCGATGACAGTCCACAACGTAGACGCGGGGCGCCGCCGGAGCCGTCCTTGTCCGTGTGCGCCGTGGCGCGCCGCACCAGATCGGCCGGAAACGGACCTCAACCTGTCCGATCATCCGACGGCACCGCCGGTACGGGCTCCGCCCCGGCGGCCGACCGAGTCAGGGGCACGGTGTCCGGGAGACGGGGAGGGCGGCGGGGAGGTCCGCGTGGAGGTCCGCATCCGCACCGGGCCGGGGGTCGCCCCTGAGCCGGCGGTCCGGGTCGAAGCGGAACGGGTCGGGTTAGTGGCGGTCTTGGCGCTGGAACGGATAGGGGCTGTAGACGACGGCGCCCGGGGCAGGCGATGGCCGCCGAGTGCGGTGTCGAACCCGGCGGTGAAGAGCGTCATGACCTGGTCGGTGATCTCGTCGGGATCGAACATCCGGCCGTCCTGGTCGGCGGCGGCCAGGATGGACATCGGGTAGCCCCGGTCCTCGGTCTCGACCCGGCAGTCCCGGACCGTTCCACTTCCTCGACCAGGTGGATCAGCCGTGAACGGGCCGCCGCACAGAGACGGTCGGCGGGTAGGGAAAGCCCGTTGAGGCCGTGGGGCAGGAGCGCCGCCGGTCATCAGGACGAAGTCGCCGACGGTCTCCCGCAGTCCGGCGAGGGGGAGCCTGGCGAAGAGTCCCGATCGGGCTCCCTCCGGCGGTGAGGACCGGCAAGTCGGTCAGCGCGGAACGCGGGCTGTACGGGCAGCCGTTGAGGGTGGCGGGGTCGTACGGAGCGGTCGCGGCCGACCGCTCCAGCGCGCTGTCGGGGACGCTGAGGTCCTCGGCGTATCCGGCCCTGCCGGTCGGGCCGGGTCGGCTTCGCGGTGTCGTCACGGAGCACGGCGAATGCCCGGACGAGCGGGACGCCACTGCCGGGAGCACCAGGGAGGTCGAAGAGCCCACACAGGGCGAGAACCGTCCGACGCCCTCAGGCTCCGGCAGGAAGCTCCACCGCTCACCGATGTGATCGTCGAGGATCAAGGTGAGCACCAACCACTTCGCGGTGGCGAGCAGTTCGGGCCCGAGAGCGACATGTCCCCAGCTTCTGGAGGCGAGATCAAGGTGGCCCTGCGCCAGATAGTGCGCGGCGGCGGGAGCGTCGAGCACACCGGAAGCAACCAGCCAGGCACGAACCGCCGCGTGAAGGACGTCGGCGCGCGGTGCGGCAGGGGGACGACAACGGCCCGCTGGGGAGCGGCAGCCCAGCAGCGCGCTGAGCCGGTTCGAGCCCAGCGAAGCAGGAGGCGGCGAGGGAGCCAGGGCTCACGGCCCGCGACCTGGCGTTCATGGGTGGCCAGGCGGAGCGATGTTCTGGACGACAAGCCCCTCACGGCGCGCGGGGCGAGGTCAGACTGACCGATCAGGACCGAAGCCCACCGTAGACACCGGTCACCCACCCCGCACTTCGACAGTGGACTCCCCACCGCATCTGCCAGAATGGACCCGCCCCCCAAGCCTCCACAAACAGCAAAGAAAAAGCAAAGGCCTCCAAAAAGCGCAGGTCAACAAGTCTGCTCCCCGCGCAAGCGGGGGTGTTCCGGACCGATGAGCACCGACACTGCGCCCGGAGGCCTGCTCCCCGCGCAAGCGGGGGTGTTCCGTCATACATGGCATTCACGGCCAGGGCCACGGTCTGCTCCCCGCGCAAGCGGGGGTGTTCCGTTGCCAGCACAGCTTGCATTGAGCGCCCCTGGCTGCTCCCCGCGCAAGCGGGGGTGTTCCGGTCCGCGACGGCCTGGAGCGCGCGCTCACCGGCTGCTCCCCGCGCAAGCGGGGGTGTTCCGCCCCGTACGGGGTTGAGCGAGTAGCCCACGGACTGCTCCCCGCGCAAGCGGGGGTGTTCCGAACTTGTCGACGGCTTCCGCGGTCTGGCCGGTCTGCTCCCCGCGCAAGCGGGGGTGTTCCGTGGAGAGCGTCCAGCACGGTCTTCTGCTCGTCCTGCTCCCCGCGCAAGCGGGGGTGTTCCGCTCACCCCCGCGTCCATCGCCAACGTGATCAACTGCTCCCCGCGCAAGCGGGGGTGTTCCGCGGGCCGATCTTCTTGCCGAGGGTCTGGCCGACTGCTCCCCGCGCAAGCGGGGGTGTTCCGGGCCGCGTCGGGTCCCTGACCACCGAGCGCCGCTGCTCCCCGCGCAAGCGGGGGTGTTCCGTCGGCGGCGATGTCGGCGAGCGCGATGTCGAGCTGCTCCCCGCGCAAGCGGGGGTGTTCCGGCGTTCCCCGGGGCGGGCCGGTACGTCTGGCCCTGCTCCCCGCGCAAGCGGGGGTGTTCCGTACAACGTGCGGCCGGACATTGATGCCGCGGCCTGCTCCCCGCGCAAGCGGGGGTGTTCCGGGAGCGAGCCATGCTCGCCCACCTGCGCAAGCCTGCTCCCCGCGCAAGCGGGGGTGTTCCGTCGTCGTCCTCGTACTCCCTCCGGCGCCGCTTCTGCTCCCCGCGCAAGCGGGGGTGTTCCGGACATCGCCCGGCTGGCCACCTTCGTGGGCGCCTGCTCCCCGCGCAAGCGGGGGTGTTCCACCAGGTCGACGACATCGAACAGCGAGTCGACTCGCCAGTCCGCCGCCGCCACCACGGCGGGGTCGTCGGCCCAGAGGTGCCCCAGAGGGCCACGGCGGAGGTGTGCGGTCCGCAGCCCGGCGGCGCGGGCCGGGTACAGGTCGTTCGCCGGGTGGTCGCCCACGTAGAGCGTCTCCGCCGGCAGCGCGTCCGCGACTTCGCGGACCTTCGCGAAGAACTCCGGGGAGGGCTTCGCGCACCCCCAGTCCTCGGACATCGCCAGGTGGTCGGCGGGCAGATCGAGGGCGCGCAGCAGACTCCCGCCCTGGTCGACTGGTTGCCCGCGACGACTACCCGGACGCCGAGTGCCCGCAGTCGGGCGAGCGCGGGCCGGACGTCCTCGTACAGGTCCGTCTCGTCGAGGTGCTCGCCGCGCCCGGCGGCCTCCCGGGCCGCGTACTCGGCGGCGATGTCGATGCCGGGGCGGATGCGCCGAAGCGCCTCCGCGTTGTCGTGGCCCTGGGCGACGACGGCGCCCACGAGCGCCGACAGGGTGTGCCGGGAGACGTCGAGCCATTCGGCCCAGGACGCCCAGTACCGGTCGTCCCGGATGAGGGTCTCGCCGATGTCGAACACCGCGGTCCTGATCATGAGGGGCGAGCGTACGAGGGTTCGGCGTACCGCGACAGACCTACGACAGGGCAGGGCGGGTGTCCTCGCGGCGCCCGGCCGCCGCCTCCGCGCGCCGACGAACACCGTGGGCGGTCGACGTGGGCAGCCCTCGCGGTCCCCGCCAGGAACGACGCGTACGCCTCGCTTCGACCGTCAGCGCGGCCGGGTCCCCGCCCTGCACATAGCCGGTCCGCCCACCGCAGCCGTACCGGCTCCGAACCGTCACCCCGGCTGCCCCGGGCCCGTACCCGGTCGTCCCGGTCCACCCCCGAGGCGGTCGTCCTCGCACGGAGGGGTGGACGACCGCCTTCCTCCCCCGCCGGAACGACCCACCGGCCCCCGCCCCTCCCTCCGAGAGGTCACACGGACCTGGCCTCCGACCGGCGCCACCAGCGCCCGCGCGTGCGGGGGTGGACCGCGCGGCCGAGTCGTCGGCCGAGGAGGAAGTAGCCGAGCAGCGCGCCCGCCGTGTTCAGCAGGGCGTCGTCGATGTCGAAGGCCCGGCCGGTGATGAGGGCGCCCTGGACCAGCTCCACGATCAGCATCGTGGCGGCGGTGAGCAGAGCGACCCGCACGGCGCCACGGGCCCTGCGGGAGAGCAGCGGCAGGAGGAGCCCGAAGGGGACGCCGAGGGCCACGTTGCCGCCGAGCTGCTTCACGGTCTCCACGAATCCCGGCTGGTGCAGATAGGCCCGGATCGAGCGGCCCGGCGTGAGGTTGTCGTGGGTCAGCGGTACGGACGCGGGCGACTCCCCCAGCGTGAGCCGGGCGAGGACGACGGCGAACGCCACCATCCCGGCGAGGGCCAGCAAGGCGACCAGTGCCCGGACCGTCCGGCCCGGACCGCTTCGGACCGGCGTCGCCCGCTTCGGCGGGGCCCCGCCCGGTTCGGGAGGGGACAGTACGGCTCCGGCTCGGTCCGCCGTGCCCGCCGTGGCCGCCGTGGCCGCTGTGGCCGCCGTGGCCGCCGTGGCCGCCGTGGCGAGATCCTTCCCGCTCGCCGTGCGGCTCGCCCTCGCCGCGCGGAACCTCCCCACCCCCCGGCCCGCCTTCCCCGCCGTGCCGTCCGCCGCCTTCTTCGGCCGTCTCCGCGGTCCACCCCAGCTGATCATGTGGTCACCACTCCTTCGCGGGAGAGCTTTCCGACGGGCGTCGTCTACCCGGGTGCGGAGCCTTCATTCCGCGCCCCTCGGCACGGCCCGGCAGAGCTCCACCACAGGTCTCTCCCGTCTCAACAGGCGGCGTTTCCCAGCCTGTTGGGCATGAGTTTCCGGGGGGAGGGCAACAGGCGTCCATGCGAGAAGACACGGAGAGAAGACGCTCGCCCCTCCCCCGACGGGAGCGCGGTGGGCGCCGGTGGCCCCTCGCCGCCGTCGCCCTGCTCGTCCTGGCCGTCGCACTCATGACGGTGGGTCAGCTCCTGCGCCTCCCGGGCCTCGACGTGTTCGGGACCGAGGTCAAGGACCGGTCCGGGCCCGCCGTCCTGAAGTCCGTCCAGGACATGAAGCGGTACGAGGGAGCCGCCGGGACCTACCAGGTGGTCGTCGACCTCGAACACGACGCGAAGTTCCTCCCGGCCGCGATCCGCGGCACCCGCACCCTCTACGTGGCGACCGGCAGCGTCGGCGCGTACGTCGAACTCGGCGACGTCGGGGAAGACGCCGTGACGATCGACACGCGGCGGACCACGGCGACCCTGCGCCTGCCGCACGCGCGCCTGGCCGCCCCCGCGCTCGATCCCGGACGCTCGTACGCGGTCTCCAAACAGCGCGGACTGCTCGACCGGCTGGGCGACTTCTTCTCGGACAATCCGGCCAGCGAGCAGGCCGTCAACGTACTGGCGGCGCGCCACATCGGCGAAGCGGCCAAGGGTTCGGACCTGACGTCGCGGGCGGAACGGAACACGACGGCCATGCTCCAGGGACTGCTGCGCGCACTCGGTTTCGAGCGCGTCACCGTCACCTACGTCTGACGCCGCCGGGCCGCCACCCACCCCGCACTCGTTCCGAACCCGTTGACGCATTGGTCCAGACCTTCTACGTTATGGGGCGTCCTGACAGAAGGCGGTGCCCGGTCCGCGCACCGGTTCCGCCTCGCTCACCGGGCTGCCTTCGGCCGGGCACACGTTGGCGTACGCGCACGGTTCATCTCACCCCTGTACCACCCCACCACCACAGGGAGAACCATGTTCCACTGGCGCAGACCACTTCCCGGAGACAGAGCACTGCCCGGCGCCCGGACGGCGGCACGTCCGCCCGGCTCCGGCGCCCCACGACGAAGGCTGCGGCGGCGTCTCGCCGTCCTCGGCACCGCCCTGCTGCTGCCGCTCGCCGGGCTCACCGCCCTCGCGGCGCCCGCCCAGGCGGCCGGCACCCTCACCGCGTCCTTCAGCACCCAGGACAACGGCTCCTGGTGGAAGGGGACGTTCATCGTCCGCAACACCGGTACGGCCCCGGTCAGCGGCTGGACCCTGGAGTTCGACCTGCCCGCCGGGGTGACCCTGTCCGGCAACTACAACGGCGACGCGACCGTCTCCGGCCGCCATGTGACCGTCAAGAACGCCTACTACAACGCCAACGTCCCGGCGGGCGGCACCACAGAGCCGTACAGCTACTGGTTCACCGCGTCCGGCACCCCCGGCGCCCCGACCGGCTGCACGGTCAACGGCGACAAGTGCGACGGGAGCCCCGACGTCCCGCCGACCGCCCCCGGGGCGCCGAGGGCCACCGCGGTCACCGCCAGCACGGTCGCGCTGAGCTGGACCGCCTCCGGTGGCGGCGACCACCCCGTGGCCGCCTACGAGGTGCTCAACGGCTCGGCCACCGTCGCCACCGTGACCGGCACCTCCGCGGTCGTCACCGGTCTCACCCCGGCCACCGCCTACACCTTCACCGTCCGAGCCAAGGACGTCCGGGGCAACACCGGACCGGCCAGTGCGGCACTGTCCCTGCGGACCGTCGACCCGGCGACCGACCCGACACCGCCCACCGCACCGGGCAACCTCCGCTCCACCGGCAGGACCGCCTCCACCGTCGGCCTGGCCTGGGACAGGTCCACCGACAACGTCGCCGTGGCCGCCTACGACGTCTACCGGGGCGCCGTACTCGTCAAGTCGGTGGGCGCCGACACCCTGGCCGCCACCGTGGAGGGGCTCTCCCCCGCCACCCCGTACGGCTTCACCGTCAAGGCACGGGACACCGCCGACAACCGGTCCGCCGCCTCCAACGCCCTGACCGTCACCACCGACGACGTGGCGGGCGCGGGCAGACAGCTCAAGGTCGGCTACTACGCGCAGTGGGGCATCTACGGACGCCAGTACTTCGTGAAGAACCTCGACACCTCCGGCTCCGCGGCCAAACTCGACGTCATCAACTACTCGTTCGAGAACATCGACCCGAAGAACCTCACCTGCCAGGCGGGGGTCACCAAGGGCGTCTCCGGCAACCCGCAGGACCCGGACGAGGGCACCGGCGCCGGTGACGCGGACGCCGACTACGCCCGCCCGATGTCCGCCGCGCAGTCCGTGGACGGCGTCGCCGACGACGGCTGGGGCAAACTGCGCGGAAACTTCAACCAGTTGAAGAAGCTCAAGGCCAAGTACCCGAAACTGAAGGTCGTGGTGTCGCTCGGCGGCTGGACGTACTCCAAGTTCTTCTCGGACGCCGCCGCCACCCCGCAGTCACGGGAGAAGTTCGTCAAGTCCTGTGTCGACGTGTGGATCAAGGGTGATCTGCCCGTCTACAACGGCGCGGGCGGACCGGGCACCGGGGCCGGAATCTTCGACGGCATCGACATCGACTGGGAGTGGCCGGGCTCCGAGGGCCACCCGGGCAACCACTACGGCCCGCAGGACAAGGACAACCTGACCGCGCTGCTCGCGGAGTTCCGCAGGCAGCTCGACGCGCTCGGCGGCGAGCACAAGCTGCTGACCGCGTTCACTCCGGCCGACCCGGCGAAGATCCAGGCGGGTTGGGACATCAGCCGCATCTTCGAATCCCTCGACTTCGCCAACGTGCAGGGGTACGACTTCCACGGCGCGGGCAGCGACAACTCCTGGGAGCCGAACCGCGTCGGCCACGGCTCCAACCTCTACACGGACACCCAGGACCCGTACCCGTTCCACTTCAGCGTCGAGAACGCCATCAAGATCTACCTCGACGCCGGGGTGAGCCCGCGCAAGCTCAACGTGGGCTTCCCGTTCTACGGGCGCGGCTGGCAGGGCGTCGCAGACGGCGGTGTCAACGGCGAGTGGCAGAGCGCGACCGGCGCCGCACCCGGCCAGTTCGACACCGAAGCCGGTGTCAGGGGCTACAACAACCTGATCACCAGCTTCCCGAACATGGTCGTCCGCCACGACGAGCAGTCGGTGTCGACGTACGGCTACACCGGGCCGGGCGGCCAGTGGTGGTCCTTCGACGACGCCTGGTCGATCGGGAAGAAGACCGCCTGGATCAAGTCCAAGGGTCTGCTGGGCGGCTTCGTCTGGGAGATGTCGGGCGACACCCCGAACGGGCAGCTGATGACCGCGCTGGACAACGGTCTGAAGTAGCGAGGCACCGAGACACGGCCCGACTCGCCCACAGGGGGTGGGCGGACGGTCACCAGACCGCCCGCCCGCCCCCGCCCGCATAGACCCGAACAAGCCCTGACAAGCCCTGACAAGCGCCGATAAGCCCCGCGCAGTCTCTGAAGCAGCCCTGAGCAGCCCTGAGCAGCCCGCCCGGAACGATTCACCCAGCGCTCCCGTGCGTGCGGGTCACGGCAGTCTGAACGGCAGTTCCATCCCGTCCAGCGCGGCGGCGCACGCGCAGTCCCGCGTGGTCTCCAGGGCGCGGGCGGTTTCGAGCACGAGGCCCTTCAGGCGTTCGGCGTTCTCGGAGAAGGCGCGGAACACCTCCTCCTGCGAGACGCCGCCCCCGCGCTCGACCCCGGCGTCGTAGTCGGTCACCAGGGCCACCGAGGTGTAACAGAGGGCGAGTTCCCGCGCGAGCACGGCCTCGGGATGGCCCGTCATGTTGACCAACGACCAGCCCGCCTCGGCGAACCACCGCGATTCGGCCCGGGTCGAGAAGCGGGGGCCCTCCACGACGACCATCACCCCGCCGTCGTGGACGTCCTCCCCCCGCTCGCTCGCCGCCTTGAAGACGGCGGCCCGACCCCGCTCGCAGTACGGATCGGCGAAGGAGACGTGCACCGCACCGGTGTCGTAGTACGTCTGCACCCGCCCCGCCGTACGGTCGACGAGCTGGTCCGGGACCACCACACGGCCGGGGGCGAGGTCGCCGCGCAGCGACCCGACGGCGCAGGGCGCGAGGACCTGCCGGACGCCCATCGACCGCAACGCCCAGAGGTTCGCGCGGTAGTTGACGCGGTGCGCGGGCACGCCGTGGTCGGCCCCGTGCCTCGGGAGGAAGGCCACCCGGCGGCCCTCGACCACACAGACGGTCACGGCGTCGGACGGCGGGCCGTAGGGGGTGGGGATCTCGCCGCGCCACCACGGCTCCAGCAGTTCGTAGAAGCCGCTGCCCCCGATGATCCCGATGTCGGCCGACGGGCGGGGGCCGCCTCCCCCGGACCGGTCGCGTCGCTCGTCTCGCTCCTGCATGGCGCGGGGCCTCCGTCTCACTCGGCGGCCGTCGTACGCACGGCCGCCCTCGTCTCGTACTCGATGGACAACGACAGAACGCCGGAAGGGCGATGCCAGGGGTGGGGTGACGTCTCACCGCTTGCGCGGGACTTCCAGCGGCGGCGCCGGAAGGCCCGTTTCCGTATCGCCCCCGGGGGCGCGCGGCCGGGTACGGTTCCGGCCGCGCGACCGCACCCGGGCCGCACCGAGGACCACCAGCGCGGCCGTTCCGTACGCCGCCGTCGCCGCGTCACCGCCCACCAGATACGCGACCGCTCCGGCGAGGGCCACGCCCAGCCACTCCCAGCGTCCGTCCAGGGCGACGAGGGCCACCAGGAGGAGCGCGTACCAGGAGTAGCCGGGAGTCATGAGGAGGAAGGCGACGCCCGTCGTCAACAGGGCTCCCCGCCAAGGACGTTCGGGGTCACCGCGCCACCAGACCGTGAGCGCCACCGCCGTCATGGCGAGGGCGACCGCCGGCAGTGCCCACGCGTCGGGCAGGAAGAGCCGCAGCAGCAGGTACCGCCCGCCCGCCGAGGCGTCGTCGTACCCCTCCTCCTGGGCGTAGCCGCCGAGATAGCCGAGGACCGAGCCCCGTGAGAGAAGGACGTACGGGAGGTAGAGCGCGCCGACCGTGACGACGGCGGGCCCCAGGACCCGCAGGACCGCGCTCGGGCGGCGCGCCCCCGAGAGGGCGCCCGGGAGCAGGACCGCGGGCAGCATCTTCGCGCCGATCGCGAGGCCGAGCAGGACGCCTCCGGTGACGCGGCGGCGGGCGACGACGATGAGGGCGGCGACCGAGAACAGGACGCCGAGGACGTCGGCATGGGCGTTGTTGACGGCCTCGACCGGTACGGCGGGGCACCAGGCCCAGAGCGCCGCCCGCCACGGGTCGCCGCGCCCCCGTGTGACGAGGACCAGCAGTCCGGTCACGGCGAGGGCGAGCAGGGCGCCGCCCGTCTGGAGCGCCTTGTGCCGGACGTCCCCGGGTGACAGTCCGTGGACCAGCAGGAACCAGCCTTCGGCGGCCGGGGGGTAGACGGTGTGCACGGCGGGCCGGTTGATGCGGGTGCAGCCGCCGTCGGCGAGCGGTACGAGGTCCTTTCCGGACGCGCAGGCGCCGCCCTCGGGGAAGAGCCAGCGGTCGCGGAGTCCCGCGAGCTCCGGATCGGCGGGGGCGTGGTCGTACGGCGAGGTTCCGGCGGCCTGCACCCTGCCGTCCCAGGCGTAGCGGAAGGAGTCCGTACTGGTACGGGGAGCGGCGGCGAGACCGGTGAGGGTGACCGCGACCGCTCCGGCCAGGACCAGGGGGACGACCGCGCGGGCGGGCACCCGGCGCAGGACGGTCACGGCGACCGCGTACAGCGCCCAGCATCCCGCGTACCCGGCCAGGAGGACGCCGCCGTCCGCGCCGCCACGCGGCAGCACGACGAGGGCGGCGGCCAGCGAGGCGAGGAGGAGCACGGCGAAGGGCACGGCGAGGTGCGGGGCGAGGAGCACGGGACGGGTGCGGGGCATGGGCGCAGCCTGACAGCGGACGGGGCCGGTGTCGGGGCGACCCGTCGTGGCGTTCGGGTTTCGTAAGGTGTCGCGGAGCCCGTTCGGCCGTCCGTACGGGTGTCATGGACGGCATGACACCTCGTATGCCCGGACGGCTCCGTCCCCCGGCGGGTGCGCTCCGGCCGCCCGAGTTCAGCGGCCGTCTGCACGACGCGCGCACGGCGACGGCCGTCGGCCGCTGGCTCGGGGCCGCGTTCGCGGTCTGCTTCCTGACCGGTCTCGTCAGCCACTACCTCCAGCATCCGCCCGACTGGCTCGCCGACCGGCTGCCCGCGCGGCCGGTGTGGGGCTACCGGCTGACGCAGGGGCTGCACGTCGCCACCGGTCTCGTGGCGATCGTGCTGCTGCTGGTCAAGCTGTGGACGGTCTATCCGCGACTGTTCACCTGGCCGCCGGTCCGGTCCGTGCGCCACGCCCTGGAACGGCTGTCCGTCGCGGTCCTGGTCTCCGGCGCGCTGTTCGAGGTGCTCACCGGTCTGCTGAACATCGTCCAGTGGTATCCGTGGCCGTTCTCCTTCGTCCCGGTGCACTTCGCGGTGGCGTGGGTCGTGGCAGGCTCGATCCTGCTGCACATCGCGGTCAAGGCGCCGGAGATCAGGGCCCATTGGCGGCGCCTGTCGCCCGGGACGCTCGCGCTGCCCGCCGAGGACGTCCGCGACCGGCGCTCGCTGCTCCTGGGGACGGCCGCGGCGGCGGGGGTGGTGACGGTGACGACGGTCGGCCAGTCCCTCACTCCGCTGAAGTCCCTGGATCTGCTCGCGCCCCGGCATCCCGACCACGGGCCGCAGGGGCTGCCGGTGAACCGGACGGCGGCGGCTGCCGGGGTGTCGGCGGGGGCGCTGGGAGGGTGGCGTCTCGATGTCGTCGGCCCGCGTCCGTACCGCCTGAGCCTCGACGGGCTGTCGGCGCTGCCGCAGACCCGGGTGCGGCTGCCCATCGCCTGCGTGGAGGGCTGGAGCGTCGAGGCCGAGTGGACCGGGGTGCGGGTCCGCGAGCTGATCGAGCGGGCGGGCGGACGGCCGGGGGTGAGCGGCCTCAGGGTGACGTCCCTGGAGGTCGCCGGGTCCTACCGGGTGATGGAGATGGGCACGGAGTACGCCGAGGATCCGCTGACCCTCCTGGCGCTGGGGCTCAACGGGCGGCGGCTCTCCCTCGACCACGGGTTCCCGGCCAGGATCATCGCCCCGAACCGGCCCGGGGTCCTGCAGACCAAGTGGGTCCACCGGCTGGAGGTGCTGTGAGCGGGACGAAGGCGGCGCGGTACGTGCTCGGCGGGCTCGGGCTCGGTCTGATCGGTCTCGGCGGGTGGCTGGTGGCGGACCGGCCGGATCCGGTGGGTGTGCTGGTGTGGCTGGCCGGAGCGCTGGTCCTGCACGACGGGATCATCGCCCCCGTGGTCCTCGCCGTGGGCCTGCTGCTCGCCGGGCGCGCCGGGCGCGGCCTGGTGCGCGGGGCGCTGGTCGTCGCGGGTGCCGTGGTCCTCGTGACCCTCCCGGCGCTGCTCGCCCCGCGCCCCGCGCCCAATCCGTCGGTGCTCCCCCTTCCGTACGGGCGCAACCTCCTGATCGTGCTCGCCTGTGTGGCCGTGGTGACGGGTGTGACGATGCTGGTGCGGCGCCGACGGGGCGGGGCCGGGCGCGGTTCACCCGTGGTGGAGGCCGGGGCCCGGACCGAGCGGACGGCGGACGGCTGAGGCGCGAGCCGAGCGCGGCACGGCGGCGGCGGAAGGCTCGGACGAAGGCCGGGTCCAGCGGTGCCCGGCCACGCCGACGCGGCCCTGGGCCGAGGGCCCAGGGCCAGCAGGGCACGGCCACGCCCCGTTCAGGCCCGCTCGGCGGGCCACGGTCCACCCGGGTCGGGCCGGGCTCAGCGGGACCCGGCCGCACACGGCTGGGGCGCGAGGGCGAGGAAGGGCCGACCGGTCACCGTCCAGGTCTCGGACACCGACCAGCCCGCCCCGGCCGCGAGGGCGGACAGGGCCCGGACGCCCACCCGGGCCCAGGGGAACGGGGTGCCGAGGCCGCCGCGGCCGTCGTCCACCCGTACCTCGCAGCGTTCGTCGACGTCCACCGGGGCGCATTCGGCGAGGACGAGACCGGTGCGGGAGGTGACCCGCCGCAGTCGGCACAGCAGCGCGGCCGGGTCGCCGCCGATCCCGGCGTTGCCGTCGATCAGCAGCACGGTGTCCCAGCGGCCCTCGGCGGGCAGCGGGTCGAAGACCGACCGGCACAGGGCCGTGCCGCCGAGCAGTTCCGTACGGGTCACGGCCTCCGGGCTGATGTCGATGCCCAGTGCGCGGCGGCCCTCGGCCGCGAGGGCGGCGACGAGCCGCCCCGGGCCGCAGCCGATGTCCAGGACCGTGCCGTGGCAGCGGTCCAGGACGGACCGGTCGGCGGCGTCCGGTGCCTCGCACCACCGCTCGACCTCCAGGGGCAGGAGCCAGCCGTCGTCCCTGCGCAGGAAGAGGGGGCCCCGCCCGGTCCGCAGGGCCTCGGTGTACGCGTCGGCCCGCCAGGTCGTCGTCGCGGTCACGCGAGCGCTCCCGCCGACTCCGGGCGGGGCGCCAGTTCGGCGTGGCGGGCCGCGAAGCGCGTACCGGGCGCCTCGGCGGCGACCCGCCGCGCGTCCTGCGCGGTGTCCACGTCCCGCAGGACGGGCAGGACGCCGGTCCTGAGTCCCGCCGCGCGCAGCCGCACGTACTGGGCGGCTCCGGTGTCCGGCCGGGACATCGGGACGCCGAGCAGGAGTCCGGGGTCGGGCGCGGCGAGCCCGAGACCCCAGAAGCCCCCGTCCGCCGCCGGGCCGAACCAGGCGTCGTGCTCCTCCCATTCCAGGGCGCGGCACAGCAGCGCCGGGGTGATCTGCGGGGTGTCCATGCCGACGAGGAAGGCGGGTCCCGCGCAGGCGCCGAACGCGGCGGCGAGCCGGACGTCGAGGCCGCCCGTCGTCTGGGGGACGACGGTGAAACCGGGCGGCAGCCACGGTCCGGGGCGCCCGTCGAGGACGAGGACGTGACGGGTCGCGGGGACGGCGGCGACGGCGGCGAGCGTGTCGGCGAGGGCCGCCTCCGCGAGGGCCGCGGCCTCGTCCGGGGTGAACGGGGGCGTGAGCCGGGTCTTGACCCGGCCCGGCAGCGGCTGCTTCGCGATGACGAGGAGGGCGGTCACGCCCGGCCCCCGCCCGCCGCCGCCACCGGCTCGTCGAGCACCCGCCGCATGTCGTGCACGGCCTGCCAGGTGCCCTTCCAGGTCCCGGTGACCTTGGAACGGCCCGCCCGGGGCGCGTAGGGCACGTCGACCTCGCGCACCTTCCAGCCCGCGTCGGCGGCCCTGACGACCATCTGGAGCGGGTAGCCGCTGCGCCGGTCGGAGAGCCCGAGGCCGAGGAGCGCCTCGCGCCGGGCGGCCCGCAGGGGCCCGAGGTCGCGCAGCCGCAGCCCGGTGCGGCGGCGCAGCAGCCAGGACAGGGCGAGGTTCCCCGTGCGGGCGTGGGCGGGCCAGGCGCCCCGCGCGGTGGGCCTGCGCCGTCCGAGGACGAGGTCCGCCGCACCCTCCGCGACCGTGCCGACCATGCCGGGCAGCAGCCCGGGGTCGAGGGAGGCGTCGCAGTCGCAGAAGCAGACGAACTCGGCGTCGGACGCGAGCAGCCCGGCGTGGCAGGCGGCGCCGAAGCCGCGCCGGGACTCGTGGACGACGGTGGCCCCGAGCTCGGCCGCGAGGGCGGCCGAGCCGTCGGTGGAGCCGTTGTCGACGACGATCGGCCGCCATCCGGCGGGGACGCGGGCGAGGACCCAGGGCAGGGCCTCGGCCTCGTCGAGACAGGGAAGGACGACATCTACGCTCATGGGTGTCACACGCTCACCGTAGGAACCGCGGGGCCCTTCGGGGCCCTTCCACTCCTTACGAAACGCGGACGTCGTCCCGCGTACCCCCGGCTGGGCGTGGCCGCCGGGGCCCGGCGGGTGCCAGGCTGGCGTCATGAACGAGCACGGCGGTCCGGGGACTCCGGCCCGGATCCTGGTGGTGGACGACGACCCGACGGTGGCCGAGGTGGTCACCGGCTATCTGCGGCGGGCGGGATGCGCCGTCGAGCACGCGGCGGACGGGCCCGAGGCTCTGCGGCGCGCGGCCCGGAGACCGCCCGACCTCGTCGTCCTCGATCTGATGCTGCCCGGTCTGGACGGTTTCGAGGTGTGCCGCCGACTGCGGGAGTCCGGGCCCGTGCCGGTGATCATGCTGACCGCCCGGGGCGACGAGGAGGACCGGATCACCGGCCTGGAGACCGGGGCCGACGACTACGTCACCAAGCCTTTCAGCCCCCGGGAGCTGGTCCTGCGGGTCGGGTCGGTGCTGCGGCGGGCCGGGTCCACGGGCGCCGCCCCGCAGCGTGCGGTGCTGCGCGCCGGGGCGCTCGCCGTGGACCCGGCGGGCCGCAGGGCCACCCGGAAGGGCGCCGAGCTGTCCCTGACCCTGCGCGAGTTCGACCTCCTCGCGTACTTCCTCGCCCGTCCGGGGGCGGCGCACAGTCGTGAGGAGCTGATGCGGCACGTGTGGGGCTGGGACTTCGGGGACCTCTCCACCGTCACCGTCCATGTCCGCAGGCTGCGCGCCAAGATCGAGGACGATCCGGCGCGGCCCCGTTCCATCCAGACCGTCTGGGGCGTCGGCTATCGCTTCGAGCCGGGGCCCGAGGAGGACGCGGAGTGAAGGACGTCCTGCTCATCGCGGTCTTCGCCCTCGGCGGGGCCGTCTGCGCCGGAGCCATGGGGGCCCTCGTCCTGCGCCTCGTGCGGCACCGCTCCGTCGCGGTCTCCCTCACGGTGGTCGCCGCCGTCACGGTCCTGGCGATGCTGGCCGGTACCCTCGCCGTCGCGCGGGCGATGTTCCTCTCGCCGCACGACCTGTGGGTGGTGACCGTCGTCGTGGCCATGGCGGCGCTCGTCTCCCTCGGCACCGCGCTGGTCCTCGGCCGCTGGGTGGTGGCCCGCAGCCACGCCCTGACCCGGGCGGCGCGGGAGTTCGGCGCCGACGGCCGGTTCTCCGCGCCCCGGGCGGCCGGTACCGCCGAACTCGCCGCGCTCAGCCGTGAACTGGCCCTCACCAGCGCCCGGCTCGACGCCTCCCGGCAGCGCGAACGCGCCCTGGAGACCTCACGCCGGGAGCTGGTCGCCTGGATCTCCCACGACCTGCGCACCCCGCTCGCCGGGCTGCGGGCGATGGCGGAGGCCCTGGAGGACGGGGTGGCCGCCGACCCGGTCCGCTACCACCGGCAGATCCGGACCGAGGTGGACCGGCTCACCGCCATGGTGACCGACCTCTTCGAACTGTCCCGCATCCACGCGGGCGCGTTGGCCCTCGTGCCCAGCCGGGTCTCCGTGTACGACCTGGTCGGCGACGCCCTGAGCGGGGCCGATCCGCTCGCCCGCGAGCACGGGGTGCGGCTCGTGGGGGCCGGGGTCGAGGCCGTCCCCGTCGAGGTGGACTGCAAGGAGATGACCCGGGTCCTGGCGAACCTCCTGGTCAACGCGATCCGCCACACCCCGGCGGACGGCACCGTCGCGGTGGCGGCCGAGCGCAGGGACGGAGCCGTCGTCGTGTCCGTCACCGACGGCTGCGGCGGCATCCCCGACGAGGACCTCCCCCGCGTCTTCGACACCGGGTGGCGCGGCACCGAGGCCCGCACCCCACCGGCGGGGGCGGGCCTCGGACTCGCCATCGTCCGGGGCATCGTCGAGGCCCATGCGGGTCGCGCCGAGGTGCGGAACGTGGCCGGGGGCTGCCGCTTCGAGGTGACCCTGCCCGCCGCGACGGGCTGAGGTCCACCGGAACCCCCGCCCGCCGTGCGGGCCGTACGGCGCTATCCGGCGGCGGCCGGGGCCCGCTGTCCTACCCGGGCGAACTCCGCCATCCCCTCGGCGAAGCCGACCTCCGGCCGCCAGCCCAGGTCCCGCCGCAGCCGGGCGGAGTCCGCGGTGATGTGCCGGACGTCGCCGAGCCGGAACTCCCCGGTCACCACCGGCGCCGGGCCGCCGTACGCGACGGCCAGGGCCTCCGCCGCCTCACCGATGGTCCGTGGCTCGCCACTGCCCGCGTTGTACGGGACGAGGCCGCCGGTCGGCGGCTCCGAGAGGGCTTCCAGGGCGCGTACGTTGGCGCGGGCCACGTCCCGTACGTGCACGAAGTCCCGGCGCTGACGGCCGTCCTCGAAGACCCGGGGCGCCTCGCCCCGGGCCAGCGCCGAACGGAAGAAGGAGGCCACGCCCGCGTACGGGGTGTCCCGGGGCATCCCGGGGCCGTACACGTTGTGGTAGCGCAGCGACACCGCCGTCCCCGCCACGGTCCTTGCCCAGGCCGCCGCCAGGTGTTCCTGGGCGAGCTTCGTCGCGGCGTACACGTTCCGGGGGTCCGCCGGGGCGTCCTCCGCCACCAGACCGGGAAGCAGCTCCGATCCGCACCGCCCGCAGCGGGGTTCGAAGCGGCCCGCGGCGAGGTCCTCCGGCCTGCGCGGGTCCGGCCGGACGAGACCGTGCCGGGGGCACTCGTACCGCCCTTCCCCGTACACCACCATCGAGCCCGCGAGGACGAGCCGCCGCACACCGGTCTCCGCCATGGCCGCGAGGAGGACGGCGGTGCCCAGGTCGTTGCAGCTCACGTACTCCGGGGTGTCGGCGAAGTCCTGTCCGAGGCCGACCATGGCGGCCTGGTGGCAGACCGCGTCGACCCCGGTCAGCGCGGCGCGTACGGCCGACGGGTCCCGCACGTCCGCCCGGACGAACTCCGCGGCGGGAGGGTCCGGTGCGACCGGATGCACCCGGGGCAGCAGCGCGTCGAGGACGACGGGCTCATGGCGGGCCCGCAGCAGGGCGGTGACGATGTGGGAGCCGATGAACCCGGCTCCACCGGTGACGAGTACGCGCATGACCAGGACGCTACGGACCCGCACCGGCCCCCGGGCCGGAGCGCGCCGGTCCGTAAGACTTCCGTCATCCACCCGGACGGCCCGCGGGGCAGAGCGGGCCCCACCGGCACCCGCACCCGCACCCGGCCAGGACAGGACAGGACAGGACAGGACAGCGGACCTGGAACGGTGGGAGGGCAGGAGGGCAGGAGGGCGGGAGGGCGGGGAACGTCCACCCCGGCGATCGCCACGCCCAAGGAAACCCGGTGTTCCCGGCGGCGCGGTGCCGCGATCATGGACCGGGACCGGACCACGACCCGACGAGGAGACGCTCCCCATGCCCGTGCCCGCCGACCCGACGATCCTCCACCCGATGCCCGGACAGCCGCGCGTGGTGCTGCTCAGACCGCTGGTGAAGTCCCCGCTGATCGAGGTCGGGGAGTACTCCTACTACGACGACCCGGACGATCCGACCGCGTTCGAGACGCGCAACGTGCTCTACCACTACGGGCCGGAGAAGCTGGTCATCGGCAGGTTCTGCGCGCTGGGCACGGGGGTGCGCTTCCTCATGAACGGGGCCAACCACCGGATGGACGGCCCGTCCACCTTCCCCTTCCCGACCATGGGCGGTTCGTGGTCGGACCACTTCGACCTGCTGACCGGCCTGCCCTCCCGAGGTGACACCGTCGTCGGCAACGACGTCTGGTTCGGACACGGTGTCACCGTGCTGCCCGGCGTGCGCATCGGCCACGGAGCGATCATCGGCTCCGGCTCCGTGGTGACCGGGGACGTCCCCGACTACGGAATCGTCGGCGGCAACCCCGCCCGGCTCATCCGCGTCCGGTACGACGAGGAGGACGTCGCCCGGCTGCTCGCGGTGGCCTGGTGGGACTGGCCCGCCACACACATCACCGACCACATCCGAACGATCATGTCAGGCACCGTCGCCGCCTTGGAGGCCGCCTCCCCGCACGCGTGACGCGCCGCCGGTCGAGGGCGGATCCGGTGCTCGGCACCACCGTCTCCCCGCACGCGTGACGCGCCGAGGCGCCACTCATCACGCCAGTACGGCACGGGCCGCCCGAGTCCCTCTCGGCTCCGGAGCCACCGAGCGTTCCAACTGCCCCCGGATCGCGCCCTGGACGGCGTCAACACCGCCCAGGAGCGCCGAACCCGCCGCACGAGTCGAGCAGATGATCATCCCGGCGACCGCCGGAGCGTTCCCACAAGCCCCTCCGTCGCCGGGAAACACCCCGCGGCACACCCCACGACCGGCACCACATCACCCCGGAGCGGCCCCAAGGGCCTCTGGGCGACCGCACCACATCCATCGGCCGTCCACCCGGCCGTGACGTCGCCCCTGACGAGCACGCACACGGCACACACCCCTCACAGCGGCCGCTCCGGCCACTCCCGTCCGGCCGTGAGGAATCGATTCCCCACGCCCACCCGTCAACATCACGCAAAACATGCCGGGTTGAGATGATCTCCGGTGGTGAACAGGGGGCGCGCGGGGAGCACTGAACCGGCGCCCGCCACACCGCGCGCCGGGGGTGGATCTGTTGCTGTCCGTAGTCCACAGACTCCATACTGTGATTGACGCCTAGGCCCCCGTCGCGCCGAAAGCGCTCTCATCCGACCCGTCGTCCCTTGTGAGTGAGGCGTGCCATGCCCTGGTTACCGACGCGAGAGGCACTGACCGTGGCCGTCCAGCCCGTCCTGCTGCTCGCCGTCGTCACCGTCTTCGCCCTCACCCAGTGGCGCGGATGGGAACCGGGCATGGCCACCTTCCTGTTCCAGTTCGCGGTGCTCGGCTTTCTCGTGCTGCTGGAGCTCCTGATCCCGTACGACGCCTCCTGGCGTCCGGACCGGCGGGAGTGGGGGTACTACGGCGTGTACTACGTCCTCACCGCCACCGGCGGGACGCTCGGGCAGAGCCTCGTCCTCCTCGGCGTCGGCGCGTTGGCCAATCCGCGTCCGCTGCTCCCCCTGTGGGCCGAGATCCCGCTGGCGCTCCTGATCGGCTCCCTCGCGAGCTACGCGGTGCACCGGGCAGGACACACCTATTCCTGGCTGTGGCGGCTGCACGGCGTGCATCACGTGCCGAGCAAGGTCAACGTCGCCAACAACGGCGTCAACCACGTCGCCGACGTCGTCATCTCACAGGGGTTCGTCCAGCTCTCCCTCGCGCTGGTCGGCTTCTCCGAGCGCGCGGTCTTCGCCGTGGGGCTCTTCGTCGTCGCCCAGGGGTACTTCGTCCACGCCAACATCCGCGTGCGGCTCGGACCCTTCAACCACGTCCTCGCCGGCCCGGAACAGCACCGGCTCCACCACAGCACCGATCTGTCCGAAGCCGGTCACTACAGCTCCGACCTGGCCCTGTGGGACAGGGCCTTCCACACGTTCACCTGGCGCCCCGGCCGTGAGCCGGCGGCGGTCGGCCTGACCGACCCCCGCGCCTTCCCGGCCACCGGCCGCATCCTCACCACGCTCGTCCACCCCTGGCGCCGTTCCACCGGGTGACCGGGCCCGTTCCCCGTACCTCTTCCACCGCTCCGTTTCCCTCCCCGCTCACGTTCGTGCGGCGCGCGTCACTCCCCTCGCGCGCGCCTGTTTCGCGGCTCAAGGAAGGCTCATGTCCACACAAGCCCGTACGTCCCCGCCGGTCACTCTCCCCACACCCCCCGAGAAAGTCGCCGTCATCGGCATCGGCTGCCGCTTCCCCGGCGGAGCGAACGACCACCGTTCCTTCTGGCGCAATCTGGTCGACGGGAAGGACTGCATCACCCCCACACCGGCCGACCGGTACGACGTGGCGGGCCTGGGCAGCAAGGACAAGGCGAAACCGGGTCGGCTCGTAGGCGGACGCGGTGGCTACATCGACGGCTTCGACGAGTTCGACCCGGCGTTCTTCGGAATCAGCCCCCGTGAGGCGCACGCCATGGACCCGCAGCAGCGCAAGCTCCTGGAGGTCACCTGGGAGGCGCTGGAGGACGGCGGACAGAAACCGGCGGAACTGGCCGGGCGGGACGTCGGCGTCTTCGTCGGGGCGTTCACCCTGGACTACAAGATCCTCCAGTTCGCCGACCTCCGGTTCGACACCCTCGAAGCCCACACGGCGACGGGGACGATGATGACGATGGTCTCCAACCGTCTCTCGCACTGCTTCGACTTCCGGGGACCGAGCCTCTCCATCGACTCCGCCTGCAGTTCCTCCCTCGTGGCGGTGCACCTCGCGTGCGACAGCCTGCGCCGGGGCGAGAGCTCGCTGGCGCTGGCCGGCGGCACGCTGCTGCACCTCACCCCGCAGTACACGATCGCCGAGACCAAGGGCGGATTCCTCTCCCCCGAGGGCCGCTCCCGCACCTTCGACGCCGGGGCCGACGGCTATGTGCGCGCCGAGGGCGTCGGCATCGTGGTCCTCAAGCTCCTCTCCGAGGCGCTCCGCGACGGCGACCCGATCCACGCCGTGATCACCGAGACCGGGGTCAACCAGGACGGCCGCACCAACGGCATCACCGTGCCCAGCGCCGAGGCCCAGGCCACCCTCATCGAGCAGGTCTGCGCCCGCGCCGGGATCACCCCGGGCAGCCTCCAGTACGTGGAGGCGCACGGCACCTCCACCCCGGTGGGCGACCCGATCGAGGCCAACGCCCTGGCGAGCGCCCTGTCCGTCGGCCGCGAGCCGGGCGCCCCGTGCTACATCGGTTCCGTCAAGACGAACATCGGGCACACCGAGTCCGCCGCCGGGATCGCCGGTCTCATCAAGACCGCGCTCAGCCTGGAACACCGGCTGATCCCGCCCCACATCAACCTGGAGAACGTCAACCCGGCGATCGATCTGGAGGCCGCGCCCTACGAGATCCCGGACCGGGTCACCCCCTGGCCCGAGCACGAGGGGCCCGCTCGCGCCGGGGTCAACTCCTTCGGTTTCGGCGGGACCAACGCGCACGTGCTCCTCGAAGCGGCGCCCCCGCGCACCGCCGAGGAGCAGCGGGCGCCCGCACCCGGGCAGCACTCCGCCACCGACGGCCTCGCGTTCCGCGTGCTCCCCCTCAGCGCCCACGACGCCTCGGTGCTCCCGGAGCTGGCCGAGGCCGTACGCGCGGAACTGGCCGACCCGCAGGATCCGGCCGCCCCGGCCGCCCTGACGGACCTGGCCCACTCCCTCGCCCGGCACCGGCAGCACCACGACGCCCGGCTCTCCGTGGTGTACGAGACCGGTGAGGACCTCGACGAGGCGCTGGCCGCGTACGCGCGGGGCGAGGAGCACCCCCGTGTCCTGCTCGGCAGGCACCGCGAGGGTCGGCACACCGCGCCCGCCTGGGTCTTCACCGGCATGGGGCCGCAGTGGTGGGGCATGGGCCGCGAGCTGTTCAAGACCTCGCCCGTCTACCGGGAGGCCGTCGAGGCCGTCGACCGGGAGATCCTCGCCCAGGCGGGCTGGTCGCTGACCGCCGAGCTGGACGCCGACGAGGCCGCGTCCCGCATGACGGAGACCTGGCTCGCCCAGCCCGCCAACTTCGCCGTCCAGGTGGGCCTTTCCGCCCTCTGGCACGCCCACGGAGTGCACCCCTCCGCGATCGTCGGGCACAGCACCGGTGAGATCGCCGCGTTCTACGAGGCCGGGGTCTACAGCCTGCGGGACGCGGTGAGGATCGTCCTGCAGCGCAGCCGCCTCCAGCAGCGGCTCGCGGGCACCGGCACCATGCTGGCCGTCGGTCTGCCCGAGGACGAGGCAGTACGGCGCGCCGTACCCTTCGGCGACCGGCTGTCCGTGGCCGCCGTGAACAGCCCCGGCGCCCTGACCCTGGCCGGGGAGCGGGAGGCGCTCGCCGAGTACGCCGAAGCGCTCCGCGCCGACGGTGTGTTCGCCAAGTTCCTGGACGTGGAAGTCCCGTACCACAGCGCCGTGATGGAGGAGATCAGAGCCGAGCTGCTGACGGAACTGGCCGACATCGAGCCACGGCCCGCACGGCTCCCGCTGTACCTCACCGGCCGTGAGGGCCGCGCCGAAGGGCCCGAACTCGACGCGGACTACTGGTGGAGCAACGTCCGTGACACCGTGCGGTTCCGCGCGGCCGTCGACGCCCTGCTCGCCGACGGGCACCGCACGTTCCTGGAGATCGGCCCCCACCCGGTGCTCGGCCATTCCGTCAGGGAATGCTCCGCCGCCCGCGAGGGCGATCCCGCGGCCGTGACCACCGTGCCGTCGATCCGCCGTGCCGAGGGCGAGGCCCTGCGCTTCACCACCTCCCTGGCCGCGCTGTACTCCCTCGGCTGCGCCGTGGACTGGACGGCGCTCCACCCGGACGGGCGGCGGGTGCCGCTGCCCCGGTACCCGTGGAAGCGCGACCGGTACTGGACCGAGCCCGAGCCCGTGGCGCAGATCAGGCTCGGCCGGATCGACCATCCGCTGCTCGGGCGGCGCCTCGCCACGGCGGAACCCGCCTGGGAAGTCGCGCTCGACGTCGAGACCACCCCGTACCTCGCCGATCACCGCATCCAGGGAAGGACCCTCTTCCCCGGCGCCGGATACGTCGAGATGGCGTACCAGGCGCTCCGGGCGCTGACCGGGGGGACGGACGCGGAACTGGGCGACATCGAGCTGCGCAAGGCCCTCTTCCTGCCCGACGACGCGCCCCGGGCCGTACAGGTGTCGCTCTCCACGCAGAGCTCCGCCTTCACCGTGGCCACCGAGGGCGACACGCCGACCGTGCACGCCTGCGGTGTGGTGCGCGGCGGGGCTCCGGCGGCTCGTACCGCCCCGCTGGACGCCGAGGGCGTCCGGGCACGGGCGGACCGGTACCTCGACGCGACCGCGTGCTACGAGACGCTGAGTGCCCGCGGTTACGACTACGGCCCGGCGTTCCAGGGCATCGCGGAGGTCTGGCGGACGTCCGGCGAGGCGCTCGCCCTGATCAGGCCGACCGTGGACGGGGCGGCGGAGCACCATGTGCACCCGGTGCTGCTCGACGCCTGCTTCCAGGCCCTCCTGGTCGCCGGGCTGCCGGACGCCACGGACGAGCCCGGCGGCGGGATGCTGCTGCCGCTCACCATCGAAGCGGTGCGGACGGTCCCGGTGGGCGACCGTCCGCTGTGGGCGCACGCCACCGTCACCCGGCGCGCGGACGACGAACTCGTCGGCGACATCGCCCTCTACACGGAGGACGGGGAGCCGCTCGGGCACGTGCGGGGTTTCCGTGCCGCCGATGTGGAGCAGGTCTCGTCGACGGTGGGGGTGTCCACCATCGACGGCTGGCTCGCCGAACTCACCTGGTCGGAAGCGCCCCTGGAGGGCGGCGCCGACGGCCAGGACGCCGCCGTGGATCCGGTGCCTCCGGTGGGTGGCGGCTGGCTGCTGCTCGCGGACCGGCCCGGCGGAGTGGCGGACCGGCTGTCCGCGCTCGCGGGCGCGGGTGGCGCGCGCTGCCATCTCGTACGGCCGGGTGACCGCTATGTCTTCGACCCGGCCGGTCGGGACTCCCGGGTCGTCCCCGGCAGCGCCGACGACCTGCGCAGGCTCCTCGCCGACCTCGCGGCCGTCGACCCGGACGCCCCCGCGCCGGACACCGTCGTCCATCTGTGGAACCTGGACCTGCCCGCCCTGGAGGACACCGCGAGGAAGGACCTGGACGCGCACGGCGCGGTGGGCGCCTACTCGGTGATCGCCCTGGCCCAGGCCCTCCACGACGACCCCCGGCAGACGGCCGCGCCCGCCGCGCTGCACCTGGTCACCCGGGGGGCCCAGGCGGCCGTGCCCGGGGAGCCGGTGGCCCCTCTCGGGGCGCCCGCCTGGGGCATCGGCCGGGTGCTGCGGCACCAGGAGCTGACCGCGCACCGGGGCAGGCTGATCGACCTGCCGCTCGCGCCGGGAGCCGCCGGTGGTGCCGTCCGGGAGCGGCCGGAGGCCACGGGAGCGCGGACGGGGGCCGGGGTGCCGACGGGCGCCGAGGCCGGTGCGTACGCCGGAACCGGAGCGTCGACCGGCGCCGGGGCCCGTGCCGACGCCGAAGCCGAGGCGCTGCTCCGTGAGATCCTCGCCCCGGACTCCCCCGACCTGCCCCAGGACGAGGTGGCCCTGCGGGACGGACGCCGTCTCGTCAGCAGGCTCACCCGTCCCGAGGAACTCACCCGTCCCTTCCCGCCCCGGCTCCGTCCGGACGGCGCGTACCTCGTCACCGGCGCCTTCGGTGCGCTCGGCAGGCTGCTGTGCCGCTACCTCGTCCAGCGGGGCGCCCGGCACCTGATCCTCATGGGCCGTACACCGCTCCCCGACCGTGCCACCTGGCGCGCCCTCGCCCCGGACTCCCCGGCGAGCGACCCGGTGGGCTTCGTCAAGGAGCTGGAGGCCCTCGGCGCCCATCCCGTCCACGCCGCCATCGACATCTCCGACGAGCGCGCGCTCACGGAGTGGCTGGCCGACTACCGGGACCGGGACGCTCCGCCGGTCCGGGGCGTCTTCCACCTGGCCGGGCACGTACGGGACATCCCCGTCCCGGCCATGGACCGCGCCGCCTTCGACTCCGTGTTCCACCCGAAGGCGGCGGGCGCCTGGCTCCTCCACGACCATCTGCGCGACGAGCCGCTCGACCACTTCGTCCTCTTCGCGTCGGTCGCGTCCCTGCTCACGACGACGGGGCAGACGAACTACGCGGCGGGCAACGCCTTCCTCGACGCCCTGGCACAGCACCGCAGGGCGCTGGGACTGCCCGCCCTGAGCCTGGACTGGGGCCCTTGGGCGACCGGGATGATCGAGGAACTGAGCCTGGTCGAGCACTACCGTGTCGTCCGGGGCATGACATCGCTCTCCCCGGCTGCGGGCATGGCCGTCCTGGAGCGGGTCCTCGGCCAGGACCGTGCCCAGCTGCTGATCGCCACCGTCGTCGACTGGACGACGTTCCTCGCCTGGTACCCGTCGCCGCCCCCGCTCGTCAGAGAGCTGGCGGCCGAGGCGGCGAGCACCACGGACCCGGCCGCCGGCGGTTCGCGGGACACCGGTTATCTGGACCGCTTCCGTGCCGCCGCCGACGAGGAGGAGCGGACCGCGCTGGTCGCGGACCTGCTGCTGGGCTGCGCCTCGGCCGTCCTGCGGATCGGCGCGGACCGGCTCGACCCGGACGCGGGCCTCAACGCGCACGGCATCGACTCGCTCCTCGCCATGGAGCTGCGGGCCCGGCTCCAGGCGGCGACCGGGGTCGCCCTGCCGGTCGTGGCCCTGCTGAGCGGGGCTCCGCTGCGCGAGCTCACCGCACAGCTCCGCGATGCCACGGCGGAGCTCGCCGCGCGGGTGGCGGGCCCCGACACGGGGGCGGTGGTGGAGGTCCACGAGGACGCGTCCCGTCACCCCCTGACCCAGAACCAGAAGGCCCTGTGGTTCCTGAAGCAGCTCCACCCGGACGGCTTCGCGTACAACATCGGCGGCGCGGTGGAGGTGCGCACCGAGATCGACCCCGAGCTGATGAGCGCCGCCGTCCGCGCCCTGGTGGAGCGGCATCCGGTGCTGCGGGCCAACTTCGTGATGGAGGACGGCCGGCCGCTCCAGATCGTCTCGGAGGACGTCGAGCCGGACATGGCCGTCTTCGACGTCGAGGGCTGGGAGTGGGAGGACATCCGCGAGCTGATCGTCGAGGAGTACCGCAGGCCGTACGACCTGGCGCGGGACCGGCTGATGCGGTTCCGGCTCTTCCGGCGCGGGCCGGACCGCTGGGTGCTGATGAAGGCGGTCCACCACATCGTCTCGGACGCGATCTCCACGTTCACCTTCATCGAGGAACTGCTCTCCCTGTACGAGGGGATGCGGTCGGGCCGCACTGTCGAACTGGCCCCGGTCCGGGGGCGTTACGTCGACTTCCTGAACCGGCAGAACCAGTTCCTCGCCTCGCCCGACGCCGACCGGATGCTGGAGTACTGGCGGGGTGCCCTGCCCGCCGAGGTGCCGCCGCTCAGCCTGCACACCGACGCGCCCCGGCCTTCCGTGCAGACCCACAACGGCGCCTCGGAGTTCTTCGTCCTGGACGAGGAGCTGAGCGCCCGGGTCCACGCCCTGGCGCGGCAGCACGACGTGACCGTCTTCATGGTGCTCCTGTCCGCCTACTACCTGCTGCTGCACCGCTATTCCGGTCAGGACGACCTGGTCGTCGGCAGTCCGGTGACCGGGCGCACCGACGGGGATCTGTCGTCCGTGTACGGCTACTTCGTCAACCCCCTGCCGCTGTACGCGAGTCTGGCCGGTGACCCGACCGTGGCCGAGCTGCTGACCCAGGTCCGGGGGACGGTGCTCGGGGGCATCGACCACCAGGAGTACCCGTTCGTCCTGCTGGTCGAGAAGCTGGGCCTCCAGCACGACCCCAGCCGCTCGGCGGTCTTCCAGGCGATGTTCATCCTGCTCGCCCACAAGGTGTCCTCCCAGCAGTACGGCTACCACCTCGACTACATCGAACTCCCCGAGGAGGAGGGTCAGTTCGACCTGACCCTGTCGGCGTACGAGGACGAGTCCGAGCACCGGTTCCACTGCGTCCTGAAGTACAACACCGACCTCTTCCGGCCCGAGACCGCCGAGCGGCTGGCCCGGCACTACCGCAACCTCCTGGACGCGCTGACCCGCGCTCCCGGCGGGGGCCCGGTGGCGGGGCTCGACATGCTCGGTGCGGCCGAGCGGCACGAGATCCTGCACGGTCCGGCCGCCCGGGGGCGCGTCCTGGAGCCCGAGCCGCCGGTGCACCGGCTGTTCGCGGAGGCGGCGGCCCGTACTCCCGACGCCATCGCCGTCACGGTCCCGGCCACGGGGGCGGACGCTCCCGCCCGCCATCTGACCTACGCGGAGCTGGACCGGGCCTCGGCGGCGCTGGCCCGGCGGCTGCGGGCGCGGGGTGCGGGCGGTGGCGTCGTCGCGGTGTGCCTGCCGAAGTCGCCGGAGCTGATCGTCGCGCTCCTCGCCGTCCTGCGCGCGGGGGCCGCCTATCTGCCCCTCGATCCCGACCACCCGGCGGAGCGGCTCGCCTACATGGCGGGGAACGTGTCGGCGCGCCTGGTCCTCACCGACCCGGCGAACGCCGGACGGCTCGACGTGCCCGGTGCCGAGCTGATCACCGACGTCCTGGCGGAGGACCCGGAGGTCTCCGGTGTCCCGGCCGACGCAGCCCTCCCCGACGGGGACGCGGAGGTGGGACCCGAGACGCCCGCGTACGTCGTCCACACCTCCGGATCGACGGGCCGCCCCAAGGCGGTCCGGGTGTCCCACGGCGCTCTGGCGGCCCTGTGCGCCGCCTGGCGGGAGGAGTACGGCCCGCAGGACGTGCCCGGTACGCACCTCCAGATGGCCGGGGTGTCCTTCGACGTGTTCACCGGAGACCTGGTCCGCGCCCTCGGCTCGGGCGGGCGGCTGGTGCTCGCCGACCGTGACCTCCTCCTCAACTCGGCCCGGCTGCAAGAGGTGATGACCGCCGAGGGCGTCGACCGCGCCGAGTTCGTGCCCGCCGTGGCCCGTGCCCTGATGACGCACTGCGAGGAGGGCGGCCACCGGCTGGACTTCATGCGGCTCGTGATCGTGGGATCCGACACCTGGAAGGTCGCGGAGTACGACCGGCTGCGCGGGCTCTGCGGCCCGGACACCCGGGTCGTCAACTCCTACGGGCTGACCGAGGCGACCGTCGACAGCGCCTGCTTCGACGGCCCCACCACCGGCCTCGACCCGAACAGCACGGTCCCCATCGGGGCGCCGCTGCCCAACTGCGTCCTGCACGTCCTCGACTCCCATCTGCGGCCCGTGCCCCCCGGGGTCACCGGGGAGCTGTGGGCCGGCGGGGCCGGACTCGCCCTGGGGTACGCGGGCGACCCGGAGCAGACCGAGCGCCGCTTCGTGACCCTCACCCTGGACCCGGGCCCCGACGCCGTACCCGAGCGGTTCTACCGCACCGGGGACCTGGCGCGCCGGGACGCCCTGGGCCACCTCCATCTGCTCGGCCGGGCCGACGCCCAGATCAAGCTGCGGGGCCACCGCATCGAGCCCGGGGAGATCGAGTCGCTCCTGACGGCGCTCCCCGAGGTCGCGGAGGCGTACGCCCTGGTGCGGACCGATCCCGGCGGCGAACCCGCTCTCTGCGCCTATGTGGTGCGCGCCGACGGGGCCGATCCGGACCCGCGGGCCCTGCGCCGCCATCTCGCCGCCCATCTGCCCACGTACCTCATCCCGGCCTTCCTGGAGACGGTGGAGGCCCTGCCCCTGACGCCGAACGGAAAGGTGGACCCGGCGGCGCTCCCCGCACCCCGCGTCCCGTCCGCCCAGGAGGACCACGAGCCTCCCGTCACCCTCTACGAGGAGCGCGTGGCGGCGCACTGGAAGGCCGTGATCGGTCTCGAACTCGTCGGTCTCCACAGCGACTTCTTCGATTCCGGCGGCAGCTCCATCACCCTCATCGAGCTGATCCACCGGCTCCAGAAGGAGTTCGGCATCGCGATCCCCGTGGGGCTGCTCTTCAAGGTGACCACCCTGCACGGCATGGCCCGTACCGTCGAGGACATCGTCACCGGCCGGGTCTCCGGCAATCTCTCCCACCTCTCCTTCAACACGGGTGAGGGGCCCCTGCTCTTCTGCTTCCCGCCCGCCGGTGGCCACGGCCTCGTCTACCGTCACTTCGCCACGCACCTCAGGTCGTACGAGCTGATCGCCTTCAACCACGTCGACGGGGACAAGGGCGTCCGGTACGCCGACCTCGTGGAGTCGCTCCAGCCCGAGGGGCCCTGCCTGCTCCTCGGCTACTCGCTGGGCGGCAACCTCGCCTTCGAGGTCGCCAAGCGGCTGGAGGAGCGGGGCCGGGAGGTGTCCCACGTCGTGATCATGGACTCGTACCGCATCGAGGAGGAGTACGGCATCTCCGTCGAGCACACCGAGGCCTTCGAGCACGAACTGCGGGACCACCTGCGCCGCCACACCCAGTCCGAGACCGTCACCGCCCAGACCCTCGAACAGGCCAGGGACTACCTGGCGTACTGCGGGCGCACCCCGAACCACGGGGTGGTCACCGCCACGGTCACCGTGATCGCCGACGAGGCGAAGGCGCAGTTCTACGGGGCCGGTCAGCGCGGCAGCTGGCACTCGGCGTCCACCGGCGCGAGCAGAGTGGTCCGCGGCGCCGGTCTGCACGCGGAGATGCTCGACGAGAAGCCCGCCGAGCGGAACGCGGCCCTGGTGCTCTCCGCGCTCGACGAGTCCCTCACGAGCACCCCCCGGGAGCGTTCCGGCTCCCCGGCGGACCACAGCACGGACGGGGAATCCCATGGCGCGTGACGACAGGCCCGTATGGGAGGACCGGGGACCGTGGCCGCCCGGCGGGCGCGCCCCCGGGGAGGCGCCCCGGGTGATCGTCATCGGCGCGGGCATCGGCGGTCTCTCCACCGGCTGCTACGCGCAGATGAGCGGCGCGGAGACCCGGATCTTCGAGCGCCACGTCCTGCCCGGCGGCTGCTGCACCGCGTGGTCGCGCCAGGACTACGTCTTCGACTACTGCATCGAGTGGCTCACCGGCACCGGGCGGAACAACGACGCCAGCCGGGTCTGGCGGGAACTCGGCGCGCTCGACGGCAAGACCATCGCCAACTTCGAGATGTTCAACACCGTCACCGACGAGACCGGCCGCTCGGTCACCTTCTACAACGACCCCGACCGGCTCGAAGCGCACCTCCTGGAGATCTCCCCCGGGGACGCCCGTCCGATCCGCGCGTTCTGCCGTGACCTGCGGCGGTTCACCCGGATCAACCTCTACCCGTTCCTGACCCCGCCGCCGCTCCAGTCCACGGGCGAGAAGCTGGCCATGCTGCGGGCGGTCCTGCCCTCCTTCGCTCTGCTCTGGCGCACCGCGGTGACCCGGATGGAGAAGTTCTGCGACCGGTTCGAGGACCCGCTGCTGCGCCGGGCGTTCCCGTTCATCTTCTTCCAGGACCACGAGGTCTTCCCGCTGCTCCCCTATCTGTTCAACATGGCGAGCGCCTTCCACCTCAACGCCGGTTTCCCGCAGGGAGGTTCGCTGGGGCTGGCCCGCTCGGTGGAGGAGCGGTACACGGCGCTCGGCGGACGGATCGACTACCGGTCGCGGGTGGAACGGATCCTGGTGGAGAACGACCGGGCGGTCGGCGTGGAACTGCGGGGCGGTGAGCGGCACTTCGCCGATCACGTCGTCTCGGCCTGCGACGGCGCCACCACCATCGACCGGCTGCTCGGCGGCCGGTACACGAGCCCGAAGATCGACAAGCTCTTCAGCGAGATGATGGACCAGCCGGACGTGCTCTATCCGGGGGTGGTGTCGGTCTTCGTCGGTCTCGACGGCGAACTGGACCCGTCGGCCCGGCACAGCACCACGTACCTGCTCTCCGACGAGGACAGCGCGGCACTGCCGGGGGTCCTGCAGAACAGTCTCGTCGTCCAGATGCGGTCGCGCTACTCCGACGGGTTCGCGCCGCCCGGCAAGTCCGTCGTCCACTGCACCTACTTCAGCGACTACGCGTCCTGGAAGCAGCTGCGCACGACGGACCGCAAGGCCTACTGGGCCCGCAAGCAGGAGGCGGCCGACTTCGTCCGGGGCTTCCTGGAGCGGCACCATCCGGGCATCGGCGCCTCCATCGAGGTCGTGGACGTGGCCTCCCCCACGACCACCGAGCGCTACACCGGGGTGCGCAACGGCAGCATCCTCGGCTGGAAGTCCTTCACCCCGGCCGACGACGTGATCACGGGCCTGATCAACAAGGACCGGATGCGGCTGCCCGGTCTGGACGGCTTCTCCATGGCGGGCCAGTGGTTCGGCGGCGGCAGCCTGATCCGCGCCGCCGCGAGCGGCCGGTTCGTCACCCAGTACCTGTGCAAGGACCTGGGTCTGGACTTCCGCGCCTGGGAGAGCCGCGGAACGGTCCCCTGGCATCCGGACAGGCTCGGACGGCTGCCCCAGCTCGAGACCCGCAGGGTGAGGTGACGGTCACATGACCGCGACGACCACGAAGCGCAGGAAAAGCATGATCATCATCGGTGGGGGCCTCGGCGGCCTCTCCACCGGTGCGTACGGCCAGATGAACGGGTACCGCACCCGGGTCTTCGAGATGCACGAGATCCCCGGCGGCTGCTGCACCGGATGGGGGCGCGGCGACTACACCTTCGACGCCTGCATCAGCTGGCTGCTCGGCAACGGTCCGGGCAACGAGATGCATCAGATCTGGCTCGAACTCGGGGCGCTCCAGGGCAAGGAGATGCGCCACTTCGACGTGTTCAACACCGTGCGCGGCAGGGACGGCCGCACCGTGTACTTCTACTGCGACCCCGACCGGCTGGAAAGCCATCTGCTGTCCCTGTCCCCGCCCGACGCGCGGGCGATCCGCAACTTCTGCGCGGGGCTGCGCAAGTTCATCGCCTGTCTGCCCTCGTATCCGTTCCTCAAGCCGGTGGGGCTGATGAGCCGCCGGGAGCGGTGGCGGATGCTGGCCGGTTTCCTGCCGTACTTCAACCTCTTCCGCACGTCGATGTCCGTGCTGATGACGGAGTACTCGGCCCGTTTCAAGGACCCGCTCCTCAGGGACGCCTTCAACTACATCCTGTACGAGAAGCATCCCGGCTTCCCCGTCCTGCCGTTCTACTTCCAGATGGCCGCCCAGGCGCACCGGTCGGCCGGGGTCCCCGAGGGCGGCTCGCTGGGCCTGGCGCGCTCCATCGAGCAGCGCTATCTGGCCCTCGGCGGCGACGTCACGTACAACGCGATGGTCGAGGAGATCATCGTCAAGGACGACCGGGCCATCGGAGTGCGCCTCTCCAACGGCGAGGAGCACTACGCGGACATCATCGTCTCGGCCTGCGACGGTCCGACCACGCTGCTCGAACTGCTCGACGGCCGCTATCTGGAGGGCGAGTACGCCACCCTGTACCGGGAGACGCTGCACCAGCCGGGCATGGTCTTCCCCGGCTACGCGAGCGTGTTCCTCGGCCTGCGCAGGCCCTTCCCGGACGCCGACCCGACGACGACCCATCTGCTCGACGAGGAGACGGCGTCCCGGCTGACCGGCATCCGCCACCCCAGCCTCAACGTGCAGTTCCGCAACCGCTTCTACCCCGAGCTGTCGCCCGAGGACACCGGCGTCGTCTACGCCACCTACTTCTCCGACACCGCGGCCTGGCGGGAGCTGGCCGAAGGGCCGGAGCGCCTCAGCCGCGCCCGCCGGGGGACCGAGCTGCACACCCTGCCGGTGAAGCGCGGCAAGGCGTACACCCTCGCCAAGCGGCGGACGAGGGACGCCGTGGTCGACTACCTCGACGGGCTGTATCCGGGGCTCAAGGACTCCGTCGCCGTCCGCGACACCTGCACCCCGCTCACCCAGATCCGCTACACCAACAGCTTCGAGGGCACCTTCCTGGGCTGGCAGCCCTTCGTGGAGAGCGGCGAGGCGATGGAGGAGCTCGTCAAGAAGAACGGGCCCGTCCTGCCCGGCCTGGGGAACTTCTACCTCTCCGGGGTCTGGGCCACCACCGGCGGCCTGATCCGCGCGGCGGCGGCCGGGCGGCAGGTCATGCAGTTCATCTGCCGGGACGACGGGCTCGACTTCACCGCCTCCGTCGACACCAGTGCCCCGCTCCCGACCCATGTCGACGTCCCGGTCGGCCCGCACCGCTGAGAATCCGGCACCGCCGCGGGTCCCGTACCGCCCGAATCCCGTACCGCCGGGTGTCCCGGCGGTACGGGAGGGGCCGCACCGCGCGAGCATCCGCACCGCCCGAGAAACCGCTGAGCATCCGCACCACCGAGAACCGCACCGCCCGAGAAACCGCACCGCCGTGCATTCGGCACCGCTGTGCGCTCGGCACCGCCCAGAAAGGCGTCCCGTGACCTTGCCCCCTGATGTCCGCCCCGCCCCGGAAGCCTCCCCGGAGCCCCTCGCGTACCCGTTCTGGACGAGCGACGGACTGGGCCTCCCCGAGGGCTACGGGCAGCTGCGCGACCGGCCCCCCGTCCGTGTCCGGCTGCCGTACGGGGACGAGGCCTGGCTCGCGAGCAGTTACGAGGACGTCCGCGCCGTCCTGTCGGACCCCCGGTTCAGCCTCGCGGAGGCCGTCCGCCGCGACCAGCCCCGGATCGGCCCGATGCCCCGGGCCGGCGGGGGTCTCATCGCGCTCGACGCTCCGCACCACACGCGGCTGCGCACGCTGCTCGCGAAGGAGTTCACCGCCCGCCGGATGGAGCCGCTGCGCGGCCGGGTCCGTCAGGTGGCCGACGGGCTCCTCGACCGGATGGTGGCGGCGGGCCCGCCCGCCGACCTCGTGGAGGACCTCGCGTTCCCCCTGCCCATGACGTTGATCTGCGAGATCGTGGGCGTACCGGAGGCCGACCAGCCGGGGCTGCGGACCTGGGCGGACACCGTGTGTTCCGGCAGTGTGACCCCCGAGGTGGTGCGCCGCCACGCCCAGGACTTCTTCGGCCGCATGAACGACTGGATCGAGACGCGCCGCCGGGCCCCCGCCGACGATCTGATCACCGTCCTGGTCAGGGCCGCCGACGAGGGCGCCCTGACCGCGGACGAGCTGACGGGGCTGCTGAACGAGATCCTCATCGGCGGCTTCGTCACCACCACCAACCAGATCGCCAACTTCTTCGCGGTCCTGCTCCTCCCGCGCGAGGCGGGAGGCGGCGGCGCGGAGCTGCTCACCACCCTGCGCGAGCGGCCCGAGGTGATCCCCCGCGCGGTCGAGGAACTCCTGCGGCTCGTCCCGCTGCTCAACGGCCTGACCCTGCCCCGGTACGCGGAGGAGGACGTGGACCTCGGCGGGGTCCTGGTGCGGGCGGGCGAGCCGGTCGTGGTCTCCCAGGCGGCCGCCAACCACGACCCGGTCGCCTTCCCGTCCCCGGACCGCATCGTGCTCGACCGGCCGGGCACCCCCCACATCAGCTTCGGTCACGGCATCCACTACTGCCTGGGCGCGCATCTGGCCCGCCTGGAACTCCAGACGACCCTGGAGCGCGTCACGGCCCGCCTGCCCGGCCTGCGCCTGGCCGTCCCGGAGAAGGAACTGCGCTGGCGCTCGAAGGAGTTCTTCAGCGGCCTGCGCTCCCTGCCGGTCGCGTGGTGAGCCATGTGGTGGGTGGGCTGAAGCGGTTTGCGCGATGACATGAAGCGCCCGGGTCGGGGCGGCCCCGGCCGCCCGGACACCGTACGGACCCGTGCCGGTCACGGCCGGGCCGTACGCCGCCCGCGCCGGATGCCGTGACCGGGGCGAGGCCAGTCAGCCGCGTAGCCGGACGGCCAGCGTGGTGAGCCAGGCGGCCGGGGTGTACGGGGGCGGGGGTTCGACCTCCGCGCCGAGCGTCACCAGGGCCAGGGCCAAGCCGTCCTCGTCCAGGCCGAGGGCGAGGAGGTCGTGCAGTTCGCCCGTCAGCTGGGCGGTCAGACCCGGATCGGTGCCGTCCAGATAGTCGGCGAGCGCCGACTCGTGGTCGCCGAACTCCCCCGGCATGTCCTGCGTGAACCAGCCGCCGAGCAGTTGCGCCAGCTCGGGGAAGCGGGCCCGCCACTCCCAGGGGCTCTCGGGCACGCCGGGTGGTGGGGCCTGGCCGTTCGCCAGGCTCGCGTCGAGCCGGTCGGCGAGGCCCGTGAGCCAGCCCCGGATCTCCTCCGGCGGCACTCCCACGTCGGGCAGCCGGTAGTACTCGCCGAGCCGCAACCGCAGTCGCCCCGGCGGATTGTCGGCGTAGACGCGCAGTTGCTCGGCCGCGACCGCGATGGCCCAGGGCCGGGTGCGCCAGGTCTGCCGCAGATATCCGGCCACCGCCTCGGGCGCGTGCGGGCCGACGCCCAGGTGGGAGCGGACGACCTGGTCGAGCTCGCCGTACTTGCGGTCGTGCTCTGCGGGGTTCAGGGGCATGGAAGCGGCCTCTACAGGACGACGGGCAGGGAGGAGTGCACGGTGAACGGAGGCACGCCGGGCTCGTCGGATCCGGTCCGGCGGAGCACGACCCGGACGGCGCGCACCGGGATCGGCTCCTGGCCCGCCAGGGCCATCCCGTGGGTGAGCAGCGTGCCCACCGGCTCGGGACGTGAGGGCCAGGTGGCCTCGATGACCAGTCGCCGCCGGGTGGACTGGGCGAGCCAGCGGTGGATGATCTGCTCGTTCAGCGCGATGACCTGCTGGGTGGCCCACCGGGCGGTCGCCCGGTCGGGGAAGGTCGCGGCGCGGTCGGCGCGGGCACGAGCGGGTGGTGCGGCCGGTTTCGTCATGTCGGGGGTCGTACCAGAAGTCATGTCAGGCCCCGCCCCAGCCGCGCAGGGTGGCCCGCTGGGCGGCGGAGTAGTTGGCGTGCCCGGTCGCGGCGATGGCGTGCAGCCACTTCTGTGCGGCCTGTAGATCCTCCATCTGGCGGTCCCAGCGGTCGAGTTCGTCGACGAACGCCTCGCGGGCCTCGCCCTGCCAGGCCAGGACGACCGGCACCGCACGTTCGTACAGCGCGGTCAGGCGCTCGTTGAGCGATTTCACGATGTCCTCCAGGTCGCCTGCCATCTCGCGCAGCGCGACCAGGTCGACGGTGATCGAGCCGTCGTCGTTCATGTGCCCCCTGCCTCACGGGTGTTCGGGCTTGCGTTCAGATGTCGTGGATCCTGCTGGTCGGCGCCGTCCCCCCAGCCCCGCCCGGCCCTTCCCCGGACAGCCCTCGTACCTCCGCTTCGACGTCGACCCTCCTCGACTCGGCCCGGAACCGCCGCAGTGCGTCCAGTTCCTCGCGGGTGAACCCGTCCCGGCTCATCCGGATCGCCTCCGCCAGGACGCCCAGGATCTCCCGGACCCGTACGGCGTCCGCACCGGCCTCCCGGTGCAGCTTCCGGTACGCCGTCGCCGCCTCGCTGCGCCATCGCGCCTCGGCCCGGTCGACGATCGCGTCCATCCTGCGCACCTGTCCGTCGATGTGCGTACGCATGGTGTCCAGGTCGTCCGCGAGACGCTTCAGGTCCTCTTCCGTCACGGCGAGGTCGGGCTGGTGGGGCATCGCGGTGGCTCCTTCCGTGACGGTGGGGCAGCGGGGTGGTGGGGTGGTGGGTGGCAGGTCAGTGCTGCTCCGCGAAGTGGGCGTGGACCGCGTCGAGGAGGATCCGGACGCGTGCGTGTGTCACATAGGGCATGGCGGTGGCGAAGGCGTCGTCGAACTCGGAAGGCGTACGGAACAGGTACAGGACGCGCTGCAACTCCCCAGCCAGGTTACCGAGTCGCTCATGGCAGTCGGGGTGCTCACTGGTAAGAATCTCGTCCAGGGCTTCGCCCACGCTGTCGTACTCCCCCGAGACCATGGATGAGACGAAGGCCGAGGTCAACGAGAAGCGAGCGCTCGCCTCCCAGTCCGACAGCGGCAGCTCCGTCAGGTCCGGAGGGAAGAGGAACCGGCGGTCGCGGACGCGCGCGGCCAGGGAGCGCAGGAACTCCGTCGGCGGGTGGCCCCCCGCCGCCTTTGCCAGCCCTTCGCGGTACGAGGCGGGTCTGGTCTCGAAAGCGTCCGTGCCGACCTCGTCGGCCAGGAGGTCGAGCAACGAGGCGAGGACCGCGGGCGTCATCGCGCCGTAGGTCGCCGGAGAGTCCTGCAGGAAGCGGGACAGCCGCTGGAGTTCGGCCTCCAGCGGCGCGGCCCCCGAGTTGCGGGACGCGACGGTGATGCGCAGGCAGAGTCCCACCGCGCCTTCGGTGAGGAACTCGTGGTGTGTCGTGGTCACGGGGCGCATGTTACGGCGGGCTCGGGTAGGCGGTGCGGACATAGAAGGTTCCGGACTCCGGCGAGTAGGCCAGGAGCAACTTCACGCTGTGGACCTGGCTCGGCTGGGCTTGGAAGCCCTGGGCCCCGAAGTCGGACTGCGAGACGGAGGATCCCGTCACGACGCTGTTCCCGTTCCCGTCCTTCACCGTGAAGACGGCGAGATCCGGCGCGGAGGCCGGGCTGAACGTGCCGTTGGCCACCCTCTGCCGCTGCTTCTCCATCCACTTCTCGATCGTCTGGATGTTGGCAGGGTCGTTCAGGGCGGCCTGGACGTGCCGCTGGGCGGCCGGCAGGTCAGGGAAGGCCGAGGCGTCGACGCCCTGGTCCCGCACGCGCATCCGCAACTGGTCAGGGCTGAGGCCGACGTGCCGATCGATCGCATGGGCGTCCTTCCCCGGCTTCACCGGGTCACTCGGAGTGGCCTGGTAGGGGTTGGTCTCCCATTCCATGGACGCGAGGTCGATGCCGAAGCGGTTGTTCGGGTCCCGGGACTGTTCGTTGAGCGGGACGATCGACCGGTCGAACTCGAAGAGCGAGCGGGCGCCGAACGCTTCGGCCCGCGCCGACTGCGACTGGAAGGTCGGCACCGCGCGGGCGGCCTCGCGGAGCGGCTCCAGGAGGTTCTTCACCTCCTGCGTCTGCGTGCGCAGCGCGGTCTCGTAGGTGTCGACGGCCCGGTTGACGGCGTCCGTGTCGATGCTGACGAGCACCGCGGCGCCCAGGCCCTTCCACAGATTCTTGAGGCGTTCGAAGAAGCCCTTGAGGTCGGTGAAGTCGAGGATGGCCAAGGCGTCCTTGATGGCCTTGTACAGGATCCCGCGCAGCTCGGTGCGGACCTTCTCGGCGGCTTCCGCGTAGGAGCGGATCGCCTGGGCCAGGATCTGGGCGGTGGTGCTGAGGACGCCGAAGACCGGGTGGCTCGTGCCCGCGCCGGTCGGCGGCTCGTGCCCCCATGCGTAGCCCGACGTGTTCTTTCCCCAGGCCGTCGTGCCCCACAGCGACGACACGAACTGCAGCATCGCCTTGTGCCAGTCCCCGCCGTCGGTCTGGTCCGTGATGGCGCCGATGGTGCCGGTGAGCTGTCCCTGGATGATGCCGAGGCCGGTCTGGTACGGAAGCCACGCCTGGGAGAGCTCGTTGACCCGGAGGTAGTTGGGGAGCGGCAGGATCTCCAGCGCGCGGCCGGTGCGCAGCGCCTCCTCGATCACGGTGCGCATCAGGGAGCCGGGGATGTCGCCGTCGTCGAAGATGTCGGCGAAATCGTCGATGGCGTTGCCGTCACGGACGCCGAACGGTGGCGGGGGCGTGTACCCCGGCGGAGCGGAGATGACCTGCGGCGGCGGCTGCGGGACGAAGGGCGGGTTGAACGGGTGGGTGGCCGCGTCCGCCTGCCGGAAGTTGTTGGCCGTGGTGGTGAAGCCGACCGCCGCGCCGCCGATGGCGACCACCGCCTTGCCGTGCGTCTCCAGGAGCAGGGCGACGACGGCGGCGTACTGGGTGGCGAACTCGACCGTGACCGTGCCGGATCCGCCGACCTTGGAATAGCCGGCGTGGACGTCCAGGAACTGCACGAGTGCCCTGTGGAACGACTGCTGCTCGACGGCGAGAGCCGAGGAGACCTGGTACAGGTGTACGGGCTGTACGTCGAATCCGCCTGGAGCCGTCCACGCGCTGCTCACGGCGGGCGGGGGCGGCGGCGGCAACTGGGCCGGCGGAGCGGGGCCCGGCGGGACCGGCGGCGCGTTGGGGACCGGCGACGGCGTCGGCTGGGAGCCGGGCGACCCGCCCGGCTGTCCGGACGGTGGCGGTGGAGTGGCCCCGGCAGTGGATGTGGGCGTCGATGTGGGCTGGGAGCTCGGGCTGGTACTCGGCGGCGCGGTACCGGTCGGGCTCGGCGTGGGCGTACTCACCGGCACGTCCCGCCCGTGCCGCACACCACGCGGGAGTGCGTGTGTGTACCCCGTTCCCGTCCCATGAGCCCCCCGACTCCGTCAGACTGTGGCCGAAGCTAGCAGGACGACGCTTCAATTCCCTTGGTCAGAATCAGAGTTGGCTTGAAGAAGCCGTATGTGCGCCATCGGTCCCGCCGAGCGGGTGGGGGCTCCGGCGACGGCCAGACGACCGGGGTCCGGCCGCGACGGGTGCATGGCCGGGGTCGCGTTCACGGCCGGATCGACCATGACTCCGCGCGGCAGCCCCGCGACCTGGACCGCTCCGGCGTCGGCCCTCGGCGCGCGCTTGCCCCGGCGATCCTGAGGCCATTCCTGGACGTGTCGTCGCGCGTCAGGTGGCGGGTTCCGGGGTGAAAGACCTTGACGACCTCTCAGCACAACAACAACGCCGCCCGCCATCGGCGCCCCAGGAGGAGCGGCCCCGCCCGGTGCCCGGCCCGCGCGCCCGTGCCGGTACCGCCACTCCCTGGCCCGCGCAGCCGACGCCCAGCCCCCGCCGCGTCACCACCTGGGTCATGCGGCACCACGGATCCGCGACGGCCACCGCGATGCGGCCAGGGCCCCACGACGCCGGAGACCGGTGCGTCCCTCAGCCGGATCCGGCCCCGGTGTCCCGGCTCAGGCACCAGCCGCAAAGGAGGTCCCGGGCAGCCGGGCGAGCCCCGTACTCACCGTGTGAGGCTGTGATCACGCGGGCGCAGAACGGGCTCAGGTGCTGAGGGACGTGCCGTGGACTTCGTACTCCGGCTCGTGACAGTGGTGTTCGGCCCGGCTCTCCGGGCGGCAGGATCACGCCGCCCGACCACAGCAGCATGGAACGCTGACTTCCGAGGGCGGGTGGTCCATGGGTGGCCGCTCCGCGTGCCCGGTCGCGGGACTCGGGCGCCGAGCCGATCCGGCACCCGGCGCTGCCGGGCCGGACTGCGGCCTCCCGCTCGACCGGTCGATCAGGGTGTCGGCTGCTCCGCCCCCGCGCCCGCGTCCCGCGGCGCCTCCGGCACAGCCCCTGGCACGGTGGCCGACGACGGCTCCAGACGCGATCTCACGTTCTGTGGGGGGTGTCCGTCTCCTGGTCTGGAGAAGGGAGACACGGATGAGCATCCGACACCTCGTGATCGAGACGGGCCTCGGGGCCGATCACGATCGTCGCCAAGGACGAGACGATCACCGGCCTGTACTTCGGGCACGTGGGGCGGCCACCGCGGCTCGAAGATCTACGGACGGCTCGACTGCCCTACGGCGCCGCGCGCCATCGCTCGCTGCGGCTACGTGAGCCACCGGGTCTTCTTCGCCGACGAGGCCACGGCGGCCGCAGCCGGGTTCCGTCCTTGCGGCGCCCGCCTGCTGCGAGGACCGCTATCAGCGGTGGAGGACCGCCCGAGAGAACGGCCGACCGTGGACCTCCTGACCAGCCCCCCGCCGAAGAGGGCCGCGAGCTACGAAGCGGACCTCACGGCCACGGCCGCCGAAGTCGCGGCCCTCGTCCGGCTGGCGCGCGACCGCCGGGCCCGCACCATCGTGATCGGCTCCGGCCGCACCCCTCACGCACGTGAGACCTCACGCCTGATCGAATCGGCCTGGGAGCGCGCGGGAGGCGCGACCCTCGGCACGATCACCTGGCCCCGAGACCGGGGCCTCCTGGCTGCGCCACGCATCACGGTTCGCGGCCGCCCAGCCCGACCTGTGGGTGATGGCCGACCCGGCGACCGGCTGGGCGCGGATGACCCGGCGCCTGCCGCGGTCGACCCCGTGGCGCCCCGGCCGCACCCTGACCACCGCCGCGGTCGGCGATCCGCGCACGCTCGCACTCGTCGGCCTGATCAATCTGAACAGCGGCAGCGCAGCCGTACCGGTACACGCGAGAGGCCACCGGCGTGAACGGCGTCCGTTTCCTTGCGTTCCCCGACCGGATGATCCGTCCAGGACGCTCCGCCCTTCGGACCGCCGGGCACGACGCACCGGCGCGGCACCTCCGGAATCTGGACATCGTGACCCTGTTCCGCCTCTTCCTCCAAGGCCCCACCGACGCCGAGAGCGCGCTGCGGATGCCGACCGCCCACGCGGTCCCCGGAGCCGGAGAAGCAGACGTCCCGGGCCGCACCCCGTGGAGGTGCGGCGAGCCGTCCCGCGCATCGGCTCACGAGGGATTCCGCCCCCGGTGGTCGAGGCGTTCGCCCCGGCGTTCGTCTGCCCCCAGGACGGAGCCGTCGGTCCGTCACTGAATGGGGGCGAAGGCCCTGGAACCAGCCCGGACCGGGCACCGATAGACTTCTCGTCATGGTTCAAGCGCCCCCTGACGCGGCGACCCGCGGGATGTGGCGGCGCGAGGTGGGCACCGTGGTCCGGCGGGCCGAGCCGCTCCCCGATCCGGCGGCCGCCATCCTCGCCAGGTCCCGGATCGTTCCCGCCCCCACGGAGTGGTCGCCGCATACGCACACCCTGCACGAGCTCGTCTGGGTGCGCGGGGGAACGCTGACGTCCCGCGTGGGCGACCGCGTCCACACCGTGGTCGAGGGATACGGACTGTGGATGCCCGCCGGGATGGTCCACGAGGGCCGGGCGACGGCGAGTGCGCGGCTCTTCGACGCCTTCTTCGCCCCCGATCGCACACCGATCGCGTTCACGCGGCCCATGGCGATCACGATGACTCCCTTGCTGGAGTCACTGCTGACCCATCTGTCCTCCGCGGACATCGACGTGGAGGCGAGGGCGCGGGCGGAGTCGGTCGTCTTCGATGTGATCCGGCCCTCGGAGCGTCAGTTCGCGTTGCGGTTGCCCGGCGATCCGCGGATCGACGCCATCGCCGAGGCCCTGCTGGACGATCCCTCGGACGGCCGCTCGCTGGAGGAGTGGGCACGACTGCTGGGGACCAGCGACCGTACGATCACCCGCGCCTTCCGTCAGGCGACGGGGCTTCCCTTCGCCCAGTGGCGCCAGATGCTGCGCGTGCACCGGGCGCTGGTGCTCCTTGCCGAGGGCATCGACGTGACGACGGTCTCCGAGGTGCTGGGCTACGCGCAGCCCAGCACCTTCATCGTCGCCTTCCGGCGGGTCATGGGAATCACGCCGGGCGCGTTCTCGGACGCGGCCGAACCGTCGGGGGGTGTCCGGAATTCCGTATCGCATGACCAGAACTCCGGATTGTCGGCACAGCAAGCGGAATATAAGCTTCACCGGGTTAGGTAACCCTTAGTTGCTGTTCTCCGTGCGCGGCTCCGCCGTGCGTGGGCGAGCGCGCGGCCTGTCCGGTGACACCGGACAGAGGTTGCCGCAGCCCCCGCCCCTGCGACCGTCCGGACCTCTTCGTGTTCACAAGCCTCTTCCGGTCCGCCGGGAAGACCGCGACCGCCCCTGCCTCCGCCCCGGTGTCCGCGCTCACCGGGCACGACCTGGTGCTGCGCTACGACGGCGAGCCCGTCGTCCACGGCGTCTCGGTCACCCTGGAACCCGGCCGCGCGACCGCCCTGGTGGGACCGAACGGCAGCGGGAAGTCCACGCTGCTGCGCGCGCTCTCCCGGCTGCACCGGGTGAGCGGCGGCCGGGTGACGCTCGGCGCCCCCGGGGGAGAGCCCGAACGTGACGTGGCCCTGCTCGGCTCCCATGAGTTCGCGCGCGAGGTCACGCTGTTCTCCCAGGCGAGGCCCGTTCCCCAGGGGCTGACGGTCGCGGAGGTCGTCGCGTTCGGGCGACATCCCCACCGGCGCGGCTTCGCCGGACCGACCGTCGAGGACCGGACCGCCGTCGACCGCGCCATGGGGGTCACCGGAGTGCGCGACATGGCCGGACGGCAGGTCGGAGAACTCTCCGGCGGGGAGATGCAACGCGTCTGGCTCGCGGCCTGCCTGGCCCAGGACACCGGTGTCGTACTGCTCGACGAGCCCACCAACCACCTCGACCTGCGCTACCAGTTCGAGACGCTCGATCTGGTTCGGGACCTCGTCGAGGAGCACGGCATCGCGGTCGGGATCGTGCTGCACGACCTCGACCAGGCCTCCCGGATCGCGGACACCGTCGTCCTCATGCGCTCGGGCCGGGTGTACGCGGCCGGCGCACCGGCCGATGTTCTCACCGCCGAGAACATCGGCGAGGTCTACGACATCCGCGTCGAGGTGGACGTCCACCCCCGAACAGGGCGGCTCCGCATCGAGCCACTCGGACGTCACCTCTCCTGAACACGGCGTACGTCTCCCGGAGCGCCGCACCAGCCGCACCAGCCGCTCCGTCCGTGACGAGCCCCGAGACACCGGCGCGCCTTCTCCGTGTCGCCCCCATCGCACCATCACCCACGTCTCCCCCATCTCCCCCATCTCCCACGTCTCCCACGTCTCCCACGTCTCCCGTGAAAGAAGAACACTCATGAACCGTGCCCGGCGCCTGGCGCTGTCAGCCTCGACCGGACTCGCGCTGCTCGCCGCAACGGCCTGCGGAACGACCGATGTCGACAAAACGACGGCCGGGAGCAGCGCCGAAGCGTCCCCCGCGTCGAAGGACTGCGCCCAGGACACCACGGCCACCTCGACGGAGCCGGTCTCCTTCAAGGACGGCGTCGGCCGCCAGATCAAGCTCGATAAGCCCGCCAAGCGGATAGCGGTCCTCGAATGGCAGCAGGTCGAAGACGCGCTGACGCTGTGCGTCACCCCCACCGCCGTCTCCGACGCCAAGGGATACCGCACCTGGACCAGCGCGGAGAAGCTGCCCGCCGGTGTGACGGACATCGGCACCCGGGAGGAGCCCGATCTCGACACCCTCTACGCGGCCAAGCCCGATCTCATCGTCGTGGAGGCCTTCGACGCCCAGGACGAGATGATCAAGAAGCTGGAGAAGAGGGGCGTCCCCGTGATGGCCACGCGGGGGGCGGACCCCAAGGATCCGATCGGGAACATGCGGAAGGTGTTCGGCATGATCGGCCAGGCGACCGGGCGCACGGACCGGGCGGCCCAGGTGCTCAAGGAGTTCGACCAGCACCTCGCGACGGCGAAGCAGCGGGTCACCGACGCGAACCTGCCGACGAAGGACTTCCTGTTCTTCGACGGCTGGCTGGAGGGAGGCAACCTGACCGTACGCCCCTACGCGGACGGTGCCCTGTTCACCGAGATCGGCAAGGAACTCGGCATGACACCGGCATGGACCAGCGACGTGAACAAGAAGCACGGCGACGGGGGCGTGGACGCCGCCTACGGCCTCGCGCAGACCGATGTCGAAGGACTCACCTCCGTGGGTGACGCCAACCTCTTCTACGCGAACGACGACGCCGCGGGCGGATACGTCGCGGCGCTGGGCAAGAACCCGATCTGGCAGAAGCTCCCCGCCGTGAAGGAAGGCCGTGCCCACGCGTTCCCCGCGCAGGTCTGGGGCGCCGGTGGTCCGCGCTCCTGCGCGCAGGCGATCGACGCCTACGTCGACGTGCTCGACAAGAAGTGAGCGCGGTACGCGCGGTGGCCTCCGAGCCGGGGCCGCTGCCACGCGCCGGGCTCGGCGGCGGCCCCGCCGCCGGGGCGGCCGTCCTGGCACTCCTCCTCGGGGCGACGGCCCTCGTCGGCGTGTGGCACCTGACACAGGGAACGTCGGGCGTCGGCGTCGGCGACCTGGTGCGCCATCTCACCGGGCAGGACGGCGGTGCCCAGGGGGCGCCCGTCGGCGAGATCCTCACCGGCTCGCGCCTGCCGCGTCTGTTCGCGGGCGTCGCCGTCGGCTTCGCCCTCGGCTGCGCTGGCGCGCTGCTCCAGTCCGTCACGCACAACACGCTCGCCTCGCCGGACACCCTCGCGGTCACGTCCGGGGCCTACTTCACCCTCGCGCTCGTCGCCGCCCTCGGCCTGACCGTCCCGCTGTGGGCGTCGGGCGCCGTCGCCTTCGCGGGAGGCATCGTCGCGGCGGCGCTCGTGCTGCTCCTCTCGGGCCGCGCCGCAGGCACCGCGGGCACCCGCCTCGTCCTCGCCGGATCGGCGACGGCCATGGCGCTGGACGCGGCGACCGGGATGTTCCTCATCCTGTTCGACCAGAACACGACCGGTCTCTACGCCTGGGGAAGCGGCTCGCTGGCGCAGCTGAACATCGACGCGTCGGTACGCGCCGCGCCTCTCGTCGCCGTGACGCTGTGCCTCGCTCTGGCGCTGTCCCGGCGGCTGGACGTGATGCACCTCGGCGACGACGCCGCGTCGACCCTCGGCGTGCCGATCCGGAACACCCGGGTGACCGCCGTGATCTGCGCGGTGCTACTGACCAGCACGGCGGTGACCCTGGCGGGTCCGATCGGCTTCGTCGGTCTCGGCGCCCCCGTCCTCGCCCGGCTGATCGCGGGGCGTGTCCGCGCCCTGCGCCGACACCTTTTCCTGATCCCCGCGGCCGGGCTGCTCGGCGCGCTGCTGATCCTGCTCGCGGACGCGGCCCTGCGTGCCGTCCAGGGGGCGGACGGGGCCGCTTCCATCCCCACCGGCGTGCCCACCGCGCTGCTCGGTTCCGTCGTGATCGTGGTCCTCGCCCTGCGGCTGCGTGACACGGGGCAGATCCGGCAGCCTCCACGCGCGAGGGTCGCCGCCCGCTCGCGCCGCGCTTTCGTCCTCGTCACGTCCGGCGCGGTGGTGCTCCTCGCCGGAGCCGCCCTCGTGGCCGTCCTCGCGGGGAGCCTGTGGCTGCGGACCGGGGACATCGTGCTGTGGCTCCAGGGCGCGGCTCCGGACCTGATAGGCCAGGCGCTCGACGACCGGATCCCGCGGGTGACCGCCGCGGTCCTGGCCGGTGCGGCGCTCGGGCTGGCCGGCTGCGTCGTACAGGGTTCGGTGCGCAATCCACTGGCTGAGCCCGGGGTGCTCGGCATCACGGCGGGCGCCGGTCTCGGCGCGGCGGGCGTCGCGACCTCGGGTCTGTCCGGTGGGCGGACGGTACTCGTCGTGGTGGCGGTCGCGGCGGGACTGGTCACGTTCGCGGTGATCGCCCTGCTGACCTGGCGCGGTGGTTTCCTGCCCGACCGGTTCGTACTGATCGGCATCGGCATGGGGTACGGCCTCAGCGCGGTCACCACGTTCCTGCTGCTGCGCGCGGACCCGTACAACACCCCCCGGATCTTCACCTGGCTCTCCGGTACCACCTATGGCCGGACGTTCCCGGACGTCGTTCCGGTCGCGGTGGGCCTCGCTCTCGCCCTTCCCGTTCTGCTGTCCATGCGCGGTCGGCTCGACCTGCTCGCCGTCGACGAGGACACCCCGCGCATCGTCGGGGTCAAGGTGGAACGCACCCGCTTCACCGCGCTGGCGATCGCCGCGGCGCTCGCGGCGCTCAGCGTGGTCGCCGTCGGTGTCGTCGGTTTCGTGGGGCTCGTCGCCCCGCACCTCGCCCGTTCCCTGGTGGGCGCCCGGCACGGCCGTTCGATCCCGGTCGCGATGCTGCTCGGTGGTGTGCTGGTGTGCGTGGCGGACGCCCTGGGCCGTACGGTCGTCGCTCCCGCCCAGGTGCCGGCGGGCCTCATGATCGCGCTTGTCGGCGGCCCGTACTTCGTGTGGGTGCTCCGGAAGTCCCGCGCATGACCTCACGGCAGGGCACGGGGTCCGCGCCCACGGATTCGGGTCCTCCCCCTCCCCCGCTCTCCTCCTCTCGCCCCCTCCGTCCCACCAGGAGCACCGGAATGCAGCCCCGTCAGGAACCGCCCGCGCGGCCCGCCGAGCCCGAGCGCCCGGTGGAGAGCTTCGTCGTCCGCTACGAGCCCGACGCCCCACCGGCCGGGCTGGTGCGGCTCGTCGGCGACGAGGTGCCGGAGCGCTGGCACGGCGTCGACCGCTCCGCCCACGCGCCTCGGCTCGTGGTCGTTCCCGGAGACGACGGCCAGGAGTGGACCGCCGCGGCGCTCGTGACAGCACGCCCGGACACGGTCTATCTGAAAATCGTCGACGCAGTCGGCGACGTGCGGGCGGCCGTGGAGGCGGTCGTCGCCCTCGCGGACCGCCGAGGGCTCGCGCAGGTCAAGTGGGAGGGATGGACGGCGCGTCCCGAAGATGTCGCCGCCACCGGTTTCACCGCTCTGACGCCCCCGCTGACGCGGTCGGAGGGCGCCGCAGGACCGGCTGCCGGATACGTCCGCTGGCTGCGCGAAGGCGTCACGACCGCACCCGCGTACTACGGGCAGACCACCCACTTCACCTGCGGAGCCGTCACCGCCCTGGTCGCACAGGCACACGCCGGGACGCTGGAGTGGGAGGCGCTGGACCGGCAGGCGGAACTGACGCTGTGGCGCGACGCCACCAACTTCCTGGCGTGCGAGCCCGTCGGGCTGGGCGTCGCCGTGCGCCGGGCATGGCCCTCGTCCCCGGTCAGGGTCCACTTGGACACCGATCGGCCGGTCATGCTCGACCACTACCCGGAGAACGATCGGGAGTGGCGTGCCGTGCTCCAGCTCGCCTCCAGGAAGGACGCGGAGCGCACCGGTGTCCCCATCGACCCGAACCGTCTCTCCCTGAGCACGGTCCGGGACTCGATCGGCCGACACGAGCACGTGCTGCTCCTGCTCTCGCTCGCCGGGATGCAGGGATTCGACGTGCCGCACTGGGTGCTCTGTCACGGCGTCGTACCCGGCGCCGTCGTGATCGAGGACCCCTGGACCAACGCGACAACGGGTGACACCTGGGTCGACGCCCACCTCCTGCCGGTGTCCGACTCGTCGCTCGACGCGATGTCGGTCCTCTCGCCGGAGGGCTTCCGTGGTGCGGTGACCATCGGCCGTCCGCCGGAGCGGGACGCGGCGCCGCTCCCGTGAACGAACACCACGACCCTCTGTGCCGGTACCCCGGGAAGGAAGCGACAGCGATGGAGATTCGACCCACGACCGACGAGGATCTGGACGTCGTCGTCGACACGGTCCACACGGCGTTCGGGCACTTCCCGGAGGCCCCGGTCGCGGGTGGCGGACGCTGGTGGTCGGCTCTGGAGATGGATCGCGGTCTGCTCGCCCTGTCGGCGGACGGTCGGCCCGTGGGCACCGCCTCCGCGTACTCCTTCGAACTCACCCTGCCCGGCCCGCGGGTGGCTCCGGTCACCGGGGTGAGCGCGGTGGGTGTCCTGCCCTCGCACCGGCGGCGCGGTGTGCTCAGCGCGATGATGCGGCGGCAGTTCTCCGAGGTCCGGGCCCGGGGGGAGTTCCTCTCGGTGCTGCTGGCTTCCGAGGCTCCGATCTACGGCAGGTTCGGCTACGGACCGGCGACCTTCACCACCCGTCTGACGGTGCCACGGCACCGGGCCGCCCTCGCGGTGCCCCGGGCCGGTGCGTCGGTCGGCGCACCGGCTTCCGACTCCGACAGCGGCACGGTCGAGGTGATGCGGCGTGCCGAGTGCGGCACGATCATCGAAGAGGTGTACGACCGGTACCGCCGCGCCCAGCCCGGCGCGCTGTCCCGGCCGCACCGGTGGTGGGCGCTGGGAGCGGGGCAGCCGCCGGTCTCCTCGGCACCGCGCTACATCGCGGTCCACCGGGACGCCGACGGGGTGGCGGACGGGTACGCCAGCTACTCGATCGGTGAGGGGAGCACCCTGACGGTCGACGAGACCATCGCCACCGACGACGTGGTCTTCACGGCCCTGGCCCGGTTCGTGCTCGGGCACGATCTGGTCTCGCAGGTCGTGTTCCGGCACGTCCCGCCCGAGCATCCGCTGCGCTGGCAGTTCGCGGACCTCCGCGCCGCCGAGGTCGGCGATCGGACCGACTGGCTGTGGGTGCGTCTCCTCGATGTCCCTCGCGCCCTGGCCGCACGCGGCTGGTCCACGGACGGCGATCTCGTCCTCGATGTGGAGGACCCGTTCCTCGGCGAGCACGGCCGCTATCTGCTGACCGTCCGTGAGGGCGGGGCGGAGTGCGTCCCCACGGACCGGCAACCCGATCTGTCGCTGGACGTACGCGACCTGAGCTCGCTCTACCTGGGCGGTATCGCCCCCAGCACGCTCGTCCGCGCGAGACACGTCCGGGCCCTCCGTCCGGGCGCCGTCGCACTCGCGGACGCGCTGTTCCGTACGGAACGCCCCCCGCACTGCCTGCACTGGTTCTGAGCGCCTCCGGGCGTACCGGACCGGGCCCGCGCTCCCGCTCGCCGCGCTGCGACCGAGGGCGAAGGCGGCGTCGTGACAACGTGAGGAGCGGGCACGCGGAGGGAGCGGCCGCCCGGGGAAGTCCGGGCGGCCGCTCCCTCGCCGTGCCGGTGGATCAGGCGATGCCGGAGTAGGCGCTGCCTTCGCCGGGGTTGCCGTAGAGGTGCGTGCTCACCCGGGTGAAGGGCGTCGCCCAGCTTCCGGTGGCGCGGTAGAGGTAGGTGCCCTGGGGGCCGTAGCCGATCAGGTCCGGGCGGCCGTCGTTGTCGACGTCACCGGCGCCGACGAGCTGGCTGAACATGTTCCAGCCGCCGCCGACGCGGGTGCGCGCGGCGAAGGTGCCGTCACCCTTGCCGAGGTACAGCCAGAGGACGCCGCCGGTGTCGCGGGCGACGAGGTCGCCCGCGGTGGCACCGGCGATGTTCCCCACGGCGGTGATCTGGTTGTAGACGCCCCAGCCTCTGCCGAGGCTCACCCGGGCGGTGTAGGGCTTGGCCCAGTCGCCGGTGCCCTTGTAGAGCCATGCGGTGCCGTCGCGGTCGGTCGCGACGAGGTCGGGCCTGCCGTCGCCGGTGAGGTCGGAGCCACCGGCGATCTTGTCGTAGATCTGCCAGCCGCTGCCGACGGCCGTCCGGCCCGCGGACTCGTACTGCCCGTCCACCGGGCCGTCGAACAGGTCGTCCCGCCACAGCGTGCCCGAGGAGTCCCGGGCGAGCAGGTCGGTCGATCCGTTGTCGTTGTAGTCGTGGGGGTTGGCCTGCCGGGTGACCTGGAACGTGCCGGAGGCGCGCGCGGCACTGCCGATGCCGCCGGGGATGGCGACGAACTGCCAGGTGTAGGCGCCGTTCGGAGCGCTGGCGCCGTCGATGGCGCCGTTCCACTCCATGACCGGATTCGTGGAGCGGTCGTCCGGGCCGGGCAGGGTGATCTTCTTGCCGGTACCCAGGTGCGTCAGCGTCACCATCGCGAAGGCGGAGCGCGAGATCGTCCACTCCCACCGCACCGGGGTGCCCGGCCGCTGGAGGTCCACGGTCCCGGGAACCTTCGAGTCCAGGACGGTGACGGCGAGGTCGCGGCCCGTGCTCGCGACCTCGGTCACTACGGGGACGCCGCCCTGGAATCCGTCGGACAGCCGGTACACGCCGTCGGCATCGTTCTTGACGCCACGCACGTGCACAGCGCCGTCCGGGGCGTGGGCGGCGCTGGAGAAGCGCTCCAGAAGTTCGTAGGGCCGGGCGTCCGACCTGGAGAGGTCCACGGCGTACAGCGGATTGACCGAGTTTCCGGCGGCCTCGCCCGGGACGCCGTACAGCAGCACGTCACCGACGATGCCGACGACGACGGCCTTCTGGCTGCGGCCGTCGAGCCGGATCTCCTTGGGGAGCTTGCCGGTCCTGTCGACGACGATCCTGTTGCCCTCGGCCCGGTGTTCGACGCGGGCGGTGTAGTCGTGGGTGAGGGCGCCCGAGGCGTCGGTCACCAGCTTGCCGGTGTCCCTCAGCTGCCGCAGGGACCGGCCGTGGACGAAGTCGACCGACGCCAGTGAGTCCTGGTCGCGGAACATCACCCCCGACGCGTACCGGGTGGTGACGAGGACGAGCGCCTCGTTCCCGGCGGATGCGACGACCTTGAAACTCAGGTGGTTGCCGAATCCGGAGACCTGGACCTTCCTGGTCCGCTCGCCGTCCGGCGTGTACAGCCACAGGTCGTACAGGTTCCCCGCTCGGGGAACCTGTACGAACAGGTTGTTGCCCGTCGTGCCGACCAGCTCGGCCCCGGCGGCGAACTCGGTGGCGAGGTCGACGGTGACGGGCGAGGCGGCGGGGGCCGTCATGTCCCGTACGGTGATCGTGCTGCCGCCTTCTGTCGTGACGACGAAGTCGGACCTGCTGTCGTGGCCGGTGGTGCCGCTGACCGGCTCGACCGAGCCGTCCGTCCCGCGCCATTCCAGGACGGTCCTGCCGTCGGTGTCCTTGCGGGAGGTGAGGTAGCCGGTGTCGCCGACGCTGACGACGTCGGTGTCGACCGGCAGCGCCGCCGTGTCGGCGACCTCGGCCGCCGACACGGGAAGGGCGGCGGCCGGGACACTGGCGAGGGTCCCCGTCACTGCCGTGACCGTGGACAGGGTGAGGACCGCGGCGACGAGCCGACGGCCGGAGATGTGGTGCTTCACGTACGGGGTGACCTTCCGAAGGCTGCTTCATGGTGGAGCGAACGCGCGGGACCTCCGAGCGGACGCGTACCGACCGTCCCTCGGTGACCTCGCGCCGGGCACGAGCGTTCCCTTCGCGCCACACCGGCCCTCACGCGGCACAGCGGACCCCACGGGAGGGCCGACATCACCACCTGCGCACACATGAGTCCCGGAAGCGGACGGGAACGGCACGCCTATCCCTGCGCACCACCCGGTACGACACCCGGACCGGACGAACGGTTGTACGCGAAGGCAGGTCTTTCTCCATGAGGGACGCAGGGCCCACGCACCACCTGCGCCGCGCCCCCGTGGCGGGCGCCGCACCCGTCCGGCGGCTGCCCGTTCTTCAGCGGACGATGTCGTGGGTCCGGGGGGCCGGGGCGGGACGGGCGCGGGAGAGCCTCACGGCGGTCCCACGGGCGTTCTCGAAGGCCACCACCGGGTTGCCGTCCTTCCGCCAGGGCGGGGCGCCGCACCAGGGTCCGATCCGGCGGAACTGCTCCAGGGCACCCTCGTACAGCATCGACCGCAGCATGTAGTGGGCCAGCAGGTGCCTCAGGAGCGGCAGCCGCTCATCGTCCGGAGCGACCCGGTCGAGGGAGGCGGCGACCCGCTTGAGCGTGTTCCTGGACAGCGGGGTGACGGGCACGGCACTGAAGGACGACCTCTCGGAGAGCTCGTCGAGGGCGTGCAGGTAGATCCCGGCGAGCGGACTGCCGGACGGAGCCTTCCGCACCGCTCGGCGGGCGAACCGGAGCATACGGCGGTCGCTGCCGAACCACTTGGCACACCAGTACTGGAGCGCCTGCCAGTGTCCCTCGTAGTGGTACGGCGCACGGGCGACGAGCCCGTCCCAGAGGGGCCGGAACGCCACGGGACGGTACTGCGCCCCGCGAGCCGCCGTGATCATGACGACCCAGGGACCGGGGTTCGCGGGGTCGAGCAGCGCCGCCTCGCGTGCTTCCTCGATCGCGGCCGGGAGGAGAGCCTTGAAGCGCTCCATGTCCGAGGTCATGACCTCGTGGGCGTACCCGCTGCCCCGGATCGCCCATGCCCGGTGGACCATCAGGCTCGCGTGGAGGGTCGCGGCGTCGCAGTCGTCCGGTACGGCGGTGCGCCAGGCGTCGAGCCAGGCGTCGTCCTCCTCGGCGACCTGCTGGAGGAGCGCGAGCCTCCTCCAGCGCTCGTCCCAGTCCTCGCCCGCATCGCCGACGTAACGCGCGGGGGTCCGCCAGTCCCCCTCCCGGGCGGCGTCCACGACGGCCCACCGCTCCTCCTGGAGGTGCGCCTCCGGGGGCGGGCCTGGGCGCCGTGAATCGAGTGCCTCACGGGGCGGAAGCCCGTGGTGGGCGGCGACGAAGTGGTCCGCGGCCCACGTGGCGGCGCGATGGGGGCTGGCCAGGAGGCGGTAGACCCCGAAGAGGAGCACCGCGAGGACGGCGCCGAGGAAGAGTGTCACGGCGGGAGATCATCCCCGACGTGATCACTCTCCGCAATAGTCCAGGCCAAAGGAAAAGCCGAGGTCAGCATCCGGGATGCGCTCCGGACCTCAAGACCATCGAGCGCCCGGTCACCGTGAGCAAGCACGTCAGGCCCTCGTTTTTTGCCCGTTGGCTCCGCCGAGCCCTCCTCGGCTTCGCTCCCGAGGGATCGTGCTGCCCGGCAGGGCAGGTACAGGTCGGTGAGTTCCTCGTCCAGTCCCGGCCGGGACGCAGGGCGGTGACCCGGTCGCCCGCCGGGGCGATCAGTTGCTCCTGCGCGGCGGGCATCTCCTCGCAGGAGTACCGGCACCTGCCGTACGCGGGGAGGCCGAGGAGGTCCGGCACTCCGTGACCCGTCTGTCAGCACGTCGCCTCGTGACTTCTCGTCGCCGAGCGCTGCCGCCACGCACCGCGTCCAGAACTCTTCGCTGTCCGGCACGCTCGCCGTGTTCGGTGCCGGAGGCGCGGGCCACGTCGTGCACGTAGGGGGTGTCGGGGGTGGCGCGCAGTTCGTCGGCGACGGAGTTCTCGGTGCGGCCGGCGAAGTCGACGGCGAAGCCGCGTACCTTCTCGCCGTGTCCGGCCAGCTGGAGGGCGGCGAGCGCGGTCATCGCCGAGGAGTCCAGGCCGCCGGAGAGCAGGGTGCAGCGCGGCACGTCGGAGACGAGCCGGCGGCGGACGATGTCGTCGAGGAGGGTGCGGACGTGCGCGATCGTGGTGTCGCGGTCGTCGGTGTGGGCGCGGGTGCGGGTGCGCAGTGACCAGTAGACGTGTCGGTGCGGTCCGCTCCGGGCGACGGTGACGACGGTGCCGGGCTCGATCTCGCGCGTCCCTTCCCAGACGGCGTGGCCGGGGGTCTTGACGAAGGCGAACAGCTCGCGGAGGCCGTCGAGGCCGGCCTTGCGGGCGGCGAGCGGATTGGCGAGGATCGCTTTCGGTTCGGAGCCGAACAGGACGCCGTCGGGGGTGGGGTGGTGGTAGAGGGGTTTGATGCCCGTCCGGTCGCGGATCATGACGAGCCGTTGGAGATGCTCGTCCCATATCGCGCAGGCACACATGCCGTTGAGGCGTTCGGCGGCGGCCTCGCCCCACTCCAGGTAGCCGCGGAGGACGGCCTCGGTGTCGGAGCCGGTGGTGAGGCGGTGGCCCCGTGAGACGAGTTCCGCGCGCAGCTCGGTGTGGTTGTACGTTTCGCCCGAGTAGACGATGACGACGGGGTTTCCGTCCCCGTACGCGGTGAAACGCGGGGCGGCCCGGGGCACGGGTGAGTGGTACACCCGGCGGCTGGGAGCTGTGCAGGATTCAGGTCATGTGGCTGAGCTGATGCGCTTGAGCCACATGACCTGAACCCTCTGAGGTGGAGTCCCGGTGCGTAGCCTGCCGGGCACTTGTCGTAGCGGGTGTCGAGTCCGCGCCAGGCCTTGACCTCGGTTCGCGTCCTGGTCGCTCTTCTCCGGGATGATCGCGGTGATACCGCGTCCGCGCGGGTAGGTGCGGTTGGCCTTCGGGGATCGGCGGGGTCCGTGAGTGCCGCGTGCGGCCCGCCTTCACGTGTGGTGCGGCTACCCACCCCGCCTGGCCAGGCTTCTGGCCTGCGGTGACGTGACGAGATCGGTGACGCTCGCCCAGGTACGACCCGTCGGCAGGTCCACGGACGCAAGGCCCGTGAACAGTCCGAGGGAGGAAGAGAGGCCCGCGATCAGGTGGCGCGGCTGCACGGCCCTGGTCCCGGCTCGTCGCGCTTCCGCCCGCCCCCTCACGGACGGGTGCGACTTCCAGCGCCGTGTCCAGCCGGGCCAGGCGAGACGGCAGTCCACCAGCCGGGTACGGTCGAGGCGTCGATCCGATCGCAGGACAGCAAGGAGCAGCCGTTGCCCGCCGACGCACCACAGCCTTCCGCGGAAGGCGACGAGTTCTGGCGGGAGCGCCGTGTCTGCTTCCTCACCACCCTGCGGGCCGACGGCACCCCCCATGTCACCCCCGTCGGGGTCACCTACGACCCCGGGACGCGGATCGCCCGCGTCATCACCGACGGGAAGAACACCAAGACCCGCAACATCCGCGCCGCCCTGGCGACGAGCCGGGAGGCCCGGGTCGCGGTGAGCCAGGTGGACGGCCGCCGCTGGTGCACCCTTGAGGGCACCGCCGTCGTCAAGGACGACCCCGCCTCGGTGGCGGACGCCGAGCGCCGGTACGCCGAGCGGTACAAGACACCCCGTGTGAACCCCGACCGGGTCGTCATCGAGATCACCGTCACCCGGGCCCTGGGCACCATGAAGCCGTCGGGATGGTGAGCCCGCGGAGTCGACGCGTCGACCCTGCGCCGAGCCGAGACGAGTTCAGCGATGACGTTCCGCTTGGCCCGCTCGGTGATGCCGCTGCGAGTGGCCGCATCCCGCAGCCGGGCTTCGGGGTCACGGGCACTCACGAGCAGGGCCTGGACCCCGAGGAACCGCACCGGATCGAGGGAGCGTCCCTCAACGACCTGTGCGGCAAAGGTGCCCATGTGACGTCCGTGGTCGGTCACCTCGCCGCGTTCTCCGGTGAGCACCTCACCGCCTGACGGGGAGCCGGGAGCGACGGGATGCCGGTGGACGCGTCGGACGGCGGGTACCGCCCGGAGGAGAAGCGTACGGAAATCCGCCCGGGACCAGAGGGCGGAGGGGTCCCACGCGCGAGAAGCTCCGTCGCGGCCTGCCCGCGCGCGGGCAGGATCCAGGTCGTGGCCTGGCATCCGCCCCGCCCAGCGACCAACGAGGCACCCCCGCGCTCGACGACTCGCCGCAATGCCGCCGACCAGTGGCGGCTGGGTGATCCGGAGGTCCTGGTCGTACTGGACGCCGGACACGGCTCCCCGCACGTTGTCTCGGCCCTGCGCAGCCAACGAACAGCCCGACCGCCCCAGGCCCCCTTCGCGCATGGGCCGTGCGGGGAACGGCCGATGCCGAGGAGTGGCCCCACAGTCGCCGTGGCCACGGCCCGCTGACCACCGCTCAGCAATGCGCGCCCCGGGTCCGCAGAAGATCGCTTCAGGGCCCGCCTGCGAGGGCCGAGGCGAGCCGCTTCCCCGCTGGCCCCCGGAAACGATCAAGGGGCCGTTTCAGATCTCTCTGAAACGGCCCCTTGATCTCCGACTTCGAAAAGTCGGGACGACAGGATTTGAACCTGCGACCCCTTGACCCCCAGTCAAGTGCGCTACCAAGCTGCGCCACGTCCCGTTACCCGTCTGACCTGGGGTTTCCCTGGCCTGGCGTGCATGAGAACAATACCGCACTTTCCTCGGTGGTCACGAACCCCTTTCCGGACGGCGGGGTGGCGGGGTGGCGGGGTCAGAGCAGGCCCTCCTCGCGGCGGTGGATCTGTTCCACCAGTTCGGCGGCCATCGCCTTGATCGTCTCCAGTCCCGCGCGCCCCCAGGCCCGTACCTCGGTGTCGAACACACAGACGGCGCCGAGGGCGACCCCCGTGCGGTCGATCAGCGGGGCCCCCATGTACGAGCGGACGCCGATCTCGTCCACCACCGGGTTCCCCGCGAAGCGCGGGTAGTCGCAGACGTCCTCCAGGACCAGCGCCTTGCGGCGGACGACCACGTACGGGCAGTAGCCCCGGTCCCGGGCCAGCTGGCGGCCCAGGCCGCCCGCCGCCGCGGCACCCGCCGCCGCCGCGCCCAGGTCGCTGCCCGAGAGGGTGCCCTCGGGGGTGTGGAGCCCCGCGAAGAACTGCCGGTTCTCGTCGATGAAGTTGACCATCGAGAAAGGCGCCCCGGTCACTTCGGCGAGCCGCTGCGCGAACGCGTCGAACGCCGGGTCCGCGCGTTCCCCGAGGCCCAGCTCGCGCAGTCGCCGGGCGCGGACCGGCGCCTCCCTGTCCACCGGGGTCAGCAGCAGGTGGCACGTGGGGTCGTACGTCATGGCATGGCTCCGTAGCTCGGCGCACCGGCCGGGAGGGCGGCGAGCAGGTACTGGACGAGGGTCAGCAGGGTGCGGATGCCGGAGCTGGACGTACGGGCGTCGCAGAGCACGACCGGCACCTCCGGCCTGAGGTCGAGCGCGGCCCGCACCTCGTCCGGTTCGTACCGGAACGCACCGTCGAACTCGTTGACCGCGACGACGAACTGGATGCCCCGGCGTTCGAAGAAGTCCACCGCCGAGAAGCAGTCCTGGAGCCTGCGGGTGTCGACCAGCACGACCGCTCCGAGGGCACCCTCGGAGAGCTCGTCCCACATGAACCAGAAGCGCTCCTGTCCCGGGGTCCCGAAGAGGTAGAGGACGTGCCGGTCGTCGAGCGTGATCCGGCCGAAGTCCATCGCGACGGTGGTCGTCGTCTTGGACTCCACCCCCACCAGGCTGTCGGTGGCCACGCTGATCGAGGTCAGCAGTTCCTCGGTGCTCAGCGGCGCGATCTCGCTGACGGCACCCACGAGGGTGGTCTTGCCCACGCCGAAACCGCCCGCCACCAGGATCTTCAGCGCGGTGGGGAAGGTGTCGGTCGCGGGCTTTTCGTGGCGCTCAGAGCCGTCGTCGTAGGCCATCGAGCACTGCCTCCAGCAAGGAACGGTCGGTCGGATGGGCGTGGTGCAGCGGCGCGCGGGCGGTGAGCGCGCCGCAGTCCACGAGGTCGGAGAGAAGGATCTTGGTGACCACGGCCGGGAGGCGCAGGTGCGCCGCGATCTCGGCCACCGAGGTGGGCGCCTCGCACAGCCCGAGGGCCAGGCTGTGCTCGGGCCCCAGGTGGGCCTGCGGCGACGCTCCGGTCGCCATCACCATGGACAGCAGGTCCAGTGCGGTGGTCGGCTCGGTCCGGCCCCCGCTGACGGTGTACGGGCGGATCAGCCGACCCGCCGCGTCGTCGAGCCAGGGCCCTTCCGGGGGCAAGGTCACGCGGGCTGTCCGTAGCCGCCCATCGCACCGGCCGCCTGCCGCGCGGGAGTCACCAGGTAGGGCCGGACGCTCTTGACCAGCATCGCCATCTCGTATCCGAGGACGGCCGCGTCCGCCTCCCGTCCGGCGAGGACCGCGAGGCAGGTGCCGGAGCCCGCGGTGGAGACGAAGAGGAGGGTGGAGTCGAGTTCCACGACGACCTGGCGGACCTCGCCGCCGTCGCCGAACCGGGCGCCCGCGCTGCGCCCGAGGGAGTAGAGGCCGGAGGCCAGGGCGGCCATGTGGTCGGCGGCGTCGGGGTCGAGGCCGTGGACGGATTTCACCAGCCCGTCGGAGGAGAGCAGGACGGCGTTACGGGTGTAGGGGACCCGCTGGACGAGTCCGCTCAGCAACCAGTCGAGGTCCGAGGAATGGCCGGTCGGCACACTGCTCGCCATGGTGCATCTACTCCTTGCGCGCGTCGCCGGGGAGCGACGGTTCGTGGGGGGTCGGCTGGGATTCGGCGAGACCGATGCCGCGCTGGAACGCGGCCATCAGGCCGGGGTCGTGCAGGGCGTGGTCCTCGGGCTTGCGGACCAGGGGTTCGTCACGCAGCTGGGGCGCGATGTGTTCCTGGGCGCGTCGCCTGGGGAGCAGGGGCCGTCCGCGGTCCGCGGGCGCTGTGGGGAGCGGCGCGAGGAGGGATGCGGGCGGCCCCGTACGGGCGTCGTCGGACCGGGTGGGGTCGGCGGCGGGGGTACGGGTGGGGTCGGGGTGGCCGTGCGGGGCCGGGGTGCGGAGGGGCTCCGCGTACCCGCTGGGCGCGGGGATGCTCGTGGGGTCGCCGTAGGTGTCGGCCGTGGAGGTACGGGGCTGTTCGCCGTATCCGCTCCTCCTCGGGGTACGGGCGGGCTCCGGGCGGCTGGGGGGGGTGGGGGCCGGAGGGGGGGTGGGGGTCTGGGGCGTCTGCTTCGGCGGGGGCGCCGAGGCGGTCGGTGCCGGGCTCTGGCCCGGTACGGGAACCGGGGGGACGGGGTGGGCGGAGGTCCGGTGCTCGGGTGTGGACAGACAGTCGGCGTCGGTGCCGAGGAGGCCCTGCGGAAGGACGAGGACGGCCTGGACACCGCCGTAGATGTTGGACTGGAGGCGTGCGGTGATGCCGTGGCGACGGGCCAGCGCGGAGACCACGAACAGTCCGATGCGGCCGTCCTGGAGGAGATGCGCGGCGCTGACCTGGTCGGGGTCGGCGAGCAGGGTGTTCATCCTGGCCTGTTCGCTGACGGGCATACCGAGACCGCGGTCCTCGACCTCGATCGCGAGGCCGGCGGAGACGTACTGCGCGCGGAGCAGGACGGTGGTGTGCGGCGCGGAGAAGAGCGTGGCGTTCTCGACCAGTTCGGCGAGGAGGTGGATGACGTCGGCGACGGCGTGTCCCCGGAGGGTGCCGTCGATCGGCGGGACCAGCTTCACCCGGGGGTACTGCTCGACCTCGGCGATGGAGGAGCGCAGCACCTCGGTCATGCTGACGGGGTTCGACCACTGGCGCCGGGAGACGGCGCCGCCGAGCACCGCCAGGTTCTCGGCGTGCCGACGGACCCGGGTGGCCAGATGGTCGACGTGGAACAGTCCCTTGAGCAGGTCGGGGTCCTCGACCTCGTTCTCCAGCTCGTCGAGGAGCTGGATCTCGCGGTGGACGAGGGACTGCAGGCGCCGGGCGAGGTGGACGAAGACCTCGACCTTCTGCTCGTTGCCGGTGGGGCCGGCGAGCTTCGCGGCCTGGACGACGGCGGCCACGGCGGCTTCGTGGGAGCGGGCCAGTTCCCGGGCGAGCAGGTCGAACTCGTCGTCTCCCGGGCCGTTCGGCGGAAGTGCGGCGCGGGCCGGGAGCTGCTCCCCCTTGCTCAGGTGTTCGACGATGGTGCGGAGTTCGGACTGTCCCCTGACACCGGAGCGGCGCAGGGCTTCGCAGCGGTCGCGCACGGCTCTCGCGGCGCGGTCCGCGCCGAGCGCGGCGGCGGTCACGGAGGCGACCGTGAGGGCGGCGGCGCCGGTGAGCGCGATCCAGAGGCCGGAGGTGGGTTCGGCACCGGTGGACCGGATGGTGAACAGCACGGCCGCCGCCCAGCCGAGCGCCACCGCGACGGCGGGGAGCACCGAGGTACGCAGGAGTTGGGGGCGTATGCGGGCTTCCGTCGTGTGCGACGCGGGAGGTTGCACCTGGGGGGTGTTGCCGCCGGAGGCGGGCCGGGCGCCTGTCCGGCCGTGCCGCCCGCCCTCGCGGCGATCGGACCGCGGGGCGGGTGCGCGAAGTTGAGACATGAGTGTCCTTGGTACGTGCCCAGGAATCGGCGTTGCAGGGGGTCGCTGAGGGTGGATTCTTCAGCGAGGTGGACGACGGGGTGCGATGAACCTACCGATGATCACCGACCACACACTGTAGTCGCCAACCGTTCACGCGTGATGCGCAGTTGGCAAACTCACCCGTAGAGCTGCCTCGTCTGGTAGTGCCGCTCGCACGACTGACCGAGAACACCGGCCGAAAGCGAACGGCATGGCCGGGAAGAGCCGCCCGGACGGGCTGGACGGGCGGGGACGACAGAGGGCGGAGGTGCCGTCGCACCTCCGCCCTCTGCGGAAATCGTCCCCCGCCCGGAGTTTCGTACGCCCCCGGGGCAGGACCGGACCAGCTTGGTCCGCTTCTGGTGTCAGGGGGTGCGCGCGGCCTCCGGGGCACCCCGGCCGGAGTCCGCACCGGGGCCCTCGGGGGACGTCCCGGCCCCCGGGGCGGCCTTTTCGTCCCCATCCGCTCCGGCCATACCCCTGGGGTGACCGTCACCCTCTGTGACGTCCGTGGTGTTCCATCCGCCCTGAGGGACCTTGGCGACCGGCCGCCACCACGGGGTGTCCGGCAGCCGCTCGGCACCGGGCTCGAAGGGCTGGCCGGGGATCGGCAGGGCGATGCGCTGGACGGCCCCGGCGGCGGCCGTCACCGTGCCCTCCCCCGGCTCGGCCCACGGGTGCGGGGCCAGGTTGAAGGTGCCCCAGTGGATCGGCAGCATCACGCCGTGCGGTGCGCCGCCCTGGAGATCAAGGTGCGCCCGCATCCCCTCAGCGGGGGTCATGTGGATGTCGGGCCAGTACTCGGAATACGCACCGATCTGGATCATGGTGGCGTCGAAGGGGCCGTGGGCCGCGCCGATGTCCTTGAATCCCGGGAAGTAGCCCGTGTCACCGCTGTGGAAGACACGGTGCTCGGGCCCGGCGACCGCCCAGGACGCCCACAGGGTCATCTGACGGTTGCGCAGGCCCCGGCCGCAGAAGTGCCGGGCGGGGGTGGCGGTCAGGCGCAGGTCGCCGATCGAGGTGGACTCGTTCCAGTCCAGCTCGCGCAGCCGGGAGGCGGGGACGCCCCAGCGTTCCAGGTGCGCGCCGACGCCGAGCGGCACCGCGAAGACGGTGTCGGTGGCGGCCAGCTCCTTGATCGTCGGCAGGTCCAGGTGGTCGTAGTGGTCGTGCGAGATCACCACGACGTCGACCGGGCCGAGCGCGGCGAGCGGCGCGGGCACGGGGTGGAGGCGCTTCGGCCCCGCGAAGGGGAACGGGGAGCAGCGCTCGCCCCAGACCGGGTCGAAGAGGACCCGGTGGCCGTCGATCTCGGCGAGGACGCCGGAATGCCCCATCCAGGTCAGCCGCAGGCCGGTGGCCGGGGGGCGGGCCAGGTCGGCGACGGTGGTGGGGTGGACCGGGATCGTGCCGGTGGGGGCGCGGCGCGAGCGTCCTTCCTTGTCGAAGTAGATCTTGGCGAACTCGACGCCGGAGCCGGAGGGGCCCCGGCGGGCCTGTTCGGGGTTCTGGAAGATTCCGTCCGCGAAGTTCGGCGAGCGCCGGATGCGGGCGAGGCGCGCACCCGTGGGGTCCGCGCCGAAGGACTCGGGGCGGAGCGCGCGCAGCCGGGCCCGCGGCGAACGGTCGGAGCCGGTACCGGTCACAGGACCTCCTGATCTCTGGGGGTCGTTCCATTATGGGCGGCTACCGCGAAGGACGACCGGGGCGGGCGGGCGGGGAAGATCACTGACGGGCGGGAGGAGGGGCGGGGGCGGGGCGCTGGAGGAAGGGGGGACGGCCCGGGGCAGGACGCCCGAGGCGCTCGGGAAGGGGCTGGGGCCGCGAAGAGGGCGCGTCTCCTGTGCCGGTCGAAGCGGTGGGGGCCGGTGAGGGGGGCTGGGTCCGGTGAGAGGCAGGGGCCTGTGAAGAGGGCGGGGCTGGGGCTGGAGGCTGATCGGCGGGGTGGTCCGGGCCCAGGGTGGCGTGGGGAGGTCGGTCGCTGCTTGCCACCGGGCGGACGGTCCGGCTCATGGGTGCTTGCCGCCGGGACGGACAGTCCGGCTCATGGGCATTTGCCGCCGGGGCGGGACGGTCCGGCTGGCGCTGGGGAGGGGCAGGCGGTCGGCGCTTGGCCGACGGGACGGACCGGCCCGTGGATACCCACCGACCGGACAGGACGGTCGGGCCGACGCCCTCCGGGAGGAGGAGGGGCGCGCGGGCAGGCACGCGGCGGGAGGTTCGGGCGGCGGCCGGTCGGTCGGTGCTCGCCAGCCGGGCGGTCAGGTTGCCGGAGGGCGGTCGGCTTGGGCACCCGACCATCGTCCATACTGAACAGCTGTTCAGTATGGACCGCGGTTCGGCATGGACCGCGGACCCCGTCCCGCCCGGAGGAGTCCCGTCATGAGCGCCGCCCCCCTGATGTCCGTCCGCTGGACCGATCATGTGACCGGGTGCCGGGGGTACCTCGTGGTGGACCGGCTGGTGCGCGGGGTGGCCAGCGGTGGACTGCGGATGCGGGAGGGGTGCACGGAGGCGGAGGTCGCAGGACTCGCCCGTGGCATGACCATGAAGGAGGCCCTGCACTACGACGAGACCGCCCGGTACGTGCCGCTGGGCGGCGCCAAGGGCGGCGTCGACTGCGACCCCCGCTCCCCCGAGGCGTACGGCGTGCTGGTGCGCTATCTGCGCGCGATGCGTCCGTACGTCGAGCGGTTCTGGACCACAGGTGAGGACCTGGGGCTCACCCAGGACGTGGTGGACCGGGCCGTGGCCGAGGCGGGCCTCGTCTCCTCGGTGCAGGCCGTGTACCCGCTCCTCGACGACGAGGCCGCCGCCCGGAAGCGGCTCGCGGACGCCTTCGCGGTCCGGGTGGACGGCATAGGCCTCGACGCGCTGGTCGGCGGTCTCGGGGTCGCCGAGTCCGTGCTCGTCGCCCTCGACCGGGCCGGGCGGGCGCACCCCGGGACCCGGGTGGCCGTGCAGGGGCTCGGCACGATGGGCGGGGCGACCGCCCGGTTCCTGGCGCGGGCGGGCCTCCTGGTGGTCGCCGTCGCCGATGTCCGGGGCACGATCGTGAACCCCGGGGGCCTGGACGTCGAGGCCCTGCTCGCCGCCCGGGACGCCCACGGGACCGTCGACCGCGCGGCCCTGCGGCCCGGTGACCGGGAGGAGCCCGGCGACGCCTGGCTCGCGGCCGACGCGGAGGTACTGGTCCCGGCGGCCGTCTCGTACGCGATCGACGCCGGGAACCAGGGCCGGATCACGGCCCGCTGGATCGCCGAGGCGGCCAACATGCCGGTCCTGCCGGACGCCGAGGAGGCGCTCACCGCGCGCGGTGTGACGGTCCTGCCCGACGTGGTCGTGAACTCGTGCACCAACGCCTGGTGGTGGTGGACGCTCTTCGGCGACATCGAGGCCGACGCCGACCAGGCTTTCGGCCGGGTGCGCGGAGCCATGCGGGCACTCGTCGGCGGCACGCTCGACCGCGCGGAGGCGGACGGTACGAGCCCGCGCGCCGCGACGCACGCGCTGGTCGCGGAACGACTGCCGGTGATCGCCGAGCGCTACGGCTGGTACTGAGTCCGTCGAAGGCGGTACGGGGCCGGGCTCGCACCCCCTCGGCCGTACGGCCCCGGTCGCACCGTCCGGAAGGGGCGGGCTCGGGGCACGTAACGGGTGGGAAAGGGCAGGTCTCGTGTGATGGGTGGTGCACGGTCGGCACTTGTGATGATCATGCCCGTGTCATGTGCTGTGTAGGCTGCCCGCGTGGCAAGAGTGCGGTTGAGCGTGGCCGAACGGCGGGAGGAACTGCTCCGGGCCGCCGTCGAGCAGATCGAGGCCCGGGGCGTCGGGGCCGTCCGGATCGCCGACGTCGCCACCGCGCTGGGTGTCAGCAACGCCCTGGTGCTCTACCACTTCTCCTCGAAGGAACAGCTGGTCACGGCCGCCTTCACTCATGCCGCCGAGGGCGACCTCGCCCGGCTTCGGCAGATCCTCCGGCGCCGCTCCAGCGCGGTGCGGCGGCTGCGCGCCGCCGTGCGCTGGTACGCCCCGACCGGACGGGCCAAGGGCTGGCGGCTGTGGATCGAGGGCTGGGCGGCCTCACTGCGCGACCCGGAGCTGCGCCAGGTCGCTCACACGCTCGACCAGGAGTGGAAGCGGGCGCTGGTGGAAGTGATCACGGAGGGGACCGCCGCCGGGGAGTTCCACTGCGCGGACCCGATGGCGGCGGCGTGGCGGCTCACCGCCTTCCTCGACGGCCTCGCGGTGCAGACGACCGCCTACCCCGGGGGCCTCTCCCGCGCCGCGATGCTGCGCTGGGCGGACGCCGCGCTCGTCCGTGAACTCGGGCTCCCGGACGCCGAGAGCCACGTCGGCGACGGCACGACCGCCGAGGAGGCGACCGGTCCGCCGGGCACGAGGGCACCCGGCGGACCGGTCAGGGAGCCCAGGGCGAGCGGGCGGGCGTGACAGCCGGGGAGCACACGGGCTGACCGCCGGGCTCGACCGCCGGAACAGCGATGACCCGAGCGATGGGGTGTGATTGTCCGACCGCCAGAGCGAAGGGCCGACCGGCCGACGGACCGACCGGCCGACGAGCTGACTGTCCGACGGGCCGACGGGCCGACGGGGCTGTTTGTCTGACCGGCGACCGGCTGACGGCCGTCATCGTCTGACCGGTACATGGACCGGCAGGCGGCTCCTGCCGGACGGTCGACCGGCAGACCACACCAGGCAGGGGCGGGCCGTCACGGCGGGAGCGGCCTCGGGGCCGACCGCCGACGCGTGACCGCCCCACAGGCCCTCAGGCCCGGCCGCCCACCGCCCCGCAGGCCTGTGGGACCCATCGCCCGGCCCACCCATGGGCATGTCGTCGGGTCCGGTCGGCCGCCCGGTCCGCCCGTGGCCCTCGCGGGTTCGGGGCGGCCGACCGTGGCCGTTCTCGGTTCAGATCAGTTCGAAGACCGCCGAGACCGTGATCTGCTCCTCGATCTCGCCGGGGGCCAGCGGCACGCTCGGCTCGTCGGCGGACATGCCGGGCGCGGCGCCGGGGCTCGGGCGTACCGACTCGCCCTCGCTGAGGGAGACCAGACGGCCGAGCCGGTGGCCGCTCAGCCGGGCGTGCTGCTCCGCCTTGTCGTGCGCGTCCCGGTAGGCCGCCTCCCGGGCCTTCACCCGGAGCGAGGTCGGGTCGGCGACGTCGAAGACGACTCCGTTGATCCGGCCCTCCTCCCCCGTGGCGTCGTTGACGACGCCGACGACGTGGCCCGTCCGGTCGATGTCGCGGACCTTCACGGAGAAGGTCTGGCCCGCCTGGTAGCCGGTCACCTTGCTCTCCCCCTCGGTGTTCTGGGTGTAGACCGGAGCGAGCGAGAGGCTGTCGGTGCGGATGTCCCGCTCGTCGATCCCCTGTCTGCGCAGGACGTCCAGAAGGGCCTCCGACGCCTTGCTCTGGGCGGCCATCGCCTCCTTCGCGGTCTTGCGGGTGGCCTCGACGCCGACGGACAGGATCGCCAGGTCGGGCGCGGCGGCAGCCCGTCCGTTGCCGGTGACGGAGACCGTCGCGGGCGTCTGCGCCGGGGTCGTGGCGCGGAGGGCCGACCGCTCGGGCGTGGCGGCCAGGGCGGGGCCGGCGGTGCCGACGAGGAGGCCGCCGAGCACGGCGGTGGCGGCGAGCAGTCGGGCGGTACGGGCGGCGCTGGGCCGTCGGATCGTCACGGGCTGTCGGTCCCTTCGGGAATGGGTGCCGGGGCTCCGGCGGGCACATCCCAGCACCCGGCGCCGCCACCACCCGTACGCCACACCTGGCGGCGCGCCCCTTCACTCTTCCGCATGAACCACGCTGTCCGCTCCCGGCCGGTTCGTCCCGAACGGACTGTCCGTCACCGGCCGGGTGCTCAGGTCTCGACGAGCGGCCGGTAGGCGTCGGCGTGGAGTCCGAAGGTCCAGGCGACTCCTTCGCGGGCGGTCCGGGTGGTGGGCGGCACCCGGAGCCAGTAGGTGCGGTGGCTGCCGTCCGGCTCGGGCGTGGAGTTGACGACCTCGACCATCACCACGTCCTCGTCGTCGTCCAGCGCGATCCGCCAGAGCCTGCCGGTTCCGTCGCGGTGCTGGTGCCGGGCGCCGGAGGCGGCGAGGTAGCGGTCGTAGCCGTAGTGCTCCAGCATCACGCGCCTCAGTTCGGCGTTCTCCTCCTCCCGTATCCGCTCGGGGGTGAGGTCGGCGAGCCCGGCGAGGAAGGCGGCGGGCACGGACATGCCGTGCCAGGCGTGCAGGGCGAAGCCGTCGGCGAAGGCCAGCGCGGGCCCGTCGCCCCGGTCGAGGCGCCCTGCTTCGTCGCGGTGCAGCGTGACGGGCCGCTCGCAGAGCACGACGGCGTTCTCGTAGGGCCACCACCAGCCCGCGTGCTCGGCGACGGCGGCGAGACCCGCGAGCCGGTCCCCGTGTCCTTCGAAGGCGAGGAGCCAGGCGGCGTCGTGCTGTCCGAGCACCGCGTCGAGCAGCAGGAGACGGGCGTCACTCGTCTCCCGCGCCCCCTCCGCGCCCCCGGAGGCGTCGGTCACCCCGGCCCGTATCCGGTCGGCGAGCATCCGGGTGAGGTCCCACAGGACGGCCCCGGTGCTCCGCCAGTGGGCGGCCCAGCCCGCCGGGCCCAGCGCGTCGTGGAGGCGGCGGCGCTCCTCGGCCCACGGCCGGGTGCGCACCTCGTCCCGTACCGAGCGGCCCCGGCCCGCCAGGGTCGGTACGAGGGTGACGGCGGCCAGCGGCGAGTCCGCCCAGACGAAGCGTTCCGGCTCGGGAAGCCCCGCCGTGCGGTAGGCGTGCCGGACTCCCGCCTCGGCGGCCGGCCGGTCGGCGGGCCCGGTGACCGCGGCGACGGACCGCCACTTGTCGAGTGCGGTGGTGTGGTTCATGTCGATGTCCCCCCAGGTCTCTGTCCGGCCGGGTATCGGCCGGGTCTGTGTCGGAATCCCGGAATCCCTGTCGGATCTCCGTCCGGCGGAGTCCCTGTCGGGCCGGGCCCCCGGGCGTTCTCGATCGGGCCGGGTCCCGGCCGGGTGGCCGCTCGGCCGGGTCCCTGATCCGCCAGGACCCGGCCAGGGCTTCGCGCACGGCCGGGTTCCGGCCGGTCCCCAGCCCGGTCCCGGCCGGATCGCCGCTCAGACGGGTCCCGCTCGGTCAGTCCGCGACGATCCGGTACGCGCCGGGCACGTACTCCCGCTGGCGCACCACCCGGTACCAGCCCTTCGGCAGCGCTATCGGCGCGTGCTCCTCGTGCACCACCCGGCCGCCCTCGGGCAGTTCGAGCAGGAGCGGGCCGAAGGGGCCCGGCTCCCTGACGAGCCGGCCGGGTCCGGGGACGGCGTGGGCGTGCCGGGTGACCTCGCCGAGGGCGAGGACCATACGGCCCCTGGCGTCCCTGGGTTCCCCCGGGGCGGTCCTGGCGCGCGCCGGAACGGCCGTCGTGTCGACGGGCGCGATCAGTACGTCTCCCTGCCGGTACATGGCTCTCCCCTTCCCATGTCCGGCGCCGATGGCCGGACATGGGAACGACGCTAGGACCCGGCACTGACAATCGGCTCCGGGCCGACCCGGCGGGGGGCGTTGTCAGCGGCGCTTGGTACAACTCTTGGCGTCAGTCGATCCACGGCGTACGTCGTACGTCATCCGTCGTCCGGGAGCGCAGTCATGACCATTGGCCACTACTTGCAGGAGTTCCACGGCCTGCCCGTGTTCGAGTTCCCGGACGCGGAAGCCCGGGTCGAGCTGCCCGACGCGGGCGCGGTCGCCTGGCGGATCTCCTCCCCCACGTACTGCGGCCCCCGCGACGAGCAGTGGGTGCCGCGCTTCGAGCGGTTCCTGAAGGCGGTCGACGCGGGCCGGGTGCGGGCCCTCGTGGTCGGTGGCTGGAACGAGGCGTACGACACCTCGTCGGCGGAGGTCGTGACGGCGCTGATCGGCGCCAACGACCGGCTCTCCGGGCTCGAAGCGGTCTTCCTGGGCGACATGGTCATGGAGGACTGCGAGATCTCGTGGATCGTCCAGTCCGATGTGACGCCGTTGCTGGCCGCCTACCCGGAGCTGCGCGGGCTCGGTGTGCGCGGTGGCACGGGTCTGGTGTTCCATCCGGTCCGGCACACCGGTCTGCGGGAGCTGGGGGTGGAGACGGGCGGTCTGCCCGCCGAGGTGGTGCGCGGGATCGCGGGCAGCGACCTGCCCGCCCTGGAGGACCTGGAACTGTGGCTCGGCACCGACGAGTACGGCGGCGACAGCACGCCCGAGGACCTGGCCCCGCTGCTCGACGGTTCGTCCCTCCCGGCCCTGCGCAGACTGGCTCTGCGCAACAGCCTGATCCAGGACGAGGTGGCCTCGGCCGTGGCGAGCGCCCCGGTGGTCGCCCGGATCGAGCGGCTCGACCTCTCCATGGGGGTGCTCACGGACGAGGGAGCGACGGCGCTGCTCGAAGGGCAGCCGCTGACGCACCTCACCCATCTCGACCTCTCCCACCACTACGTCTCGGACGCGGTGCGGTTGCGGGTGCTCGCCGCGCTCGAACCGCACGGTGTGACCGTCGATCTCAGTGACGCTCAGGAGCCGGAGGACGACGGCGACGGCGACGTCTTCCGGTACGTCGCGGTCGCCGAATGACCGCCCGCCCGCGCCTCGTGGTCGTCGGTGATCCGGCGGGCCGTCGTGTCGCGTTCTTCCAGGACGCGCTGCGGGCCGCCGGACTGCCCGAGGCGCGGGCGGTGTCCTGGCCCGAGGTGCTGCGCGGCACCGCCCGGTTCACGGCGGGCGAGACCGTGCGGCTGGACTCGCCCGGGGAGGACCCTGAGGCCGACCGGCTGCTGCGGGGACTCGACGACCCGGCGCGGGTGGAAGGCACCGGCCGCTGGTACGCGCGGTTCGTCGCCGCGACGGCGGACCTCGGCCGGACCGTGGCCGAGGCGGGCGCCACGCTCGTGGACGATCCGGCGGAGCTGGCGGTCCTGTTCGACAAACGGCTGTGCCACGGTCTGCTCCGTACGGCCGGAGTGCCGGTGCCGGAGTCCCCGACGTCGGGGCCCGCCGCTCCGGCGGTGCGCGGCTGGGCGGACCTCAGGGAGCTGACCGGGCGGCCGGGGCTGCGCCGGGTGTTCGTGAAGCCCGCGCACGGCTCGTCCGCCTCGGGGGTCCTCGCGGTCGAGACCAACGGGGCGGGGCGGTGTCAGGCCACCACGTCGGTGGAGCGCGGGCCCGGCGGGCGGCTGTTCAACTCGCTGCGGGTCCGGCGCTACACGCGCGAGGAGGAGATCGCCGCGATCGTGGACGCCCTGGCTCCTGACGGTCTGCACGTCGAGCGGTGGCTGCCGAAGGCGGCTCAGGGCGGCCGGGCGGCCGATCTGCGGGTGGTCGTCGTCGACGGGCGGGCCACCCACGCCGTGGTCCGCACCAGCCGCTCGCCCATGACCAATCTGCACCTGGGCGGCGCCCGGGGCGATCTGGCGGCGGCGCGGGACGCGATCGCGGCGGCGGGCGGACGATGGACGGACGCGCTGGAGGTGTGCGAGCGGGCCGCCGCCGTCTTCCCCGGCACCCGGTGCGTGGGCGTGGACCTGCTGCCCGGCTCGGGCTGGCGCCGGTTCGCCGTGGGCGAGGTCAACGCCTTCGGTGATCTGCTGCCCGGTCTCACGGGGCTGCCCGGCAGCGGCGCCGAGGGCCTCGACACCTACGCGGCGCAGGTCGCCGCCCAGCTCCCCGGCTTCCGTCCACCTCAAGGGGGCCCGGCCGCGGGGCACCCCGACCGCACCACAGGAACAAGCACCACAGGAACAAGCGCCACAGGAACGAGCACCGCGTGAACGAGCACCATGTGAAGCAGCACCGCGCAGCCCAGCCCGACAGGTCCCAGGCCGACATGCCCCGGCCCGACATGAACGTGATCGTCGGAAGCCACGACCTGCTCCTGGTCACCCTCGACACGCTCCGGTACGACGTGGCGGCGGAGCTGGCCGCCGAGGGCCGCATCCCGCACCTGGCCCGGCATCTGCCGGGCGGGGTCTGGGAGCGGCGGCACGCACCGGGCAGCTTCACGTACGCCTCCCACCAGGCGATCTTCGCGGGGTTCCTGCCGACGCCGACCGGTCAGGGGCCGCATCCGCGCCTGTTCGCGGCGCGTTTCGCGGGCAGCGAGTCGACCGCCGACGGCACCTGGGTCCATGACACACCGGACTTCGTCTCGGGCCTCGCGGACGCGGGCTACCGGACGGTGTGCGTCGGCGGGGTCGGCTTCTTCAACAAGCGGCCGCCGCTCGGGAGCGTGCTGCCGGACCTGTTCCAGGAGAGCCACTGGGAGCCGTCGTTCGGCGTGGCCTCCCCGACGTCCTTCGAGTCGCAGGTGGTGCGCGCCGAGGAGGTCGTCGCCGCCCTGCCGCCCGAGCGGAAGCTCTTCCTCTTCGTCAACGTGTCGGCGCTGCACCAGCCCAACTGGTTCCACCTGCCGGGCGCGACCCGCGAGACCGGCGACTCCCGGGCCACCCACGCGGCGGCACTGGAGTACGTCGACCGGCACATCGGGCGGCTGTTCGACGCGATGAGCAGCCGCCGCCCGTGCTTCGCGGTCGTCTGCTCCGACCACGGCACGGCGTACGGGGAGGACGGGTACACCGGCCACCGCCTCGGCCACGAGGTGGTCTGGACCGTCCCGTACGCGCAGTTCGCGCTGGCGGGCCCCGGACGGGAGGCCACGGTATGACGGACGACGCCCTCCGCCCGTACCGCGCCTACGTGTACGCGTACCCGCACAAGACCGCGTACCGTCCGCTCCCCGATCCGACGCCCCCGCTCGCCGCGCTCTGGGCGGACGAACCGAAGGACGCGCTCTCCCTCTACGCGCACATACCGTTCTGCGAGGTCCGCTGCGGGTTCTGCAACCTCTTCACCCGTATCGGCGCCCCGGACGAGCTGACCACCCGCTACCTCGACGCGCTCGACCGCCAGGCCACGGCGGTGCGCGAGGCCCTCGGGGACGGATCCCCGGTGCGGTTCGCCACGGCCGCCTTCGGCGGCGGCACGCCGACCTTCCTCACCGCCGCCGAGCTGGAGCGGCTCTGCGACGTGGCGGAGAAGCGCATGGGGGCCGATCTGCGGGCGATACCCCTGTCCGTGGAGACCTCGCCCTCGACGGCGACCGCCGACCGGCTCGCGGTCCTCGCCGAGCGGGGCGCGACCCGGCTCAGCATCGGAGTGCAGAGCTTCGTGGAGGCCGAGGCGCGGGCGGCGGTCCGGCCGCAGCGCCGCGCCGACGTGGAGGCGGCGCTCGGCCGCATCCGGGACACCGGTGTGCCGGTGCTGAACATCGACCTGATCTACGGGATCGACGGGCAGACGGAGCGGAGCTGGCGCGCCTCGCTGGACGCGGCCCTCGCCTGGGAGCCGGAGGAGCTGTACCTGTATCCCCTGTACGTCCGTCCGCTGACCGGGCTCGGCCGGCTCTCGGCGGCCGAGCGCGGGGCCGCCGACCTGGAGTGGGACGCGCACCGGCTGCGCCTGTACCGGTACGGCCGCGACCACCTCCTGGCACGGGGGTACGCGCAGGTGTCGATGCGGATGTTCCGGCGGGCGGACTCGGCGCCGTCGGGCCCCGACGACCACGCCTGCCAGACCGACGGGATGATCGGTCTGGGCTGCGGGGCCAGGTCGTACACCTCGGAGCTCCACTACTCCTTCGACTACGCGGTGGACATGCGGGAGATCCGCTCGATCATCGACGTCTACACGGGGACGGCGGACTTCTCGCGCGCGGAGGTCGGCAGACGGGTGGACGCCGGGGAGGCCCGTCGCCGTCATCTGCTGCAGTCGCTGCTCCAGGCCGCGGGGATGCCGGTGACGGGGTACGAGGAGCGGTTCGGTTCCTCGCCGTTCGCGGACTTCCCCGGGGAGCTGGCCCGGTTCGAGGCGCTGGGCTGGCTGGACGCGGGGGCGCCCGAGGGGCTGCTGCGGCTGTCGCCGGAGGGGCTGGCGCACTCCGACGGACTCGGCCCGGAGCTGTTCTCCCCCGCCGTGCGGGCGGCGATGGCCGCGTACGAGCCGAAGTAGGAGGATTCCGTGGACCTGACCCTGCTCTACCGGGGGCCGCTCGCCTCCTGCGACTTCGACTGTCCGTACTGCCCCTTCGCCAAGCGCCGGGACAGCCGGGAGCTGCTGCGCGCGGACCGGGCGGCGCTCGACCGGTTCACCGGGTGGGCGGCCGACCGGGCCGAGGACCGGCTGCGCGTGCTGTTCACCCCGTGGGGCGAGGGCCTGGTCCGGTCCTGGTACCGGCGGGCGCTGGTCGATCTGTCCCGGCTCGCGCACATCGAGCGGGTGGCGATCCAGACCAATCTGAGCTGCCGGACCGACTGGTTGGCCGAGGCGGACCGGGAGAGCGTGGCGCTGTGGTGCACGTACCACCCGGGGCAGACCCCGTACGAGCGGTTCCTCGGCAAGTGCGGGGAGCTGGTGGACCTCGGGGTCAGGTTCAGCGTCGGGGTGGTCGGGCTGCCCGAGCACCTGGAGCACGCGCGGCGGCTGCGGGAGGCGCTGCCGCCGCACGTGTACCTGTGGGTGAACGCGGCCGAGGGGCACGCGTACACCGACGCGGAGGCCGCGCGGTGGACGGAGCTCGACCCCCTCTTCCCGTACAGCAGGCATCCTCACCGGTCGGCAGGACTGCCCTGCCGCACCGGGGAGTCGGTGATCTCGGTGGACGGCGAGGGCACGGTCCGGCGCTGTCACTTCGTCCGCGCCGAGCTGGGGAACCTGTACGACGGTTCGTACCGTGCGGCCCTGCGGCCCCGCGCCTGCCCCCTCGCCGTCTGCGACTGCCACATCGGCTACGTCCATCTGGAGACGCTGCCGCTGTACGACGTGTTCGCCGGTGGGGTCCTGGAGCGCGTCCCCGCCTCGGTGCCGCTCAGAGGGGCATGAGGTCCGGACGCTTGGCCTCGACGTGGTCGCCGGAGCTCTCGCCGCGCAGCCTGCGCCCGATCCACGGTACGAGGTACTCCCTCGCCCAGTGGATGTCGTCGCGCCGCACTTCGAGCGTGCCGCGCGGCGGGACCGGCGGCCAGGACTGGTCCGGGTCGGCGGGCACCGGAAGACCGAGGACCTGGGCGGCGCGCAGCGCGACCCGGGTGTGGCCCTCGGCCGAGAGGTGCAACCGGTCGTCGTCCCAGGCGCGCCGGTCCTGCACGGACCGCAGCGACCACAGGTCGAGGACCGGGCAGTCGTAGCGGTCGGCGATGGACCGGACATGGGCGGTGTACGTGGCGATCTTGCCGCGCAGGTGCTTGAGCACGGGGACGTCACGGGTGTCGAAGCCGGTGGTCACCATGACGGTGCCGACGGCGGAGGTCAGGTCGGCGACGGCGCGCTCGAAGCGCTCGGCGACGTCGTCGGGGTCCGTGCCGGGGCGGATGATGTCGTTGCCACCGGCGCAGAAGGTCACCAGGTCGGGGGCGAGTTCCCTCGCCCGGGGAACCTGTTCCGCCACGATCTGGTCGAGGAGGCGCCCGCGTACGGCCAGGTTGGCGTAGCGGAAGGCCTCGTGCTCCGGCAGCTGGTCGGCGAGCAGTACCGCGAAGCGGTCCGCCCAGCCGAGGTACGTCCCGTCGGGTCCGGGGTCTCCGACGCCCTCGGTGAAGCTGTCACCGATCGCCGCGTACGACCCGAATGCGTTCTTGTCTGTTGATCTCGAATCGTCTGCCACGGGTGGACATCCTTCCCTTTCGGATGTGACCTACGCGACCGTAAGGAGGGGTTGACGCCGGGTGACATATGACACCGATAAAGAAATTGCCAAGCCGGAATACGCCGGAGGCCCGGCACGCACGGGTGCCGGGCCTTCGGTGGGGCGGGTGCGTCAGACGGAGACGCCGTGCTGGCGGAGGTAGGCCAGCGGATCGACGTCGGAGCCGTAGCCCGGCGAGGTCCGGATCTCGAAGTGGAGGTGGGGTCCGGTGGAATTGCCGGTGGAGCCGGAGAGGCCGATCTGCTGTCCGCCGGAGACCGCCTGGCCCGCCGAGACGGCGAGCGAGGAGAGGTGGGCGTACTGCGAGTAGTTGCCGTCGGCGTGCTGGATGACGACCTCGTTGCCGTAGGAGCCGCTCCAGCCCGCCGAGACGACCGTGCCCGCGCCGACGGCGCGGACGGTGGTGCCGGAGGAGGCGATGAAGTCGACACCGGTGTGGTAACCGGAGGACCACATGGAGCCGGAGGCGCGGTACGGGGTGGAGAAGCCGCCGCTGACGGGCTTGACCCAGCCGGAGGAGGAGGCCGAGGAGCCGGAGGACTGCGTCGTGGACGAGCCGGAGTCCGGGGTGGTGGCCTGGGCGGCCGGGCGCTCGGAGCTCCGGGTGGTGTGCGTGGAGTCGCCGGAGTCCTGGGCGGCGGGGGCCTTGCGCTCGGTCTTCGGGGCGGCCGTGGCGGGGCTCTTCGGGGCGGCGGCGGGAGCGGTGCTCCTGGCGCCGAGGGTGAGCTTCATGCCGGGCAGGATGAACGAGGGGTTCTCGCCGACGACCTGGCGGTTGTCCGCGTAGAGCCGCTGCCAGCCACCGGTGAGGTGGTGCTCGGCGGCGATCTTCGAGAGGTGGTCGCCAGGGACGACGGCGTACGTCCTCGGCGCGGCCGGGGCCGCGACCGGCGCCGCGGCGGGCGCCTTGGCCTGGGCGGCGACGGTGACGGTCCGCGCGGGGGCGGCCGGGGCCGTCTGCTCGGCGGCGTGGGCACCGGTGGCGCCGAGGAGCGGGAGGGCGACGACGGCGCCTCCCGTACCGGCGGCGGCGATGCCCCGGGTGAGGGAGTTGTTCCTGGGACGGCGGTGCTTACCCTTCGCGGGCATGGCGAATTCCTCTCCGGCGCCTGCGAGGTGAGCTGTCGGGTTCGGACGGGAGATGTCCGGCCGCGCTCTCGCGCGACTTCACCCCGAGCCGTCCTGCGTCGCGGGACCGGCGTACTTCCTGGGTCCCCCGCTCCTGCCACGCATGGGATGAGTGGAATTCCGGACGGTGGCAGGATTCGGCGGTCCGACCGGATTGACGGTGACGCTAGACGAGCGTTTCGGCGCGAACAAGCCGATGCTTTATCAGTTCGGCGTCCGCTCGCTCCCGGGCCCGGAATTCCGGTCACCCTGCGTGGATGACACTTCTTCGACTCCCTTTTTCCGTAAGGCGATTGCGTCGCGGCCCCGGGCACGATCCGTCACTTCTATGACGCTGCTCACGCTCCGATTCCCATCTCATCTGCAATCAGGGCGTGTTATCCGGAAGGTGTGAATACGGACAGATCGCCCATTCCTAGCCAGGGGGGTGCGCCCCGTTCGTCCTGCCTGGATGATTGGCTCTTGGAATCGGCCCCGTGCCGTACCCCCGAACGCCGAATTCTCCAGGAGCATCCGTGACGCAGCAGCTGCCGCAGGTCCCGCCCGCCGAAGCGAACGAGCCCGAGCTGGCCGAGGTCCGCAACTTCCGGGACGTGGGCGGCCTGCCGACGACGGACGGGCGCGCGGTGCGCCCCGGCCGTCTGTTCCGCAGCGGCCACCTCGCCCACGCGACCGAGGAGGACGCCGCCTTCCTCGCCTCGCTGGACCTGCACACCGTCTTCGACTTCCGCAACCAGGCCGACGTGCGCATCGAGGGGGCGGACGTCGAGCTTCCGGGCGTGCGCAACGTGAACATACCCCTGAACGACCCGGCCGAGGGCAAGGAGTTCTGGCGGCTGGTGCGGGACGGGGACATAGCCCAGCTGCGGGAGATCCTCGGTGGGGACAAGGCCGCCGACCGGATGGCCGATTCCTATCGGAAGATGGTGGTCGAGCGCACCGCCGACCACAGCCGCATCCTGCACGCGCTCGCGGAGAACAGCGTCCCCGCCCTGATGCACTGCGCGGCGGGCAAGGACCGCGCCGGGCTCTCGATCGCGATCACCCTGCTCGCCCTCGGGGTCGAGCGCTCGGCGATCGAGGCCGACTACGTGAAGTCGAACGACCCGCACCGCCGCTACAAGGTGAGCCGCAGCTCCACCGCGTCCGACGCCATGTCGCCCGAGGTGATGGAGCTGCTGAGCCCGCTGTTCGACGCGCGGGTGGAGTATCTGCGGGGCGCCTTCGAGACGATCGAGGAGACCTGGGGCTCGGTGGACACCTACCTCGCCGAGGGCCTCAAGCTGACCCCGGAGACCCTCGGGCGGCTGCGGGAGCGTCTGCTCACCGAGGTCTGAGCCGGACCGTCCGGGCCGCGCCGATCTCTGCGGAGCGCGGCCCCGGCGAACCCGTACGGGGTCCGGTCTCACCGCCCGCCCGCGCGTCGGGCCCACCGCCCCTCGCCGTCCGCGCTACTGGTTCTGCCCGCCCAGCATGAAGAGCAGATACAGGAAGCCGGCGAAGAGGTGGCCCGCCACCAGGTACGCGAAGAGGCGGAGCACCAGGCCCTTGGGGAACTTGCCCTCACCGCGCTCCTCGCCGGTGACCGGTGCGTGCTTCTCGGACATGTCGAACCTTTCGGAGGAAGGGTCAGGCGGGGTCAGCGACGGTGCGGAGTTCCGTCGCCGAGGCACAGCTCGGCGACGGGGCTCTGCATCAGGGTGTGGACGAAGAGCAGCTCGGCCCCGCTGGAGGTCGCGGCGCCGATGCGGTGCGGGGTGAGCGAGTCGAAGTGCGCGCTGTCCCCGGGATCGAGGACGTGGACGGCTTCGCCGAGCGCGAGCCGCACCCGGCCCTCCAGGACGTGGATCCACTCCTCACCGGGGTGGACCCGCACGATGTCCGCCCGGGTGGCGTACGGCACGTGGACCCGCAGGCACTGGAGGGCGCGCCCGGCGCTGCCCGCCTGCCGGTAGATCCAGCCGTCCGCCTCGACGGGCTCGGAACGTCCGGCGCGGACCACGGGGTCCCGTTCGGGGGGTGTCTCCCCCAGCAGCTCGGAGACCGTCGTACCGTAGATGCGGGAGAGGGCGAGGAGCATGGGCAGCGAGGGCTGCCGGTTGCCCGTCTCCAGCCGCGAGAGATGGGCGGGCGAGAGACCGGCGCGCTGGGCGGCGGTCTCCAGGGTCAGTCCCCGGCGTCGGCGCAGGCCCCGCAGCTGCGGGGCGACGTCCGGCAGGACGTCGGGAACGGCGGGGGCCGGGGTGCTGTCCCCGGGGACGTGGTCCATGTGTCCATTCCGCCAGGATCGTGCCTCTGAGGCAAGTTTCTTGCCTCAGAGGCAAAAGTCCGGAGCGGTACGAGCCCGGCGCGGAGCGGTACGGCCCCGGTGCCGGGCTGGCGGACTCGGCAGGTCAGCGCTGGGCGACCGCCTGCTTGACCAGTGTCCTCCCGAAGTCCCACATCAGCCCGCCGCCGCCGTGGGCGTCGTCCATGACCGCCGTGAAGGCGGTGACGAACCGGTCCACGTCCGCCTCGTCGATGACCAGCGGCGGAATCAGTTTGATCACCTCCAGACGGTCCCCGGAGACCTGGGTGAGGATGTGGTGGCGCTGGAGCAGCGGGACGACGACCATCTGGGCGAAGAGACCCTTGCGGGCCGCCTGGAGCATCGTCCAGCGCCCGCGCAGCCCCAGTGAGGACGGACGGCCGAACTCGATCCCGATCATCAGACCGCGCCCGCGGATCTCGTGCAGCAGCTCGTACCGGGGCACCAGCTCCTTGAGCCGTCCGGAGAGCAGGTCGCCGATCCGGCGCGCGTGGGCGACCGTGCCCTCGTTCTCCATGACCGAGAGGACGGCGAGCCCGGCGGTCATGGCCTGCGCGTTCGAACCGAAGCTCGCCGAGTGGACCAGGACCCGGTCCATCGACGAGTAGACCTTCTTGAAGATCCAGTCCTTGCCGAGGGTGGCGCCGACCGGCACATAGCCGCCGGAGAGCGCCTTGGCGACACAGACCAGGTCCGGCTCGACGCCCTCCTCGTGCTGATAGGCGTAGAAGTCGCCGGTCCGGCCGAGACCGGTCTGCACCTCGTCGGCGACGAGCAGGGCCCCGTGCCGGTGCAGCAGCTCCTGGGCCGCCCGCAGGAAGCCGGGCGGGGACTCCTGGACGCCCTTGCCCTGGACGGGCTCGACGACGAAGGCGGCCACGTCGCCCTCGCGCAGCTCCCGCTCCAGCGCGTCGAGGTCGCCCAGCTCGATCGCGGTGTCGGGCAGCAGCGGGGCGAAGCCGTCCCGGAAGCCCCTCTCTCCGTTGACGGAGAGGGAGCCGACGGTGAGCCCGTGGAAGGCGTGGGAGCAGTGCAGGACCCTGGGACGCCCGGTGGCGTACCGGGCGAACTTGAGGGCGGTCTCGACCGCCTCGGTGCCGCTGTTGCCGAAGAAGACCCGGTCGAGATGGGGGCTGTGCGCCAGCAGGCGCTCGGCGAGCAGCCCCGGCAGCGGCTGGCAGTCGAACCGGGTGAGGTCGGCGAGCTGGGCGTCGAGGACGTCGTGGAGGGCCTTGCGGACGACCGGGTGGTGCCGTCCGAGACCCATCACGCCGAAGCCCGCGAGCATGTCGAGGTGGTCGACGCCGTCGGCGTCCCAGAAGTGGGCGCCCTCGGCCCTCTCGTAGACCTTGTCGAAGCCGATGGTGCGGAGCATTCTCGGCAGCTGGTGGTTGAGGTGGCGGGCGTGCAGTTCGTAGCCCTCGCCGCCGCGCTCGGCGAGCAGCGCCCGCAGGTCGAACTCACCCTTCACGCGTCGCTCACCTGTTGTTTCCCGAGACGGTCTCCCGGACCGCGCGCAGGGACTCCTTGAGGGAGCCCATGGTGGCGAGGACGGCGGTGGGCTCGTACCCGCAGTGGGCCATGCAGTTGGCGCAGCGCGGGTCCTTGCCTCGGCCGTACTTGTCCCAGTCGGTGTCCTCGACGAGTTCGCGGTACGTGGGGACGTAGCCGTCGCTCATCAGATAGCAGGGGCGCTGCCAGCCGAAGAGCGAATAGTTGGGAATGGCCCAGGCGGTGCACGGGAAGTCCGCCTTTCCTTCCAGGAAGTCCAGGAAGAGCGGCGAGTGGTTGAGCCGCCAGCGGCGCCTGTTCCCTCCGGCGAAGGCCTTCCTGAAGAGTTCCCGGGTCTGCTCGACGCCGAGGAAGTGTTCCTGGTCGGGCGCCTTCTCGTAGGCGTAGGCGGGCGAGATCATCATTTCGTCGACCTGGAGGTCGTCGTTGAGGAAATTGAGCACCTCGATGATCGTCTGCGGGGTGTCGGTGTTGAAGAAGGTGGAATTGGTGGTGACCCGGAAGCCGCGCCGCTTGGCCTCCTTGATGGCCGCCACCGCCTCGTCGAACACGCCCTCCTTGGCGACGGACTCGTCGTGCCGCTCGCGCAGCCCGTCGATGTGCACGGCGAAGGCGAAGTACGGCGACGGTGTGAAGTCCTCCAGCTTCTTGCGCATCAGCATCGCGTTGGTGCAGAGGAACACGTACTTCTTCTTGGCCACCAACTGGCGCACGATCTCGTGGATCTGAGGATGCATCAGGGGTTCGCCGCCCGCGATGGAGACCATCGGGGCGCCGGACTCCAGGACCGCGCCGACCGCCTGGGCGACCGGCATCCGCTGCTTGAGGATGCCCGCCGGATGCTGGATCTTTCCGCAGCCCTCGCACTTGAGGTTGCAGGCGAACAACGGCTCGAGCTCGACGATGAGGGGGAACTTGTCCCGCTTGCGGAGCTTCTGTTCGAAGAGGTAGGTCCCGACCCGGACGGACTGACGGAGCGGCATGGCCATAACTCGTTCACCTCCTGGGGAGCAGCAAAGAACGGTGCCATTCGAGAAACGCGGGAAGGACTGCGCGAAGGACACGGAAGGCCGATATTCCCCCGCGTACCGTGCCGATCCGGACCAGCTCATGCTCAGGAGCGTCCACGACCACCCGGACGGCCGCAACCGGACGCACGCCCGGACCGCCCCAGGGGCCCTCGGCGGCGCGGGCGGCTCCCAGGGTCGCGGCGGACTCCATGTCGACGGCGACGGCCCCGGTGGCCCTCAGCGCGGCCCGCTCGGGCCCGCGCACGACATGGTCGGAGCCGGTCAGCGGCCCGGTGTGGACGGCCCGCCCCGGCACCGCCCTGACCAGGGCCTTCACCAGGAGGTCCACTCCGGTGCAGAGCGTCGTGCCGTCCGCTCCCCGGGTCTCCCCGGCGACGACCAGGTCCCCGGGGTGCATTCCGGGGGCGAGGCCCGCGCAGAAGCCGGAGGCGATGACGGCGGCCTCCCGGGCCCCCTCCGCCGTGAGGGCCCGGGACACGGCCGTACGGGCCCGGTCGGGGCCCATCCCGGTGCGGAGCACGGTGACCGGCCCGGGGGCGCCGCCCCGGTCGCCGCTGCGCAGGGCGAGCTTCTCGATGCCGAGCGCGCAGGCGATCAGCAGCGGCGGCGGGGCGGCGGGGCCCGGCTCGCGCCCCATCAGCGGTCCCTGCCGAGCGAGGCGCCGACCGGGGCACCCGGCGCGCCCGAGGGCGCGCCGCCGGGCGTGGGCTCCCCGTGGACGTACCGGCCGAGCGCGGTGACCGGGAAGACCTGCCGGTAGAGGTGGTAGTTGATGGAGAAGTCCCAGGGGAACCCGGTGCCGGTGAAGTGGGGCTCGTCCCAGGAGCCGTCCTCCCGCTGGGTGGCGGCGAGCCAGCCGACGCCCCGCCGGACCGCCTCGGACTCCCGTTCCCCGGCGGCGAGGAGCGCGATGAGCGCCCAGGCGGTCTGGGAGGCGGTGGAGGCGCCCCGGCCGATCCACTCCTCCTCCCGGTACGAGCGGAGGTCCTCGCCCCAGCCGCCGTCCTCGTTCTGTACGGTCCCGAGCCAGTCGACGGCCCGGCGCACCGCCGGGTGGGCGACGGGCAGTCCGGCGGCGGTGAGCGCGGGCAGCACCGAGCCGGTCCCGTAGACGTAGTTGACGCCCCAGCGGCCGAACCAGGCGCCGTTCGGCTCCTGTTCGGCGAGCAGCCAGGCGATGCCCCGGCGGGTGCGGGGGTCCTTGGCCAGGCCCTCGTGGGCGAGCATCTCCACGACGTGGGCGGTGACGTCGGCGGAGGGCGGGTCGATCACCTCGCCGAAGTCGCAGAACGGCAGCTTGTTGGGGAACGCGCTGGTGTTGTCGGCGTCGAAGGCCCCCCAGGCGCCGTTCCGCGACTGCATCCCGAGGGTCCAGCGGATGCCCCGGTCGGCGGCGGCCCGCACCCGGGCGGGGTCGGGGTGGTCCACCCGGCGCAGGGCCAGCAGCACTTCGGCGGTGTCGTCGATGTCGGGGTAGGTGTCGTTGTGGAACTCGAACGCCCAGCCGCCCGGGGGCAGTCCGGGCCGCTGCACCGCCCAGTCCCCGGTCCGGGTGATCTCCTCGTCGAGCATCCAGTCCACGGCCTTCACCAGGGCCGGGTGGTCGGGGCTGAGCCCCGCGTCGGCGAGGGCGATGGTGGCGAGACAGGTGTCCCAGACCGGTGACTGACAGGCCTCGATCATCCGTGAACCGTCCTCGCCCCGCACCGCGAACCGGTCGAGGGATTCGAGACCGGCCCGCACGACGGGGTGCCCCAGGTCGTAGCCGAGGAGGTGCAGGGCGATGATCGAGTAGACGGCGGGGGGCTGGATGCCGCCCCAGCAGCCGTCGTTCTCCTGGCGCTCCACGATCCAGCGGGCGGCGAGGTTCATGGCCGTGCGGCGGACGGCGCGGGGCGCCACCCGGTGGTAGAGGCGCAGCGCCTTGTCGAGGCGCTGGAAGAGGCCGTCCCAGCCGGTCGCGGGGGCCAGCGGCCGGGGCGGGTTCGGCCGGGCGGGGTCGGTGTGGAGCTCGTCGAGCGGGAAGGGCGCGGGGCGGACCGGGCGCGTCGCGGAGACGACGGTGAGCGGCACGATCGTCTGCCGGGCCCAGCAGCCGAAGTCGTAGATGTTGAGCGGGAACCACTTCGGCAGGAAGAGCAGTTCCGGCGGCAGCTCGGGCAGGTCGTCCCAGCGCCACCAGCCGAAGAGGGCGAGCCAGATGCGGGTGAAGACCCGGGCGGAGGCGATGCCGCCGCGTGCCCTGACCCAGGCGGAGGCGCGGGCCATGTGCGGGGCTTCGGGCGGGTCCCCGGCGAGCCGCAGCGCCACATAGGCCTCGACGGTGGCGGAGAGTTCGCCGGGCCCGTCGTGGAAGGTGGGCCAGGAACCGTCCTCGTACTGGAGGCGGCGGACGTGGAGGGCGGTGGCCCGGGTGGTGTCGGCGTCGAGGATGCCGAGGAACTGGCGGAGGAGGAGGTCCTCGGCGTCCATGGTGACGTTGGTCTCCAGGTCGCCCTTCCACCAGCCCGCCGGGTCCTGGTGGGCGAGCAGGTGCCCGACGCCCCTCTCCAGGGCCCGTGCGGCGGGGCCGTCGGGGCCGGAGGCGCCGGTGTCGTGCGTGGTGCTGGCCGCGGCCGCCCGGGGGCCCACGGCCCCTGCGCTTCCGTCGGTCGTCGCTGTCATGGCTTCCCCTTTGCGGCAGTCGGATCGCTTCTGCTTCCACGGGTCTGCCGTCGGCCGGCGCCAGAAGGCACCGGCCGGCGACCGCGAACTCATATCAGGGTGATGGTGATCATCTCTTCCGTACGACGACGAAGTCGGCGAGTGCGACGAACTGGGCCCGCACGGTGGCGGGCATGTCCACCTCGTTCAGGGCCTCGATCGCGACGGCATGCTGACGGCGGGCCTCCTGGGAGGTCCACTCGCGTCCTCCGGCCTCCTCGATGAGGGCGGCGCGGGCGGCGAACTCCTCCTCGGAGAAGCTGTCGAAGTCGGTGGACTTGGCGTCCGCGGCGAGGAGTTCACCGAGCTGCTCGGACGCGGGACCGCCCGCCGCGAGGGCGGCGACGACCGGCAGGGACTTCTTGCGCTGGCGCAGGTCGCTCCAGGTCTGCTTGCCGGTGGCCTCCGGGTCGCCCCAGATGCCGAGGAGGTCGTCCACCGCCTGGAAGGCGAGGCCGAGGTGGTAGCCGTACTCCTCCAGCTTGTCGGCGGTGCGGTCGTCGGCGCCGCCCAGGACGGCGCCGATGGAGACGGCGCAGGCGAGCAGGGCGCCCGTCTTGTTGCCCTCCATCTCCAGGCACTCCTCGACGGTGACCCGCTCGCGGTGCTCGTACGAGATGTCCTGGGCCTGCCCGTCGATGAGCTTGCGGGTGGCGGTGGTGAGGCGGCGGGTGGCCCGGCCCGCCTCGACGGTGCCGAGTTCGAGGAGCAGTTCGTTGGCGAGCGCGAACAGCGCGTCGCCGACGAGGATGGCCTGCGCGGGTCCGTGCACCTTCCACACGGTGTCTCGGTGGCGCCGCTGCTCGTCGCCGTCCATCAGGTCGTCGTGCAGCAGCGAGAAGTTGTGGACGAGTTCCACGGCGACGGCGCCGGGGATCCCGACCTCGGGCGCGGCGCCCGCGACCTCGGCCGACAGCAGGGCGAGCGCGGGGCGGACGGCCTTGCCGCCGTCGCCGTCGGCCGGGTTGCCCTGCGCGTCGATCCAGCCGAAGTGGTAGGCGGCCACGGTGTCCATGGGCGGCGCGAGGCGGTCGACGGCCGCCCGCAGTACGGGGGTGGACAGGGTCCGTCCCCGCTCCAGCAGTGCGGACACGTCCGCGGTGTCGACGGCCGGATTACCCGGCGGCACAGTCGGCACGGTCTCTCCTCTTGTTCCGGTACTCACACTCATGCCGCCTCCTGCAGCGGATGGTCATGGCGGCGGCCGAGGGTGGAGAGCGCGGCGCCCGCGGCGCTCAGACCGCTGCGCACCGCACCCTCCATGGTCGCGGGCCAGCCGGTGGCGGTCCAGGCCCCGGCCAGGTACAGCCCCGGGGCCCGGGTGCGGGCACCGGGGCGGAGCCGGCCGACGCCCGGTGCCGGGGCGAACGTCGCCGTCCGCTCCCTGGTGACGAAGAAGTCGCGGACGTCGGCGCCCCGGGCGGCGGGCAGCAGCCGCTCCAGCTCGGGGAGGTACTTGGCGCGCAGGGCGGCGACGGGCTCGTCGATCTCGTCCCGGGCGGCCGACTGGGAGATCGCGAGGTACTGGCCGCCGCCGGTCAGTCCGGAGGACCCCGTGCGGTCGAAGACCCACTGCACCGGGGAGCCGAGGGCGGTGAAGAAGGGCCGCTTCAGCACCTTGCGGCCGTACACCACGTGCAGGTTGAGGATCGGTGCCGTACCGATGTCGAGGAGCCGGTCGGGGTCGTCGAGGGCTCCCTCGGGCAGCAGACCGTGGGTCTCCTGCTGCGGCACGGCCAGCACGACGACGTCTGCCTCCAGGGTCTCGCCGGGCACCTCGACGGTCCAGCGTCCGCCGTCGGTGCGGGAGATCCGCTCGGCCTTGGCGCGGAGCACGGTACGGACCCCGAGGGCGTCCAGTTCCTTCGCGGCCCGGGTGTCGTGGAGTTCGCCGAGCGGGACGTGGGCCCAGCCGATGTCGGCGGCACCGGGCTCGGAGAGCAGTCCGGTCTTGAAGACCATCGCGGCCAGCCCCATGGAGGACTCCGCGGCGGGGGCGTTGAGGGTGGGGACGCCGATGAGGTCCCACAGCGCCTCGACGGTCCGCGGGGACTGCCCGTACCGGCCGAGCCAGGTGGCGAAGTCGATGCCGTCGAGGGCCGGGTCGGCGGGGTCGAGCTTCCTCAGGGCGAGCGCGGCGCGGCCCACGGAGGCGCGCTCGGCGAGGGAGAGGTGCGGGTAGCCGGCGAGGCCGCGCGCGAGGTGCAGCGGGACCGGCAGGGCGTCGCGGCGGATCCGGCCGAGGCGGGGGCCCTCGGGCCCGCCGACGTCGAGCACGGGCACGTCGAGGCGGTCCTGGAGCGGGGCGAGCCGGGCGCCGTCGATCCGGTCGAGGAACCAGCGGTAGGCGGTGCAGCAGCGCAGATAGACGTGCTGGCCGTTGTCGACGGACAGGTCGCCGCGCCGGAACGAGAAGACGAGGCCGCCGAGCCGGGGGCGGCCTTCGAGGAGGGTGACGCCGAGTCCGGCCTCGGCGAGCCGGAGCGCGGCGGTGACGCCCGCGAGTCCTCCACCGACGACGACGGCGCGGGGCTGCCGGTCGGTCCGCTCGGTCGCGTCGTGGGTCACGCGGTCTCCGTTCGGGTCGTCTCGGGCGGGCGGGGCGCGGTCGCCGCCGGGGCGGCCGGGGCCGCCGCGAGCAGGGACGCCGGGGCGGCGCCCGCGGTTGCGCGGCGGCCGGGGCGGGACGGGGGCATCAGACGCGCCTCCTGACGGTGCGGCGGGCGATGTGCCGGGTGTCGAGGCCGGAGAGGCCGCGCACCGCGACGTACGCCTTCTCGCGGCCGGGCAGCGAGACGCGGCCGCGCAGCACGGCCTCGGGGTCGCGCTCGATCCGGTCGAGGAGGCGCCGGTAGATCCCGGCCATGGCGGCGACACAGGCGCCGCTGCGCCGGTCGAGCATCGGCAGGAGCCGGTAGCCCTCGGCGAACAGGGCGCGGGCGCGCCGCACTTCGAAGTGGACGAGGCCCGCGAAGTCGGAGCCGGGCGGCGGGGTGCCGCCGCCGAAGCCGTCGCCGCAGCCGAACTTGGCGAGGTCGTCGGCGGGCAGGTAGACGCGTCCGTTGCCCGCGTCCTCGCGTACGTCCCTGAGGATGTTGGTGAGTTGGAGCGCGAGGCCCAGGGTGTCGGCGTACTCGGGGGCGCGGTCGGCGCCCTGGGCGCCGGGCGCGGTGCCGAAGACGCCGAGGGAGAGCCTGCCGATGGCCCCGGCGACGCAGCGGCAGTAGACCTTGAGGTCGTCCCAGGTCTCGTAGGTCGCGCCGCGCACGTCCATGAGGACGCCGTCGATGAGTTCGTCGAGGCCGTCGAGCGGGATCGGGAAGCGGCGGGCGGAGTCCGCGAGGGCGACGGCGACGGGGTCGGTGTCGTCCTCGTCGACCTTGTCGGCGCGGACGCGGTCCAGGAGGGCGCGGGTGGCCTCCAGGCGGTCGCGCTTGACCTCGGGCGGGAGCGGGCCGTCGCCGATGTCGTCGACGCGCCGGGAGAAGGCGTACAGCGCGGACATCGCCTGTCGCTTCTCGGTCGGCAGCAGCCGGATCCCGTAGGCGAAGTTCCGCGCCTGCTGTCCGGTGACCGCCTCGCAGTAGCTGTAGGCGGCCAGTACCGGTGCGGACGGCTGGGGCTGTGCCTCCACGGTCGCGCTCACCCCTCTTTCCGCGCCCGGAGCAGGACCGCTCCAGCCTGGCGCATCAGGCTCGGCTTGGTGGACTTCGGTGGGCCGGCCAGCACGTCGTAACCGGCGTCGGTGATCGCGTCGAGCGCCGCGTGGCCGCCCGCCGTGAATCCGGCGAGGAGCAGGCGGAGCCGTCCGCGGACGCTGCCGACGAGCGGGCCGCCCGCGTGGAGCAGGTCGCGGGCACGCTGGGCCTCGAAGGCGATCAGGGCGCGCACGGACGCTCCGGCGGTGGGCCGGGCGAGGTCGTCCTCGGTGACGCGGAAGCGCCTGAGGTCCTCGGCGGGGAGGTAGACGCGGCCGTCGCCGAGGTCCTCGGCGACGTCCTGGAGGTGCTCGACGATCTGGAGGGCGGTGCAGATCTCGTCGGAGCGGCGGATCCGCTCGGGGGTGTCCGTGCCGGTGATCGCGAGGACGAGCCTGCCGACGGGGTTGGCGGACAGCTCGCAGTACGCGAGGAGGTCGTCGTAGGTCTCGTAGCGGCTGACCAGCTGGTCCTGGCGGTTGGCGGCGACGAGGCCGAGGAAGGGCCCGGGGGTGAGGCCGCGGCGCCGTACGGTCGGCTGGAGGGCGCGCAGCAGGGGGTGACGGGGGACGCCGTCGAAGACCCGGTGCAGGTCCTCCTCGAAGGCGTCGAGGAGGGCGAGCCGGTCGCGGGCCGCCCCGGGGTCGAGTCCGAGGTGGCGGGCGTCGGCGCCGCCCGGGGCGAGGTCGCCGTCGCCGATGTCGTCGACGAGGCGGGCGAAGCCGTAGACGGCCATGAGGTCGTCGCGCCAGGCCCGGGGCAGGAAGAAGGGGGCCACGGGGAAGTTCTCGTCCGCCGCCTTGTCGAGCGTGGTGCGCGCGGAGGCGTCGGGGCGCCCCTGCCGGGTGTCCGTCACAGGGCACTGCCCGACGGAGGGACGGCGACACCCTCGTGGAGCTGGAGATTCTGCGTCATGGCCGTCACGTCTCCCGTTCTACACTGCCGATCCAATCCATCCTATTTCGGACACGCCGCCGACCCCCGCGCGGAGCGCCGCCGTCACGGCGCCCGATGACTGTGGAGTATCGCCCTACTTGCCGCGAAACAGACCGGTCCAGCTTACGTTGTACGACGTCCGTCGGCGTTCCGGGGTGCCGACCGCCCCGCCGTCCTCCCGAACGGCTCGTCAACCGGCTCTGGAACAAAGGGAGTTCGAGCAGGAGTGGAGGTCAGGGGGTGCGGGTCCCGGAGACGACCATGGCGAGCGTGGTCTCGACGACGGCGTTCCTGCGCTGGACCGGGAGGCGGCGCAGGGGGCCGTCGAGCAGGAGGAGCGACAGTCCGTGCACGGCCGACCACGCGGCGGCTCCCCCGGCGGCGCGGGCGCCCGGCCTGGGGTTGCCCGCGAGGGCTTCGAGGGCGTCGCGGAGCAGGGTGAAGGCGCGGATCTCGGGCTCGGCGGGCTGGCGGTCCTGCGCGGAGCCCGGCGCCCGGAACTCCCCGGCCGTCAGGTCCGTGCCGGTCGGCCGGGGAGCGCAGAACGCGGCCCGGTAGAGCCCGGGGTGCTCCACGGCGAAGCCGACGTACGCCCGGCACAGCGCCCCGAGTCTGCGCTCGGCGGCGAGGGCGGGGTCGTCGGCACCGGGCTCGCGGGCGGCGGCGTGCTCCATGGCCTCGGCGAGGACCCGCTGGGCGTGGGTCCTGACGGTGTGCAGGAGCTCGCCCCGGCCGTCGAAGTGCCGGTAGGCGGCGGTGGGCGAGACGCCGACCCGGCGGGCCGCCTCCCGCAGCACGACCCGTTCGGGGCCGCCTTCGGTGGCGAGGTCCACGGCGGCACAGATCAGCGCGTTGCGCAGATCGCCGTGGTGATAGGTCTTGCCTCCCGAGTTCGCTGCCATGGGCTCATCCTGCCCGATGTTGACCGCATGAACATTCCAGGCGACCGTGCGAGGGGCAAAAAACGGAACCGCCCCCACCGGAGCGGTGGGGGCGGTACGGGACCGGGCGGGCTCAGCGGGCGGTCTCCCGCTCGTAGGCCTTCAGGACCTCGTCCGTGGGGCCGTCCATCAGGAGCTGGCCCTTCTCCAGCCAGAGCACCCGGTCGCAGGTGTCCCGGATGGACTTGTTGCTGTGGCTCACCAGGAAGACCGTGCCGGCCTCCTTGCGCAGCTCGCGGATGCGTTCCTCGGAGCGGATCTGGAACTTGCGGTCGCCGGTCGCCAGCGCCTCGTCGATGAGGAGGACGTCGTGGTTCTTGGCGGCGGCGATGGCGAAGCGGAGCCGGGCGCCCATGCCGGAGGAGTACGTGCGCATGGGCAGGCTGATGAAGTCGCCCTTCTCGTTGATGCCGGAGAAGTCGACGATCCCCTCGTAGCGCGAGCGCACCTCCTCGCGGCTCATGCCCATGGCGAGACCGCCCAGGATCACGTTGCGCTCACCGGTGAGGTCGTTCATCAGCGCCGCGTTGACGCCGAGGAGCGAGGGCTGGCCGTCGGTGTAGACCTTGCCGCTCTCGGTCGGCAGCAGTCCGGCGATGGCACGCAGCAGCGTGGACTTGCCCGAGCCGTTGCTGCCGATGAGGCCGATGGCCTCGCCCCGGTAGGCGGTGAAGGTGACCCCGCGCACCGCGTGCACCTTGCGGACGCCCCGGCTGACCTCGGCCTTGCCCCGGCCGACGATACGGCTCATGGCGGCCGTGGCGCTGCCCTTGCCGCCGCCACCGGCGTTGACGCGGTAGACGATGTGGACGTCGTCGCAGATGACGGTGGGGATGCTGGACCGGTTCGTGTCAGCCACGGCCGTACCTCTCCTCGGCCTTCCAGAAGTAGACGAAGCCGCCGATGCCGAAGACGAGCGCCCAGCCGAGGGCGGTCATCCAGACGTGCGCGGGCAGGTTCTCGGCGCCGTACCCCTCGATGAGCGCGAAGCGGATGAGGTCCATGTAGACCGCCGCCGGGTTGTACATGAGGACGTCGGCGATCCACGCGGGCTTGTCGGCGAGCATCGCGGGGATCGAGAACATGACGCCGGACGCGTACATCCAGGTGCGCATCACGAACGGCATGAGCTGGGCGAGGTCGGGCGTCTTGGAGCCCATCCTGGCCATGATCATGGCCAGGCCGATGTTGAACACGAACTGGAGCACCAGTGCCGGAACCAGCAGCAGCCAGCGGGCCGAGGGGTAGCTGCCGAAGGCGATGGCGATCGCGACGAGCACGATCATCGAGTACAGCAGCTGCTGGAGCTGCTGGAGGGAGAACGAGATCGGCAGGGTCGCCCGGGGGAAGTGCAGGGCCCGCACCAGGCCCAGGTTCCCGGAGATGGCCCGCACTCCGGCCATGACCGAGCTCTGGGTGAAGGTGAACACGAAGATGCCGGTGACCAGGAACGGAATGTAGACGTCCTTGCTCATCCCCCGGCCCGCGCCCAGGATGAGCCCGAAGATCAGGTAGTAGACCAGGGCGTTGAGCAGCGGAGTCGCCACCTGCCACACCTGGCCCAGCTTCGCCTGGCTGTACTGGGCGGTCAGCTTCGCCGAGGAGAAGGCCAGGATGAAGTGGCGGCGGCTCCACAGCTCACGGACGTACTCGAGCAGTCCGGGCCGGGCACCGCTGACCGCCAGACCGTACTTCTCGGCGAGCGCGGCGGGCGTCAGACCCGCGTCGACGGACGGGGGCGCGCTCGTCGCGACCGCCCCGCCCTGCTGTGTGTCACTCACAAGTCGAAACTTTCGTGTTCAAGATGCGCGGCACGTCGGTACCACGATGTCAGACGACCGGGGGGCGACCCAGCCGGGTCAGCCGCCACACCGTACGCCACCTCATGGGACGGCGCGGTCCGCAGGGAGTGCTCCAGCCGGCGCGGAATCCGCCGAACCACGCCTTGAGGGCGGGGACCGAGGGCCGACGGGCCAGGGTGAGCAGGAGCCAGACGCCGAGATACACCGGCACCAGGGGCGCGGGCAGATTGCGACGTGCCAGCCAGACTCGGTTGCGGGCCACGTTGAAGTGGTACGAGGCGTGCCGGGAAGGTGCTGTGGTGGGGTGCAACAGCACCATGTCGGAACGGTAGTCGATCATCCAGTCGGCGTCGAGCGCGCGCCAGGCGAGGTCGGTCTCCTCGTGCGCGTAGAAGAACTCGTCCGGCAGACCTCCGACTTCGGCGAAGACCTTCGTGCGGACCGCGTTGGCGCCGCCGAGGAAGGTGGTCACCCGCGAGGAGCGCATCGGGTCGGAGGCGCGCAGCCTCGGCACGTGCCGCCGCTGGGTCTCGCCGGTCACCGGGTCGGCGATCCGGAAGGTGATGATGCCCAGGCGCGGGTCGGCGGTGAACGCCTGCCGGACCAGCTCGGCGGTGTCGGAGTGCGCGAGCAGCCCGTCGTCGTCGAGGAAGAGCAGGACGTCGACGTCGGTGCCGCCGGGACCGAAGGCCTCGATGCCGACGTTCCGGCCGGCGGGGATGCCGACGTTCTCGGGCAGGTCGACGGTGCGGACCCCGTCGGGCACCCCGGTGACCGGGGTGCCCTGGCCGACGACGACGATCTCGACGGGGTCGCCCTCCTGCTTGGCGACCGAGTCGATCAGCGCGCGCAGGTCGTCGGGACGGTTGCCCATCGTGATGACGACGGCGCCGACCTTCAGCGGATTGCTCACGGCGGGCCTCACTTCAGCCTGCTGGAGACCATGATGGACACCAGGTGCAGCACGGTCTGCAGGAGTGCGATCCCGGCGAGCACGGCCACGCCGAGCCGGGTGAAGAACAGATCGCCGCGGATCTGGTCCGCGACCGCCAGGGCCACGACGAGCAGCGACGCCTCGATGCCGAGGACCAGCCGGTGGAACTTCAGCGCACCGGCGGCCCGGCGGGCCAGTGCCATGCCGGAGGAGCGCGGCTCGGAGGCCGACTCCTTGACCGGCGGCAGACCGCCCTGGTGCCGGGCCACGCCGACGAGGTCGGTCTCGGCCTTGATCAGGATGGCGCCGAGCGCGGCGAGCGTGCCCAGGAAGGCCCACAGCCAGTCGATCCGGCCCGAGCCCCACAGGTCGGCGGCGCGCAGGCCGAAGCCGACGAGCACGGCCGCGTCGCACAGATAGGCGCCGACCCGGTCCAGGTACACGCCGCTGAGCGAGAACTGCTTCTTCCAGCGGGCCACCTCGCCGTCGACGCAGTCGAGCAGCAGGTAGAGCTGGACCATGAGCGCGCCGAGCAGCGCCCCGGGGATGCCCGGCACCAGCAGCGCGGGGGCCGCGAGGACGCCCGCGAGGGTCATCACGTACGTCAGCTGGTTCGGCGTGATCTTGGTGCCGACGAGCCGTCGGGTGATCCGGATCGAGATCTCCCGCATGTACAGACGGCCGCCCCAGTGCTCTCCGCTGCGGCGGTCCTTCACACCCGGCGGGTGGACGACCGGGCGGAGCTCAGCTACGGATGGCTTTGGCATAGTCGGCGTACGCGTCCCTGATCTGGTCGTCGGAGAGGTCGAGGTGTTCGAGGATGGTGAAGCGGCCCGGCCTGGTCTGCGGGGCGAAGGACACCGCCTGGACGAACTCGTCCACGGTGAAGCCCATCTCCTGCGGCACGACGGGCAGTCCGTGCCTGCGCAGGGTCTCCACGATCTGGGCGGTGCCCTCATGGGCGCCGCGCAGGTGCATGGCGAAGGCCGCGCCGAGTCCGCACTGCTCGCCGTGGCTGGCGGCGCGGGTCGGGAAGAGCAGGTCGAAGGCGTGGCTGATCTCGTGGCAGGCGCCCGAGGAGGGGCGGCTGTCCCCGCTGATCGACATGGCGATGCCGGACATCACCAGGCCCTCGGAGAGGGTGACGAGGAAGTCGTCGTCGCCGACGCCGCCGGGGTGGCGGAGCACCGCCTCGCCCGCGCTGCGGGCCATGGCCGCCGCGAGGCCGTCGACGTGCTCCCCGTTCACCCGGTGGGACAGCTCCCAGTCGGCGAGGGCGGAGATGTTGGAGATCGCGTCGCCGATGCCGGAGCGCACGTAGCGCACCGGGGCTTCCCTGATCACGTCCAGGTCGATGACGAGGGCGATCGGGGTGGGTACGCCGTAGGAACCCCGGCCGTTGTCGTTGTCCAGGGTGGAGATCGGGGAGCAGATCCCGTCGTGCGACAGGTTGGTGGCGATGGCCACCAGCGGCAGCCCGACCCGGGCCGCCGCGTACTTGGTCACGTCGATGATCTTGCCGCCGCCGAGGGCGACCACGGCGTCGTACCGCTTGCCGCGCATGGCGTCGGCGAGCTTGACGGCCTCGTCGATGGTGCCGCCGGAGACCGGGTACCAGTCGGCGCCGGGCAGCTCGGGGGCGAAGTGGTCGCGGAGCTTGAGGCCCGAGCCGCCGCTGATGGCGACGGCGATCTTGCCGTTGCTGGAGATCCGCTGGTCCGCGAGGAGCGCGGACAGGTCGTCCAGCGCTCCCCTGCGGATGTCGACGACGACCGGTGAGGGGATCAGCCGGGTCAGTACTGGCACGCGATCCCCCGGCCCTTCGTGAGGTCGTCGTGGTTGTCGATCTCGACCCACTTGACGTCGCCGATGGGCTCGACGTCCACGGTGAAGCCCCGGTTGACGAGCTCCTGGTAGCCGTCCTCGTAGTACAGGTCGGGGTCGCGCTCGAAGGTGGCCTTGAGGGCGTCGGCCAGTTCCTCGGCGGCCTCGGCCTCGATCAGGGTGACACCGATGTACTCGCCGGTGGCGGTGGCCGGGTCCATCAGCTTGGTGATGCGCTGGACGCCCTTGCCCTCGGCGGTGATGACCTTCATCTCCTCGTCGGCGAGGTGCTTCACCGTGTCGAGGGCGAGGATGATCTTCTTGCCGTCGCCGCGGGCGGCGAGCAGGGTCTTCTCGACGGAGACCGGGTGGACGGTGTCGCCGTTGGCGAGGATCACACCGCGCTTGAGGACCTCACGGGCGCACCACAGGGAGTAGGCGTTGTTCCACTCCTCGGCCTTGTCGTTGTCGACCAGGGTGATGCTGAGGCCGTACTCCGCCTCCAGGGCCTCCTTGCGGGCGTAGACGGCTTCCTTGCGGTAGCCGACGACGATCGCGACCTCGGTGAGGCCGATCTCGGCGAAGTTCTTCAGGGTGAGGTCGAGGATCGTGGTGTCGCCGTCGACAGGCACGAGGGCCTTCGGGAGCGTGTCGGTGTAGGGACGCAGTCGCCGTCCGGCACCGGCTGCGAGTACGAGGCCGATCATGCTGTTTCTCCTTCGTCGTGAACGGCGGGTGCTCCGGAGGAGACCCAGAAACGGATGGACTCCACGAGCACCACGAGCGCGACGGCCACCGCCAGGGCGGTCAGGGCCAGGGTGAAGTCGTCACCGCGATCCGCCAGCAGGGCGGCGAGGACGGTCACCAGGAGCGTGCGCCCCTCGTGTCCGCCGGTGACGCGCACCAGCCAGGCGGGCGGCGCGCCGGTGCCGCCGCGGATGCGGTACACCGTGTCGTAGTGATGGTAGGCGACCGCCGCGACCAGCCCGAACGCCGCCGGGAGGGCGCCCGGGGAGTCGGAGCGGGCCGCGAGCACGAGGACGGTGGTGTACTCGGCGGCGCGGAAGAGCGGCGGGAGGAGCCAGTCGAGGGCGCCCTTGAGGGGGCGGGCGACGGCCGCACCGGCGAACACCACGTAGAAGACCGCGGCGACGACCGTCTGCGTGGCGCCGAACGGGCGGGCGAGGACCGCGGCGAGCAGCGCGCCCGTGGCGATCAGCGCGAGGACCAGCGGCGGGAGCACCAGGATGCCGGTACGGCGCAGGGCGCGGCCCGCGATCCCGGCGAGGGGGCCGGAGTCGGCGAGGTCGGCCAGTGCCTGGGCGGCGCGGTCGGTGCGCTTCGCCTTGCGGGTCAGGGAGCGCAGGACGCGGCCCGCCGTGGTGTAGCAGGCGCCGAAGGCGCAGCCGACGATCAGCGCCCAGAAGACGATCCGGGGGCTGGTGACGGCGGTGAGGACGGCGATCATCGCCCAGCGTTCGCCGATCGGCAGGATGATCATGCGGCGCGCCCAGACGGTCCAGCCGAGGCCGTCGAGCCGGTCGGAGAGGGCGGCGGTGGGGCTGGTGTTGGCGGTGGCGTCGTGGTTGGCCTCGTTGAACGAGAAGTCCACGACGTGCCGACAGGTCATGAGGACCATCGCGCCGAGCGCCAGCGCCCAGACGTCGTCGCCGTTCCGGGCGGCGCCGAGGGCGAGGCCCGCGTAGAAGGCGTACTCCTTGGCGCGGTCGAAGGTGGCGTCGAGCCAGGCGCCCATCGTCGAGTACTTGAGCGCGTAGCGGGCGAGCTGCCCGTCGGCGCAGTCGAGGACGAAGGAGACGAGGAGGAGGACGCCCGCCGCGACGTATCCGGCGCGGTCGCCGGTCGCGGCGCAACCCGCCGCGACCAGGGCGGTGAGCAGCGAGGCGGTGGTGACCTGGTTGGGGGTCAGTCCGCGGCGCGCGCACCAGCGGGCGATGTGGCGGGAGTACGGGCTGATGAAGAAGGTGGTGAAGAAGCCGTCGTGGGCCTTGACGGCGGAGCGGAGGCGGACGGCCTCGTCGTCGACGGCGTCCACGGCGGTACGGGCCCGGTGGCGGGCCTCGGCGTCGGTCGGGACGGCGGCGACCAGGCTGCCGAGCTGGGGCCGGTGCACGGCGACGCCGTCGGCGTCGAGGGCGTCGGCGAGGGTGCCGGTGAGGTCGTCGGAGCCGTGGACGGTCGCGGTGCTCAGGGCGCGGGTGAGCGCGGGGCGGGCCCCGGGCTGCGCGGTGAGCGCGCCGGGTGCGGCGGCGGCGGGGAACCGGGGGTCGGTGAGGGCGAGGCGCAGCGCGTGGCGGTGGCCGACGAACCGGGCGTCGACGAGGGCGACCCGTTCACCCGCGGGGACGGTGGCCAGCAGTGCGGCGGCCTCGTCGGCGCCGGAGGCGGCCCTGACGTCGAAGCCGAGCGACCGCAGGTCTCCGTCGAGCGAGGAGCCGGGTGCCGGGGGGCCGGTGAGGATGGCGGTCGACAGACGAACTCACTCCTTGGAGCTGACGGAGGGGCCGGCGGAACCCATGGCGGCCCCGGACACGGCGGTGCGGCCCGGCACCGGGCGGCGACACGTCGGCTGAGGCTATCGGATGAACAGAAGCGTGAGTTCACCGAGGCTTCGCGGGCAGGACGCCCCCGGGCCCACCTGTGTGCGTACGGGTGCGCCGCGTCCTGCGTAGATCATCATCGGTGATCGGCGGCCCGGCCCACAAACCCCGCCTCACCGGCGGGGGCCGACCCCCGGACGGCGCCTTCTCGCCACCCCCCGTCCTGAATGCATCGTCGCAGGTCAGAGCATATGACAACGGTGTTCAGTACCGTGTTGCGCATACCCCCCACCCGTAGTTCACTTGCGCATCGGAGCACTTGTCGACCACATGATCTGGAGGCCATCCGATGGGGGCTGGACACGACCACGGGCACAGCCACGGCGGCCCGGCGCCCACCGGGACGGCGGGCCTCGCCTACCGGAACCGGCTGCGGATCGCGCTCGGCATCACACTGTCCGTGATGGTGGTCGAGATCATCGGTGGTGTGCTCGCCGACTCGCTCGCGCTGATCGCGGACGCGGCCCACATGGCGACCGACGCGGTCGGCCTCGCGATGGCGCTGCTCGCCATCCACTTCGCCAACCGGCCGCCGTCCGGTAACCGCACCTTCGGCTTCGCGCGGGCCGAGATCCTGGCGGCGCTGGCCAACTGTCTGCTGCTCCTCGGTGTGGGCGGCTACGTGCTGTACGAGGCGATCCAGCGGTTCATGGAGCCCGCGGAGACCAAGGGCGGGCTCGCCATCGCGTTCGCGGTGGTCGGTCTGGTCGCGAACGTGATCTCGCTGTCGCTGCTGATGCGGGGCCAGAAGGAGAGCCTCAATGTGCGCGGGGCGTACCTGGAGGTCCTCGCGGACGCCCTGGGTTCGGTCACCGTGATCGTCGCGGCCTCGGTCATCCTGCTGACGGGCTGGCAGTACGCGGACCCGATCGCCTCGATCGTGATCGGCCTGATGATCGTGCCGAGGACGGTCAAGCTGCTCCGGGAGACGCTGGACGTGCTCCTGGAGGCGGCGCCCAAGGGTGTGGACATGGCGGAGGTGCGGGCCCACATCCTGGCCCTGCCGGGCGTCGACGACGTGCACGATCTGCACGCCTGGACGATCACCTCGGGAATGCCGGTGCTGTCGGCGCACGTGGTCGTGGACCAGGGGGCGCTGGACGCGGTGGGGCACGAGAAGATGCTGCACTCGCTCCAGGGCTGCCTGGGCTCCCACTTCGACGTGGAGCACTGCACCTTCCAGCTGGAGCCGGCCGGGCACGCGGAGCACGAGGGGAAGCTCTGCCTGTGACCACGGGCGGCACCGGCGGCGGGCTCACGGGCCCGCCGCCGGTGCCGCCGCCTGTTAGCCTGGCCGTCCGGTTACGTGCGGGAACGGAATGAGGAGCTGAGGTCGATGACCGTCGCCATGGAGGCCGCTCCGAGCGGCAGCACCCGGTCCTTCCTCCTCCGGGTCTCCGGCTGACCCGACTCCGGCTTCCACCGGTACGTCTCGCCGTCGGCCGGGACCCTCACACCAAGGGTTCTCCACGTTGTCCGACAACGCACGGCATCACGCCCCCTTCACCCCGCCCTCCGGTCCTCCCCGGCAGGGCCCCGGCTCCGACACCGCCGTCCACCGGCTGCTCCCGCTCGCCGGGCCGCTCCCCGAGCGGCCGCGCGTCCTCGGCCTGGGCCGCGGTCCCGGCCGCGGCGCGCTGCTCCTGGCCTCCGCGGCGGGGGCCGAGGTGACCGCCGCGGACCCGCACGAGCCGTTCCTCGCCGAGCTGCGGGAGACCGCCGCCGCCCGGGGTCTGGACGGCTCGATCCGTACCGTCCGGGCCGACCTGGGCGCCCTCCCCTTCCCCGACGGCTCCTTCGACGTCGTCCGGGCCGAGAGCCCGGGGGTCCTCGGCTTCGACCGGGCACTCGCCGAATGGCGGCGGCTGCTCGCCCCGGGAGGCACGCTCGTCCTGACCGAACGCGTCCGGGCCGCCCCCGGTCCCGGCCCGGCGGCCCGCGCCCTCCGGTCGGGGCCGCACCCGCTCCGTACCGTCGCCGAGAACGCGGCGGCGGCGATCGGGGCGGGCTGGCACGTCCTCGGCTGCCTCACCGGGCCGGAGAGCGACCGGGAGGCGCACCACGGACCGCTCACCGCCCGCGCCGACACCGCTGACATCACAGATCCCGGCATGGCGGAGGCGGTGGCGGGCGCCCGCGACGAGTTCGCCCCGCACCGCGAGCACGGCACCTCGTACGGGTACGCGGACTTCGTCCTGCGGCCCGTGGACCCGCGCTGGCCGGTCCGCCCCGAGCGGGACGGCGAGGCCGGGGAGGTCCGGGAGATCACCGCGGCGGCCTTCGGCTCGACGGACGAGGCCGATCTGGTCGACGCGCTCCGCCGGGACCCCGACGCCTGGCTGCCGGGGCTCTCCCATGTGGCCGAGGCCCCGGACGGTCAGGTCGTCGCGCACGCCCTGATCACCCGCTGCCGGGTGGGCGACGCACCGGCGGCCGCGCTCGCACCGGTCTCGGTGACTCCCGGACACCAGCGGACGGGAGCCGGACAGGCCGTCGTACGGGCGGTGCTCGACGCGGCCAGGCTGCGCGGGGAACGGCTGGTGCTCGTACTGGGCCATCCGGAGTACTACCCGCGGTTCGGGTTCGTACGTGCGTCCGAGTATGGAATCCGGCCAGGTTTCGAGGTGCCGGACGAGGCGATGATGGCGCTCGTCCTCGACGATTCGATGCCCGTTCCGTCCGGCACGATCACTTATCCGGCGGCTTTCGGGGTGTAGGGACCGCCCGGAGCATCCCGCTCCCGGCTCACCGGAGTCACCCCCGGTGAGCCGGGAGCGGCCACGTCCGGCCGTCGAAGTACGGACAAGCCGCTTTTGTACGGCAGACTGAGCTGGCCCCACCGGGGCGGAGGACCGAAGCGAAGGATGGGTATGCCGACCACACCAGCCACCGCGGCACAGATCTCGCCGGAGATCGCGTCGAACGGTGTCCAGCCGTCCGGAGCCACGGCGCCGATCATGCTCGAACTGGTCGACGAGGACGGGACGACCATCGGCACGGCCGAGAAGCTCGCCGCCCACCAGGCTCCCGGCCAGCTCCACCGCGCCTTCTCCGTCTTCCTCTTCGACGAGTCGGGGCGGCTGCTGCTCCAGCGCCGGGCGCTCGGCAAGTACCACTCCCCCGGCGTGTGGTCGAACACCTGCTGCGGCCACCCCTACCCGGGCGAGGCGCCGTTCGCCGCGGCCGCCCGGCGCACCTTCGAGGAGCTCGGCGTCTCCCCGACGCTGCTCGCGGAGGCGGGCACCGTCCGCTACAACCACCCGGACCCGGCCTCGGGCCTGGTGGAGCAGGAGTTCAACCACCTCTTCGTCGGCCTCGTGCAGGCCCCTCCGGTCCCCGACCCGGAGGAGATCGAGGACACCGCCTTCGTCACCCCCGGGGAACTGGCCGAGCGGCACGCCGAGGCGCCGTTCTCCGCCTGGTTCATGACGGTGCTCGACGCGGCCCGCCCGGCCGTCAGGGAGCTGACGGGTCCGTCCGGGGGCTGGTGACCACGGGGAGCCCGAGCGCTGCCCCCGGCCCCGGTGCCATCGGAGCCAGGGGCAGCGCCGCCCAGATGATCTTCCCGCCGGTCGCGGTGTGCTCGACGTCGCACGTGCCGCCGGCCTCCGCCGCGATCTCCCGGACCAGCAGCAGACCCCGGCCTCCGGTCTGCCCGTAGTCCGCCTCCAGGGCCTTGGGGCGGTACGGATGATTGTCCTCGACGGACACCCGGATCCACTCGGGTCCGATGGCCACCTCCACCGCTATCTGCGGGGAGAGCAGCGCCGCGTGCCGTACGGCGTTGGTGACCAGCTCGGAGACGATCAGCAGCAGGCCGTCCATGATCTCCTCATGGAGCGGTACGCCCTGGCGGACCAACAGGTCGCGCACGGCGTGCCGGGCCTGCGGGACGGAGACGTCGACCGCGGCAGCGGTGAAGCGCCAGACTCCTTCGTAGGACGGTTGCCGGGCGGAAACGCCCCCGTGGTTCTCCACGGTCCGGTTTCCACCCTCGTGCTCGATTCTCGCCACGGATCGAGTCTTGGCAATGCGCGGAGGCGGACCGGCCTACTGACCAGAAGTCGATACTTATCGGCTGCCTTCTGATCGGGTACGTATGCCCGTGTCAGTTGTTCGACTGATCGGGTGCGCTTTCTGTCACCTCGGGCGGAGTGCCCCCAGCCGGGTCCCGAGCCGGGTCCGGAGTCGGTGTCACCATGCTCACGATCCTCCGCCCGCCCACCCCGATCGCGATCAGGCCGAGGCCGTCGAAGAGCAGCGCGAGCGAGAAGAAGAACCCCAGGACGTAACGGCTGCTGGACGGCCAGTCGAACAGCACGAGGAGGCCCAGGAGCAGCCCGAACGCGCCCTGGAGCAGGGTCCAGCCGAACTGCGGCCCCCGCACCACCACGCTTCCCACCAGGCGGAAGAGCCCGCCGGTCAGGAACAGCAGGGCGGCGAACATCGTGAGCGCCTCCGCCGAGCCCTCCGGGTGCTTGATCACCACGACTCCGGCCGCGATGTTCAGGGCGGCGACCACCGCGGCGAGCCAGAAGTAGCTGGTGCCCCGTGACTGGACCGCCTGGAGCAGGCCCACCACACCTCCGATCAGGAGCAGCCAGCCGAAGAGCAGCATCGAGGTGAGGGTGGCGACGCCCGTGTAGACCAGACCGACGGCACCGCCGATCACCAGCAGGATGCCGAGCGCGGCGAGCCGTCCGAAGTCACGGTGGAGCCGCTTGCCCTCACGGGCCATCTCCTGGACGGGATCGCGCTCCCCGGCCCTCCGGGCGTCCTCGGCCATGCGGTGCCTCCTCGGGACGGCCCCTTCCTGATCGTACGTTCGGGTCCGGCCGATAGCATCCGGTCCATGGAGCCGCAGCTGAGGGACAGCGTCACGGACGGCGTCGCCACCGTCGTCATCTCCCACCCCGCCAAGCGCAACGCGATGACCCCGGACATGTGGCGCGCGCTCCCCGGGGTGCTGGACCGGCTCGCCGCCGACCCCGCCGTCCGGGTCCTCGTCCTCACCGGCGAGGGCGACACCTTCTGCGCCGGGGCCGACATCGCGGGGCTCCGGGAGCCCGGTGACGAGCAGCGGACGCTCGCCGTGCGCGCCGAGGAGGCGCTCGCCGCCTTCCCCCGGCCGACCCTCGCGGCCGTCCGGGGTTTCTGCGTCGGCGGCGGCAGTCAGCTCGCGGCCGCCTGCGACCTGCGCTTCGCCGAGGAGGGCGCCCGCTTCGGGATCACCCCGGCGAAGCTCGGCATCGTCTACCCGGCCTCCTCCACCCGCAGGCTGGCCGCCCTGGTGGGCCCCTCGACCGCCAAGTTCCTGCTGTTCTCGGGCGAGTTGATCGACGGGGAGCGGGCCCTGCGCACCGGGTTCGTCGACGAGCTGCACCCGGTGGGCGCTCTCGACGGGCGGGTGGCCGGGTTCACCCGTGTGCTGGCCTCCCGTTCACTGCTGACCCAGACGGCGGCCAAGGAGTCCATCGACGGGCGCCCGGACCGGGAGGCCCACTGGGTGGAGCGGGCGCACGGCAGCGGCGACACCGCCGAGGGGGTCGCCGCCTTCCTGGAGCGCCGCGCGCCCCGCTTCACCTACGGGCGCTGAGCGGCGGCGGGCGTCAGCCCTCCACCGCCGTGCCCGCCGCCTCGGCCCGCCACCGGGCGACGATCGCGGCCGGGGCCTTGTCCGGCGAGCCCGCGTCGTACGGAGGCTGCGGGTCGTACTCGGTGAGGAGCTGGACGGTCTGCGCGGTCTCGTCCCCGGCTATCCGGCCGAGCAGGTGCAGCCCCATGTCGATGCCGGAGGAGACGCCCGCGGCGGTGACGTACTTGCCGTCGAAGACGACCCGCTCGCCGGTGGGCTCGACGCCCAGTGCCCTCAGCTCCTCGTACGCCAGCCAGTGGGTGGTGGCCCGGCGGTCGGCGAGGAGACCGGCGGCGGCGAGGATCAGGGAGCCGGTGCAGACCGAGGTGGTCCAGGTGCTGGTCTCGTCGGCGGTCCGCAGCCACGCCCGGATCTCCGGGTCGTCCATGGCCTCCCGGGTCTCGGGGCCACCGGGGACGAGGACGATGTCCGGGCGCGGGACCTCGGCGAGCGTCCGGTCCGCGACCAGGGCGAGGCTGCTCTGGTCGCCCCGGACGGGTCCGGTCTCCTTGGCCACGAAGACGGTCTCGGTATCGGGCAGCCGGGCGAGCATCTCGTACGGGCCTACGGCGTCGAGCGCGGTGAAGCCGGGGTAGAGCAGGATCGCGATCTGCATGGGAGTCCCTTCGGACGGGTCGGGTGGAACGGACGGGTCGGACTGAACGGGCCGGGGCCGGGTCGGCCGGGGCCCGGGGATCGGCCGCGGTGCGTGCGGTGCCCCCGCGGCCGTCCTGCCGACGGGGTCGGCCGCGGGGGTGTCGGTGTGCCCCCGCCACCGTCCGGCCGGTGGGGCCGGTCGCGGGAGGGACGGTGGCGTCGGCGGGCGGGGGGGCCGGGTCGGTGCGGTGAGGCGGTGCGGTGGGGCGGTGCGGTGGGCTCGGTCGGCCGGGCGCTCAGGCGAGGGGGGCGTGGAAGCGGCGGCGGTAGTCGGCCGGGGCGGTGCCCAGGGCCTTGGTGAAGGCGCGGCGCATCGCCTCGGGGGTGCCGTAGCCGGAGGCGCGGGCGACCTCCTCGACCCCGCGCGTGGTCTCCTCCAGGAGGCGCCGGGCGTGTTCGAGACGGACCCGGTCGACGTAACGGCCGGGGCTCGTACCGGTCTCCGCCCGGAAGGCGCGCGCGAAGTGCCGGGGCGACAGCCGGGCACGGGCCGCGAGCCGCTCCACGGACAGATCGCCGCCGGGGTGCTCGGTGATCCACTGCTGGAGGTCCCGCAGCGGCTCCCGGTGGGCGGTCTGGGCGGCCAGCTGGACGCTGAACTGGGCCTGGTTGCCGGGGCGGCGCAGAAAGACGACCAGGTGGCGGGCGACCGTGAGGGCCACGTCCCGGCCGAGGTCCTCCTCGACGAGGGCCAGCGCCAGGTCGATCCCGGCCGTGACCCCGGCGGAGGTGGAGAGCCGCCCGTCCCGTACGAAGATCGGGTCCGGGTCCACCTCGACCCGGGGGTACTCCCGGGCGAGCCGCTCGCAGGCGTGCCAGTGGGTGGTCACCCGGTGTCCGTCGAGGAGTCCCGCCCCGGCGAGGAGCAGCGCCCCGGTGCAGACCGAGACCAGCCGCCCGGCGTCCGGTGCGTGGTCCCGAAGCCAGTCGAGGAGCGCCGGTTCGGGAGTGCGGGTGCCCTCGCCGCCGGGGACGACGAGGGTGTGCGGGGGCCCGTCGGCGACCGCCTCGGCGAGAGTGGTGTCGGGCAGCAGGCGCAGACCGCTCTGGGTGCGGACCGGTCCGCCGTCCAGGGAGGCGGTGCGCAGGGAGTACGCGGAGGAGTCGCCGGTGGCGCCGCCCGCACCGGCGAACACCTCGAAGGGGCCGGTGACGTCGAGGCTCTGGACGCCCTCGAAGAGGACGACGAGGACGGGTCGCTGCGTCATGACCCCATCCTCGGAGCCGGGAGCGGGCGACCGCAATGACGCTCACCCCACCTTTTCTGCCACCGTCCGCGCCACCGGCGGGCACGGTGTCCGGTCCTGACGGTTCACGGCGTACCAACCAGTCGGTAATGTGCGGGGGCATGACGACCGGACTGCCGCCGCGCGCGGGACGACGCTGCCACAACGCCCTCAACCCGCTGCACTCCTCGCTGTTCTTCTCACCCGACCTGGACCGCGAGTTCGCGGCCCTCGGCATCACCGACCAGAGCGCGGCCCGGCTCGCCCTGCGCAGCGCCGCGCTCGGCGCGGTGGGCGCCGGGACCGTCGCCGCCACCTTCTACAACTACAGCCACGAGCTGCTCGCCCGGCACCTCCCCGCCGTCTGGGAGACCGCCTCCCCCGCCGAGGTGCTGGCCGCGCGGCTGCGCGCCGCCGACACCACCCTGCGCCGCCTGCTCGGCGAGGAGACCCTCGCCTCCCCCGAGATGGCCGAGGCGGCGCGGCTCGCCCTGCGCGCCACCGAGGCCTGCACCCGGCACGCCCGGCCGCTGTACTCGGCCCACGCGGACCTGCCGGTGCCCGGGGAACCGCACCTTGTGTACTGGCACGCCGCGGGCCTGCTGCGCGAGCACCGGGGCGACGGACACCTCGTGGCCCTGCTCTTCGCCGGGCTTGACCCCGTCGAGGCGCTCGTCTCCCACACCGCCACCGGCAAGGGCATGACCCCGCGCTGGTTCCTCAGCTCCCGGGGCTGGCGGCGGGCCGACTGGGACGCGGCGGCGGAGCGGCTGCGCGGGCGCGGGCTGCTCGACGCCGACGGGGAGCTGACGGAGTCGGGGACGGCGCTGCGCGCCGACCTTGAGGACCACACGGACCGTCTGGACTCCGCCCCCTACGAGCACCTGGGCGCCGCCGGGGTCGAGCGGCTGACCGAGCTGGGGCGCGGTTTCCTGGTCACGGCGGCCGGTGCCGGCGCCTTCCCGCCGGACCTCATCGGCAAGGGCTGAGCCGGGCCGGGAACGGCCGGGGACGCGCGCGGGACGGGTCGGTTGCCGCATACGGGTGAGCGACCCGGCAGAATGCACTCGCAAGCTTGAGGCACGAGAAGGCGAGTCGGGACACCGTGACGACGTCCATCGAAGCAAGGATCGCCGAGGAGCTCGGCGTACGCGAGCGACAGGTGAAGGCAGCCGTCGAGCTGCTCGACGGCGGTTCGACCGTGCCGTTCATCGCGCGTTACCGCAAGGAAGCGACCGAGACGCTCGACGACACGCAGCTGCGCACCCTGGAGGAGCGGCTGCGCTATCTGCGCGAGCTGGAGGACCGCAGGTCGGCTGTCCTGGACTCGGTGCGCGAGCAGGGCAGGCTGACCGAGCCGCTGGAGGCCGCGATCCGGGCCGCCGACACCAAGGCGCGCCTGGAGGACATCTATCTGCCGTTCAAGCCCAAGCGGCGGACGAAGGCGCAGATCGCCCGTGAGGCGGGGCTCGCTCCGCTGGCCGAGGGACTGCTCGCCGATCCCTCGGTGGAGCCCGCCGCCGCGGCGGCGGGCTTCGTCGACGCGGACAAGGGCGTCGCGGACGCCCCGGCCGCCCTGGAGGGCGCGCGGGCGATCCTCGCCGAGAAGTTCTCCGAGGACGCCGACCTCATCGGGGAGCTGCGCGAGCGCATGTGGGGCCGGGGCCGGCTGGTGGCGAAGGTCCGCGCGGGCCAGGAGGAGGCGGGCGCCAAGTTCGCCGACTACTTCGACGTCGCGGAGCCGTTCACCGCGCTGCCCTCGCACCGGGTGCTCGCCATGCTGCGCGGCGAGAAGGAGGACGTCCTCAGCCTCGAACTGGAGCCGGAGGAGCCCTCGGAGACCCCCGGGCCCTCCTCGTACGAGGGGATCGTCGCGGGTCGTTTCGGTGTCGCCGACCGGGGGCGCCCCGGCGACAAGTGGCTCCAGGACACGGTCCGCTGGGCCTGGCGGACCCGTATCCAGGTCCATCTGGGGATCGACCTGCGGCTGCGGCTGCGGACGGCCGCCGAGGACGAGGCGGTACGGGTCTTCGCGGCGAACCTGCGCGACCTGCTGCTCGCCGCACCGGCGGGCACCCGGGCGACGCTGGGCCTCGACCCCGGTTTCCGCACCGGTGTGAAGGTCGCCGTGGTCGACGCGACCGGCAAGGTCGTGGCCACGGACACCATCCATCCGCACGTGCCCGCCAACAAGTGGGACCAGGCCCTGGAGCGGCTGGCGCGCCTCGCGAAGGAGCACGCGGTCGAGCTGGTCGCCATCGGCAACGGCACGGCCTCCCGCGAGACCGACAAGCTGGCGGCCGAACTCCTGGCGAAGCACCCCGAGCTGAACCTGACCAAGGTGATGGTCTCGGAGGCGGGCGCCTCGGTCTACTCCGCGTCCGCCTTCGCCTCGCAGGAACTCCCGGGCATGGACGTGTCGCTGCGCGGCGCCGTCTCCATCGCGCGGCGGCTCCAGGACCCGCTGGCCGAGCTGGTGAAGATCGACCCGAAGTCCATCGGTGTGGGCCAGTACCAGCACGACCTGGCCGAGGTGAAGCTCTCGCGCTCCCTCGACGCGGTCGTCGAGGACTGTGTGAACGGGGTCGGCGTGGACGTCAACACCGCCTCCGCGCCCCTGCTCTGCCGGGTCTCGGGCATCAGCTCCGGTCTCGCGGAGAACATCGTGGCGCACCGGGACGCCAACGGTCCCTTCCGTTCCCGCCGGGCGCTCAAGGACGTGGCCAGGCTGGGCCCGAAGGCGTACGAGCAGTGTGCGGGATTCCTGCGCATCCGGGGCGGGGACGACCCGCTGGACGGCTCGTCGGTGCACCCGGAGGCGTACCCGGTGGTGCGGCGGATGGTGAAGGCGACGGGCGGCGAGGTCGCCGCGCTCATCGGTGACGCGTCCCGGCTGCGCTCGCTGCGGGCCGCCGACTTCGTCGACGAGACCTTCGGTCTGCCGACGGTCTCGGACATCCTGCGCGAGCTGGAGAAGCCGGGCCGCGACCCGCGCCCGGCGTTCCGCACCGCCACCTTCAAGGACGGCGTCGAGAAGATCGGGGACCTGGAGCCGGGCATGGTCCTGGAGGGGGTCGTCACCAACGCCGCCGCCTTCGGGGCGTTCGTGGACATCGGTGTGCACCAGGACGGTCTGGTGCACGTCTCCGCGATGTCGAAGACCTTCGTCAAGGACCCGCGTGACGTGGTCAAGCCCGGTGACGTGGTCAAGGTCAAGGTGCTCGACGTGGACGTCCCGCGCAAGCGGATCTCGCTGACGCTGCGCCTGGACGACCAGGTGGGCGCCGAGGCTCCCGAGGGCGGGGCGCGGCGCGAGCGGGGCGGCCAGGGGCAGGGCGACCGTTCCGGCCGTCCGCCGCAGCAGCGGCAGGGCGGTGGCGGTGGCCGCCGGTCCGAGCGCGGTGGCCAGGGCGGTCAGGGCGGCCGAGGTGCGCAGAGCGGCCAGGGCAGCCAGGGCGGCCGAGGTGCGCAGAGCGGCCAGGGCGGCCGGGGTGCTCAGGGCGGGCAGGCCGGTCAGGGCGGCCGGGAGCGCTCCGGCACGCCCGCGCCCGTGAACGGCGCGATGGCCGACGCCCTGCGCAAGGCGGGCCTCCTGGGCGAGGGCGGCGGCAAGCGCCGCTGAGGGCCTCCGGGAGAGTGGCGCCGTCCGCCCCGGGGGCGGGGCGCCGCTCTCCGGTACGCGTGAGCACACGGTCCGGGCACGAACGCGCCACGGCCCGGCTCCGTACGAGCGTCACGGTCCCGTCCGTACGGGCGCCGCGCGCCGGGTCCGCACGAGCGATCACGGTCCGCGACGCGTACGAGCGCCGCACCACGGGCGTGGGGAGCATCCCTGCCCGGCTCCGTACGAGCCGTCACGGCCCGGTCCGCAGGAGCGCCACGAGCCAGGGCATCTACGGGCGCCACGCAGGGGTGCGTGGCGCCGGGCGTACGGACCCGGGGCACCGACGCGTAACGGGGCCGCGCACGCGTCGGGGCGGGCCCGAGGTGCGGGGGCGTACGGGTGCGAGACGCCGGGCCGCCCCCGTGGCGGAACCGCTCGGATGTCCCGGCGACACGGCGGCCGGGTGACGCGAGCGTCGTGCTCCGGGCCGGTCCCGCCCGCCTGCCCGTGCCTGCCTGCCCGCCCGTACCTGTCTGCCCGCCTGCCCGCCCGCCCGTACCTGTCTGCCCGCCTGCCCGCCCGCCCGTACCTGTCTGCCCGCCTGCCCGCCCGCCCGTGCCTGTCTGCGCTGCCCGGCTGCCCGGCTGCCCGGCTGCCCGGCTGCCCGGCTGCCCGGCTGCCCGGCTGCCCGGCCGAGCCTGTCCGGTCGGTCGTGCCTGTCCGGTCGGTCGTGCCCGGTTCTCGGGGCCCTGACACCGCCGGGGATCGTCCCGCCCGGCCGACGGGACGTCTCCGGTTCGCTTCTGAGATTTTCCGGCGTGGTCCGATCCGCCGTACTCGTCCCGTGTGCTCCTGCCCCCGCACACGCGGACGTCCTCTGTCCGGAGAACCCCGCGTCCCGGGACACCGGCCTTCCGTTGACCCTCCCGGGCCGACGGAACAAGATCGAATCCGGCCGCGGCGGAGCCCGCGGGCCCATCCGATCAGGAAGGTCGTCCCCCGATGCAACGTGTGCTGACCAGACTGGCGACGGTCTCAGCCGCCGCCCTCACGATGGCCCTCGTCCCCCTCGCGGGGACGTCCTACGCAGCCGGGTGCAGCAACGCCGGGTGCGACAACCTCGGCCCGGTGTCGCAGGCCTGTGACGGCGACGCCGTCACCAAGCAGACCGCCACCGCCGACGGGGGTCTCCGGGCGGAGCTGCGCTGGTCCCCCAAGTGCCAGGCCGCCTGGGTCCGGGTCACCGACCCCACCGGGAACCAGTGGTGGGACAAGTACGGCTCCATCGAGAAGCACGACGGCTACGACGGTCCGCTGGTGCGCAGCCTCCAGGTGAAGTTCCCCAACCCCGGCTCCGACTGGTCGAACATGCTGGGCGGCAGCGGCTTCTACTACCGCGTCTGCATCCGTGACACCGGCACGGGCAACGTGAGCTGCAGCGGCTACTGGTAGGCCCCCGCCCTCGGCACCGCGGGCGGCCACCGCGCCGGGCCGTGGCCGCCCCTCGCGCTACGGCAGGAAGCGCAGGGCCCAGTCGGCGCGGTGCGCGACGGCGAGGTCGTCGTCCTCCGTCAGCGGCCGGAGGAGGCTCCCGGCGCGCTGCGGGTCGGCCTGGACGAGATCGACGATCTCGGCGGCCAGACCGTCCTGGTCGTCGCCGAGGTCCACCGCGGAGGCCCGCACCAGGACGGGCAGGGTCTCGGCGCCGCCGAGGCCCGCGACGAGCCCGCCGAGCAGCTCGCGGGCGTACCCGTTGCGCTCCTCGACCGCCCTCCCGAGCTCGGCCGTCAGCCGGGGCAGCAGCGCCCGGTCGCCCGTCGCCGCGATCTCGTCCGCGAGGTCGATCGTGGCGTCGACGTCCGCGTCGAGGTCGTCCAGCATCGCGAGGAGCCGGGTGATGCCGTCGTCGGTCATGGTGCCTCCAGGGGGTGCGCCGTCCACGGGGCGGAGGGGTGCCGGGCCGTCCGGCCCGGCGTTCCCGTCCCGTGGAGAGCCGTACGGTTACAGTTCACGGCCCGATCCGCGGCCGTGCGAGGCGGCGGGGCCCCGGCCGTCCGGGCGGGCCGTCAGAGCTCGGTCACCTTGCCGTCGGCGACCTCGATCCGGCGGGTGGTGCGGACCGCGTCGAGCATCCGCCGGTCGTGGGTGACCAGGAGCAGCGTGCCGGTGTACGAGTCGAGCGCGGACTCCAGCTGCTCGATGGCCACCAGGTCCAGGTGGTTGGTCGGCTCGTCGAGGACCAGCAGGTTCACCCCCCGGCCCTGGAGCAGGGCGAGGGCGGCCCGGGTCCGCTCGCCCGGGGACAGGGTGGTGGCGGGCCGCAGCACGTGGACGGCCTTCAGACCGAACTTGGCGAGCAGGGTGCGGACCTCGGCGGGCTCCGTGTCGGGCACGGCCGCGCAGAACGCCTCCAGGAGCGTCTCGGTGCCGTGGAACAGCTTGCGGGCCTGGTCGACCTCGCCGACGACGACGCCCGAGCCGAGGACCGCGTCGCCGGAGTCCAGCGGCAGACGCCCCAGGAGGGCGGCGAGCAGGGTGGACTTCCCCGCGCCGTTGGCGCCGGTGACCGCGACCCGGTCGGCCCAGTCGATCTGGAGGGTCACCGGGCCGAAGGCGAAGTCGCCCCGGCGCACCTCGGCCCCGCGGAGGGTCGCGACGACCGAGCCGGAGCGCGGCGCGGGGGCGATCTCCATCCGCAGCTCCCACTCCTTGCGGGGCTCGTCGACGACGTCGAGGCGTTCGATCATGCGCTGGGTCTGGCGGGCCTTCGCCGCCTGCTTCTCGCTGGCCTCGCTGCGCGCGTTGCGGCCGAGCTTGTCGCCGTCGGTGGACTTGCGGCGGGCGTTCTTGACGCCCTTGTCCATCCAGGACCGCTGCATGTGCCCGCGTGCTTCGAGGGCGGCCTTGCGGCCCGCGTACTCGTCGTACTCCTCGCGCGCGTGGCGCCTGGCGGTGTCCCGCTCCTCCAGATAGGCCTGGTAGCCGCCGCCGTAGAGGGTGATCTGCTGCTGGGCGAGATCGAGTTCGAGGACCTTGGTGACGGTGCGGGTGAGGAACTCGCGGTCGTGGCTGATGACGACGGTGCCCGCGCGCAGCCCCTTCACAAAGGTCTCCAGGCGCTCCAGGCCCTCCAGGTCGAGGTCGTTGGTGGGCTCGTCGAGCAGGAAGACGTCGTAGCGGGAGAGCAGCAGGGAGGCGAGGCCCGCGCGGGCCGCCTGGCCGCCGGAGAGGGAGGTCATGGGCTGGTCGAGCCCGACGGTGAGGCCGAGGGAGGCCGCGACCTCCTCGGCGCGTTCGTCGAGGTCGGCGCCGCCGAGGTTCAGCCAGCGCTCCAGGGTGACGGCGTACGCGTCGTCGGAGCCGGGGGTGCCGTCGACCAGGCCCTGGGTGGCCTGGTCCATGGCCGTCTGGGCGTCGGCGACACCGGTGCGCCGGGCGAGGAACTCGCGGACGGTCTCGCCCGCGCGCCGCTCGGGCTCCTGCGGGAGGTGGCCGACGGCGGCGGTGGGCGGGGAGAGCCGGACCTCGCCCTCCTCCGGGGTGTCGGTCCCGGCCAGCAGGCGCAGCAGCGTCGACTTGCCGGCGCCGTTGACGCCGACGAGGCCGATGACGTCGCCGGGGGCGACGACCAGGTCGAGCTGGGCGAAGAGGGTGCGTTCGCCGTGGCCGGCGGCGAGGTCCTTGGCGACGAGGGTTGCAGTCATCAGGATACGAATCCTAGGTGACGGCGGGACCGGCTCAGGGGCACGGGGCGGGGACCGGGGCGGGGAGCGCCCGCAGGGCGGCCCGGTAGCCGGGGCCGTGGAAGCGGTACGGGCCGACGCCGGGGTATCCGTCGCGGACCGGGTCGGTGTCGGGGCCGGTCTGCCAGCGGAAGTCGCGCCAGACGACGTCGTCGCCGTCCCGCTCGACGACGGCGGTGACGGCTCCGCAGCCGGGGTCGTCGCAGTCGGGGCAGGAGTAGATCACCCGGCGGGCGGCGGGGCCCGGGGCGAGGAGGAGCCGGACGTGCTCGGGGCGCAGGACGGGGCGCAGGTCGCCCGCGAGCGGTGAGACGGTGTCGGCGCCCTCGCAGGCGTCGAGCCGCCGGAGCAGGGACCGGCCGTCGACCAGGAGGTCCGTCTCCTCGGCCGGGAGGCCCGTGTCGACGACCGGAAGGTCCGTTCCGTGGGACAGGAGGTTCGTGTCGTCGGTCGGCGGGGGTGCGTCGCCGGTCGGCGGGCGTACCGCGGGAGCGCCGCCGGGAAGGTCGGCGGGGGTGAGGTCGAGGGGCGTGTACGGGACCGGCATGAGTCCAGCATTCCGCCGGGGAGCCTCCGGTTCCATGGCTGATCGGTCCCGGAAATGTCCCGGTCCCGGTACGGTCCCGGCCATGGAGAACGACGTGATCGTGGTGGGTGGCGGGGTCGTGGGTCTGACGACCGCGGTGACGCTCGCGGAGCGGGGACTGCGGGTACGGGTCTGGTCGCGGGAGGACGTGACCGCGACGACCTCGGCGGTGGCGGGCGCGCTGTGGTGGCCGTACCGCATCGAGCCCGAGGCCGAGGTGGGGCGGTGGGCGCTGGAATCGCTGCGCGTGTACGAGGAGTTGGCCGCCGATCCCGGGACGACGGGGGTGCGGCTGGTGCCGGGGGTGCACGCGGACACCGTCCTGACGGAACTGGGCCCGTGGGCGCGGGAGGTGCCGGGGCTCCGGCAGTTGGCGCCGGAGGAGGTGCCGGGGCCGTACGCGACGGGTCTCGGGGCGCGGCTCCCGCTGGTCGACATGCCGGTGCATCTGGTGTGGCTGCGGCGCCGGTTGGAGGCGGCGGGAGGGCTCTTCGAGCGGCGTCCGGTCACCGGTTTCGAGGAGCCTTCGGCACGGGCCCGGGTGGTGGTGAACTGCGCGGGGACGGCGGCGCGCGAGCTGGTGCCCGATCCGGCGCTGCGGCCCGTGCGGGGCCAGTTGGTGCTGGTGGAGAACCCGGGGATCGAGGAGTGGTTCACCTCGGCGAAGGCGGAGGCGACCGGTACGACGTACTTCTTCCCGCAGCCGGGACGGCTGGTGCTGGGCGGGACCGCCGAGGAGGAGGACGAGCGGCTGGTGCCCGATCAGGTGACGGCGGCGGCGATCGTGGCCCGGTGCGCCCGGGTGCGCCCGGAGATCGCGGGGGCCCGGGTGCTCGGGCACCGGGTGGGTCTGCGGCCGACGCGGGTGGGCGGGGTCAGGATCGAGGCGGTGTCCCTGCCGGGTGGCGGGCGTCTGGTCCACCACTACGGGCACGGGGGTGCGGGGGTGACGGTCGCCTGGGGCTGCGCGGAGCGTGCGGCGGCCCTGGTGGAGGGCGTCTGAGTCAGCGACCGGGCCCCGGTCCCGTACGCGCGGCCGGGGGCTCGGACCCGTACGCGCGGGGATCGGCGGCGCGTACGGGGTCCGGGGCGCGGTCCCTGGTCAGCACTTCTCCACGGGGCTCCCGCCGACGAGGTGGTAGGTGGCCCGGGTGTCGAGGAGGAGCGGGACGAGGGCCCGGCGGGACTGGCGGAGCGGCACGAACGCCCCCGCTCCCTCGGGCCGTACGGTGACGCCGTGCAGGGCGAGTTCGTCGCCCACCAGGGCGTACTGGGCGGCGTCGAGCCGGTATCCGCACGGCGGGTCGGCGAGGATCTCGTCGGGCTCCGCCGGATCGTTGTCGGCGCCGCCGAGGTAGACCGGGCCCCGGTCGGCGAATCCGGCGGCGCGGGCGGCCGTGGTGGCCACCGCGAGCGGTACGTTCCGCTCCTTGACGTAGGCGAAGGCGCCCTCCAGGGCGGCGCGTTGGGTGGCGACGCGGCGGCGGTGGTTGAGGGAGGGGTCGTGCTGTTCGTCCTCGTCGAAGGCGTCCACCCGGGTCTCGACGAGGAGGCCGACGGAGTGCTTGATGCCCGCGGTGTTCCGCAGGATGCGTTCCTGTCCGTCGCCCGCGACCTGTTTGACCGGTTTCCCGGTCAGCGGGTCGGTCCAGATGCCGTAGATCCCGGTGCTGTGGCCCGCGAGCGCCGCCATGGGACGTACGTACTGCTCGGAGAGGGTGTTCGACTCGTCGTGGACGCGGGGGTCGGTGTCGAGGCTGCGGGGCCAGAGGGCGAGCAGGTCCTTGTCGTAGTAGCGGGGGGTGGCGCCGTACTCGTGCAGGTCGTAGACGAGTTCGGGCCGCCGGTCGCGCAGGACGGCGGCGACCGCCCGCGCCTCGGCGGTCCGCAGGGCGAGGTGGTCGCGGTTGATGTCGATCCCGTCGCCGTTGCCCCGGGTGTCGGCCTCCCGGCCGTCGGGGTTCGCCGTGGGCAGGACGAGGAGGGTGGTGCGGGCGAGGAAGCGGCGGGTCTTCGGGTCCTGGCCGAAGGCCAGGTCGCGGACGGTGCTGAGGCAGGCCTCGCGCCCGGCCGGTTCGTCGCCGTGCTGGCTGCACACGAGCAGCACGGTGGTGCGGCCGGTGCCGAGGGAGACGAGGCGGAGCGGGCGGCCCTGCGCGGTGGTGCCGACGGTCCGCAGCGTCACTCGGTCGCGCACCCGGGCGACGGCGGTGAGGAAGTCCCGTTCCTCGGTCCCGGTGGTCCACCGGGCGCCCGCGCTGGTCTCGAATCCGGTGCGCGGCGGCGGCTTCGCAGGCGTGCTGTCCGCCGCCTTGGCGGGGACGGTGACGAGGGGCAGGGCGAGGGCGGCGGCCCCCGCCGCGAGGGCGAGGGCGCGCCGGGGGCCTCGGCCCTTCGGGCGGGGGGCCGTCGTACGGGGGGTCATCGGGCGGATCCGGGGGCGGGCAGGCGCGGCCCGTCGACGGCGGCCGGCGGGGTGGTGCCGCGCGGTGCCGGGGCCGCGCCGAGGGAGGGGGCTGCCGGGGCCGGGTGGGGTCCCGTGGTGGCGCGGGTGAAGGCCCCCGCGCCGCCGACCAGCGGGATCTTCGCCGAGGTGCGGCTGAGGTCGAGGGTCAGGGTCGGTGTGCTGGACGGCGGGTCCAGGAGGTCCCGGTCGGTGCCGCCGACGATCAGGGCGAGGCGGTGGCCGGCGGGGACGACGTGGTCGGTGGCGGCGAGGTCGAGGGTGAGGGTGTACGCCCGGCCGGGGGTCAGCGGGCGTCCCCTGCCCGGGTCGGCCCAGGTGCCGAGGTCGGCCCAGCCCCGGCTGACGACGGTCTGTCCGACGTTCGTGGTGCGGGCGGCGGTGTCCTTGTAGCAGGCGCTGTCGCCGGGGGTGCTCGCGCCCCAGCAGCTGCGTCCGGTGAGGGTGGTGATGCCTTCGCCGGGGGCGTTGTAGTCGCGGATGGTGGCGGGGCCGAGGTCGACGAGGACGGCGGAGAGGTGCGCGGTGGTGGTGGTCGGGGTGACGGTGACGGTGACCTTCGAGGAGCCGGAGACGCGCAGGTCGCGGGAGAGGGGGCGGGTGACGAACCCTGCCTTCTCGGGGGTCGCGGTGTCGATCCGCGCGGCCCAGTCGAGCTCGCCGAGGCCGGGGTCGTCGGTGAAGGTGGTGGTGGTGCCGGGGGCGGCGGGGGCGCGGCCGAGGCGGCCGGGTCCTGCGGGCTCCCCGGGGGCGGGCCGCAGGGTGGTGGTCGCGGTGGTGCGCGGGGGCCACTGCCGGTCGGTGGTCCAGACGTCCGGGGCGCGTTCGATGTCGGCGACGGGTTCGCGGTCGATGCCGTTGTCGTAGCCGAGGAGGTAGTGGTCGAACCAGCGGTGCAGGGTGCGGACCCAGTCGGCGCGCCGGAAGTCGAAGGGGTCGACGTGGCCGGTCTGGGAGAGCCAGATCTTCCGCTCGACGCCCTGGGCGGCGAGGGCGTCCCACCACTGGCCGAACTGTCCGGCGCGGACGTTGAGGTCCTGCTGTCCGTGGACGACGAAGACGCTGGCCCTGACCTTGTCGGCGTTCCGCACGTGGTCGCGCTCGGTCCAGGCGGGGGTGCGGTCGCCGCTGTAGGGGGTGCCCGCGGTGATCCGGTCCTGGACGGCGCCGCACCGGGTCTGTGCCTCGGGGCTGTTGACGTACGCGGAGAGCCAGCTCGGGTTGGCGTTGTAGAGGGGGGCGCCCTGGGAGTGGAAGTAGTCGTACCAGGAGGAGATGGCGCCGATGGGGACGATGGTCTTCAGGCCCTCGACGCCGGTGGCGGCGACTCCGTTGGCGACGGTGCCGTCCCAGCTCTTGCCGATCATGCCGACGTTCCCGGTGCTCCAGGTGGTGGCGCGGGAGCGGGTGTCGCCGGTGCGGGAGGTGTAGCCGCGGGCGCGTCCGTTGAGCCAGTCGACGACGGCTCTGGCCGACTGGACGTCGGAGCGTCCGCCGACGTCGTCGCAGCCGTCGGAGCGGCTGGTCCCGGCGAGGTCGACGGCGACGAAGGCGTAGCCGCGCGGGACGAAGTAGTTGTCGTAGTAGAGCGGGAACTGGACGGGCTTCCCGTCGGCGTCGTAGGTCTTCTTCTGGCCTTCGTTGCCGCGTCCGCAGCAGGCGTAGTACGGGCTGGCGTCCATGATGACCGGGACCTTGCGGCCGGTGGCGGCGGTCTCCCGGGGGCGGACGATGTCGACGGCGACCCGGTCGGCACGCCCGTCGCCGTCGCCGTCGAGTCCGGTGTCGACCCAGACGGACTCGCGGACGGCGTCGGCGTACGAGTGGACCGGGCGGGACTCCTTCACGGCGGTCGCCGGGGCGGGCGCGGCCGGTTCCGCCCGCGCGCCCGCGGGGGTGACCAGGGTCGCGAGCAGGGCGGCGGTCGCCGCGGCCACGAGGGTTCCGTACGGCGGTCGGGCTCCGCGGGTTCTCCGCGTTCGCATCGGCATGGGCGGGAACGTACCCCGGTCGACTCCCGCGCAAAAGGGTGCCGGAGGGAATCAGGGTCGATTCGGGGTCGTGCCGTGGCCGGTGGGGTTCGTGTCGGCCGAATGGCGATCGTGTGACAGGGGGTCCTCTGGACGTGACGGTGCGTCGGAGCGCTGAATAGTGTCCGAACTAAGGATCGACGACCACCCGCGCGTCTTACGTTTCTTATGACTTGGGGAGCACCCGTGCACCGCAGAATCATCGTTCCGAGCGCCCTCGCGGCCTCCTTGTTGCTGGCGATCCCGGCATCGGCGGCCGATTTCACTCCCGGGGCGCCGGGCATCGGCGACTCCTACTATCCGGCCAGCGGGAACGGCGGCTACGACGTCTCGCACTACGACCTGCGTCTGACCTACCAGCCGGCCACGGACCTCCTGGAGGGCACGGCGACGATCCTGGCCACCACCAAGCAGAACCTGTCCCGGTTCAACCTCGATCTGGGTCTGAAGGTGAGCGAGGTCCGGGTGAACGGGCGCGTGGCGCGGTTCGCCACGTCGGGCTCGCACGAGCTGGAGGTCACCCCGGCGGTCCCGCTGGAGAAGAACCGGCAGGTCTCGATCGTCGTCCGTTACGCGGGCAAGCCGTCCGAGGTGAAGATCGACGGCTGGACCGCCTGGGCCCGTACTCCCGACGGCGGGGTCGCCGCGCAGGAGCCGGATTCGGCCGCCTGGTGGTTCCCGTCCAACGACCACCCGCTGGACAAGGCCACCTTCGACGTGTCGGTCGCGGTGCCGGACGGCACCCAGGCCATCAGCAACGGCGTCCTGCAGTCGCAGTCCTCGCGCCTCGGCTGGACCAGGTTCAACTGGCGTTCCAACAAGCCGCAGGCGACCTATCTGGCCACGCTCGCCGTCGGGAAGTTCGACATCACGACGGACCGGACCGCGAACGGTCTGCCCGTCCTCAACGCGTACAGCAAGGACCTCGGCGACAACGCGGGTGCGGCACGTGCCTCGATCGAGCGGACGACCGAGGTCGCGGAGTGGCTGGAGTCGGTGTTCGGGCCGTACCCGTTCAACGCGCTCGGCGGATACGTGCCGAACGTGACGAGCGGTTTCGCGCTGGAGACGCAGACCCGCCCGTTCTACAGCCCGCGGCAGTTCGCCAACGGCGCGAACGTGTCGGTGGTCGTGCACGAGCTGGCGCACCAGTGGTACGGCGACAGCGTGTCCGTCCACGGGTGGAAGGACATCTGGGTCAACGAGGGCTTCGCCCGTTACAGCCAGTGGCTGTGGTCGGAGAAGGAGGGCGAGGGCACCGCGCAGGAGCTGGCGGACTACGTGTACGCCACGCGGACGGCTCAGGACCCGTTCTGGACGGTGAGGCCGGGTGACCCGGGTCCGGACGACCAGTTCCACATCGCCGTCTACGACCGGGGCGCGCTGGCGCTCCAGGCGCTGCGCAACGAGATCGGCGACGAGGGCTTCTTCACGATCCTGAAGGGCTGGCCGCAGAGGTTCGCGTACGGCAACGCGCGCGTGGCGGACTTCGTCCGGTACGCGGAGCAGGTCTCGGGGAAGCCGCTGGCGGCGCTCTTCGACACCTGGCTGTACGAGCCGTCGAAGCCGTCCGCCCCGGCGGCGGCGGCGGTCGGTCCGTCCGCTCCCGCCGCGGCGCCCGGGTCCGGTGGTCCGGCCGGACGGGCGGCGGCACCGAAGCCGGTGCAGCCGAAGTCGTGGAAGAAGATCGCGGCGACGAACTCCGTGCACGAGTCCGGGGAGCGCGGCGGGCACTGAGCCGCCACGTCCGTCCGGGGCCGTCCGTCAGCGCGTCGCGCGGCGGGCGGCCTCGCGCGCCTTCCGGGCCTGCGGCAGATAGCGCAGCCGCTCCGGCAGCACGGGGACGACGGCCCGGACGACCCGGGCGACCCGGCGCAGCGTCCGTTCCTGGGCGTCGGTCCAGTCCAGGCCGATGGCCCGCCGGGCGTCCGGCGGCATCAGGCCCACGGTGAGGAAGGCGCGCAGCCGCAGGAACGGGCGGCGCAGCACGGGCCAGAGCAGGCGCAGTGCGAGCCTGAGCGGCAGCGGGCCCCGGTCGGGGGCGGGCACCGGCAGATCGGGGTCGAGCAGTTCGCGGACGACGACGGTGGCTTCCAGCTCCTCGGCGAGGACCTTGCGGTAGTACGGCCAGAACTCCTCGATCGTCTGGGGCATGTCCCGGTCGTGGATGCCGAGGATCCGGCCGACCTGGAGCCACTCGGCGTACAGCTGCCGTTCCTGGGCGGGGGTGAGGGGGCGGGTGAGGAGGCCGAGGCCCCGGGTGTAGACGGGGAAGCCGGTGGCGTGCACCCAGGAGTAGTGGGCCGGGGTGAGGGCGTGGTAGCGGCGTCCCCGGGTGTCGGTGCCCTGGATGTCGCGGTGCAGTCTCCGCAGGCGGCGCCCTTCCCGTGCGGCGTCCTCGCCTCCGTATATCCACAGCTGGACGGAGCTCAGGGAGCGCTCGCCCCGGCCCCAGGGGTCGGTGCGGAAGACGGAGTGGTCGTCGACGCCCGCGCCTATCGCGGGGTGGGCGACCTGGAGGGCGAGGGCGGCGGGCAGCATCATCAGGGCCCGGACGTCTCCGGCGACGCTCCAGAGCACTCCGCCGACGGGCGGGGGTACGGGGTCGGCCGCCGGGGTCCGGTGACCGGCCGCCAGGGCGGGGGCGCCGCCCGCCGGGGTCCGCTCGTCGCGTCCGGCTCGTTCCACGGGGTCGTTCCTCACGTCCGGCATCCTCTCGGGTTCGTGTCCATGACGGGCAGGCATGACGAAGGGGCCGTCACCCGGGCGCTGGTGGCCCTGGGCGGCGGCCCCTTCGGGGACGGACGGATCAGACGCGGTCGGCGCCGACCGGCTCGCCGACGATACGGGTGGCGAGGGCGTGCGCCCAGGCGTCCACGTCGGCGTTGAGCTCGCGCTCGGCGGCGGCGCGCTCTGCGGCGATCTGCGCGCTGCCGGTGGCGAGGATGGTCTCGCGCTCGGCGTTGCCCTCGGCGCGGGCGGCGGCGATGGCGGCCGAGCCCTCCTCGACGGCCTTGGAGCGGATACGGGCGGCCTCGTGGCGCGCCTCGGCCAGCTCGGCCTCGTACTGCTCACGGACCTGGGTGGCCTCGGCGCGCAGGTCGTCGGCGCGCTCGCTGCCGCCGTCGATGGCGTCCTCACGCTCGTCGAGCGTGCGCTTGATCTTCGGCAGGATGCCCTTCGCCAGGATCAGGAAGGTGATTCCGAACACCACCAGGCCGAGGATCAGCTCGGCCCAGACGGGGTTGAGCGGACCGAGGTCCGTCTTGAAGATCTGCGAGTTCGCGAGGGTCATGCGCGCATTCTACCTGGTTCAAAAGGGGACAATTCCGACTCCGGCCAGAGAATTGGCGCACTCGTGCGAGCACGGCCAGATTCCCGGCACCCAAAGGCTACCGGAAGGTAACCACGGCTGGTTGTATGTGCGGCGCCAGCACTCAACCCCCCACGTCTCCATGGGAGTTCACGTGTCGTTCGCCGCGCTCCGCCGCACCCCCGGCGCCGCCCTTTCCCTCGTGCTCGCCGCCGCGGCCCTGGCCGCGACCGCCCCGGCCGCCACCGCCGCCCCGGCCGTCGACGGGCCCCCGCGGCTCAAGGTGCTCACCTACAACACGTTTCTCTTTTCCAAGAACCTCTACCCGAACTGGGGCCAGGACCACCGGGCCCAGGCCATCCCCGCCGCCTCCTTCTTCCAGGGGCAGGACGTCGTCGTCCTCCAGGAGGCCTTCGACAACTCCGCCTCGGACGCCCTCAAGGCGAACGCGGCCGACCGGTACCCGTACCAGACCCCGGTCGTGGGCCGGAGCAAGAGCGGCTGGGACGCCACCGGCGGCTCCTACTCCGCCACCACCCCCGAGGACGGCGGGGTCACGATCCTCAGCAAGTGGCCGGTCGTCCGCAAGGAGCAGTACGTCTACAAGGACGCCTGCGGCGCCGACTGGTGGTCCAACAAGGGCTTCGCCTACGCCGTCCTGGACGTGAACGGCACCCGCGTCCACGTCGTCGGCACCCACGCCCAGTCCACCGACCCCGGCTGCTCGGCCGGTGAGGCCGCCCGGACGCGCAGCCGCCAGTTCAAGGCCCTCGACGCCTTCCTCGACGCCAAGAACATCCCGGCGGACGAGCAGGTCGTCGTGGCCGGGGACATGAACGTCGACTCGCACACCCCCGAGTACGGCACGATGCTCGCCGACGCGGGCCTGGTGGGGGCCGACGCCCGCACCGGCCACCCGTACTCCTTCGACACCGCGTTGAACTCCATCGCCGCCGAGCGCTACCCGAGCGACCCGCGCGAGGACCTCGACTTCGTCCTGTACCGGGCCGGGAACGCCCGCCCGGCGGGCTGGACCAACGAGGTGGTCCCGGAGAGGAGCGCCCCGTGGACCGTGTCCAGCTGGGGCACCCGGTACACCTACACCGACCTCTCGGACCACTACCCGGTCCTGGGGTACTGACCGGACCGGCTCCGGGGCGGCTCCTCGGTCCCCGCTCCGATGCGGCTCCTCGGTCCCGGCTCCGGGGCGGCTCAGTACCCGCGTCCGCCGAAGAGGGTGTAGAGCCAGACGCCGAGCACCCCGGCGACACAGAGCAGCACGAACCAGGAGCCCGCGCCGGTGTGCCGGTCCTTGCGGGGCCGGGCGGGCCGGGCGGGGCGTGCCGTCCGGCCCGCCCCGCCCTTCTCCTTCTTCTCCCTCTTCGCTTTCCGCCGTCCCTTCGCCGGGCCCTCGGACGCCTTCCCCGCCCGGCCGCGCGGCGTCGTGGCGGGCTCGGCCGCCACCGCCACCTCGGCGAGCAGCCGTCGGCAGACGGCCGCGAGTTCCGTCGTCCCCGTCGTCAGGTCGACCACGACCTCGGTCCGCGCGGGGGCGGTGGTGCCGCCGTCGAGGAGCCGCCCGGCGCGCAGCAGCGCCCTGTCCTTGCCCCCGGTGGGCGCGAGGCTGATCCAGCGCCCGACGTGCTCGCCCCGTATGACCACCCCGCCACCCCGCTCCCGGTAGACGGTGTGCTCACGCCACAGGACCCGGGCCAGCGCGTCGGCCTTCTCCCTGAGCTGCGCGTACATCTGCTCCCCCTGTCTGCGGCCCCCTGTGCGGTCGGCCACCGATTCTAAGACCGTGTCCTATGTGGTGAGGCGGACGAGCCGTTCGTAGCAGCAGAGGGCGGCGGCGAGACCGAGGAAGGCCAGGTAGTTGCGGGAGTGGCGTTCGTAGCGAGGGCTGAGTCTGCGGTAACCGGAGAGCCAGGACATGGTCCGTTCGATGATCCACCGGTGGCGTCCCACGTCGTTCGCTGGACTCGATGCCCTTGCGGGCGATGCGGACGCCGATGCGCTTTCCGCGAAGCCATTTCCGCAGCTCGGGGATGTCGTATGCCTTGTCCGCGTGGAGCTTGCGGGGTTTGAAGTAGCGGCCTCGGTGGGGGTCGTGTCTCGTTTGGTTACCCATGATCATGGGCTTGAGGGCCTGGCTGTCGTGGGTGTTGCCCGCGGTGAGCCGACGAGGAGGGGCAGGCCGTTCGCGTCCGACAGGACGTGCATCTTGGAGCCCGGCCTGCCCCGGTCCACGGGGCTCGGACCTGTGAGTTCGCCCCCTTTTTTAGCCCTCACGTAGGCGGAGTCGAGGACTGCCCGGGACAGATCCAGGAGGCCGGCGTCGTCCAGCCGGTGCAGGATCTCCTCGTGCAGCCGGCCCCACACCCCGGACCGCGACCAGAGCGGGAACCGGCGGTGAGCCGTCGACTTCGACATCCCGAAGCACGGCGGCAGCGACCGTCAGGCGCACCCGCTGACCAGGACGTAGACGATCGCCGCGAACAGCGTCTCATCAGGCGTGTCCTGCGTCCCGCCGCCCTGCGGTCGCACCTTTGACGGTGGGATCAGCGGCTCCGCGATCTCCCACAACCCGTCCGGAACAATCCAACTCCACGTACCCCGCCCCATATCGAGGACAACGACGCCTCACCACATAGGACACAATCTAAGTACCGGATTCACTGCCGCAGAGCCCCTGCGGTCATCTCCGCGGCCCGCAACGGGTTCTCCGGCCGCCGCGGGCGAGGTACACCCGTTTACTGACGATCCGCTCCACTCTCCGGACGGCCACCGCCTCCCCCTCGCGCTCATTTCTTTCACATCGCGCGAAACGCGCTCACCGCACTCAGATTCAGGCACGGTCATAACGGATCATTTTCTAGCGAAGAGGGCGTCCGACTCATTCTCCGACGGAGCGCAGCACGGCGGACGCCGCAAGCTCCGCAGCCGTCCATGACGCGCCTCCGTTGAGCTTCTTCCAGCTGTTCTCCGGGCGGACCTCGATCGACACCTCGTAACAATCCGCCCCCCTGGAGATCGCCAGCTCCAGGAGAACATTCCCGCCCTTCAGTCCGGCACAGACAGCAGAGGCTTCCCCGTCGTCCGCGTGCTTCGTTTCGAGGGAAACACCTTTGAGCTGCCCGAGGTTCTGGAGGGAGGACTCGACGATCCTGTGTTCCTGCAGGCCGTGCACGAGCGGCACGGTGAGAGTGCGTGCGGAGTGCACCGAGAGCGAGGCGTCAGCCGACGAGAGTCCGAAGCGTGCCAGATTTCCCATCAGGTGAAGCGTGTTGACCGACGCGATGATCGCCGAGAACAGGACGAAAGAGCAGACACCCGCACCCACTCCCTGGATCAGGATCCCTCCCAGCCCTGCCTCCGCCTCCGTGAGGAGAACTCCGATCACAGAGCCTGCGACGATGGTTCCCACCAGAGCCGCAGCAGCGGATACGCGCGTGAAGGCGGCACGCCAGAAGTGATTCATTGAACAGCTCGTTCCATTCAGGACGGCAGGATTCCAGGGCGCCCTGCCGTCCAGGTGTGAATTGGCATGCAAACGACGGAGGTCACGCCGATCTGCACATGTATTCGATCACAAGGGCCCTGTGTTCACCGGGCGGTCGCCCGGTGAACACAGGGATGGGGCTTCAGTCGCCCATCAGAGCGCCTTCACGAATTTATCCCATGCCTTGATCGAACCTCGGTCTCCCCATCCTCGGAACACCTTCCCGCCGATCTTCTTGATCAGCTTGCCGACCGCTCCACCGAACCCGCCGATCGCCGCCCCCAGGAGCACTGCCCTGACGGCGCCCTTCGTGGTGTACCCGTGGCCCCCGTGATGGGTGTACCAGTAGCGCGCGAAGCCGGTTATCCCGCCGCCGACCGCTCCGCAGACGATCGGGCCGGCGAAGGGGGCGCAGACCGCCGCGACAACCCCTCCGATACCGGTGGTGAAGACGTTGCACCAGAACCCGCACGAGCGCGGCTTCTTCTGCTTCTTCCTTCCGTCGAGGTCATAGCAGTTGACAGGGTCTCCGCCGCAGTACTCGTAGGCGTTCGCGTTGCCTCCGTAGATCGGGTCCACGGAGAGGAAGCGTCCTGTGGCCGGATCGTAGAGACGCACTCCCATCAACGTGACGCCGTTCGGCGTCTCGCCGGAGCGCTGCTTGCCGCCGAGCCAGCCGTAGCGAGCAGGGTCGGTTCCGGGGAGCAGGTTGCCGAACTCGTCGTAGCTGTTGACGACGGGGGTGCTGCCGCTGAACAGCGGAATCTGGGTGGTGACGTCACCGTGAATGGTGCTGAGCTGAAGAACCGCATCACCCTGGGCACTCGTGGTGGCGATCAGGTCGCCCGCGAGGTCCTTGAGGTTCCGGCTGACGGAGCTTCCGCCCTCGTGGATCCACTCGGGGCTGTCACCATCTGCCCCGTAGTGGTTCTTCTTGGTGGCGGTGGTGCTCCAGGTGGCGTCCTCGGCCTGCTCTTCCACCGTGTAGGAGGAGGGGCGGCCGATGGCGTCGAGCTGCCACGTGGTGCGCTTACCACCGGAGGAGATCTGACGGACCAGGTCGTTGGCGTAGTAGCTGTACTTCGCGCCACCCGCCTGCTCGGTGGTCCGGCCGAAGGCGTCGTACACGGTGCCGCCGACGATGAGCCGGTCGGCGCTGTCGTAGGACGAGGAGGTGTTCCTGGTCTCGGGTGCACCGCCGTCGACATCGTCGATCGTGGTCGTCAGGGACGTCCGGTTGCTGTTGTCGTCGAAGGCGTAGGCACGATGGGTGGTCACACCCACTTGCGAGTCCTCTGTGCGTGTCAGACGGCCTGCCGCGTCGTAGGTGTACTCCTGGTACGCGCCGCCGCCGGTGTAGGTGGTGCGGTTCACGACCTGGTCATGGATGTTCTTGCTGAGGGACTCGCCCTGAACGGTCCAGCCGGACTCCCAGTGCCAGTACCGGGACGTCTCGGCTCCCGTGGGGTCGAGGTTGAACTCGACGTCCATGTTCCACGGCAGCTTCTGCTTGTACAGGCGGCCGTCGGAGTCGTAGTAGCCGGTGACCGCGCCGATGGAACCCATGACGGAGTCCTGCACCCGCGTGGGCAGGCCGGCCGGGTTGTCGTAGGTGTACGTCGTCTCGGAGGGAACCGAGTTCGAGCTCCGGGTGACCCTGTCGCGGCTGTCGTACTGGGTCTTGGTGACGTTGCCGATACCGTCGTCGTAGGAGACTTCACGGCCCAGCTTGTCGGTGGCGCGAAGCACCGTGGTGCTGCCGTTGGCATAGCTCGCGACGGAGCCGTCGCCGGTGTCGTAGGTGATCGACGTATCGGGAACGGCGGTGCCGGTTCCTCCGGTGATCTGGCTCTGCTTCAGTCGGCCGGCCGCGTCGTAGGTCGCGACGCTGGTACGCGATGTGCCGCCGACGACCTCGACGGTCTTGGTGACGTTGCCCCACCGGTCGTACTCGTACGTCGACGTCGGCAGCGCGTCCGGGTTGCCCGCGCCGCCCGTGATCTTCCCTGCCGGACCGACGGAGCAGAGGAGGTCCGCCCACTCCGGGCGTCCCGCACAGGCACCGGTGCCCGTGGCGGACCAGTAGGCGGTGACCTTCGCTCCCGCGTCGTTACCGCTGGACTTGGGCAGCGTGGTCTTGACGACACGTCCCTGCGCGTCGTACTCCGTGGCGCGGGTCAGCTTCAGTCCGTCGGGATCGGTGATCTCCTTGAGGCGCAGCCCCTTCACCCAGTCGTAGGTCATCGAGGTGGTACGGACGTCACCGTCGGCCGGGTAGCCGTCGACGAAGGCACCGACCGCCGTCGTGGTGGGCTGGTGAGCGATCCGCGCGCTGCCGTCGGTGGGACGGCCTTCGTCATACCTGCTGACGGTGCTGGTGCGGGCTGCGATCTGGGTACCGGCGGCGAGATCGGGGCTGTCGCTGTCGCCCTTGAGCGCCTTGGTCAAGGTGACCAGGTGCAGTGGTCCGTGCTCCCGGACCAGCCGCTGGCCGTCAGCCGTGTACTCGGAGACCGTGGCCAGCTTGCCGGCACGCTCGGCGGGAGAGTCGGCGAGGATGCCCAGTTCGCTCTGGGTGTTCACCTGGTAGTCGGCGCTGCCCAGAGCAAGTTCACGGTTGGTCGCGTTCAGCTCGAGGACGATGTTGCCGAACTGGTCGTACTGGGTGGTGGTCAGGTGCCTACCCGGGAGGCCGGTGTTGACGGCGAGGCCTGAGGCGTTGGTGTAGGTGATCACGGCCTTGGCGTAGTCGCCCGCGGTCAGGTTCTCACCCGTGTGGGAGGAAGGAACCTGGTCGGCGGGGAAGACCGCCGTCGCGTCGGTGGGTGCCTCCGTCTGCCCCCAGGTCCTGGTGTCGGAGACGGCGACCTGGTTCGGGGCCTTGGCTCCGGAGAGCGGAACGTCGTAGACGAGGGACGTGGTGGCCTTGCCTCCGTCCACCAGGTCCTTGCTTCCGGCCATCAGGGTCGGGCGCGAGGCGGACAGGAGCATGCCGTCGCCGGCCACGGCGGCTGAGCCGGCCTTGCCGTACTCGAAGGTCCACGGCAGCTCGCCCGGCGGGGTCTGGGTGAGAACGCGGCCCGCGTTGTCGTAGGTGTAGGCGGTCTTCAGGGCCGGGCTGATCCGGGGGTCCCACTGCTCGCGCAGACGGCCCGCGTCGTCGTAGGAGTACTGGGAGACCACGGTGGCCGTCGCAGTGGAAGCGCCGGGGGCCGTGTTCCACAGACGAATGCGGTTCACCTGGCCGGAGAAGTCACCGAGGGCGGAGCCGGTGGCCGTGGTCGTGGTGGCGTACTGGTACTCCAGGATCCTGCAGCCCTTGGTGCTGGGCGCGTTGGCGCACGTGGACGCCGACACGGCAGTGGTGGGCGAGATCACGTACTTCGGGCGAGCCAGCGGCTTCCCGTCCACGGTGACCTTCTCGGAATACACCCTTGTGGTGGAGTCAAGAGTGGGCAGCGAACTGCTCGAGAGCGTCCAGGTGCCGAATTCGGCACCGACCTTGGTGAAGGTCGAGGCGGCTCCCTCGTTCTCCGTCAGGGTGAACGATCCGGTGAGGCTTCCGGCGAGGGTGAGATCCTCGGCTCCGGGCTCGGGCTTCCAGCCGCCGCCCGTGGTCGCCGTGAAACCGGTCTCCGTCCCGTCCGCGGACACGACCGCGACCGAGGATGCCGAAGTCTTGCGCAGGAACGTCCAGTTGCTGCCGGACGTCTCCACCACGGTGCCGGCGGTCCACTGGGGGCCGAAGATCGCTACCTGGCCTTCCTGTCGACCTCCCTCGTCGGGGGTCCGGGACGACGCGGTACGCGCAGCGGTCAGCGAGAACCCTGAGGCATCCATGGCGCTGAGCGTGAAGTCACCGGTGAGCGTGTTGACCGCACCCGGTCCCACCGCTTCGCTCGGCGCGGCACCCGCGTTGCGGTCCACCGTGATGGTGCTGGCGGGAGAGGCATCGGTGGTGGTGCCATCCGTGAACACGGCACGGACGTCGACAGGGCCGTCCTCACTGAGGGAGGACGTGATGTTCCAGATCAGAGCCTCGGGCGTACCGGTGGTGACCGTCGCGGGCCAGGCCGTCGGCGTGCTGCCGTCGCTCTTGCGGCGAACGTCGGAGACCGGAACGTCCTTCCACGTGTCCGTCTCGCCCCGGCGGTACTGGTAGCGCACTCCGGTGTCGGTGGCCTTGCCCAGGCCGGCCAGCTCGGTGCGCCGCGCCGACCGGTCCCCCTCGCTCGGTGCGGTCAGGGCCGCCCCCGAGCCCGCGAAGAAGACGAAGGCCTTCTCGGCCGAGGTGTTGCCGGCCGCGTCCTTGGTGCGGGCGCTCAGCGTGTGCTTCCCGGCACGGAAGGACGGCTTGACCGTCACCACGGTGCCGGTGGTGGCGGCCGACTGCCAGGCTCCGCCGTCCAGCTTCCACTGGACTTCCTTCACGTCCGCCGACGGCGGGGTGAGGGAGAAGGAGCCGGTGAAGTCGCCGTTGTCGTTCGGGGTCCCCGACCACTGGCCGGCGGGGAAGTCGGTGGAGGACACCGACGTCGTGGCGGGAGCCGTGGTGTCCACGGTCAGGGCGCGGAAGGCGGACCATGCGCTGGTGGCCGAGCCGTCACCGGCTCGCACCCGCCACTTGTAGGCTCCGGCGGCCAGAGCGGTGGGGGGACTCCAGGTGGCCTGTGCGCCCGACGCCGCGGAGGCGCTGCCGGTGCGCAGTGCGGCACTGCCGTTGGCAGCCCACACCTCGTAGTCGAGTGTGACCTGGGACCCGTCGCCGTCCAGGGCCTTCGCCGACAGCACGGGGCTGCCCGCAGAGGTCGCGAACTGGTCGACCGGGGCGATCAGGGTCGGGAGCTGGGGAATCGAGTTGTACGTGACCGACAGGTACGGAGTGTTGCTCGCGGCGTTGCCGGAGTTGAACCGCTTCCAGCCGTAGGGGTCGGTCTCGTCGACGGCCCGCACGCCCAGGGAGTTGCTGCCGCTCCCGTTCGCCGCCCATGTCTTGGCCAGCGATGTGACGTCGGCGTTGACCCAGCCGTCATTGCACGCGCTGGAGTAGCCCTTGGTCTGCGTGCTGGTGGCGTGCTTGGTCACCCAGTTCGGCTGGGCCGTCCAGCGGGAGGACGTACTCGGGGCGCCGGTGGACCAGACTTCCCAGCCCTTGGGCGTGCAGGACCACGAGTGGTAGGCGAACAGGTTCAGCTTGGCGGCGGTGATCTGCTTTCCCGTGATGTTCTTCATCGGGAAGGACAGGAACGAACGCGCCACCTGGGAGGTGCCGTTGTTGCCGACCTTGAGGTCGGTCGAGGCCGACTGATCGGTGGTGTGGCCCTCTTGGACGAAGGTGTCGAAGCTCGCCCCCACGTTGATCGCCGGGTCGATGGTCACCGGGAACAGGGTGGAGGGGTCCGCGAGGAACTTCGCGTCGGGGATGAGGGTCAGGGTGACGGTGTCGCCGTCCTGCGCGACCTTGATGTCCACGGGGGCGGTGCGGGTGTGTTCCCTGGACTTCTCGTCCACCCGCGCGTCCCACATCACCGGGGCGGGGAGCACGCCGACCGACTTGCCCTCGGCATCGACGAAGGAGACCGAACCGTCCTTGTGCGCCTTCGCCTTCAGCCCCTCGGCCGTCAGGCTGTAGGTCATCGCCCCCTGCGCGTCGACAGCGGAGCGGCTCTTCAGTTCGAGGTACTGCTCGTAGCCGCTACGGGTCGACTCGATCAGCAGGTCCGCGGAGGGCAGAGCGTCCTTGTAGCGGGCGACGTTGTTGTCGTCCCCCTCGATCGTCGGCGCGGGCAGCGCTCCGTACCAGCCCAGTTGGATCCGCCTGCCCGTGCGGCCCTCCAGCGTCACCAGCGGCGTGCCCGCCTCGGAGGTCTTCTGGCCGGTCTTCCTCAAGCCCTTCGGAGCAGCGCTCTTGCCGCCGAGGCGCAGGCCGTGCGGGTGGCCCTTCGCGGCGACGGATCCGTCCGACATCGTGCGCAGCGAGACGTCGACGTCCTGCCAGGCACCCTTGTCGTCCCGGTAGCGCACCGGGCCGGCGTACGCGTCCTGCGTGACGGAGCCATCGGGATTCACGAAGACCGACGAGGTCTCCGTCCGCTGGTCCAGTGCTTCGATCCGCCGATTCTGGATCTTCGCCTTCATCCGGGCGGCCGCGATCGAGTCGGCCGTCGCGTCGGCCGTCGCGGAACCCGAGTCCTTCTTCGGCTCGGCCGCCCGCGGCGCCTTCTCGATCTGCACGGCGAACGCGGTGCCACCAGTGGTGACGACGACCGCGGTCTCCACTGCCATGACCAACGCCGCCGCTGCGGCCACTCGACGCCAGCGCGTCATCGATGGAGGGGATGAGAACGGTGCAGACGCTGCGGCAGGTCTCTGCCCAGCTCTACGGAACGTGTTTGTCACGCGTGGTTCCTCGCAGTATGTGCGGACAGTTCTCCGCACCCGCACAGGATGATCACATCGCTTCCACAGCCGTGATCAGCGCCGCGGTCGGACTGCTAGGACCTGCCGGACAACCGCTTGCCCAGTTCCCCCCATTTTGCGCGATCTTTACTTACTATTTGCCTTACACTCCTCTCACGCCTCTTTCAGATGACGGGAGTTGACCGAAAAGATCAAGTTGCTGCTGAAATTGAACTCGTGATGTCGGCTAGAGGTCAGGTCGTGTTCCCTGGGCGGCCGCTCTGCAATTCCATGTTCTCCAGGCGCGAGGCGACGAGCCCACGAAGCGCTGGAGGGCGTCGAACGGCACCGTTTATGTCATGTCGAAGTACACCTCTACGGGCCTCCGGTGGGTCGTACGGTGCGGGCGATCCGGCCTGCGGCTCAACCCGACCGTCATCCACGGCGCGACCTCCGCTGACGGAGAGTCACTCTCCCTTGGTGGTCAGCTTCTGCGGATCAATCCCCCTCAGCTTGTGCTTTGTCCTCCGGCCCGTGAGCGCTCTTTGACGCTCTCGGGCCGTTTTGAGGTCTTGCCGACGTCGTGGTGGGTGGCGGGATGCCGGTTCTTGGATCCGGGAGGGCGGCCGGGGCCTGGCCGGGACGGTTGCGGTGCACGGGCCGGGCAGGTCAGGTGCGGGCGGAGGTTTCTGAACCCCCGGCGGACGCGGGCCGGGGTCAGCCGACCGGGTTGAGCGGGTCGTTCCCAGGGGTGGCGGAGGTCGGCGGCGGCCTCGCGGAGGAGCGTCCTCGTGACGGCCGGGGCCGCCTCCGGCCAGGACACCGTCTTCGGACCGGGCGCGCTCCTCGCGGATCCGGCCCGCCGCCACCGCACCATCCACACCTTCTTCCTGATGGACGGTGGCGGCATCGACCAGGACCTCACCTGGCTCGCCGCCGAGACGGCAGCGGACCGGCTGCGCCCGCACATCGCCCGGCGCCGCGACCGGGCCGCCGCGGCCGACACCATCGCCGCCGTGGCCGACAGCCGACTCCCCGGCAAGGCCGTCCTCACCCTGACCCTCCCTCGCCAGTCCCGGCCGCACCACCCGTGCGGCCGCCCCCGGCCACATCGGCGGACCGCTCCCCATAGCGACCCGCCCTCCGAAGGAAAACCTGATGACCAGCACCACGAACATCCCGCTGTCCGTACTCGGCCTCTCCCCGATCCGCCACGGCCACCAGCCCGCCGAGGCCCTGGCCAACACCGTCGAACCGGCACGGGCCGCCGAGGCATACGGCTACCGCCGCCCGTGGATCTCCGAGCACCACAACACCACCGCCATGGCCAGCTCCGCGACCGCCATCATGATCGGCCAGGTCGCCGCCGCCACCGAGCACATCCGCGTCGGCGCGGGCGGCATCATGCTGCCCGACCACGCCCCCTACGTCGTCGCCGAACAGTTCGGCACGCTCGCCACCTACCACCCCGGCCGGATCGACCTCGGCCTCGGCCGCGCCCCCGGCACCGACCCGTGGACCACCCGAGCCGTCGCCGACGCCATCGGCCCGCACCGCACCGGCCTGCGGATCTCCCCGTCCAACCCGTTCGGCGACCTCAACGAGATCGACCCGTACGGCACGTACACCGCCCTCGTCCGCGGCCTCGCCCCGCTCGATCTCGCCTACCTCCACCACAGCGAGACCGGCACCGGCTGGACCCGGCGATCCGCGGGCTGTGGCCGACGGCCCTGATCGTCACCCCCCGGCCCGCCGGTACGGGCAAGGAGGACGCCGTGGCCGGGGCCTCGCGCGGGGCGCCGACCTCGTCTCCTTCGGCCGCGACTACCTCGCCAACCCCGACCTCGTCCACCGCTGCCGGACCGGCGCCCCCCCTCAACGAAACCCGCCCCGAAGGTTTCTACGGCGGCGGAGCCCACGGCTACACCGACCACCCCACCCTGAACAGGACGGACGAGAGCCTGCACACGAAGTCGGCCGCGACCCTTGCCAGGGCGGTCAGCGCTTCGGTGTCCAGCGCGGCCAGGACTTCGGCCCGGCGGTGACGGCGGTCGTGGTCACCGTAGGGCGGGCCGGGGGTGGACGGGGCGCCAGATCGGCCAGATCGGGGGCCCGTCGGGGACGTGGATCTCCGGCCCGTGGCGGCGGTGGCCCAACCGTTCGTACAGGGCGAGGTTGCGCGGGGAGCTCGCCTCCTTGTACGTGCCCGCCCCGCTCGCGTCGGCGAGCGCGAAGACCGCCTTCTGCAAGCGGGTCCCCAGCCCACGGCCCTGATGCCCGGGGAGGGCGGCGAGGAAGGTGACGTAGTAGTGCGCGGGCAGGTCGTGGGGGTGGTGGGCCTCCAGCAGTGCCATCACGGCCAGCGCCCGATCGGCCTGGTCACCCAGGCTCCTGGCCAGCCGGTCCCGGAACTCCCGCCGGTCCGCCTCGGTGGGCGTCGGCGCGTCGGGCGGGTAGAACATGCTCACAGCGGCGAAGTCGTCGGCCTGCAGCGCGGATCCGCCGCCGGCGAAGGTGGAGGCGGCCACCGTGCCGAAGAACCCCCGCAGCCCCTCCGCTCGGCGCGCCGGGTCGGGGAAGACCCAGCCGAACACGGGGTCGTCGAAGAACGCCGGGACGTAGACGTCGACCAGGGTGTCCAGGTCACCTGCGTCGGCCGGCTCGCAGCCGGTCGCGGAAGCGGTCATCGAGGAGCCTCTCGTCACGGAACGGATCGCCCGGACCGCCGGCGGCGGGCCGCGACTCTGCCGGGTCGGCACGACTTCATTGTGGTGCCCGCCCGACTGCGGTGGTGGGACATCCACGTGGAGCGGTCGTGCCACTGGAAGCCGAGCCGGTGAGGGTGGGTGGGGTCGTTGGGGCAGGTGTGGACGCGCATGAGTCCGCGGCCCAGGTGGACACCGACCGGTTCGATCATTTTAGGACCGCTCGCCGCGTCGCGGTTCCCCAGGTGGTGGACCGGGCGCGCCAGGCCGTCTCCCCGTCGGCCGGTCCGAGTTCAGTGGGGGTGCCGGCCAGGTCGGTGACGATCGCGAAGAAGCGGGCGTCGGTGTCGTCGTCGCCCGGCCGTCTGCGCTCGTACTGGAGGAGCGGCCGGTGTCCCTCGTACTCCCAGGTGAGGATCGTGCCGGGAGTCTCGTCGTACTGCTCGACGAGGAGAGGGCCGTCCCAGGTGAAACGGATCGTCTCGACGGCCGTGGTGCCATCGGGAGCCGTCTTGTGCTTCGCGCTGCGGCGGCCCAGCGGGTCGTAGCCGTAGGTCCACACAGTGCCGTCGGGGGTGGTGCAGGAGACGAGACGGTCCTCGGCGTCGTAGGCGTACCGCCAGACGTCGGGGGTGCGGGACAGCCGGGTGCGGCGGCGCAGCACGACCCGTCCGGCGGCGTCGTACGCGTACCGCTCGTCCCAGGAGGGTGCTTCGACGGACAGCGGCCGGCCGACGGCGTCGAGGGTGCCGTGCTTCTCCCGGCGGGCCCGGCCGCCCGTGCACTCGCCGAGGGTGACGGGGTAGCCGTCGGCGCGGTGTCCCGGCGGCGGCCGTCCGGTGCGCGAGCCGGTCACGGCCACGGGGACACCGCCGACCGGAACCGTTCTTCGAGTGGTCTGCCGACGTTGCGCGGGGGCGGGGGCGTCTGGGGCAGGCCCGGGTGAGAACCGGCCCTGCCCCAGGCAAGGCCCGTACAACTCGCCCGGCCTGTAAGGCCCCTCGCAGCACTACAGTTCATTCCCCGTTGACATCGGTAGGGGCAGGGAACCCGTGACTGAAGCGAAACCGGTCGGCGTGACCTTGCTGGTGCTGTACTCGCCGCAGCTTGAAGCATGCCGCCACTTCTACCAGGGCCTCGGCCTGGACTTTGCCGCGGAGCGGCACGGCCAGGGCCCCGATCACTACGCTGCGGTCCTCCCCGGCGGCACGGTGTTCGAGCTCTACCCGGCTCGCGAGGGACGTGCAACGGACGCGCTCCGCCTGGGCCTGGCCACCAGGGGCGCTGCGGCGACCCCGCCACTCACCCCGGGACGTCACATGCTCACCGACCCTGACGGCCGCACCGTCGAGGTCCACGCCACCTGATCCATCAACCGCTCATGAGGATGGCGGTCTGCGCTCACACAGCCGAGACCACCATCTCTTGCCCAGCGCCGGAGGGACTAGTCAGGGCGCAGCTTCGTAGGAGACGGTGGGGATCCCGGCAACCTGTGACGCTCGCGCGCTGCCGGAGCTGCGAGACCAGCAGCGCCCCGTGAGGCATTCCCCGAGGCCACTCGCCAGGCCGTGGCCGACCAGGTCGGCCTCACTGCCCGGGAGCCGACATGACCACCGGCAACAGCCCCGCTCCCGTCGGACTGTTCCTCCCGCCGGGACTGTAAGAGCCGCTCGTTTGTCTGCAAATGTCCAGGTCATCATCGACGCCGACATCAAACTGGTGACCGTCCCAGCCCGCCCGATGCCCGGCAACACCGCCGACGCGAAGGCCTGGTGGGAATCCGGCCTCGCCCTGCACCGCGAAGGCGTGACCGTGCTCGCCGACGGCGCCTGCATCGCGCGGGGTCCACCCGGCGGTCCTGATCCGTCCGCCCGGGTCGTGTCCTGGGATCCGTACGACACGACCGGCGGCCGCACCTTCTATGGTGGTGGCGACCGTGGCCGTACCGGCCGGCCCGGCCCCCGGCGCGGACCGCTGGTGTCCGCGCCCTCCTCACAGCGCCCGGACGCGCGCTCCGGGGCGGACAAGGACGACCGCATGAGAGCAGTGCTTCACGGCCCGCAGGGGCTGCACCTCGGCGACGTGCCCGAGCCCCGGCCCCGGGACGACGAGGCCCTGGTCGCCGTAGCGGCGGTCTCGCTGAACTTCCGGGAGGTCGCGGACCGTCCGGCGAGCGCCCCTGGCGGAGGGGTTCCCGGCTGGGACGCCGCCGGGACCGTCGTCCGGGGCGCGGCCGACGGCTCGGGGCCTCCGGCGGGAAGCCGGGTCGTCACCTTCGGCTGGGAGGGGGCGTGGGCCGAACTGCGCGCGGTCGGCACCGCGAACCTGGCGGTCGTGCCGGAAGCGGTCGGCCTCGGAGCGGCCACCGCCCTCCCGGTCGCCGGGGTCACCGCGCTCCAGGCGGTACGGGGGCTGGGCTCGGTACTCGGCCGCCGGGTGCTGGTCACCGGTGCGGCGGGCGGGGTGGGCCGCTTCGCCGTCCAGCTCGCGGCCCTCGCCGGGGCCCATGTCATCGCCTCCGTGGGCGCCGAGAGCCGCGCCGAGGGCCTGCGTGAACTGGGGGCCCACGAGATCGTCCTGGGGCCGGGTGCCCTGTCGGAACCGGTCTTCGGGGTCCTCGACCACGTCGGCGGCGACCAGCTCGCGGAGGCGTTCCTCCGTCTCGCACCCGGAGGGGTCCTCCAGGCGGTGGGCCGCGCCGCGGGCCTGCCCACCACTCTCGACTTCGAGGCCGCCGGGGAGGCGTCCCCCGGAGGGCGCCTCCAGAACTTCAGCGTCACCGCCCCCTTCGGGGCCGATCTCACGGTCCTGCTGCGTCTGCTGGAGTCCGGACGGCTGACCTCCCCGATCGGCTGGCGCGGCCCCTGGGACCAGGCCGAGAGCGCGGCCGCCGCCCTTCTGTCCCGCCGTGTCCACGGCAAGGTCGTCCTCGACGTCCCCGGGTCCGACCGCTGGATGACGGAGCCCGGCGGCGCGACATCGTGATCCACGGCGGACCCCGACGTTGGCCGGTCCGTTGGCCGGTCCGTTGGCCGGTCCGTTGGTTGGTTGGTTGACTGGCTGGCTGGCTCGGCGGCCGGTCGGTTGGCTGAAGACCTTCCGTCCCTCTCTGTGCTCGGCCACGCGGGCGCTGCACGCCGGGGCGGGGGCGGGCCGCGGGGGGCGAGGTCGGTCGCGACCCCGGCTGAAGCCCCGGGGCCCAGGCCGAGAGCTCCCGCCCCACCCGACCTTCGTGCCCCGCTCCGCGACGACCGCTCAGAGCCGGGGGAACGGCGGCGTGCCGTCCATCACCCGCAGCGGTCTCCGCGCGGGCACCGCCTCCTCCGGCCGTAGGGAGGAGGCGGTGCCCTCGACGACCGGCCGCCCCGCGTGCACGGCCGCCCGCGCGACGCCCGCCCGTCCCGGCCTCGATGTCCCCGCGATCGGCGGGGCCTTGAAGGCCCTCGCGGCACACCCGGGCGATGACCGCCCGGATCCGCCCCGAGTGGTTCCAACGATCCGGTCGATACCGGCACATGCCGCCCGTGGGAAGGGGAAACATGGGGGTGTGGACCGATGATCTCAGGGAGCCATGGATGAAGATAAAGGGGAGGGCCTCGGCATACGGGGACGGCCGCCGTAGCTGGTTCTGTCGCTGCTCCTCGTGCTGTGGGCGGGCCGCCAGTGGTGGGGGCGGCGGCAGGTGCGCAGGCTCACGGGGCAGGTGGCCACAGAGCCGCCCCTTCCCACGGCCGAGCGGCCCGAGCCGGTGCTCCGCGCGGCGGGGGCGCGGGGAGAGGCACGGGCCATGCGCGAGCGGGGCGACCTCGGCAGCGCGGAGCACTGGTACGGCCGGGCCGCGGCGACCGGCGACAGAGGGCCGCCGAGAACCTCCTCCTCCTCCGCCATCGCCACGGCCGATGACCTCCCGGGACCACCGCGCCGGTACGGTCCGCCGGACGGGCACCCGACGGGGCCCGGACGGGGCCCAGGCAGTGGTCGGGCCTCCTCGACGGGCCGTCCGCCGCGTGACGCGGCCCGTGACGGGGCCCGCCTCGTCGGGCCGGGATCATCCCTGCCCGTCTCCGGACGGCTGCTCCCCTCCCCGGCGGCTCCCGGGGTCAACTCATCCAGTGGCCGTCCACGCTCCAGCCCAGGAACCTGCGGGCCGACGTGCCCGGTACGGTTCCGTCGGGCCCGAAGCCGCCGCCGGAGGCCACCAGCCGGAGCCCGGCGACCGCCGGTCCCAGCCGGTCGGCCACATGCGGGGGCTGCCGGGCCGTCTCGGTGGCCACCCACTCGACGACCGCCGCCTGACGGCCCGGTGGGCACAGCGACAGATGGAAGAGCATCTGCCGCCACGCGTACGCGGCGTCCTTGACCGTGCCCAGCGGGCGCGGGTGCCCCTGCACCCAGGCGACGAGTCGGCACACCGTGACGAAGCAGGCTCGGGCCAGTGCCTCCCACCCCGGGGCGGGCGCGATGCCGACGTGCCGCACCAGGACGGCCAGGTTGTGGGTGGTGAGGATCTGCGCCTGTTCGATCACGGTGCCGTTCGCGGCGGGCCGTGACCAGTTGCCCGGCCTCGCCACGGTCTCGACCCGCGCCCGTTCGGCACATGTCAGGCCGAACGCCTCCGCCGCCGTGGGCCCCGGCCCGCGCGACGGACCGCCACGTCGCGTGCCGCCCTCCGACCGGGGGCCGACGGCCAGGCTCCGGACCGCCGCGCAGTCGATCCCGTAGTAGCGGGCGTACGGGCTTCCGTCGAGGAGCTCGGCAGCGGTACCGGCCGCGTCGAGGAACTTGGGGGTGAAGACGCCCATGAAGATGTCCGCCGCGAGCTCTTCGACGAACGGTGCCGTCAGGTCCGCCTGCCGCGCCAGCTGCGCCAGCTCGCGCACCAGCGGATTCGGTAGCAGCGTGCCGGGGAAGGCGCTCACCGCGAGCTCGGCGATCCGGCGCAGCGCGGCAGCGGACGCCTCCCGCGCCCGTTCGGCCGCGTGGCGGTCGGTGCCGTGCCGGGCGACCGCGCGCACCCAGGGAAGCTCGTCGACGCGCACCTGGCGCTGGAGGTTCAGGAGCAGCAGGGAGCGGCGGTTGCGGAAGGCGCGGTAGGTCGCCGCCGCCAGTGTGCGCAGCGCGGGGTCGGTGAACCGCTGGGCCGCGGTCTCCGCGACCGTCTGCGGGACCAGGGTGGCGAGGACTTCGGCCGAGGGGACGAGGCCGCGTTCGACCAGCGTGTCCAGGGGCGCGCTCAGGGAGGAGCCGACGGCCTGCCGCAGCCTCGCGGGGACGGCCGTGCCGGCCGGCAGTCCGGTCGCAGCGGCCTCGACGGCGGTCACCGGTACGACGGGTGACTCGATGTCGGCGGTTCCGGACCGCTGGTCGAGGCCCGCCAGCCGATCCGCGACGAGCGCGGCGATCCGGTGGTGCGAGGGGGCATCCGCCTGGTGGGCCTGCGCGCGGCGCAGCGCGGTGTGCGCGGGCGACCCCGGGAGGCCGCGCTTGGCCACCATGGACGCCACCGCGTGGCGCACCAGTCCCGCGAGCCTCGGCGACACCGGTCGTCCGGCCGCCCTGTCCTCGACGGCGCGCCGCAGGATGGCCGGGTTCGCCTTCGGGTCTCGGTGTCTGCCGCAGAGTGGATGGGACGACGCAAGTTCCCCGTACCGTGCGAGCAGGTCGGCGGCTTCGTCCCGGTGGTCGGGCGCACCGGCGGCCGGACGGTCTCCACGGCCGTCCTCGGCCGGTGTCGCACGGGTGGGGCGGTCCGGTGCGCCTCCGTGCGGTGCTTCCGCGACGTCGAGGGGGTGGCGCAGCCAGTACGCGAGGAGTTCGTCCTCGAAGGGGCGCCAGACGGCCAGCGCCTCACGCTGGGCCTCGATAGCGGGGCTGGCACGGCGGGCGCTCAGGCGCGCGGCCACCTCGCCCACGGTGCGGCGGTGGATCGCGCCCGGCGCGGCTGCCGGGCGGTCGGCGGGGCGGGGCAGGAAGCGGATCAGGTGGGCGTACGGCTGGAGTTCCGTCACCAGGGCGGCGGCCGTCTCGACGTCCCCGGCCAGCAGCAGCCAGGCGACCGTGAGCAGCGCGGTCTCCTCGGGGAGCGCGGCCTCGTAGCGCCCGCTGTCCAGCAGTTCCCCCAGCGTGCCGAGACCTTCCTCGGTCAGGGCATGGGCGAACAACGCGGCTCGGGTGGCGGGAACGCCCGCCCGTCGGGCGGCCTCCTCCTCGAAGGGGGCGAGGGGCCCGCCGGCGGCGGCGCTGCCCGTGGCGAACCCGCCGAACACGATCTCGGGGGTGGCCCAGACCGGGAGCCCGGCCACGGGTGTGCGGGAGCCGACAGCGAGCCCTCCGTCCGTGATTCCCGACAGGACCTGTCGCCACTGCCGCATCCGGCCTTGTGCGCGGTCGCGCACGGCGCTGTCCGGATGGGCCTGCCGGGTGCGCAGTGCCCTGGGCCAGCTGGGCGGAGGCGTAGGCCGGATCGATGGGCGTCGTCGGGAGCTGCTGATCAGCGGTCTCGTTCATGAGCCGACGTGGCAGGATCTGCCCCTGCGCCCTCCGGGTCCCTAGCCCGGCGCTCTGACTGACTGAGCTACACGTCGTCGACGGCGAAACCCCAGGCGGGCGGCCGACGGCTCGGCAATCGATTTCACGGCTGGTGCTCCTGTCCCTCCCTCCGCGCGGACCGACGGCCGCCCGTCGGGCGCTTCCTCCTCTCGGTCCGCTGGAAGTGCCGCGGCGGCGGGGCGACTTGGTGTCCGGGTACGCGGAGACCGGGCGGGGGCCCGCTGTCGGTGCAGGGCAGTAGGTTGCCGCGCATACTGACTGACGGAGCTGAGGAGGCCGCCGTGCACGGTGTGGCATGGGTGGAGCGGGTCCTTGAGAAGGTGCGGCGGGATCCGGGCGGGTCCGCCCTGGAGTACCGGGACGTGCCGTGGGTCACCGACGGCGTGGCGTCGCCGCTGCCACCCGCCCGTCTCGCCGACCTGCGCTTCCCTTCGGGCAGGCCGCTCTCCCCGAGCCTCCGGGCCTGGCTGGCGTACGACATCAGCCTGTTCGAACGGCACGACTGGTTCGCCTCGGACGGCGGCCTCGTCCCCCGCCCCCTCTCGGAGCTGGTGGGCGACGAGTACGGCGCGATGTGGGCCCCGGAGTTCGCCCTCTTCGACGAGCGGTTCCCGGAGTGCTTCCTGCTCCCCGGGGGCTCGGACTCGCGCCGTTTCCTCGCCGTCACCGAACCCGACGCACTGGGCGAGTATCCGGTCCTGGCGCTCGACTTCGACGACCTGCCGTGCGTCTGCCTGATGTATCCGGGCTTCGACGTCTACGCGGCGGACACCGCGGGCCTCCTCGGCCTGCCCTTCGGGACGTACTCGGAGCTGGCCGACGACCGGACCTACGGCCCCCGGATGCGGCACCACGCGATCCACTGCTTCGCCGGAGAACGCGAGGCGCAGTTCCCCTTCTGAGGGCCTCGGCTGCCCCGGAGGGGGAGGCGGAAGCGGACGGTGGCGGTCGCCGCTGACCACCCGTCACCATGAGGGACGGGCACGCCGGGTCCGACGGCACGACCACCCCACAGGACGGAGTTCCGCCATGACGGCCGAGGCCGCTGCCGCGCCCTTCGACGCCGACCCGGACGGCAGGCGGTCCTCGGCGCTGCTGACCGACCTCGCCGAGAGCCACCTCTTCCCGGCCGGCCTGCGGGCCGCTGCCGCCCTCGGGGCCGCCGACCACCTCGCCGACGGTCCCGGGACGGCGGGTTCGTCTTCCATGTCTCCGCCGCCGGGCCGCCCCTCGCTGCCCGGGGGTTCCTCCTCCGGCCGTCCCCGACGGCCCGGCACGGCCACCGCCCGCTCCGTCTGAAGAGCGCGGTCAAGGCGGAGCGGGCGGTGAGGGAACGCCAGGGCGTGTCGCGACGCCGCCACCTCACCGAGCAACGGGAATACGCGGACAAAAGCCACTAGGCTCACAAGCCTTCGACCATCGACGTCCCGACCCAGGGTGAGGCCCCTCGCATGACCGACGGACTCCTGGCAGACACCACGAGCGGGCCGGTGCGCGGCCGCGCCCTGGCCGACGGCACCCGCCTCTTCGCCGGGATCCCCTTCGCCGCACCCCCCGTGGGCGAGCTGCGGTTCCAGCCACCGGAACCGCCCCGGCCGTGGCGCCGGGTACGCCCGGCCGAGGAGTTCGGCGCCGCCCCGGCCCAGGGGGCCTCCGTGCTGACACCGGCCGACGGGGGCAGGTCCACCTTCCCCAGTTTTCCCACCGCGTCGATCACCCGGACCTCCGAGGACTGCCTCCACCTCAACGTGTGGGCCCCCGCCGCCACACCGGGCACGGCCCGCCCGGTGATCGTCTGGATCTACGGCGGCGGGTTCGAGGCCGGTTCCGCCGCGCCCCCGTACAGCGACGGACACGCCCTCTCCCGGCTGACCGGCGCGGTGGTGGTGTCCGCCAACTACCGTCTGGGCGCGTTCGGGTTCCTGCACCTCGCCGACTTCGGCGGGCGGTGGGCGCACGCCACCAACGCCGCCCAGCAGGACCAGGTCGCGGCCCTGCGCTGGGTCCGCGACAACATCGCCGCCTTCGGGGGAGACCCCGGCGCCGTGACCGTCGCCGGACAGTCCGCGGGCGCGTTCTCCATCGGCGCCCTGCTGGGCTGCCCGGCGGCCGCCGGGCTCTTCCACCGGGCCGTCCTGCTCAGCGGGAGCACCGCACGGATCACCGATCGCGCGTCGGCCGCCGCCTTGGCGGGCGATCTGCTCGACGCCCTGCGGATCACGGACCCCGACGAGCTGGTGAAGGTCTCCGCCCAGCGGATCCTGGACGCCCAGGGCAGCGTGGTCTCCGGTGACATCGGCGCCCGCAACCTGCCCGGCGGCCGGGCCTGGGCGACCGTGCTGGACGGCGACGTCGTGCCGCGCGCCCCGCAGGAGGCGGTCGAGTCCGGCGCCGTCGCACACATCCCCCTCCTCGTCGGGGCAACCCGGGACGAGGTACGGGTGTTCCAGCTCCTGGCGGGCGACGCGTACCGGCCCGCCGACGAGGAGGCCCTCCACACCGACATGCGCCGGATCGGGACCGCCGACCCGGCCGCGCTCCTCGACGCCTACCGGCGGCGGACCGGGGCGACCGATCTGGCCGACCTGCGCACCGCGTTCCTGAGCGACGCCGTCTACCGGGTTCCCGCCACCCGTCTCGCGGGGGCCCAGACCTCGGCGGGCGGACGGGCGTACCACTTCCTGCTGTGCGAGGAACCGTGCGGTCCCGGGATGGGCGCCTTCCACGGCAGCGATCTGCTCTACGTCTTCGACAAGCTCGCCGAGGTGGACGCGGCCACCCCCGGGCATCTCGCCGTCCGGGACCGGCTGGCCGCCGCTCTGGGCTCGTTCATCGAGACGGGCGACCCGGGATGGCCGCCCTACGAGGCCGGGGCCCCGGACACCTCCCGCACCCTCGGAGGCTCCTCGGGCGCGCACTTCAGGAGCGCGAGCGAACCGCCCGCCGACGACGTGACCGCCCTGTGGCCCTTGCCCTGACCGGACTCCGAGTCCCACTCCGGCGCAGCCGGTCCAGCCGGTACGACCGGCGCCACCTGACCGCTTGTGCCGCTTGTGCCCCCGCGCCCCCCGTACCGTCGGAGCGTCCCCCAGCGGCGCAGGGGGCACCGCCGTGCCATGCGCCCGTCCACACCCCTCACCCCTCCCCGCGCCCGGCCACGCCGTAGGCCGGGCCCGCACCCTCCCACCCCGCGCCCGCCCCGCCGCCGAACAGGCCGTCCGGCGCCGTACACCGACCGCGCGACCGGCCCGGCCCCGCTCCGGACGCACCGTCAGGCCCTCCCGGACCGGCGGAGACCACGGAGGCGAGCGCATCTCCGCGCGGGCCCGGTCCGACCGGCCGGGGTCCGCGGAGCGCCCGAGCCCGCGCCCCGGCATTCGGCCCGTCCGCCCGGGGGCGAGGACCGGCCGACCGGGCCCCCGTGCCGGTCCCGGTCGGGTTCATGCCCTGCCCCGCCGGGAAAAGTCCTCCTGCCACATCCATCCCTCCCGTCCCGAAGGAAGGAACCTCCCATGAAGAACATATCCACCCCCGGTGCCGGGGGCACCGGGGTCTGGTTAGTCGGCGCCCGAGGTTCGGTGGCGACCACCGTGGTCGTCGGCGCCTCGGCCGTCGCGGCCGGGCTCGTCCCGCCCACCGGGATGGTCTCGGAGCTCCCCGCGTTCGCGGGCCGCGGGCTCCCGCCCCTCGACCGGCTGGTCTTCGGCGGTCATGACGTGACCGAGGTGCCGCTGTCCAAACGGGCGGAACAACTGGCCGCCGGCGGGGTGTTCCCGGCGGCGCTGCTCCCGGCGGCGGCCGATGCCCTCGAAGCGGCCGACCGCGAGATCCGGCCCGGCGCCCGGCCGGACTCCGGGCGCCCCCAGCGCGAGACGGCCGCCGCGCTCGCCGGGGACATCGTCGCGTTCCGCGACCGGCACGCGCTCGACCGGGTCGTGGTCGTCGACGTCTCCTCGACGGAGCCGCCGCTCGTCCCGCACCCCGCCCACGACGGCCTCGACGGCCTGGAGGCCGCGCTGGGCGGACCGGCCGACGTCCTGCCCCCCAGCTCCATGTACGCCTACGCGGCGCTCCGCGCCGACTGCGGGCACGTCGGGTTCACCCCCTCCCCCGGCATGTCTCCGCCCGCGCTGCGGGAACTCGCCGCCCTGCGGGGCCTGCCGTACGCGGGCCGCGACGGGAAGACCGGCGAGACCCTGGTCCGCACCGCCCTCGGCCCGGTGTTCGCCCACCGGGCGCTGCGGGTGCGCTCCTGGTCGGGCACGAACCTGCTCGGCGGAGGCGACGGCGCCACCCTCGCCGATCCCGGGGCCGCGCTCAGCAAGAACGCCTCCAAGCGCACCGGTCTGACCGCCCTGCTCGGCAACGGGGTGGAGGGCCTGACCCACATCGACCACGTACCGAGCATGGGCGAGCTGAAGACGGCGTGGGACCACATCGCCTTCGAGGGCTTCCTCGGCACCGCCATGACGCTCCAGTTCACCTGGCAGGGCGTCGACTCGGCGCTCGCCGCGCCCCTCGTCCTCGACCTGGCCCGGCTCCTCGCGCTCGCCGGGGAACGCGGTGCGACCGGTCCGCAGGAACAGCTCGGCTTCTTCTTCAAGGACCCCTTCACCTCGGATGGCGCATCGGCCGAGCACCGGCTGGTCGCCCAGTTCGAGGCGCTGCGGGACTGGTACGCCGGAGCGGCCCGGTGACCGCGCCGGGGATCGTCTCCCGGGCTGGCGCCCTGCTGGAACTCGTCCGCGCCCCGGCCGCGCTCACCGTGCTCGGCGACGCCCTCGCGGGCGCGGCCTCCGCCGGGCGGCCCGCCGACGCGGGCCGGACGGTCCGGCTCGCCGCCGCCTCCAGCTGCCTCTACTGGGCCGGAATGGCCCTCAACGACTACGCGGACCGGCGGGAGGACGCCGAGGAGCGTCCCGGCCGTCCGCTGCCCTCCGGCCGGATCGGCCCCCGTACCGCACTCGTCACCGCCGTCGCCCTCACCGGCGCGGGCCTCGCCTCCGCCGCCGCGGCCGGAGGCCGGGACACCCTGGCGGTCGCCGTGCCGCTCGCCGCCACCGTGTGGGCGTACGACCTGGCACTCAAGCACACCCCGTACGGTCCCGTGGCAATGGCCTCCGCCCGCGGGCTCGACGTCCTCATGGGCGCGGGGGCACGACGGTCCGGACGGGCCCTCGTCCCGGCCGCCCTGCTCGCCGCGCACACCTGCGCGATCACCCGGGTGAGCCGCGCGGAGACCCGGGGCGCGGGCGCCTCCCTGCCGGCCGGGGCCCTCGCCGTGACCGGCGCGGTCGGCCTGCTCGGCGCCGCCCTGACCCCCCGGACCGCCACCCGCGCCGAACGCGCCGCGTCGACCGCGCTCCTCGGCGGCTACGCGCTGGCGGCCGGCTCCGCGCAGCTCGCCGCCACGGTCCGCCCCGACGCCACCCGGCTGGGGCGCGCGGTGGGGGCGGGGATCCACGCCATGATCCCGCTGCAGGCGGCGCTCACCGCGCGCGGCGGCTCGCCGCGCGCCGCGTTCTCGCTCCTGGCCGCCTATCCGCTGGCCAGGAGCCTGTCCCGGAAGGTGTCCCCGACATGACCGCGCTGCGCTTCGGCTACGGCACCAACGGGCTGGGCGACCACCGGCTCGACGAGGCCCTGGAGGTGATCGCGGGCCTGGGGTACGTCGGGGTCGCGCTGACCCTGGACCGGGCCCATCTCGATCCGTACGCTCCGGGGCTCGGCCGCCGCCTGGCCCGCACCCGCAGGAGACTCGCGGCCATCGGGCTGTCCGTCGTGGTGGAGACGGGCGCGCGCTATCTCCTCGACCCCTGGCGCAAGCACTCCCCCACCCTGCTCGACGCCGAGCCGGGGGGCCGTGCGCGCAGGCTCGACCATCTGCGGCGGGCCGTCGGGATCGCCGCCGAACTCGAAGCCGAGGCGGTCTCCTTCTGGAGCGGCACCCCGGCCCCCGGCCAGGACGGGGAGGAGGCGTTCGGCCATCTCCTCGACGGCTGCGCGGCGCTGGTGGAGACCGCCGTGTCCGCCGGTGTCCGCCTCGGCTTCGAGCCGGAGCCGGGGATGCTCGTCGCGGACCTGGACGGCTACGAACTCCTGCGGAAGGCGCTCGGGGCGCCGGAGGCCTTCGGCCTCACCCTGGACATCGGCCACTGCCGGTGCCTGGAGCCGTCGTCACCCGCCGACTGCGTGCGAAGGGCGGCGCCCTGGCTGGTCAACGTACAGATCGAGGACATGCGCCGGGGAGTCCACGAGCACCTGGAGTTCGGCGAGGGCGAGATCGACTTCCCTCCGGTCCTGGCCGCCCTGTCCGAGTCCGGCTACCAGGGGCTGGTCTCCGTGGAGCTGCCGCGTCACGGGCACAGCGGCCCGCTGACGGCCGCCCGGTCGCTGGACGCGCTGCGCGCGGCCGCCGCGCACCCGTGGACGGCCGACGCGGTCCGGCGCGTGCGCGCCGACCCGGCCGCCCTGACCACGCTGTTCCCCGTCGCCGCGCGGCACACCACCGCCGGTACCGGTCACGCCGTACGCGCCCAGCTGCTCCAGGCGCACGGCGGCACGGCCGAGGAGCGGGCGGCGGCCCTGGAGGAGCTCTACCGGCGGGGCGATCCGGCCGAGCGGATCGCGGTGCTGCGGGCCCTCCCGCTCCTCGACCGGGACGGCGCGGTCGGCCCCTCGGCGCTGCCGCTGGTCACCGAAGCCCTGCGCAGCGACGACGTGCGGCTGGTGACCGCCGCCGTCGGGCCCTACGCCGCCCGGTACCTCGACCAGCCCGCCTGGCGTCAGGCGGTCCTGAAGTGCGTCTTCATGGGCATCCCGCTGGACGCGGTGGCGGGGCTGGCCCGACGCTCCGATCCCGAACTCACCCGCATGTTCACGGCCTTCGCCGCCGAGCGCACCGCCGCGGGCAGGCCCGTACCCGAGGACCTGACGACCCGGCCCGACCTCCACGACACCGGAGAGTGCCATGCGCATCTTTGACCCCCACATCCACATGACGTCCCGCACCACCGACGACTACCGGGCCATGCGGACCGCGGGTGTGCGGGCGCTCGTCGAGCCCTCCTTCTGGCTGGGCCAGCCCCGCACCTCCCCGGGCAGCTTCCGCGACTACTTCGACGGGCTCCTCGGCTGGGAGCCGTACCGTGCCTCCCGGTACGGCATCCGGCACCACTGCGCCCTCGCGCTCAACCCGAAGGAGGCCAACGACCCGCGCTGCGTCCCCGTCCTCGACGACCTGCCCGGCTATCTGCTGAAGGACGGCGTGGTCGCCGTCGGCGAGATCGGCTTCGACTCGATGACCCCGGCCGAGGAGCACGCGTTCACCGTGCAGCTGGCGCTGGCCCGCGAGCACGGCCTGCCCGCCCTCGTGCACACCCCGCACCGCGACAAGGCCGTCGGCACCGCCCGCTCTCTGGAGATCGTCCGCGCCGACGGCATCGATCCCGGCATGGTCGCGATCGACCACCTCAACGAGGTCACCGCCCCCCTGGTCGCGGACTCGGGGTGCTGGATGGGATTCTCCGTCTACCCCGACACCAAGATGGACCCGGACCGGATGGTGGAGATCCTCGCGTCCCACGGCACCCATCGCGTCCTCGTCAACTCCGCCGCCGACTGGGGCCACAGCGACCCGCTGCGCACCCACGCGACGGGCCTCGCCATGCTCGCCGCCGGATTCACCGAGGACGACGTGGACCAGGTGCTGTGGCGCAATCCGGTCGAGTTCTACGGACAGAGCGGACGGCTGGTCCTCGACGACCCCGGCCGGCCCCTGCCGGAGGCCGTGTTCGCCGGGAACTCGATACGCAGGGGAGGCAGCTGATGCGGCTGCGCCATCCCGGCGGCGAGACCGTCCACCTCGGCTACTGCACCAACGTGCATCCGGCGGAGGACTTCGACGGCGTCCTCGCCCAGCTCGACGCCTACGCGCTGCCCGTCCGCGAGCGCCTCGGCGAACCGGTCCTGGGCGTCGGCCTGTGGCTCGCCCGCCCCGTCGCCGACGCCCTCGCCGCCGACCCGGCCCTGACCCTGCGGCTCCGTACCGAACTCGCCGTCCGCGGCCTGGAGACCGTCACCCTCAACGGCTTCCCGTACGCGGGCTTCCAGCGGCCCGTCGTCAAGCGGGCCGTGTACCGCCCGGACTGGTCCTCGCCGGAGCGCCGCCGCCACACCGCGAACCTGGCCGCCGTCCTCGCCGGACTCCTGCCCGACGACGTCGCGGAGGGCAGCGTCTCCACCCTCCCCTTCGGATGGGCGTCGGACTGGGGGCCGCCGCACACCGAACGGGCGCGCGAGCAGATCCGGATCCTCGGCGGCGAGCTGGACGGGCTCCGGCGGCGGACCGGGCGGACCGTCCGGATCGCGTTCGAGCCGGAATCGGGCTGCCTCGTGGAGACGACCACCGACGCGGTGCGGCACCTGGCGGGGCTCGACCCGCGCCACTTCGGCCTCTGCCTGGACGTCTGCCACCTCGCCGTGGCCTTCGAGGACCCGGAGGACGCGCTGGCCCGGCTGGCCGGGGCCGGGGTCCCCGTCGTCAAGACCCAGGTCTCCTGCGCCCTCCACGCGGAGGACCCCTCGGACGCCGCCACCCGCGCCGCGCTCGCGTCCTTCGCCGAGCCCCGCTTCCTCCACCAGACGCGCCGGGCGGGCCGCGACGGGCGCGCCGCCACGGGGACGGACGATCTGCCGGAGGCGTTCCGGGAACCGGGGGGCCTCGCCGACGACGGCCCTTGGCGCACCCATTTCCACGTTCCCGTGCACGCCGACCCGGTGCCCCCGCTGACGTCGACCCGGCCCGTCCTGCGGGCGGCCCTCGCCGCGCTGCTACGGCCCGGCCGTCCCGTCACCCGGCACTTCGAGACGGAGACGTACACCTGGTCGGTGCTGCCCCGGCCACCGCGCGACGCGGCGGAACTCGCGGACGGCATCGCCGCCGAACTCCGCTGGACGCGCGACGAGATCCTCGCCCTCGGACCGGTCCGGCCCGAACCCGAACCCGAACCCGAACCCGAACCCGAACCCGAACCCGAACCCGACCGGAGTGTCCGATGAGCGTCGTCGTCCTGGACGTCGTGGGGCTCACCCCGCGCACCCTGGCCCACATGCCCCGGCTGCGGTCCGTCGCCGACCGGGGGTTCACCGCCCCCCTCGACACGGTCCTGCCCGCGGTCACCTGCTCCGTCCAGTCCACCTTCCTCACCGGACGGACCCCCTCCGAGCACGGCGTCGTCGGCAACGGCTGGTACGACCGGGAGATGGGCGAGGTCGCCTTCTGGCGCCAGCACCACGCCCTCGTGCGCGGGGAGAAGGTCTGGGAGACCGCCCGGCGCACCCGCCCCGGCCTGAAGGTCGCCAACATCTGCTGGTGGTACGCGATGGGGGCGGACGTCGACATCACCGTCACCCCCCGCCCGGTCTACCACCACGACGGGCGCAAGTCCCCCGACTGCTACACGGTCCCGGACGGGCTGCGGGACGCCCTCACGGCCGAGCTGGGGCCGTTCCCGCTCTTCGACTACTGGGGCCCGAAGGCGGGGATCGGCTCCTCCCGGTGGATCGTCGGGGCCACCCGGCGCGTCCTCGCCGACCACGACCCGGACCTCACCCTCGTCTACGTCCCCCACCTGGACTACGACCTCCAGCGGCACGGCCCGGACTCCCCGCAGGCCCGCGACGCGGCCCGCGGACTCGACGCCGTCCTGACTCCCCTCCTCGACGACCTGGAGGCGCGCGGGAGCACGGTGGTGGCACTGAGCGAGTACGGCATCACGGAGGTGCGCCGCCCCGTCGACGTCAACCGGGTCCTGCGCCGCGCGGGACTGCTCCGCGTCCACACCCAGCGGGGCATGGAGTACCTCGACCCCTGGACCTCCCGCGCCTTCGCCACCCCCGACCACCAGGTCGCCCACGTGTACGTGGCGGACCCCACCGACGTGGAGCGGGTACGGGAACTGCTGCTGGCGACGGAGGGGGTCGAACAGGTCCTGGACCGCGACGGGCAGGAGAAGGCCGGGCTGGCGCACGCCCGGTCCGGAGAACTCGTCGCCGTCGCCACCGCCGACAGCTGGTTCACGTACTACTACTGGCTGGACGAGGAGCGGGCCCCCGACTTCGCCCGGGGCGTGGAGATCCACCGCAAGCCCGGCTACGACCCGGCCGAGCTGTTCTTCGACCCGGCCGACCCCCTGGTCATGGCGAGGGCCGTCCTGGGCGTGGCGAAGTCGAAGCTGGGGATGCGGACCAGCCTGTCCGTCGTGCCCACGGACCCGTCCTGTGTCAGGGGCAGCCACGGGCGGCTGCCGGACGACCCCGACGAGGCCCCCGTCCTGCTCTGTTCCAGACCCGCGCACGCCCGCGCCAGGTTCCACGCCACCGAGGTGAAGGAGTTCCTGCTGGCCTGTCTGGAGGACGACGCGGGACGGGCGACCGGGGCGGCGCCCTGACCGAGCGGGAGGAGGGGGCGAGCGGGGCCACGAAACCCGCTCGCCCGTCCGCACGGACGAGCGGGGGCGGGGGCGAGGGCAAGGGCGAGGGCGAGGGCGAGGGCGAGGGCGAGGGCAGACTGCCCGAAAGGTCACCGATCCTGCGCGAATCGCTCCTTCACCGCACTGTCACAGCCGTGATACCCAGGGACCCATACCCGCCTTCCGCTCCCAGAGAGGTCCCATTCCGCATGCGCAGCCACCATCCCGGCAAGGCCCCCGACCGCACGGAGCCCGACCGGCCGGCACGACCGACCACCGCAAGTACCGGGCGCGCCGCGGCGGGCCCGTTCTCCCCCACGGCGCTCCTCGCCCTGCAGCGCAGCGCCGGCAACGCCGCAGTCGTCCAGATGCTCCGCCGGACCGGACACCTCCCCGCGCAGGACCCGCAGCGCCACCAGCACGGTGCCGGCTGCGGCCATGAGCAAGCCGAGTCGGCCCCGGTACAGCGCTCCGCCGTCGACGACGTCCTGACCGGCTCGGGCAGGCCCCTGGACGCACCGGTCCGCCAGGAGATGGAGGCGCGGCTGGGCGCGGACTTCTCCCGCGTCCGGCTGCACACCGGCACCGCCGCTCAGCGCTCCGCCGCCGAGATCGGCGCCCGCGCCTACACCTCCGGCGAAAACGTCGTCATCGGCGACGGCGGAAGCGACAAGCACACCCTCGCCCACGAACTCACCCACGTCATCCAGCAACGCCAAGGCCCCGTCGCGGGCACCGACAACGGCACCGGGCTAAGAGTCAGCGACCCGACGGACCGCTACGAACGCGCCGCGGAAGCGAACGCCAGGCAGGTGATGGCCGGTGCGTACGACCCGTCGGCGGGCTCCCGTGCCGCCCAGCCGTCCGTTGGCCATGCCTCCATCGCGAGGCCGTCCGTACAACGCACTCACCGCACCGAGGGACATCCGGTCTACCCCGAGGTGAAAACGACCAGCGACCCCGAAACCATGACGGCGAATGTCCAGGCCCATGAGGAGTACCCCACCTACTGGAGCCTCATGAAAAACGCGGGTTTCGAGGAAGATATCATTCATGATTCCTGGCAGATAATTCTCGGCGGCCTCAGCGCACAACCAGCGCTCAACAAGCAGGCTGAAGAAATCGGTGGAACGCTGTCGGAGAAGAGAGCGGTACGGAACGAGAACTCGTGGTACATCGAATTCGCCAAGTACATGGAACCGCACCTCAAGATCGAAGCAGCGAGCCTCGCCCTCTGGTCGGGCGGAATCGGCGCAAGTCTCTACGCGCGCACGCAGAACTGCACGCCGCTGGAGGACACAAAGATAGGAAGGATCGTCCACCAGTTGGTTCTCCATGAAGTATGGGCCAACAAAGGACCGTTCTGGAACAACGTCTCCAAGATGTTCGTGAACCAGCTGGAAAAGAACGCCTCCGCGGTCCATGTCTACATGAGGACCGACGACTCGCAGAGCGTGCTGCAATCACAGGAGCTCCCGCGCATCGAGGCGATCAACACAGCCAGGGCGCTGAAGGAGCAGACTCAGATAAGGGTCGTCTGGCATGCTCTCTACACCGTTGGACCGCAGGGAGACCCGAACTGCGGAATCAAGGAGATCGCACCGGACGGCAGGCTCGTGGACAAGTGCGAATACACCAGCCACACCGATTGCGCCAAAGCGCTCCAAGAAGGCCACGCACGAAACGGTGTACCCACCAGGCGGGACTGATGCGTTCCCAGCAGGTGGTCTTGAGGCTGAGATTTCACTAGGCCGGGGCGTCTGCCCGGGATGAGCCGGGGCGGGCCGGCGACCATGGGTGGCGTTGGCCGCCACCCCAACGTTCGCCGACGGCTATCCGCCCTTCCGACAGCAGCGCTGATTCATAGTCACTGCCGGGAAGGCAGGGCCGTGAGCCGACGTCAAGCCGCTGGGGGAAGTCGATGCAGGGCCGGAGGATCTTGGCGCAGGAGGGGAGTTGGCCAGGATGCCGTACCTTCAGGAGCTGCGTTACCCACTCAATCCGACGCACCCACCTGCTCTGGTTCCGGCCGAGGCGCGTTCGCGGCCGGGCACCTCGGCGAGCCGACTCGGGCCGCCTTTGGGATCTGCCGGATGGTGACGAACAGCCACTCCGGGCAGGGGTGCGGAGCCGTCTCACGGCGGGCAGGGACCCGGTCACGGCTCGCCGGGGACATCTCTCCCGCAGTAACAGCGGCCGGGGCCGGCCGATGCCCCTCACCGAGCGCCACCTTCGTCGGCCGGGACGGGCGCGGGCGCGCGAAACGGACCGGTCAGGGACGAGCCGCCATGGACACGACTCCCGGAGCGCCACCCTCCCACGCCCCGACAGCGCCCACAAGTGGTCCCGCTGTGCGGTGAGTTGTGGATGTTCGACTGGGCCGCGATGTGCAACCACCTCCCGACCTGCGCGTTTTACCTTAACGAGACACCCGCTGCCGAACGCGTGAGATCTTGGGCTAGCGTCCGCCCCATGACTCGTCGCAGATGGACAATCGCCGTCGCCCTCCTGGCTCTCGGCGGCTCACTCGCCACCCCCGCCAACGCCTCCGACACGGCCGACGCCGCCGACGCGTCGGAGTGGCAGCGGGTGGGCACGGGGATGACCGGAGGTGTCAGCGGACTCGCAGTGATCGAGAAGCGCGGGGGCGCCAAGAAGAGCGTCGACCTCGTGATGGTGCGGGACAGCAAGAAGCCCGGCGAGAGCCGGGTGGCCACCGTCCGGTACAGCGCCTCCGGCAAGAAGGCGCCGGTCGTGCGGGAGCTGCCCTGGCAGGGCATGCCGGAGCCGAGGGACCTGGAGGCGGTCGACTCGGTGCCCGGGCAGCCGGGTGACTACGTGACCCTCACCAGCGACGGCACGGCGTACCACTTCACCCTCGACCCGGACGCGGCCGTGGCGTGGGGCAGTTCGCCCGTGCCCGACCGGGCGGCCGGGGACAACTACGAGAGCTTCGCCCTGACCCGCCAGCACGGCCGGACCATCGCCGTCTGGGCGACCCGGGGTTCGAGCGGTGACAAGCCCTCGCTGGTGCGGGCCGCCGAGTACGACCCGAACAGCGGGACGTTCGGCCCGGCGACCGCGCCCGTGGCCTTCACGGTGCCCTACCCGCTGCCCGTGGACGGACAGGAGGTACGGCACGCCAGCGACATCAAGATCCACGCGGACGGCACGGTGCTGCTGACCGCCGCGTCGGACCCGAACGTCAACTCCGGGCCGTTCGCCTCGGCGGTCTACATCGCCGGAAAGGTGACCTCGGACAAGTCGGGCCGGATCCAGGTCGATCTGAAGTCGAAGCACCAGCTCACCGCGCTCGCCTCGTTCGACAAGGAGGTCGACAACCGCAAGATCGAGGCGGTCGCCTGCCGCCGCGGCAGCGAAACGGGCATAGTGGGCACGGATGACGAGGACGAGGGCGGTTCGCTGCTCTCCCTCGACATCTGTCCGAGCTCGCGGGACTGACCACGGCACCGGCCGAAGCACTGACCGCGCGGCCGGTGCGGGGGGCCGCCGCGGCCGGTACCCCACGGGGGTTCCGGCCGCGGCGGTTCCGTGCACCGGCCGGCCCCGAGGGCCACGGGATGAAGATGCTCCGCCGGATCGAGGCGCACATCGACACTCGAGAAGGCGACCGAAGCACGGCGAAGCGAACTGACCAACTCGACGTAGAGCGGCCTCCATTACGCCCTCCGCAACCTCGGAGTCATCGATCACGGGCCCGACGCCGCTGGGTACGGACCTCCTCCAGCAACGCCGGCGCCTCGTCGTGCTGGTGCTCCTCATCGATGTCGGGGAAGGCGCGGGCGCCGAGGTCGCGGCGAACCCGCTCCTGGCGTACGACGACGGCGGCCAGGGCCGGCGCCTCCTGGGGGTGTGGCCGTCGCGGACACAGTGGTGGTCCGCCGCCTCGGCTTCTTCCGGGCGGCGCCCGGCCTTCTCGCCGCTTCGCGGGCGGCGAGCAGTCCTTGGGGGAAGGAGAACATGGGACGGCTCCGGTACGGCGTTCACGCGAGCACCTCCAGGGTTCGCCGTCCGGCGGGCGGGCGGCGAGTTCGGGCAGTCGCTGCAGCCACGGTGCGGGACTGACCGGGTCGGGCCCGGCCCGGTTGCGCAGCTGCTCCAGCCGTACGGCGAGAAGGTGTTCGGCGGTACGGGTCTGGTCCTGTGCGGCGGCCTCGGTCGCGGCACGCGGAGTGTTGCCGCTCTCATGCGCGGACCGATGCTACGGCTTGGCATGCTCGGAGGCGTACGTCTGCCACGGAGGCTTGACCGCGGCGGTGGGCCTGAGCCGCCGCGGGTGGCACGTCACCGTGTGCGAACAGGCCTCCGTACTCACGGGTGTCGGCGCGGGCATCGTGCTCGCCCCGAACGCGCTGCGCGCCCTGGAATCGATCGGCCTGGCCCCCGGCTCGTGGGCGGGTGACGCCCTGCCCGGCCAGGTCGGGCTGCGTACGCCCGACGGCACGTGGCTGACCCGGTCCGACAGCGGCTCGCTGTCCGCCCGCCATGGAACGGCCGCGCGGGCCGTGCACCGCGGCTTCCTGATCGACACCCTCGCGACCGCCCTGCCTGCTGGCACCCTGCGCCTCGGCGTATCGGTGACCGGTGTGGACGACACGGGGGACAGCGTGACCGTGCGTACGTCGGCGGGCGATCTGCGCGCCGACGTCGCACTGGGGGCGGACGGCATCCGCAGCGTGCTCCGCGGACAGCTCTTCCCCGGCCACCGCCGGCTGCGTCACGCCGGTGAGGCCGGTTGGCGAGCGGTGCTGCCGGGTGCGGGCCCGCCCGCCCAGGAGGCCGCCGAGACCTGGGGGCGGGGCGAGCGGTTCGGCGTCGTCCCTCTCTCCGACGGCCGTATCTACGTCTACGCCACCGCCGCTTCCGGCCCCGGCGCCAGGACGGGAGCCGGGCCCGCCGACCACCACGCCGAGCTGACCCGGCGCTTCGGCGCGTGGCACGATCCGATACCGGCGCTGCTGGACGGGCTGGACCAGCGGGCCCCGGACCGGGCCGGCATACTCCACCACGATTTCCATGAGCTGGCCGCCCCCTTGCCCCGGTTCCACACCGGCAGAGCGGCCCTGCTCGGTGACGCGGCCCACGCGATGACCCCCAACATGGGCCAGGGCGGCTGCCAGGCCATCGAGGACGCCGTCGTCGTGGCGCATCTCCTCGCGTCCATCGACGCTGCGCCGGTCGCGCTCGCCGCCTATACGGAAACCAGACACCGGCGGACCACCCTGATCAGCCGCCGCTCCCGGCGCCTCGGCGAACTCGCCCGGCTCTCCCACCCGCTCGCCGTGCCCCTCCGGAACCTGGCCGTACGAGCCATGCCACGAGCGCTGTCACGAAGAGCTCAGGACACGCTCCTCGACTGGCAACCGCCTTCCGCCCCCACCAACACCAACACCAACACCAACACCAACACCAAGGAGTATCGGTGAGCACCACGGACACGTCCCGCCCCCTCCGCCGGGCGGACCCCGTCCGTCCCTTCGCGGTCGGCGCCTACGGCTTTGTCCTCATGGGCGTCGGCCACCTCGCGCTCTCCGTCACTTCGGCGACGGCCAGGACTCCGGGACAGCGTCAGGTCGACATCGCCATGCGGGAGCCCGCCTTCACCCTGTTGGGTCTGGAACGCACGGTCCTCGACGTCTTCAACGGCATCAGCGTCGCCATGGCCTTCTTCATCATCGCCTGCGGCCTCATGATCCTCGCAGCCGTCCGCCACTCCCCCGCTCTCGTCCGGCGCCGGACCGCGTTCGGATGGATCGCTCTCGTGGTCTCCCTCGCCTCCCTGGCGGTATCCGTCCTCCTGCTGCCCCCTCCGCCGATCGTCTTCCTCACCCTCACCAGCTGCGCTTTCGCCCTGTCCCTGCACAGGGCCGCCCTGCCGCGCGCAGGAACTCGTAAATGACGCGGGCCGGGACGGCCCGTCCCGGCCGGTTGGAGTCCACTCAGCCGTCCGCGCCGCGCGCACCCCGCGTCCGGCTGACTTTCACACGCTCGCCGGTGGCCAGTTCCGGCTCCAGGTCGATATGGATCTGGTGCGTCGCCTGACGGTCGACCGTGCCGCCCGACTCGGCCGCCACCACGCCGATGCGGGACCACCGCAGCCGGTCCCGGAGCGGTGGACAGTCCTCGGCCGGGCGCAAGGCCCGCCAGATCCGCACCGTCGACAACGGGGTCGAGGCGGCCCGCACCTTCTAAGTCACGCCTGTCACTCCCGCCTCACATTTGCCCATCTGCGGCGCCCTTCGCCGTCTGTGGCGGACCGGGGGGGAAAGGTACACCCACCGCATCGAGGCAAACGTGCCGACTACCCCGCCACCGCTACCGCTGTCCGTCTTCCCCCAGGGCGCTCTCAGGTCCGCCCACATGGGGACCGACTCCAGGGCCCACCTGCTGGCCGAACGGCGGGAGGACGCCGAACCGCACTTCAGCAACCTCCGGGTGCTCTCATGCACCCGCGTTTCCCGGCCGGTGGGCATTCGGATGCGGGGCGTCCCGGGTTCTCTGGGCACTGCCGACGAGCCCGGCAACGAGCCGATCGCGCTGCTCCACATGGGCACCCTGCACCACTACAACGGCGAGGCCACCCGCCCGCGCAAGGACATCGTGCACGCCTACGTCGACGCCCTTCCCTCAGGTTCGTACCTGGCGCTCAGCCACTTCCTGGACCCTGAGAACGAGTACAGCGGGACCGCGCGGAAGCTGGAGGGCCGACTTCTGCACAGTCTGATGGGCAGCGGCATCTTCTCCACCTGGGCCGAGCTGGCGGAGCTGTTCGACGGCCTGGAGTTGGTCGACCCGGGACTGGTGCCGTGCCACGAGTGGCGCCGACATCCCGCGCGTCGACCAGGCTCCGGCCGAGAGGTGCATTGCTGGGGGCGTCGCCCGCAAGCTGTGCCCTCCGTCGCGGCCACCGATCGCGCCCCCGTCCGCTTCCGGCTCGTACGGTCGGTCCTGGCCCCGCGTACGACGTGGCAGGTGCGGCGCCTGGCGGCCGACTTCGGCGAGGGGAGGGACACCCTGACAGCCTGGGCGAGAGCCTCGGGCTCCCAGACGGTCTCGTCACTCGCGCCTCAGTGCCGCCGAACACGCGGCGACACGCCTCGTCGTGCGGAACGCGCGCTCCGGCATCCGCGTGAAGCGGTTCCGACCGCACTTGCCGTTCGACGAAAAGGGAGGAAAGGGCGTGAAACGCACGAAGGGTGATGTTCATGGCAAACGTGCAGCGCCGCTTCACGGGCCGGATCTTCCTTGCGGCCGGACAGCAGACCTGGCTTTCTACTACACCGACGGCGACCCCCAACCAAGCAGCTGGAACCGCTGGGCCGCAGGTCAGACCGGGTTCGGCAGTTCCTTCTCGTACATCGAGATCCTGGAGGAACTGGTCGCCTGGGACATCAACGCACAGCCCCATGTGGGATGGAACCTGCTGCTCCGGGCTCAGAACGGGGACGCGGACTTCATCTTGAGCGCCGTCAATGTAGACGGGTAGAACAGTGAGGAGAGTCTGATGCGGGTCCATGTGGTGTACGAGCCGGACGTGAAGATCATTGCCCTCGCGGATCTCGACAGCGAAGGCGGAGCGGGAGTGCGGCCTCTGCCCCAGGATGGCCGGGAGTTCACCCGGATCGATGTACCGGACGCGTACGCCGGTCTTCCCCTGTCCGGGCTGTACGAGCGCCTCCGCCTGGAAGTCGGACCGGAGGGCCCCCGCGCCCACTGGCAGTAAGAGGTCCTGACAGCGGCGTCGGGCGTGGCGGTGGGGTGATGTGGCAGGTGGCGAAGCCGAACTCGTCCCCGGCGGCGCCGCCGGTGATCGCTGGGTTGTCCTGGTAGTAGAGGCCCGTGAGCGCGACGGGACGCCCGTCAGTATCGAGCGTGTTCGGGTTGAAGAAGGCCGCTGCGTCCTCCCTCATCGGGTCTGGAGCCGTGCTCGGCCGGGACGGCGCCGCCGCGGCGACCCGACGGCGGAACTCGCCGTGTGGTGAGATCTGCGCCCCGTGGACGAGCCTCGGCATCCCCGGCCTGCTCCGCGCCAACCGCCGGACGAAGTCGAGTTCCCCAGGTGACGGGGCTCTGGACCTCGTTCATGGTCCGTGTGTGGTCGACTTCCTCCCGGCTCGCATCCCCGAGGCCGAACAGCCCGCCGAGCAGGTTGCGGCGCCGGGAGAGATCGGCAGCCGGTTCGAGGAGTGCCTGCCCTCCGCTGCCCTGCGGGCCCACCGCTGAGGCGCATGCGCGGCTGCCCGAATTGCGTCACCCGGGGCGCGCAGAAGCGCGTTATGCGGACTCGGGTCGCGTCAGGAAGTGGTGGTCTTCCGGTGAGGCGGTGGGCGATGGGATCGGTCAGCACCCAGCCGGGCTTCGTCCGCCTGGGCGTCGCCCACCAACGGCTGAATGACCGACTGCGGCGGGTCGCGTGCTGTGTGATCGACCGGCCCTGCCCCCTGAATTGTTGGGAGAACAGCATGAGGATTCGTGTCATGGCCGCAGCGGCCTGTCTGGCTGCCGGGATGGTCCTGGCGGGCGGAAGCGCCGCCGTCGCCGATGCCGACGCGGCCGGCGTCGCCGTCGGCTCGCCCGGCGTACTGTCAGGCAACGTGATCCAGGTCCCGATCCACATCCCCATCAACGCGTGCGGGAACTCCATCGGTCTGATCTCGTTCCTCAACCCGGCGTTCGGCAACACCTGCGTCAATACCTGACCAGCCCGGAAGCGGTCCGGCCCGCCCTTCTGGGGCCGGACCACTGGTATCGCCTCCGGAGCCTGCCGGAGGCGACATACGGCGCCCGCCCCGCAGCATGACGAGCCCCTGTCACCCGTGCGGGTCGCCGAGGTACGAGCTCTGGCCCAGCGAATTGCGCGGCAGCCGAGGCGGCGGTCCGGCAGATCCTGCCGTGCGAGGACTCCGGCCGGGCCCGGTCGGCCGGGCTGTGCGAGGCGTGCGGTCACCTGCGGCGGACCGAGTTCCTGATCGGCTCGGCCGCCGTCCCGGCCGCCACCGCCGAGGTGATCGTGCGTCGGCACCTTCGCCTGCGGACGGTGGGTGAAGGGGAGCACCGTGACGGGTGCTCCCCCTCGCCTCCGGGCTCGGCAGTCGTTCGACGGCAGCCGCACAGTTCGACGAACGGGCCGCTTGCCCGTACGAGTTCGTCGAACGAGCCGTCCTCCCTGGTCCGGCCGCGTTCGTCGAGGACCCGGTCCCCTTCGCGGCCGTTGTCCAGCACGTGCGTCACGATGACCGTGATCCGCTCCTCCCGGCCCTCGCGGAGCTGGGTGAGGACCTGGTGTTCAGCGCGTGCGTCCATCGCGCGGGGGCGCCATGTGATGCCCGCACGGCTCTGGACCCAAAGGATATGAGAGGTCTTCGCGCAGGCTTCGGGCGGGCCCATCAGACCCCGGACAGCCGTCGCCTCGGCATTGGTACGGGTGGGCCGTCGGCGCCCGGAGCGGCGGATTCGGCTGCACGAGAGGCTCAAGGCTTGCACGCGCGGCTCAACCTTGCGAACGGGCCCGGATCCTTGGACGAGAGAGGCATCCGCTGGGGCGAAAGGCCTTGCCGCGGCGCGGCATGATCCAGCCCCGGCGAGATCCATGAGGTCGCAGCACTAGCTTCGGCTGTGGATCATCGACATCAGCGCCCCGTGGGTCTCGTCGTCGGCGGCGACCACGAGCCCGCGGCCTGCCTCGCCGACCGGGGCACCGTCGATTCCGGTGACAGTGCAGCCCGCGGCCCGGCACAAAGCGATGCCGGCCGCGAAATGCACGCTCCGGGAGAGATCGCCACCATCGGTGACATACGCGGCGCGTCTTCCGGCGGCGACCCAGGCAAGCGCCAGCGTCGTGGACACGACCCGAGGCCGGAACCGTTCGACGAACTCAGGACGGGCCAGCAGATCCACGGCCCGGACTCCCGGTGCACTCGGGAACGGCGGATCCAGGTTCACGTCCACCAACCGGGTAGCAGACGAGGGAGTCAGCAGTGCGTCTTCCGCACCGTCATTCCGCACCCAGGCGGCCTCCCCGTCGGTGAAGAAGACCTCGCCGCTGAACGGGTCGGCCACCGCCGCCGCCCCATCGCGCAGCGCCACGTTGACAGCCACCAGCATGCTTCCCGCGGCGTAGTTCAGCGTGCCGCACAGGGGATCCACCAACCACTGACGCACAGCACTGACGGCGCCCCGCTGCCCGCCTTCCTCGCCGAGCACCGCGTCATCGGGTCGTGCGGAACGGATGACACCAAGAATCGTTCTCTCCGCTTCCACATCGGCGGCGGTGGCAAAGTCCCCGGCGCCCTTGTCGATGCGGTCGAGCCGCTGGCCGTACATGGCGCGGACCACGTCCGCACCGGCCCGTGCCCCGGCTATCGCGACTGCGGCATCGTCGTAACTCGCGTATGAGTCGATCATGCCGTGCACACTATCGACGGGAAGCCACCGCTCCGGCGAACCGTCTCGGCCGGAGCACCAGCGACCCGTGCGACGACGCCCCCGTCGTACGGAGACCGCCCCTTCCGCCAGCTCACGTCAGGCTCGTACCAGTGGGGTTCCCAGCGCACCGCCACCATCGGGAATCGCGCACCCCAATGCCAGTGGTTGGTGACCTTCCGCTTCTCGGACGAGGCCAGCACCCGCGAGTCGCCGCTGTGCCCCGGGGCCCGCTCCGAGCCCGGTGCCGCAGCTGAAAGCCCGTGGCGGCGTTGCGGCTGGGTCCGGCATCATCCCCATGTGATCGTGATGCAACCCGTTCTGGAGATCTCCGCTGCCGACGACTTCGCGCTCTGGCCCGTTGGTGAGCACGAGTCGTACGGCTACCTCGTACTGAACGGGGAGCTGACTCCGGTGGAAGTCGGCGCGGCAGTCATGCGGATCGCCGAGTGCAACGACTTCGAGCCGGAGGAGGAGCACGGGCCTTGCCCGACCGACCCGCTCGGCGCGTTCCTGCACGGGCTGCTCACCATGCCCGACCTCTTCGCCGCCGGTGGTTTCCGGGTGGCCGACACGGTCACCGGCACCGTCTTCGTCGAGCCGGGCTGCTGCAACGGCCTGGAGAACTGGCAGGACTGGTGGGAGGTGCTGGACGGCACCGGCCGCTCCTCCTTCGGCCACGACCCGTCCTCGGCGGCCGAACGTTTCGGTGGCACCGTCCGGCTGACTCTCGATGCCGACGCGGAGGACGGAAGCCCGGTGATCGAATTGCCGGTGGACCAGGTGCGTGCGCTTGTCATCGGCGCCCAGGCGGACTTGCGGAACTTCCTCGGCCTCGCCGGAACCTGGGTCGGGCAACACCTGCCGACGCACGCCGTCGCTGTCACGGCCGCCTTGGCCCGGGCGCTTGACCTGGAGCTCACGGAGTGACCAGCTTCCTGACCCACCGGGCGCGTGTGCACGATGTCCGTCTTCCCCTCCACCGGCGGCACAGCGCGCTGCGTACCTGCCTCACCGGTTTCGCTCCGTACGGCCTGCGGGCGACGTACCACCATCTCACGCTCAGCGCCGCGATCCCCCGTCGGCTGGAGGCGGACCCGGATGCGTTGGTGCGGGCGGTGGAGGAACTGTTCGAGGCGCGGGTGCTCTGGCTGGCGCGAGCAGAAGAGTTCGACGTGCAACGCCGGGCGGAGAAGCGCGCTGGGCGGCGGGCCGTACCGGACCCTCGGCCGTGGTGGCTGCGGAGCTGGTGGGAGAGCCCGGACCGTGCCTGGTTGGAAGACCCGTCTCGCCACCCGTCGTTGCGACTTTCCGAGTACGTCCGGCGGCAGAACGCGCTCCTGGACGGCGCTGATCTGCCCGGCTGCCCGGCTTGCGGCGACGAGGGACCGCAGGTGCTGAGCTCGACCGGGCACGGCTGGGTCGAGCTGTGCCGTGGGTGTGCGCGGGTGCTGGCGCCGTGTCCGTGCGGACAGCGCCACCGGCTCGTTCCGGAGCTCCGATACGACTGGAAGGAGATCTGGCAGCGGGCGCACATATGAGGTGACGGGTCGAGGAGCGCGCGCGGCACAGAGATCCGTACGCGACCGAAGCCCTCACGGTCCTGGCCGCCTCTGTCCACACCAGCGCCACCATCCGCCACACGGTGACGGCACTTGGCGCTCCACCTGGGCCCGGTCGGACGAATTCGGCGCCGTCGTCCCGGCACCGTCATGCGGCACCCCGCCGCTCCTGTGACCGTGGCCGCCGTGCCCGACCCCTTGGCCGCGGCGGATGACGAAGTGAGGGCGGGGCAGGTCCTCCGTGCGTCAGCGACCTGCCGGGCGGCCGCCGCGGTGAGGCCGGTGGTCGTCTGCCCGGAAGCGAGGACGCGTGCGTGCGTACCCGGCCCGCGCGCGGCCCAGGAGGCCGCGAGCTCGCCGGTCCCGCACCTCACCACATATCGTCCTCGGCGGCCGGTGTCTGCCAGGGGAGTTCCCGGTGGGCGGTGAGAAGTACGGCGTGGGCCGCGTCCAGGGTGATGGCCAGCAGCGCGGGCCCGAGCTGGTGGACCGGCGGGCGGCACGCTCATCACCAGCCGGTTGCCCGCCCGGCCCCAGGAAGTCCGTGTGCGGTAAGCGCTCGATCCCGTGATCGTCACCGGCTACATCGCCACTTTGTACCCACGAGCTCACTCGAAGCGATAAGGCGGCCTACCGCGTGCTCGCCGTCGGACGTGTACCGGTCGAGCACGGCTCCGCCCACCTCGAGAACTGACGAATCCTCACCAAACTCCGCGCCGACCCCGCCCGCGCCACCTGCCTCCCGCGTGCCCTGCTCGTCCTGACGAACCTCAAGATCAACCGATGACGGATGATCTCTTCAGCGGACCCCGCCCACGATGAGTACGAGTATCCCGAGGATCGCTCACGCTAGCTTCTTGACCTGCGACTTCAAGTTGGCGGAGGCTCGCTCTGGCGCGCGCCAACCGATGCGTGGCGCGCTACGCGGTGTGCTGGCGCGCGCACCAGTGGTGCGATGCGCTCCTGCCGACCGCACCGTATGGTGTGCGCTGAGGGCGCCGTTCAGCTCCCGTTCCGCCTGTTGAAGGCACGCCGCCCGTGCGGCCACTGGCAGGAGACATAGGTGGGGCCGCCCCTGGAGCGGTCGTTCCTGCCGGTGCTGTTCGTCTTCGTTCCGACGCCCGCGCCGTGCGGTCCCGACCTTGAGCGACTTCTCCGCGATGTCCGAGGCGGAGACGAGGAGCTCCACTCCTCCCTCTGGCTGACCTCCGTGAGATCCGGCGGGATGACGACGGCGCCCTGGGGTTGACGGGCTCCCGCACGCGGCGGCGGGACGGGTTCGGCGCCGCATGTCCGGACCGCCCGGCCTGTCGAAGGCCTTGGCGTACAGGCCGCGTGCGGTGGCCGGGTCTCCGGCCTTCCTGGTGGGGTCTCCGACCCTTCTGGTGGAGTCCACTCCACCAGGAACCGGGGAGTTGTGTTCACTGCGCCACCAGGGGACCGCGGGCGAGGATCTTCATCACGTCGCCGGTAGCGAACCCAAGGAGCCCACCAGTATGACCACTCACCACCACTCGCGCGTCGGCCGCAGGGCCATGCTCGTCACGGCGGCGATCGCGATGGGAATGACCCTCACCCCCGCGGTGGCACAGGCGTCCCCGACCGCCCAGCAGACCCCGGCGGCGACCGCCACCCGGGCCCAGGACCCCGTCGTCCGCGAGCTGGACCGGATCGCCCACCCGCTGCGCTCCACCGAACCCGGCGGGAGGACCACCGATCTGCGGGCCCTGGGCGCGATGATCGGCGGCGCGAAGGTCGTCGGCCTGGGCGAGGCCACCCATGGCTCCCACGAGTTCTTCGCCATGAAGGAGCGGGTCTTCCGCCATCTCGTCGAGGAGAAGGGGTTCCGCGCCTTCTCCCTGGAGTTCAGCTGGGGCGCCGGGCTGCGGATCGACGAGTACCTCCAGACCGGCAAGGGCGACGCCCGGCGGATCGCCGAGGAGACCCTCGCCAACTCCCCCTGGGACCGCGAGGAGTTCGTCCACCTCATCCAGTGGATGCGCGACCACAACCGGCGCAACCCCACCCGTACCGTCCACTTCGTCGGCAACGACCTCTCCGGCCCGGCCATGACCGAGGACCTCTTCGGCCGGATCACCGGCTACGTGCAGCGGCACCACCCCGCGCTGGCACCTCGCGTCGACCGCCTCTACGCCGGGCTGCGCCCCGTCGACGACGTCTTCGAGTACCTGAAGAAGCCGCTCGCCGAGCGACAGCTCTTCGCTGATCGGGCCCGTGAGGTGCACGACCTGATCAGCGCGGCGGGCGGGCGGGACCGGAAGGCACATGAGCTGGCCGTGCAGAACGCCCGCTCCGTCGCCGACACCACCCGCTTCCTGACCGCGGATCCCAGCAACCCGGCCGCCATGCCCGAATTCCAGCGCCTCCGCGACGAGGCCATGGCCCGGAACGTCCTGTGGTGGCAGAAGCGCACCGGCCACAAGATCCTGGTCTCCGCGCACAACGACCACCTCGGCCTGATCGCCGGAACGGCCACGATGTACCCCAAGACCCAGGGATCCTTCCTCCGCGACGCGATGGGCCGGAACTACCTGCCCATCGCCATGACCTTCGACCGGGGATCCTTCCTCTCCAAGGACACCGCCATCGGCGGTGACTGGAAGAAGTTCACCGTCGGCGCCGCTGCTCCGGGCACCAACGAGCACACCCTCGACAAGGTCCGCCACCGCGACTTCTACGCCGACCTGCGCACCGCCGCCCCCGCCGCCCGCGGCTGGCTGGACACCGCCCGCCCCACCCGCAGCATCGGCACGCTGTTCAACGACGACTACCCCCTCTACGACCTGGCGCTCGGCCGCGCCTTCGACGTCCTGGTCCACCTCCACGGCGTACGGGAGGCGGACCTGCCCCGGCCGTGACCCCTGAGGGGCCGGTGCCGCAGGCGCGGACCCGGCCCCTCGGGCACACCGGCGATGGTTCAGCGCGCCACGGCGCCGACCGGCCGTGAATCCCCACCCCGGCGGAAGTGGGCGAGGCCCGCGAGGAGGGAGGGGGCCGTGGACCTCGGCGACCTCGCCACCGTGAACAGGCGCTGGCCGCCCTCGGCTATGTGAGTGTCCCTGAGCGGCTGCCGCGCGGCCGGATGTACGGCCACGGCCACCCCGCCCCGGGCCCGCTGCCGCACCAGACGTACGCCGTGCTCGGCGACGGACCGCTGGACGAACTCGCTGCCTGATATCACCGGCTGGGGGCCGGAGGAGAGGGACGACGGCGTCGCCCTGACAACCCAGCTGTGCCAGCTCATGGGGTTGGTGCACGGCTGCGTTCACCCTACGGCCGGGCCTGTTTCCTCGTCCGTCGTACCCGGACGCGCTTCGACGGCCCTGACGTCCGAAGCGTGTCCATGGTTGTACGTCATCGGACTAAGACGTCGTTTCTTATGGCGTGTTCATTCGTTGATCCGTGCATGGCAGATCTGGTTGAGCGGTTGGTGCCGGACGAGTTGTGGGTGCTGTTCCGGCGGGTGGTGCCGCCGACGGTGGTGATACGTCCGCAGGGCGGTGGCCGACGTCGAGCAGGTGACCGCGAGGCTCTGGCCGCGATCACCTTCGTGGCGACCTCGGGTTGCACCTGGCGGCAGCTGCCGCCAGTGTTCGGCCCGGCCTGGTCCACGGTCTACCGGCGATTCGCCCAGTGGAGTCGGGACCGGGTCTGGGCCCGGTTCTACCGCGTGATCCTCGACGAACTCGGAGCGCGAGGTGAGCTGGACTGGTCGCGGTGCGCGATCGATTCAGTCAGTCTGCGGGCAGCAAAAAGGGGGGCCTTTGACGGGACCGAATCCGACTGACCGTGGCAAACTCGGATCGAAGATCCACCTGATCACTGACCGGAACGGACTGCCGCTGTCCCTGGGCATCTCTGGTGCGAACATGCACGACAGCCAGGGTCTGGAGCCGCTTGTCCGGGGCATCCCGCCCATCCGCTCCCGCCGCGGCCCTAGGCGCCGAAAGCCAGCGAAACTACACGGCGACAAGGGATACGGCTACGACCACCTGCGCCGGTGGCTCCACGAGCGCGGCATCCGCCACCGGATCGCCGCCTGAGCCGGTCCTGCTGCACGTCGAAGCAGACCAGCCCCATGGACTCCGCCACGTCCGCCGCATAGGCCGACGCCTCCTCAGCCATGCTGAATCGCATGACGAAGTAGATCAGCGGACCACTGGCTTCGCCGATCAACGGGCCCGGTCGACCAAGGAGAGGTGTCCTCCTCGTCCTCAGTGACGTCGCACCACCGCTCAAGCAGCGCTGCCACATACCCCGCCATGCGGTCGGACGGAGGTTCTTCCGTCTCGCTGTCGATGTAGCGGTCGCGGTCGTACAAGTCGCTGAAGACCTGGCCGGCAGTCTTGTCATCCGCCGGCCTCTCGCCTTCCCAGACAGCCAGGTCGTAGCTCATGGCCGGAGGCTCTCATACCGCTCTGACAGCCATAGGAAACGACGTCTAAGGGGTGCCCCGGCACTCAGGAGGGGACCGGGCCCCCGGGGCGGAAACGCTCGACGCCGACGATGTGCCGGACCCTGAGCGGGCGGACGATCACCGCGACGCGCTCCTCCCCCGGCATCAGCCACTCGTACCGCTCCGCGCCCAGGTACTTCCGTGTCAGGTGGTCCATCCGGGCGGCGGCCTCCTCCCCCTCGACGAACCGGGTCACCTCGCCGCTGATCTGGACCCGGTCGAGAGGGTCGGCGGTGTCCGCGTGCGAGAGGTAGACGCGCGGGTCGCGGCGGAGGTTCTCCTCCTTCACCCGGCCCACCGAGGTGTTGAACATCAGCTCGTCCTCCCCCTCCAGATCCACCCACATCGGGCTGACCTGGGGAGCACCGTCGGCGCACACCGTGCCGACGTACCAGATGAGGGGGGCTCGCAGCCGAGCACGGACAGCGTCGCCGAAGGTCGCGGTCATACCGCGAGGCTACCGCCGTACGGGCCCGCGCGACCCCGGGACATCCGGTCCGGCCTCTTCTACCGTGTTGGTGAGACAGCGATACTGTCCAAGCGAGCCCGGCCGGCGGGTCGCCTGCACGGGAAGCGGGGCACCTCGGATGGACGTCGGGACGGACCAGGAGGATGTACCGCGCCACACCGTCGACGAGCTGGCCGCGCGCGCCGGGGTCACGGTAAGGACCGTGCGGTTCTACGGCACCCGGGGGCTGCTGCCACCGCCGGTCATCGGAGCACGGCGGGTCGGGCACTACGGACCGGAGCACCTGGCCCGGCTCGCGCTCATCGAGGAGCTGCGGCGGCAGGGCATGACGCTGGCCGCGATCGAGAGGTACCTGGAGCAGCTGCCGTCCGATCTGAGCGCCCGGGACCTGGCGGTCCACCGGGCGCTCGTGGCGTCCTGGGCACCCGAGTCCGCCGAGTCCATCACCCGGCGCGAGCTGGAGCGGCGCGCCGGGCGGGCGCTGACCGAGCGGGACGTGGACCGGCTGGCCGCGATGGGGGTGCTCGACCGGACCGCGGAGACCGACACCTTCCGGCTCGACGGGGCGCTGCTGCGGCTCGGGGTGGAGCTGCTGGACGTGCCCATCGGGCACGAGACGATCCTGGCCTCCCGTACGGTCCTGCTCGCGCACGCGCGGGCCGCCGCCCAGGAGCTGGCCCGGCTCTTCCAGGACCAGGTGTGGGGTCCGTACCGGGAGAGCGGCACGGACCCGGACCACCTGACCGCGATGAAGTCGCTCTCCGCGCACATGCAGCCGATGGTGATCCAGGCCCTCGTGACGGCCTTCCAGCGCTCGCTGAGCGAGGAGCTGAGGACGGCGTTCAGGAGCCCCTGAGACCAGGAGCTGAGGCCGGGAGCTGAGGCCGGGAGCTGAGGCCGGGAGCTGAGGCCGGGAGCCGCTGAGGGCACGGGGGCCGACATCGCTCCCCGGCCCGGCCCCGGCCCGGCCCGCCCCGGCCCCGGCCCCGGTCAGGCGTCCCTGAAGACCTCGCCGCGCTCGGCCTTCTCCACCAGGAGGGCGGGCGGGGCGAACCGCTCGCCGTACGTCTCCGCCAGCTCGCGTGCGCGGGCGACGAAGCCCGCCGCCCCGCCCTCGTACCCGTTGACGTACTGGAGCACCCCACCGGTCCACGCCGGGAAGCCGATGCCCATGATGGAACCGATGTTGGCGTCGGCGACCGAGGTGAGGACGCCCTCCTCCAGGAGCCGGACGGTGTCCAGGGCCTCGGCGAACAGCATCCGCTCCTGCATGTCGCGGAACGGGATCGTGTACCCCGGCCGGGTGAAGTGCTCGCGCAGACCCGGCCAGAGCCTCCCGCGCGCGCCGTCCTCGCCGTACTCGTAGAACCCGCCGCCGCCACTGCGCCCGGGGCGGCCGAACTCGTCGACCATCCGGTCGATGACGGCCTCGCCGGGGTGGGTGACCCAGGTGCCGCCCTCCTCCTCGATCGCGCGCCTGGTCTCGTTGCGGATCTTGCGGGGCAGGGTGAGGGTCAGCTCGTCCATCAGGGAGAGGACCTTCGCCGGGTATCCGGCCTGGGCCGCCGCCTGCTCGACCGAGGCGGGCTCGATGCCCTCGCCGACCATGGCCACGCCCTCGTTGATGAAGTGGCCGATGACCCGGGAGGTGAAGAAGCCGCGCGAGTCGTTGACGACGATCGGGGTCTTGTTGATCTGCCGGACCAGGTCGAAGGCGCGGGCCAGTGCCTCGTCGCCGGTCTCCCCGCCCCTGATGATCTCGACGAGCGGCATCTTGTCGACGGGCGAGAAGAAGTGCAGTCCGATGAAGTCGGCCCGGCGCTCCACGCCCTCGGCGAGGACCGAGATCGGCAGGGTCGAGGTGTTGGAGCAGAGCAGAGCGCCGGGCGCGACGACGTCCTGGATCTCCTGGAAGACCTTGTGCTTGAGGGCGGTGTCCTCGAAGACCGCCTCGATGACGGCGTCGCAGCCCGCGAGGTCGGCCGCCTCCGCCGTCGGGGTGATCCGGGCGAGGAGGGCGTCGGCCTTCTCCCGGGTGGTGCGCCCCCGGACGACGGCCTTGGCGCAGAGCTTCTCCGAGTAGCCCTTGCCCTTGGCGGCGGACTCGGCGGAGACGTCCTTGAGGACGACCTCGATGCCCGCGCGGGCGCAGGAGTACGCGATGCCCGCGCCCATCATGCCCGCGCCGAGGACGGCGACCCTGCGGACCGGGCGGCGCTCGACGCCCTTCGGGCGGCTGGCGCCGGAGTTCACGGCCTGGAGGTCGAAGAAGAACGCCTGGATCATGTTCTTCGCGGTCCGGCCGGTGACCAGCTCGGTGAAGTAGCGGCTCTCGATCGTGCTCGCGGTCTCGAAGTCGACCTGGGAGCCCTCGACGGCGGCGGCCATAATGGCGCGCGGCGCCGGGTAGGGCGCCCCGTTCAGCTGCTTGCGCAGGTTCGCCGGGAAGGCCGGGAGGTTGGCGGCGAACTTCGGGTGCGAGGGGGTGCCGCCGGGGATGCGGTGGCCGGGGAGGTCCCAGGGCTGGTGGGACTCGGGGTGCTCGTCGATGAAGGCGATGGCCTTGGCCATCATCTCCTCGGGGGTGGCGGCGGTCTCGTCGACGAGGCCGTTGTCGAGGGCGCGCCCCGGGGGGTACTGGGTGCCCTGGAGCAGCACCTTGAGGAGGGCGTCGGTGATGCCCATGAGGCGTACGGTGCGGGTGACGCCGCCACCGCCGGGCAGGAGACCGAGGGTGACCTCGGGCAGGCCGATCTTGGAGCCGGGCGCTTCGAGGGCGATCCGGTGGTGGGAGGCGAGGGCGATCTCGTAGCCGCCGCCGAGTGCGGCGCCGTTGATCGCGGCGACGACCGGTTTGCCGAGGGTCTCGATGCGGCGCAGCGCGTTCTTCATGGCCAGGGCGCCCTCGAAGATGTCGCGGGCGTGCTCGGGGCCCGCCTGGACCATGTCCTTGAGGTCGCCGCCCGCGAAGAAGGTCTTCTTGGCTGAGGTGTAGATGATGCCCCGGATGGAGTCCTTCTCGGCCTCGACGCGGTCGGCGGTCGCGGTGATCGAGGCGCGGAAGGCCCGGTTCATGGTGTTGGCGGACTGGTTCGGGTCGTCGAGGACGAGGGTGACGATCCCGGTCTCGTCCTGCTCCCAGCGGATGGTGGTGCTCTCGCTCATGGCTGTCGATTCTCCGTTGGTGGGGTGCGGACGGGACGGTCAGACGCGCTCGACGACGGTGGCGATGCCCATGCCGCCGCCGACGCAGAGGGTGGCCAGGCCGTAGCGCTTGTCCTGTCGCTCCAGTTCGTCGACGAGGGTGCCGAGGATCATCGCGCCGGTGGCGCCGAGCGGGTGGCCGAGGGCGATGGCGCCGCCGTTGACGTTGATCCGGTCCAGGCCGATGCCCATGTCCTTGGCGAAGCGGAGGACGACGGCGGCGAAGGCCTCGTTGATCTCGATCAGGTCGATGTCGTCGATGGTGAGGCCGGCCTTGGCGAGGGCCTTGCGGGTGGCCGGGGCGGGGCCGGTGAGCATGATGGTCGGCTCGGAGCCGGAGACCGCGGCGGAGACGATCCGGGCGCGCGGGGTGAGGCCGCCCCGCTCGCCCGCCTCCCGGGAGCCGATGGCGACGAGGGAGGCGCCGTCGACGATGCCGGAGGAGTTCCCGGCGTGGTGGACGTGGTCGATGGCCTCGATCCAGTGGTACTTCTGCAGCGCGACGGCGTCGAAGCCGCCGAGGTCGCCGATGTCGGCGAAGGAGGGCTTGAGCCGGGCCAGGGAGTCGGCGGTGGTGCCGGGGCGGGCGTGCTCGTCGTGGTCGAGGACGACGAGTCCGGCGCGGTCGACGACGGGGACGACGGAGCGGGCGAAGCGGCCGTCCTTCCAGGCGGCGGCGGCGCGCTCCTGGGAGAGGGCCGCGTACTCGTCGACGTCGCGGCGGGTGAAGCCCTCGATGGTGGCGATGAGGTCGGCGCCGATGCCCTGGGGGACGAAGCCGGTCTCCAGGCTGGTCATCGGGTCGGCGAACCAGGCGCCGCCGTCGGAGGCCATCGGCACCCGGGACATGGACTCGACGCCACCGGCGAGGACGAGGTCCTCCCAGCCGGAGCGGATCTTCATGGCGGCCATGTTGACGGCTTCGAGGCCGGAGGCGCAGAAGCGGTTCTCCTGGACGCCCGCGACGGTGTCGGGAAGACCTGCGGCGATGGCGGCGATCCGGGCGATGTCGGAGCCCTGGTCGCCGACGGGGCTGACGACCCCGAGGACGATGTCGTCGATCGAGGCCGGGTCGAGGCCGGGGTTGCGGGTCTGGATCTCCCGGAGGAGACCGACGACCAGGTCGATGGGCTTGGTGCCGTGCAGGGAGCCGCTGGCCTTGCCGCGTCCGCGCGGGGTGCGGATCGCGTCGTAGACGTACGCTTCGGTGCTCACGGAAAGCCTTTCACGATGAGGGTGGGTGCGTCAGGGGGGCGGAGGCCGGCCGAGGGGGAACGGGGAGGCCGGCCGGAGGGGAACGGTGGAGTCCGCCGGGGAGGGAACGGCGGAGGTCAGCCGAGGAGGGAACGGCCGATGATCTCCTTCATGATCTCCGTGGTGCCCCCGTAGATGGTCTGGATGCGGCCGTCGGTGTAGGCGCGGGCGACCGGGAATTCGCTCATGTAGCCGTATCCGCCGTGCAGTTGCAGGCAGCGGTCGGCGACCCGCTTCTGGAGTTCGGTCGCCCACCACTTGGCCATGGAGGCGTGGACGGCGTCGAGTCCGGCGCCGTCCGGGTCGGCGTGCTCCTCGATGCAGCGGTCGATGAAGGTGCGGGTGACGGCGCACTCGGTGGCCATCTCGGCGATCTCGAAGCGGATGTGCTGGAGCCGGGAGAGGGGACGCCCGAAGGCCTCGCGCTCCTTGACGTAGGTGGTGGTGATCTCCAGGAGGTGTTCGGCGGCGGCGATGCCCGCGACGGCGATGGCCATCCGTTCCTGGGCGAGGTTGGTCATCAGGTGGACGAAGGCGCCGTTGAGCTCGCCGAGCAGGTTCTCCTTGGGGACGCGGACGTCCTCGAAGAAGAGTTCGGCGGTGTCCTGGGACTTCTGGCCGATCTTGTCGAGGTTCCGGCCGCGTTCGAAGCCCTCGGCGCCGCGCTCGACGACGAGGAGGGAGAGCCCGTGCGCGCCGCCCTCCGGGGTGGTGCGGGCGACGACGATCACCAGGTCGGCGAGGATGCCGTTGGAGATGAAGGTCTTGGAGCCGTTGAGGAGCCAGTGGTCGCCGTGGTCCTCGGCGGTGGTGCGGATGCCCTGGAGGTCCGATCCGGCGCCGGGTTCCGTCATGGCTATGGCGGTGACGGTCTCGCTGGAGCAGAAGCCGGGGAGCCAGCGGCGCTTCTGCTCCTCGGTGCCGAGCGAGGTCAGATAGGGGCCGATGATGTCGTTGTGCAGGCCGATGGCGAGGCCGGGGGTGCCTGCCCGGGTGAACTCCTCGGCGAGGACGGCGGCGTAGCGGAAGTCGGGGTTGCCGCCGCCCCCGTACTCCTCGTCGACGGCGGTGCCGAGGAGGCCCTGGCGTCCGGCGGCGAGCCAGACCTCGCGGGAGACGATGCCGTCCTTCTCCCACTGCTCGTAGTGGGGCAGCACCTCCTTGCGCAGGAAGGTGCGGACGACTTCGCGGTAGGCCTCGTGGTCCTCGGTGTAGAGCTGGCGCTTCATGCTTCGGACTCCTGGGTGCGGTTCGGGCGGGCGAGGGCGGGCACGGCCCAGTCGCGGGCGACCTCGGCGGTGTCGGCGCCGGGCAGGGCGGGGCCGGTGCGGAGGGTGCCGGGGGTGACGGAGAAGCGGGGGGCGGGCGCGGGTTGGGGAATGCCGTCGCGTTCGGTGAAGGTGCCCCGGGCGGCGAGGTGCGGGTGGGCGGGGGCCTCGCGCAGGGAGAGGACGGGGGCGACACAGGCGTCGCCGCCGTCGAAGACGGCGGTCCACTCCTCCCGGGTACGGCTCCGGAAGCGCGCGGCGACGGCTTCGCGGAGTTCGGGCCAGCGGGCCGGATCGCGGCGGGCGTCGGCGCTCTTCCCGTCGAGGCCGAGGAGCCGGGTGAACTCCTGGTAGAACCGCTCCTCCAGGGCTCCGACCGCCATGTGGCCGCCGTCGGAGGTCGCGTAGACGCCGTAGAAGGGGCAGCCGCCGTCGAGGAGGTTGACGCCCCTCCGGTCCTGCCAGCCGCCCGCGGCGAGCATCCCGTGGATCATGGTGGTGAGGTGGGCGGTGCCGTCCACGATGGCCGCGTCCACGACCTGGCCCGCGCCGTGCTCCCGGGCGTGCCGGAGGGCCGCGAGGATGCCGATGACCAGGTAGAGGGAGCCGCCCGCGTAGTCGCCGACGAGGTTGGCGGGCACGGTGGGCGGCCCTTCGGGGTCGGGGCCGATCATGCCGAGGGCGCCGGTGACCGCGATGTAGCCGATGTCATGGCCCGCGGTGGTGGCGAGCGGACCGTCCTGGCCCCAGCCGGTCATGCGCCCGTAGACCAGGCGCGGATTGCGGGCGAGGCAGGCGTCGGGGCCGACGCCGAGGCGCTCGGCGACGCCGGGCCGGTAGCCCTCCACGAGGACGTCGGCGCGGGCGACGAGGTCGAGGACGGTGGCGGGACCGCCGTCGTCCTTGAGGTCGACGAGGACGGAGCGCTTGTTGCGGTTGGTGAGGTCACGGGCGGGGTCGATGCCGAGACCGGGGCCGCCGGGACGGTCCACCCGTACGACGTCGGCGCCGAGGTCGGCCAGGAGCATCGCGGCGAAGGGGCCGGGGCCGATGCCCGCGAGTTCGACCACGCGGACCCCGGTGAGCGGGCCGTTCCCGGCGGTGTGCGTCGTGCTCATCGAGCCCCCAGGCGTGTGTGACACCAATGATGTAACACCGGAGATGCTAGGAACGTGTTCCATTCGGCACAAGCCCCCCGGCCGAGCGAGCGCTTGGAAATTCCCGGTGGGCGGAAAGGGGACGGGGCACGGTGGGGCGCGGCCCGGGGTCCGCTATCCTCCGCCGACGACCATCGCGCCGGGGGGCGGCGCGGGGCGCACGGGACGAGGTACTCGATGGACACAGCGGCGGACATGGCGGGCGGGGCCGGAACGAGGCCGTACGACGTGGTCCTCTTCGGTGCGACCGGCTTCGTGGGCGAACTCACCGCGGAGTACCTGGCCGACCACGCCCCGGCCTGGTGCCGCTGGGCACTCGCCGGGCGCGCCCCCGACCGGCTGAAGGCGCTGCGGGACCGGCTCGCCGTCGGCCGGCCGCACCTCGCGGAGCTGCCGCTGCTCGTCGCGGACTGCGCCGACCCGGACTCGCTGCGCGAACTCGCCGGTTCCACCCGGGTGGTGGCCACCACGGTCGGCCCCTACGTGCGGTACGGCGACGGGCTCGTGGCCGCCTGCGCGGAGGCGGGCACGGACTGTGTGGACCTCACCGGCGAGGCCGAGTTCGTCGACCTGACGTACGTGCGGCACGACGCGCGCGCCCGGGAGACCGGCGCCCGTCTCGTGCACGCCTGCGGTTTCGACTCCGTCCCGCACGACCTCGGGGTCCTCTTCACCGTCCAGCAGCTCCCGGAGGGCGTGCCGCTGCGCGTGGACGGCTTCGTCCGCGCCGGGGCCGCCTTCTCCGGCGGCACCTTCGCCTCCGCCCTCACCGCCTTCGGCCGGGGCCGGGAGATCCTGCGGGCCGCGCGGGAACGGCGTCTGTACGAGCCCCGGCTGGTCGGGCGGCGGGCGCGGGCGCCGCTGGGCGGCCCCCGATTCAGCCCGGAGACCGGCACCTGGGCGCTGCCGCTGCCGACGCTCGATCCGCAGGTCGTGGCCCGCTCGGCCCGCGCGCTCGACCGGTACGGGCCGGACTTCCGCTACCGGCACTACGCCTCCGTGAAGACCCTCCCGATGGCCCTCGGGGGTGCCGCGTTCGTCGGTACGGGTGTGGCGGCGGCCCAACTCCCGCTCGTACGGAACTGGCTGATGGATCGTTACCCGGGCGGCAAGGGCCCCTCGGCCGAGCGGCGGGCGCGCAGCTGGTTCTCGGTGCGCTTCGTCGGCGAGGGCGGCGGGCGGCGCGTCCTCACCGAGGTGTCGGGCGGCGACCCGGGCTATGACGAGACGGCCAAGATGCTGGCCGAGTCGGCCCTCTGCCTGGCCTTCGACCCGCTGCCGAGGACGGCGGGCCAGGTGACCACGGCGACGGCGATGGGCGACGCCCTCATCACCCGGCTGCGCGCCACGGGCATCCGCTTCCGGGTGGCGCACCGGGGCTGAGGGGACGGGGCTCGCCTCTTCCGCGGGCCGAGCTCGTCAACGGGCTTTCTCCGATGGGCCGTTCGGCGACAGGATTCCGCCGAAGGCGGTTCCACGGCGGATCCTTCTCCGGCGGGCGTCCGCCGGAAGACCCGGCCGCCGTCAGGCCGCCCGTCGGCGTCACCGGTCCGGTCCGGGCTCGTGCGGCGGCGCGGTCGCGGCGGAGCGGGCCGGTGGCCGCGCGGGACGAGGCCCCGCCCCGGGCGGGACGCCCGCTCAGGGACGTACGAGCCGGAAGGGGTGTCCCGCCGGGTCGGCGTAGACACGGCGGGCCGGGTCGCCGCCCCCACCGTCGAGGGGTACGGCTCCGAGCGCGAGGACCGCCTCATGGGCGGCGGACAGGTCGTCCACCAGCACGTCGAGCAGGAACTGCTGCTCGGGCGCGCCCCAGACGGGCGGCCGGTGGTCGGCCACGCTCTGGAAGGCGAGCACCGGCCCGGCCTCGCCCCGCAGGACGACGGAACCGTCTCCGACGGCCCACCGGGGATCGGGACCCTCCACCTCACCTCCGACCAACTGCCGGTAGAAATCGGCGAGTTCATGGGCATCGGGACAGTCGAGCACAAGACAGCGGAAGCGCCCGATCACGCGACGGCCCAGCCGAGGAGCACGTACACGATGGCGCAGAGCCAGCCGAGGGCGAGCAGTACGGCGCCCGCGAGGACCAGGTTCAGGCCGCGTCCCGTGGTGCGCGGCGGGGCGGAGAGGGAAGTCGTCATGGCCCTCACTCTGCCGCCGCCGGGTCACGGAGCGGTATCCGTACGGGTACTCAGTCGTACCAGCGCTCACCTCTCCCCGAGCGCGTCCTTCAGGGCCCGGCGGCAGAGCGCGTCGGCGTGACGGGTGGTCTCGGGGAGGCGGTAGCGCGGGGTGAGGTGGAGGGTCTGGGCGCAGGCGTTCGTGAGGGAGATCCGGTGGCCCTCGGAGACGAACACGGGCTTCACCCCCGCCCGGGTGCGCAGGGCCCGGCCGACCTCCTCACCGTCGGCCAGGAGGGGGGCGGACTCGCCGCGCGCGGGCCCCGGCTGCTCGTAGGTGAAGGTGAAGGGGTTCTTGGCGACGCCGAGGGAGGGGCGGCCGGTGAGCACGCCCAGGTGGCTGGCGAGGCCGAAGCGGCGGGGGTGGGCGATGCCGTATCCGTCGCAGACGAGCAGTCCCGGGTCGGCGGTGAGCCGGTCCAGGGCGGCGAGCACGGTGGGGATCTCCCGGAAGGCGAGCAGTCCGGGGACGTACGGGAAGGAGACCCGGCCGACGGCGGTGGCCTCCTCGACCACCTCAAGGGTCCGCGCGTCCAGCACGACGGCGGCGGCGGCCACGAGGTCACGCCCGTCGTCGTAGGCCACGTCGAGACCGGTGACGTGGCCCGTACCGGCCGCCGGGCCGTCCTCCGTGCGGACGAGACGGGTGCGCAGCCCTTCCTGGACGGCTCGGGCGGAGGTCTCGTCGGCGGGCCAGCCCACCGGAATCTCGATGATCGTCATGATGCGGGCCACCCTATGCCGGGGCGTTCCGGCGGGTCGGTCCGCGTGCCGGAAAGCGCCCGCCGCCCGGTGGGCGGCGGGTAGCCTGGCGATCATGTTCGTACTGGAATTGACCTATACAGCGCCCGTCGAGCGGGTCGACGTCTTCCTCGACGCGCACGTCGCCTGGCTCGACGAGCAGTACGCCGCAGGCGTGTTCGTCGCTTCGGGGCGGAAGAACCCGCGCGACGGCGGCATCATCCTGGCCGCCGGGGTCGACCGCGCGCGGATCGAGGAGATCGCGGCGGGCGACCCGTTCAGCGTCGGGGGCGTCTGCGCCTACCGGATAACGGAGTTCCACGCGACGAAGACGGCCGCCGAACTGGCCTCCTACCGCGAGGAGTTGCCCTCGTAGTCACGGCGTTGTCCCGGCGTCGCCCGCCGGGAGCGCCCGCCGGAGCGAACCGCCGGGGCGACGGTCCGGTCAGGCGGTCCGGTCCGGTCCGGCGGTCCTCCGTCCGCCCCGGCCCTCCGCCCCGGCCTCCGTCGCCTCCGTCGCCTCCGTCAGTGGTGTCCGCCGTGCGTCGGCCAGGCGGCGCGGCCCGCCACGGCGATCCGGCCCTGTTCGCCGGAGGCCCAGCAGGTCCCGTCGCGGGTGCAGTCGACCGTGTCGTACGAGCCGGTGTCGACGGTCCGCCAGGTCCGGCCGCCGTCGGTGGTCAGGTCCGTGCCGGTCGGTCCGACGGCGAGGGCCGCGGCCTTCCCGTACGGGAGCCAGGCGACGCCGGAGCGGTAGGCGGGCGGGGGCGTGGCGGAGGGGCGCCAGTTCCGGCCGCCGTCACCGGTGACGGCGGCGGCCCTCGGGGACGGCTGGTCCTTGCGGTAGTCGCCGCCGACGGCGAGGCCGTGCGCCCGGTCGCGGAAGGCGAGCCCGAAGACCCCTCGGGCCGGGTCCCCCGCGGGGATCGGCGAGACGGTGGCCTTCCAGGTCAGCCCGCGGTCGGCGGAGTGCAGGACACGGGCGGTGGCCGCGCCGCCGGTGGCGAGCCACACGTCCCGGGAGCCAGCCGATACCAGGCACTGGCCGCCGGCCGCGAACCCCGCCTCCCCGGGCAGGGCGTCCGGCATTCCCGTACTGGGCAGGACGCGCCAGGAACGGCCGCCGTCACGGGTGGAGAGGATGCGGTACCTGCCGTCGACCGGGTCGCTCATGGCGAGACCGTGCCGGGGGTCGAAGAAGGTCATGCAGTCGTAGAAGGCGCGCGGATCGGTGTTCCGGAAGGACTCGGTCCAGGTGGCGCCGCCGTCCTCGGTGCGCAGGACGCGGGAGGCCTCGCCCTCCCCGATGGCGAGGACGACGGCCCGGCGGGCGTCGAAGGCCTCCACGTCGCGGAACTCCAGCCCCTCCGCGCCCGGCGGTGAGACGTTCCGCCAGCTGCGGCCGCCGTCGGTGGTCCGCAGGACCGTGCCCCTGGACCCGGCGGCCCAGGCGGTCGAGCGGTCGACCGCGGCGAGGCCCCGGAAGCGGGCGTCGGTCCCGGTCGGTGTCAGGCGCCAGCCGGTCGGCGCGCCGGTCGCGGCGGTGTCGGCGCCGGTCGTGGCCGCGGGGGTCGCCCCGGCCCGCGCCGGGACCGCCAGGGTCAGCGCGAGCGCCGCCCCGGTCAGCCCCACCGACATCGTTCGTCTCGTCTTTCCCATGGACGTCATGGCGCCGGAAGCTAGTGCCCCGGGCGGCCCGCCGTCCAGGGTGCGTGCCCCGCCGGGCGTTCCTAGGCTGGTGGCATGACCGATCGCACGGGCGGGCCCGCGCCCGCCGAGAAGCCGAAGATCAAGGAGTACGAGGGCGAGGGCGTCACCGTCACCTTCGAGCCCCGCCGCTGTCTGCACGCGGCCGAGTGCGTCCACGGGCTGCCCGAGGTCTTCGACCTCTCCCGGCGCCCGTGGGTACTGCCGGACGCCGCCGATCCCGGGCGCGTGGCCGAGGTGATCCGCCGCTGTCCCTCGGGGGCGCTCCAGTACCGCCCGGCGGACGGCTCCGTCGAGCCGCCGGACTCCCCCACCACCGTGCGCCGGACGAATTCCGGCCAGGTCGTGCTGCGCGGGGACCTGGTCGTGGACGGGCCGTCCGGCGGGCGTCATGAGACGCGGGTGATGCTGTGCGGCTGCGGAACCTCCGGAAACCAGCCGTACTGCGACCACTCGGGGCCCTGCGCGGAGCGCGGCGACGGGGAGCCCGGACAAGGCTGACACACGCCACCGCGCCCCCGGTGACGCAGCTCACGTGGGTCCGCAGTGCACGTTCCGGCCATGCCGCTCGTCCTTCCAGGTGTCAGGTGGCCTGGTGTCGGGGAGACGCACAGGATCCGCAGCCGTGTGAGAGGAGCCGGTCTTGTCCGCCGTCATCGAGCAGGCCGTCCAGGCCCGGCTGGTCGCGTCCGCCCCTCGCATGGAGACCGTTCCCGCCACTCTGCGGTACGACCGCGAGGACCCGTACGCCGTGAGCATGGCCTTTCCGCCCCCGGCGACCCTGGAGGGCGTCGAGGTCTCCTGGGCCTTCGCCCGGGAGCTTCTCGTCCAGGGGGTGGAGCGCCCGGCCGGCGTCGGGGACGTACGGCTGCGTCCGTACGGCTACGACCGCACGGTGGTCGAGTTCCACGCCCCCGAGGGGGTCGCCATGGTCCATGTGCGGACCTCCGAGCTGCGGCTCTTCCTGGAGCGCTCGGAGCACCTGGTGCCTCCGGGCCGTGAGCACCAGTACCTCGACTGGGACCAGGACCTGGCGGAGCTGCTCCGCGACCGGCCGTGACGCCGGGTCCCCGGCCGGGCTCCCGCCCCTGACGGGAGGGATCTCCGGCCCCTGTTTCCGTTCGGTACCCGGCGGGAGGCCGTCCGGGCCCCGCCGCCCGCACCCGGCGGGAGGCCCGTCCGGGCCCGCCGCCCGTACCCGGCCCTGCCCGGCCCCGTGTACGCGTACCCCGGTGAGGGGTACCTCCGGCACCCGCTCCCCCATCGGGCTCCTCCCCGTCCGGTAATTCGGTTGCCCCTCCCGGACGGCGGTCCTACGGTCGTGACCGAACCAGTCGTCGTCCGATCGGAGAAGGACGTTGCTCGTCTGAGGTTGCGGGACACCGTGCCGCGCGTGCCCCTGTGCCGTGCGTGCCGTGCCCGCCCTCGGCGTACGAGCCGTTCCTGACGACTGCCCGCGCCCCGGTGTCTCCACGCGTCGCCCCCGCACGCCCGTGCTCACGCATCCGGAGACCCCTTTGTCACATCACCCCACCTTCATCAGCTGCCGCTCCCTCTCCTTCTCCTGGCCGGACGGCACCGAGGTCTTCGACGACCTCCACCTCTCGGTCGGCCCCGGCCGCACCGGGCTCGTCGGGCTCAACGGCTGCGGCAAGTCCACGCTCCTCGGACTGCTCGCGGGCGAGCTGAGCCCCGTGTCCGGCACGGTCCGGATCACCGGGGAGCTGGGACACCTCCCGCAGAACCTGGTGCTCGACACCTCCCGCCGGGTGGACGAGATCCTCGGCATCGACGCCAGACGGGCCGCGCTGCACGCCATCGAGTCGGGCGACCCGGCGGAGGAGCACTTCACCGTGCTCGCCGACGACTGGGACGTGGAGGAACGCGCCCGCGCCACCCTCGACCAGCTCGGCCTCGGCTCCGTGGGTCTCGACCGGACGGTGGGCGAGGTCTCCGGCGGCGAATCCGTCCTCCTGCGCCTGGCCGCGCTGCTGCTCGCCCGGCCCGACGTCCTGCTGCTCGACGAGCCGACGAACAACCTGGACCGGCACGCCCGCGCCCGGCTGTACGAGGCCGTGGAGAACTGGTCCGGGGTCCTGGTCGTGGTCAGCCACGACCGTGAACTCCTGGAGCGCGTCGACCAGATCGCCGACCTCCGCGACGGTTCCGTCACCTGGTACGGCGGCGCCTGGTCCGACTACGAGACCGCGCTCGCCGCCGAACAGGAGGCGGCGGAGCGGATGGTGCGGGTCGCCGAGGCCGACGTACAGCGTCAGAAGCGCGAACTCGGGGACGCCCAGGTGAAGCTGGCGCGCCGCAGGCGGTACGCGCAGAAGAGCTTCGAGAACAAGGTCGTCCCGAAGGTCCTGGCGAACAGCCTGAAGAGCGAGGCGCAGGTTTCGGCGGGCAAGCACCGCGCGCTGCACGCCGAGCGGCTCTCCGAGGCACGGGAACGGCTCGGCGCCGCCGTGGAGGCGGTGCGGGACGACGACGAGATCCGCGTCGAGCTGCCCCGTACCTCGGTGCCGCCTGGCCGGGAGGTGCTGTACCTGCGGGACCTCCAACTGATGTACGGGGCGAGGGTGGCGGGCTCGTTCGAGCTGCGCGGCCCTGAGCGGATCGCCCTGGTCGGCCGGAACGGCGCCGGGAAGACGACGCTGCTGCGGACGATCGCCGGGGAGCTGGAGCCGCTGTCCGGCGAGCGGGAGGCGCGGGTGCCGCTGCGCTTCCTGCCGCAGCGGCTCGACCTCCTCGACGACGGTCTGAGCATCGTGGAGAACGTGGCCCGGTTCGCTCCCGGGGCCACCGGGAACACGATCCGGGCGCGGCTCGCCCGTTTCCTGTTCCGGGGCTCCCGCGCCGATCAGCCGGCGGGCACGCTCTCGGGCGGTGAGCGGTTCCGGGCGACGCTGGCGGCGCTGCTGCTCGCGGAACCCGCTCCGCAGCTGCTGATGCTGGACGAGCCGACGAACAACCTGGACATGGCGTCGGTACGGAAGCTGACGGCGGCGCTCGACGCCTACGAGGGGGCGCTGGTCGTGGCGAGCCACGACGTGACGTTCCTGGAGTCGCTGGGCATCACGCGCTGGCTGCTGCTCGACGGGGAACTGCGCCCGACGACGGCGGAGGAGGTCAGGGGGACGGCGGGGCGCCCGGCCTGACCCACGGACCGCCGACCGTCCTCACCAGTTCAGCAGCGCCCACGACTTGGTGCCGCCCTCAGGAGTGAGGACCGGCACGAGCCCCCAGTCGCCGCCGTGTTCGCCGACCGCCGCGGCGAGCAGCCACATGCCACGGCCGCGGCGGTCGCGGCACCGTTCGGCGGCGGCGGGCGAGGGGTGCGCCGGATGCTGGTCGTAGAGGACGATCCGCAGCGCCTCGAAGTGCCGGCGGACCCGCAGGAGCATCTCCCGGTCGGGGGTGAACCGGTGGGCGCCGGAGACGAGTTCGGAGGTGACGAGGGCGGCGGTCTCGCCGAGACCGGCCAGTCCGTGCCGGGCGAGGAGGGATTCGACCGACCGCCGGGCGAGTCCGGCGCAGTGGGCGCCGCCGGGGAGGAGGAGCGAGTAGTCGAGGTCCTCGGCGGCGGGAGGCACGGGCCCGGCCGCGCCTGCGGACCGGAGGGAACGCGGGGCGCCCTTCATCGAGTGGTTCACATCTCCTGTGCGTGGGGGTGCTTCCACACGGTCCGGTAGCCCCGTGTGAGACTTGCGCTACCGACCGTAGCGCACCCATGGAGCACGGTGCTACCACTTGGGGCCACTTGTGCCGTTCCGGCCGGATCGCGCCCACCACCGAGGGGAGACCGAGCGTGCCACCCAGGAGCAGTCCCACCGCACGGCAGCGGCGACTGGGGAGCGAGCTGCGCAGGCTGCGCGAGCAGTCGGGGATGTCGGCCCAGCAGGCCGCCGCCCTCCTGGGCGTCGACCGCACCCGCATCCCGAACATCGAGTCGGGCCGGTTCGGGATCAGCCCCGAGCGCGTCCGCACCCTCACCTTCAACTACGGCTGTCCGGACACCGGGCTGGTCGGCCTGCTCGCCGCGATGGCCCACGAGCGCGACCGGGGCTGGTGGGAGGAGCACCGCGGGATCCTGCCGCCCGCGCTTCTCGACATCGCCGAACTGGAGCACCACGCGGTCGAGTTGCGCACCGCCGTCACCACCCACATCCCCGGACTGCTCCAGACCGAGGAGCACGCGCGGGCCGTCTTCGACACCGCCGTCCCCCCGCTGCCCGAGCCCGATCTGGAGGCCCGGCTGGCCCTCCGGATGCGCCGCCGGGCGGTCCTGGCCGGGGACCCGCCGGTGCGGTACGAGGCGGTGGTGCACGAGGCGGCGCTGCGCATGAGGTTCGGCGGACCGGAGGTCGCGCGGCGGCAGCTGGAGCACCTCCTCGGGCAGTCCGAGCGGGGGAACGTCTCCCTGCGCGTCATCCCGTTCACGGCGGGGGGTTTCCCCGGGGCGGGCCAGTCGTTCACCTACGTGACCGCGTCCGTGCCGCAGCTCGACACCGTGCAGCTCGACTCCTCGCACGGCTCCCTCCTCCTCGACGCGCCCATGCAGCTGCGCCGGTACGGGAGCCTGCTGGAGCGGCTGCGCGCGCTCTCGCTGTCCGTGGACGCCTCGCGCGCACACGTTCGGACCCTCGCCCTGGACCTCTGAAGGACCCCGCCCATGAACGCCACGACCGGCACTCCGGCCGCCCCCGCCCCGACCGCCACCGGCCCGGACGGACGCCCCGCCCGCGCGATCGACTGGAGCGAGCCCTTCTGCAGCGAGGGCGCCAACTGCTTCCGCTTCGGGCTCGACGGGACCGGACGGGCGTACATCGGCTCGACCCTCGCCCCCGGCGCGTACGTCAGCGACTCGGCGGAGTCGCTGCGGGCCCTCATCCGCGCGGTGAAGTCGGGCGCCGCCGACCATCTGCTCTGAGCCCGCCGGGGCGCTCGGACGCGAGGCCGCCGGGCGCTTCCTCCGAGGTCGGCGGCGGTCTGCGCTCCGTAGTCGCCCGGTCGGCCCGAGGATGCTCCCGGGTACGTGACCTGCGTCTCCGGAACCCCGTCCGAGCAGCGTACATAACGGAACGTAATCGGACATCGCCGGGACGGGCTTGGCCGACGCCTTATGGAGCCTTAACCTACGGTCTCGTAACCTACGAACCCGTAGGTACGCCCGTATGCCCTTCTCCGTCCCCAGGAGTTCCCGTGACGCTCACCTCTCCCCCTCTCGGCACCTCGAACGGGTGGACCGACGCGCGGCTGCTCTACGCACTGGAGGAGGTCGTGGAGAAGGAGCTGAACCGGCACCTCAAGGTCACCAAGGACTGGATGCCGCACGAGTACGTGCCGTGGTCCGACGGCCGGAACTTCCCCGGCTTCTTCGAGGACGGCGATGCCTGGGAGCCGTCCCAGTCCAAGGTCACCGACATCGGCCGGATCGCCCTCGTCGTCAACCTGCTCACCGAGGACAACCTCCCGAGCTACCACCACGAGATCGCCAGCCTCTTCGGCCGCGACGGGGCCTGGGGCACCTGGGTGCACCGCTGGACCGCCGAGGAGGGCCGTCACGGCATCGTGATGCGCGACTACCTGCTGGCCTCGCGCGCCGTCGACCCGGACAAGCTGGAGCAGTTCCGGATGTCCCACATGAGCGAGGGCTTCGAGTCCGACAACCGGCACTCGATGCTGCACTCCGTGGCGTACGTCGCCTTCCAGGAGCTGGCCACCCGCATCTCGCACCGCAACACCGGCCACCAGTCCGGCGACCCGGTGTGCGACCGGATGCTGGCCCGCATCGCCACCGACGAGAACCTGCACATGGTCTTCTACCGCAACCTGCTGGGCGCGGCCTTCGAGATCGCCCCGGACCTGACGATGCAGGCCGTGCGGGACGTCGTGGTCGACTTCCGGATGCCCGGACACGGCATCCCGGGCTTCGAGCGGGCGGCGGCGCAGATGGCGATCGGCGAGATCTACAACACGCGCATCCACCACGACGACGTCCTCCAGCCCGTCCTGCGCTTCCTCAAGGTCCTCCAGATCGACGGCCTCGGCCCCGACGGGCTGCGCGCCCAGGAGGAACTGGGCCTCTACATGGACGGTCTGGACGCCGAGGCCAGCAAGTTCGACGTGAAGCTCGCGGCCCGCAAGGCCCGGATGGCCGCCCGCGCGGCCGGCTGATCCCCTCGGGAACGCGGGACGCGGACGGCTTCAGCGGCTCAGCCGCTTGAGCCGTCCGCGCTCCTTCTCGGACAGTCCGCCCCACACCCCGAACCGCTCGTCGTGGGTCAGGGCGTACTCCAGGCACGCGATCCGGCCCTCGCACGCCCCGCACAGCTGCTTCGCCTCGCGCGTCGACGAACCGGGGGCCGGGAAGAAGAACTCCGGGCCCGCCTGGGCGCACAGGGCGTTCTCACGCCACGAGAGGTCGGGGGCGGGGACGGTCAGCACGTCGGTCTCCATCTGCATGACCGACAGGCTGCCCCAGGACCGTAAACGCGCCATCAACGTTCGATCAATGGCGGATACCCAGCGCCGGGAGAACCGTCTCGGCGACCCGGTACGCCTCCTCCAGGAGCGGGTTGCCCGACAGGATGAAGGTGTCCACCCCCAGCTCCTGGTACTCCTTGAGCCGCTCCACGACCTGGGCCGCCGAGCCCACGACCGCCGTTCCGGGGCCGGGCCGGAAGAGGCTCATCCCGGGCCACAGGTTCGGATGGGTCTCCAGTTCCCGCGCCCGCGCGGGCACCTTCCCGCCGTGCTGGCGGAACTGGCGCTGCCAGCCCACCCCGTCCTCGCCCGTGTGCCCGCCGAGCTGCCGGGCGTACGTCTCCTCGCTGGTGACGTCCAGGAGCCGGTCGGCGGCGGCCCAGGCCTGGTCCTCGGTGTCCCGGACGATGAGGTGGAGCCGCAGCCCGACGCGGAGGGTGCGCCCGTGCGCGGCGGCCCTGGCCCGTACGTGGTCGAGCTTCTCCTTGAGCAGGTGCGGCGGCTCGCCCCAGGTGAGGTAGACGTCGACGTGCTCGGCGGCCATCTCGATGCCCGCCTCCGAGGAACCGCCGAACCAGAGCGGCACGTGCGACTCCTGGACGGGCCGCAGGTCGCGGAAGGAGGAGCCCGCGCCCCGGAGGTCGTAGAAGCGGCCCTTGTGGTCGAAGACCTCGCCCGCCGTGAGCCGCTTCACGATCGACCAGTACTCGGCGCTCAGCGCGTACCGCTCGTCGTGCTCGACGTGCAGCCCGTACTCGCGCAGGGCGGCGGTCGACCCGTTGACCACGTTGAACCGCAGCCGCCCCCCGAAGAGGTTGTCGAAGCTCAGCGCCATCTTGGCGAGCAGCGTCGGTGAGATCAGTCCGGGGTGGACCGCCAGCAGCGGCTTGAACCGCGTACTGGTGGAGGCGGCGAGCGCCGAGCCGAGCGGCCACACGTCGTACAGGTCGGTGGCGAGCAACGCGCCCGTGTAGCCGAGGCGTTCGACGGTTCCGGCGAGCTGCTGGAGATAGCGGAGGTCGACGGGGCGGCGGCCCGTCGGCTCCCACGGGTAGGCGCCTTCGCGCGGGATGACGTACCAGAGGACTTCGGGTGCCGGAGAGGCCATGGATCAGGCCTTCCGGGGCAGGGCGTCGGCAACGGTGACGGCGCGGTCGATGAATCCGGTGCGGTGGAAGACGTCCGCCGCCCGCTGCTGCTCGGCGACGAACTCCTCGGTGACCTCCTCGATCGTCCAGGGCAGCGCCCTCAGCGCGGTCTCCCAGTCGTCGGCCGAGCCGCCCTGGTCGGCGGCGGCGATCTCGGCGGCCTCGCGCGGATGCGCGGCGGCCCACTCGTCGGCCCGCCGCAGCGCCCGGGTGAGCGCCTCCACCACCTCGGGCCGCCCCTCGGCCAGGTCGCGCCGGGTGAAGAACACGGACCGGTCGCTGATGACCTCGCCGGTACGGACGAGGGTGCGCAGCCCGCCCCGGCGGCGGGCGGCGGCCAGCTCGGCGCCCTGCGCCACCCAGGCGGTGATCGCCCCGGCGCGCAGCAGCTCCTCGCTGTCGGCGCCGCCGCGCACCGGGGTGATGTCGGTGGCGTACGAGAGGCCCTCGTCGTCCAGCGCCTTGGCCACGAGGTGCGTCTGCCAGGAGCCGACGGCGAGGTGGACGGTGCCGCCCCTGAGGTCGGCGACGGCACGGACCGGGCTGTCCTCGGTGACGAGCAGCGCGCCGTGGTCGGGGCGGGGCGCGGAGACGGCGGTGTAGACGATGTCGTGCCCGGCGGCCTGCGCGGTGACCGGCGGGGTCGAGCCGGTGCCGCCGAAGTCGATGGTGCCGTCGGCGAGATGGGCGCCGGTACGGACACCGTCGGTGTACGGGTGCCAGGTCACGGTCTCGCCGAGGGCGGCCAGCTCCTCCTCGGCGTAGCCGAGCCGGGACAGGTGGTAGAGGGACGGGTTGCTGCGGTGGACACCGATGACGACGGTCATGCGGACGCTCCTTCGGGAGAGGCGGGGGCGGGGAGGGGACGGGGGTTCCCGGACGGGGGCGCACCAGTGCCGACCGGGGGAAGAGGGACCTCGGAGGGGTGCACACCGAGGTCGGCGAGGAGACGGCGGCGCAGGGCGACGAAGGCCGGGTCGCCGGGGTCGCGGGGGCGGGTCACGGTCACCCGCTCGTCGGTGACGAGCCGTCCGTCGCGCAGGACGGCGACCCGGTCGGCGAGCCGGACGGCCTCGTCGACGTCGTGGGTGACGAGCAGCACGGCGGGCCGGTGGATACGGCGGAGCTCCTCCACCAGGTCCTGCATCCGGAGCCGGGTCAGCGCGTCGAGCGCGGCGAACGGCTCGTCCAGGAGGAGGAGTTCGGGTTCGCGGACGAGGGCGCGGGCCAGGGCGACCCGCTGGGCCTCGCCGCCGGAGAGGGTGGCGGGCCAGGCGTCGGCGTGCGGTTCGAGGCCGACCTCGGCCAGGGCTCGCAGACCGGTCGCACGGGTGGCGGCCCCGCGCGGCAGGCCGACGGTCACATTGGCGAGGACCTTCTTGGAGGGGATGAGCCGGGGTTCCTGGAAGACGATGGTGCGGGCGGCGGGGACGAGGGCCTCTCCTCCGTCGGCGCCGTCGAGGGCGCCCAGGATGCGCAGCAGCGTCGTCTTGCCACTGCCGCTGGCCCCCAGCAGAGCGACGAACTCGCCCCGCTCCAGGGTCAGATCGAGGCCGTCGAGGACCGGCCGGGTACCGAACACCCGGCGCAGTCCGCTCACCCGTACGGCGGTGGTTCCGGTCGCGGGCGGGGTGGTGGTCATCGGGTTCCTCCTCCGGGGCCCGCCGTGCGCCAGGGCATGAGGACCCGCTCCAGGCCACGGACGAGGACGTCGGCGATCAGGCCGAGCAGACCGTAGACGAGGATGCAGACGGCGAGGATGTCGGTGCGGGCGTAGCTCTGGGCCTGGGACATCAGATAGCCGATGCCCTCGGTGGCGTTGATCTCCTCGGCCGCGATGAGCGCGATGACGCTGAGCGTCATCGAGAGCCGCAGTCCGGCGAGGAGCGAGGGCAGCGCCCCGGGCAGCACGACCTGCCGGACGATCGCGAGGCGGCCGAGTCCGAAGCTCCGCATGGCCTCGACGAGTTTGCGGTCGGTGCCGCGGACGCCGCCGCTGGCGGAGACGTACATCGGGAAGGTGGTGGCGACCGCGATCAGCAGGATCTTCGCGGTCTCGTTGATGCCGAACCAGACCATGAAGAGTGGGACGAGGGAGAGGAAGGGGATGGTGCGGAGGGTCTGGAGGGAGGAGTCGAGGAGTTCGTCGCCGAGCCGGGTGAAGCCGGTGGTGATGCCGAGGACGAGTCCGGCGGTCAGTCCGATGAGGAGTCCGAGGCCGGAGCGGGTGAGGGAGGTGGACAGGGCGTCGGTCAGCTGTCCGTTGCCCCACAACTCCCCCACCGCGTCGAGGACCTGGGCGGGCGAGGCGAGGACGTCGGGGGTGAGGAGGCCGGTGGCGGAGGCACCCCACCAGAGCCCGAGCAGGGCGACCGGGCCGAGGGCGCGGACGACGAGCGCGTACGGACGGGAACGGGGGCGGTTGATCTGGGGGCGGGGCACCACGAGCCCGGCGGTGGGGTCGACGACGGCGGACGGGGGCCCGGTACGGGTGCCGGCTTCGGGCCTCGGCTCCGGGTCGGGCCCGGACGGCGGCCCGGGGTCGGGCTCGGGATCGGGCCGCGGCTCGGTCCGGGCGGTGGGCTCAGGGGAGACGGGGGTCTCCCGGGGTGGGCCGGTCACCGGGGAGGCGGCGGCTTCCCCGGGCGCGGCGGGGGCCTTCGCGGCCCCGGCGGGGTGGGGGCTGGTCACGGCGGTCATGACAGCTTCTCTATGTCGAGCAGGTGGGAGGCGATGTCGACCTTGTTCGGCGTCACCTTCTGGTCGGCGTAGAAGCGGGCGACGGTCTCGAAGCGCTCGATGTCCTCGGGGCCGATCGGGTCGACCGTGCCGCCCTTGGCGGTGAAGCCGATCTGGATCTCCTTGGCCTTGCCGTTGACGGCGGTGGGCCCGGCGTCGGTGAAGACGTTGAGGTACGCGGCCGGGTCCTTCTTCTCCTTGGCGCTGTTCTCGCGCAGATACGCGTAGAGCGCCCGGACGACCTCGGGATGGTCCTTGGCGAAGCCCGAACGGACCGCGTTGAGGCTGTAGTTGTCGGAGCCGATGGCGGTTCCGTCCGCGACGAACCTGGCCTTGCCCGTGCCGAGTTCGGCGACGGCGTAGGTCGACCAGACGGCCCAGGCGTCGACCTGGCCCGCGTTGAAGACGGCCGCCGTCTGGTCGGGGCGGAGGTACACGCGCTCGACCCGGTCGGCGGGGACGCCTGCCTTCGCGAGGGCCTTGAGGAGCAGGTACTCGCCGGTGCCGCCCTTGTTGACGGCGACCTTCCGGCCGACCAGGTCACGGACGGAGGTGATGTCCGAGCCGGAGCGGACGAGGATGCCCTCGCCGACGGGGTCGGGGTCCGTGGCGGTGAAGAAGGCGAAGCCGGGGCTCTGGGAGAGCGAGGTGACGCCGGAGGTGATGGAGCCGGTGGCGATGTCGAGCTGGTCGGCGTTCATCGCCTGGGCGGCGGGGGCGAAGGGTCCGGCGCTGCCGGTCCACGCGACCTCGGCGCCGACTGCGGCGAGTGCCCGATCGAGGCTGCCGTCCTTCTTGCCCAGGGCGAGGACGCCCGCGTTGCCGGGGTCGGGGATGCGGACGGTGATCGTTCCCTTCCCTCCCTTCGCCCCGCCACCCGGACCCGAGGCCCGGTCCGTGGCGGAGTCCCCGCCGCAGGCGGTGAGGGTGGAGAGGGCGACGAGGGCCGCGAGCGCGGCGAGCGGCGGGGCGAGTGGGCGCATGACGGTCGTCCTTCGGGGATCGGGGAGACACGGGGAGGGGCGGGGCGGTGGGGCGGCGGGCAGTTACGGGGAGGGCGGAGTCTCGGCAGGGCTGGACGCGTCAGGGGCCGGATCCGAATCGTCGGTCGGCCGTGCCCCCGGACTTCACGGAACCGGCTGCGGGTCCGGTGCGGCGGACGGTGCCGTGGGCGCGAGGAGCCGGGCGCGGCGCAGCGGCTCCGGGTCGGCCCAGGTCCGTACGTCCACCGGTCCGGCCAGGAAGCCGTGGGCGCGCAGGGCCTCCTCCTGGCGGGCGAGCAGATCGAGCCGGGTGGCGGACAGGTCCGGGTGGAGGGTGCGGTGGGTGCCGGGCCGGTAGGCCCCCGCGACGCCCTCGGCCCCCGCGCCGGTCTCGGCGCCCAGGATGCGGGCGACCTCGGCGGGTTCGCCCGCGGCCCAGTCGGCGGCGCGGAGCAGGACGGCGAGGAAGCGGGCCACCAGGTCGGGGTGTTCGTCCAGGAGGTCCTGGTGCACGGTGAGGGGGCGCGGGGTGCCGTTGTTGACGCGGTGGGCCGGGTCGGGGAGTTCGTCCAGTTCCACGGCGACCTCGGCCCCGGCACGGCGGGCCGCCTCGACGGCGAGGGCGCCCTTCACGTAGACGGCGTCGACCTCGCCCCGGCGCAGCGCGTCGAGTTCCGCGGCCCACTGGCCCCGGTGCCCTTCGGCGGGTACGTCGACCAGGACGGCGTCGTCGAGTCCGTACCCGGCGGAGGCGAGCACACCCTCGAAGCCGCGCAGGGCCATCGCCCGCCAGAAGTCGATGGGGACGGAGTGCCGGGGCAGCGCGAGCCGGAGACCGCGCAGGGCGGCGGCGCCGCGCACCGGGGAGCCGGGGGCGACGAGCACCACCTGGCGTTCCTCGATCCAGGTGAGGCCGACCAGCCGGGTGCGTTCGCCGCGTGAACGGGCCCACAGCGCGGGCACGTTGCCGCCCTCGCGGAACAGTCCGGGCAGGGCGTGGGTGAAGTGGGTGGCGCGGTCGGCGCCGGGGTCGGTGTCCTGGAGCGAGCGCACCGCGATGCCGTCGGGGGCGAACTCCCCGGCCAGCCAGCCCCGGTCGGCGGCGACGCCGGTGGCGGTGGGGACGGGGCAGCGGGTGAACCAGAGCGTGTCGGGAACGGGGGTGTGCGGCATGGCGGGCTCCCAGAGGGGACGGAACGGCGGCGACCGCGCGCGACGGGCATCGGGCGGGGGCGGCGGCACGCCGGGACGGAGTGGGGTGGGGCTGGGCAGGGGCAGGGTTCGGGAAGGAGACAGGTGGCACGGGGGGCGTCGTGCAGGCCCTCGGCGCGGCAGCCACCGACTCGACGCCCCCGTGCACCCGGCACCCGGCACCCGGCACCCGGCACCCGGCACCCGGCACCCGGCACCCGGCACCCGGTCGGGAACGGTTTCCGAAGGGTGTTCGGTCCGGGCGGGCGCGGACCGAAGGCGATGACGGGGAAGGGCGGCGGGCCGGGTGGGCCGGGATACGGCGTACGGGGCTCCGGTGACGTGCCGGTCAGCGGATGCCGAGGTCCCGGCGGGTGGCACGGCGCGGGAGGCCGGTCCGGCGGAGGAGTTCGGTACGGCGCGGGAGTTCGGTCCGGGCGTGGGTCGTGCCCGGGGGAACCGTGCCGACGACCGGCGGCTCGGTGTAGCGGCTGTCAGCGACAGCCGGCCCCCGCGACGCGCGCCAGGTCTATGTGGCGGCGGCGGGTCAGCCCGAGCGGCGCGGGAGAGACGGTGGACGCGCGGTGCGCGGTGCGGTGTCCGTTCATGACTGGCCTGCTCCCTCCGGCTCGGTGTCGCTGCGGTGTCCTGGCCGGAACCTTGCCATGGATGTTCCGCCGACGACAACTCGGCTCCCACGATGTGGGATTGCGTATGAACGGAGTGTTTCCGACCTCACGGGGCACCTGATTCGGCTCCCGCCATGTGGGAGCGTGGGGACCCGATCACCCACGGGGAGCGAACCCTATGACGACCGAGGCCGGCATCGCCCGACCCCCGGCGGGCGCCCAGGCGGTCCGCCGCGCACTGGACGTGCTGCACTGTTTCCACGACAACGGGCCCGATCTGAGCGCCTCCGACCTCGCACGGCGGCTCGGGCTCTCCACCTCCACGGCGCACCGGCTCGCCCGGACCCTGCTGGGCGCGGGCTTCCTGGAGCAGGACGCCCGCACGGCCCGGTACCGGCTCGGGCCCGCGATGACGGAGCTGGGGCGGCTCGCCTACCACCAGCGGGGGCTCCATCTGGCCGCGCCCGAGCTGTCCGACCTGGCCGAACGGACCGGCGCCACGGCCGACTTGGCGCTGCGCAGCGGGCCGCACGTGATCATCGTCGCGGGCGGTTCGGTGACGCCGAAGGTGGGGCTGCGCCGACCGCTGCACTCGACGGCGCTGGGGAAGGTGCTGCTGGCCTGGCCCAGGGCGGGTGAGGCCGGGCCGCGTTCGCTGCCGCCGCTGCACGCCTTCACCGAGCGGACCATCGTCGAACCCCCCGTGCTCGCGGCCGAGTTGGCCCGCGTACGGGAGGCGGGGTACGCGCTCAACGACGGCGAGTCGGCCCTCGGGGTGCGGACGGTGGCCGTACCGGTCCTGGAGCGGACCGGGCAGGCCCGGTTCGCGCTCGCGGTGCGGGCGACACCGGAGCTGATCACCGACGCCCGGCTCGACTGGTATCTGGCCCAGGCACGGTCGTGCGCCCGTGCCCTTGAGGTGCTGCTGCTGACCCCGGCGGAGCGGCGCGACCCGGGGGAACGGGCCGGATAGCGGGTGCCCGTACCCCGCCGAGATGTCCGCACGGTCGTGCGTTCAGTATCATGGGCGGATGAGCGGCAGCACCGGGAACGGCACCGGGACCAGGACCGACGGGCGCGTCGAGCGCGGGAACCAGACCCGGCGGCTGGTGCTGGGCCGGACCATGGACATCGCCTCGGTCGAGGGGCTCGAAGGGCTGTCCCTGGGGCGGATCGCGACCGAACTGGACCTCAGCAAGAGCGGTGTCTTCGCCCTCTTCGGCTCCAAGGAGGAACTCCAGCTCGCCACGGTCCGCGCCGCCGTCGCCGTCTTCGCCGACCGGGTCGTCGCCCCCCTGCGGGACGTGCCGCCGGGTGCGGGCCGGGTGCGCGGACTGTGCGGGAACTGGCTGACGTACTCCTCGGAGCGGGTCTTCGCGGGCGGCTGCTTCTTCTACGCGGTGTCGGCCGAGTTCGACGCCCGTACGGGGCCGGTGCACGACGCGGTGGCCCGCGCGCGCGGCGACTGGAACGCCTACGTGGAGACGGCCCTGTCCGAGGCGCGCGCGGCGGGGGACTTCACCGCCGGCCTGGACGTGGAGCAGTTGGCCTTCGAGGTGATCGCCCTGATGGAGGCGGCCAACGCGCGGTCCGTCCTGCTGGGCGATCCCCGTGCCTACGCCCGCGCCGAACAGGGGATCGCGGCCCGTCTGCACGCCGAGGCCACGGCGCAGGGGCGGAAGGCCCTCGCCGCCGACCGGCCCGCGTCCGGGGAATAGCGCCACCCGGTACGCGGACCGGGCGCCACCACCACTCGCCTCGGAGCCTCGGAGCCCTCAGAGCCTCAGAGCCTCAGAGCCCTCAGGCCGAGGGAACGGCCGTCCGGCCGAGCTGCCGGACCAGGAAGCGGGCCGCGCTGTCGGCCTCGAACCTGGGCAGGCCGAAGCGCTTTCCCGCATTTGCGCGCGGGGGCTTCTCCTTCGAGACGAAGGCGTCGAACCGCGCGAGGCCGCCCTCGCGCGGGATGCGCTCGTCGCCCCGCTGGAGGACGAACTCGACCGGGACGGCGATCCGCCGCGCGGGCTCGATCAGCGCGTCGACGCCCCGCTCGTCGTCGGCCGTGCGCGGCCGGTCGCCGTGACCGGGCGCGTCGACGACGGCGACGTGGAAGCCGCAGCCGTTCGCCGGGCCCCGGGCCCCGGGCCCGGCCGAGCATCGCCGGGTGCTTCTCGTGGGCGCCGCCGCCGTGGCCCGTCAGGACCAGGGCGCGCGGCCGGTGCCGGAGGCGGGCCAGCCTCGGGCGGTGTCACGGTCGTCCGCGAGCCACCAGCCCGGACGTCACCCCGTCCGCCCCTTTTCGCGCGGCCCACCGGTCGGCCCGGTGGCGCCGGGGCCGCCGGACAGGACCGGGCCACGCTTCGGGGAGGGAGCTCACCCCGTCGTCACGCGCTCCCCCGACGGTTCCCCGGCGGGGGCGGCCGTCAGGAAGTCCATCGCCCCGGCCAGTACGTCCGGGTCCGTCAGGATGCGGCGATGGCCCAGTCCCCGGGTGACGACCAGCCGCGCCCGGTCACCGTGGGCGCGCGCGAGGGCCCGTGCCTGGACGAGGGGCACCATGTCGTCGTCCTCGTCGTGGAAGAGCAGGACGGGAGCGCCGAGCGCGTCGGGGTCGTGGTCGGCTCCGAAGCGGTCCCAGACACCGGGTTCCTCGGGCACGAGCCGCTGTTCGACGTACTCCCTCATGCACCGGACGACCCGGTCGTCCAGTCCGAGGCCGGTCCGGAAGCCCGCGAGGAGCAGATCGAAGGAACCGACGCCGCCGAGCCCGACGAACCGGCCGGTGCGGACGCCGTCGCGCAGGGCGAAGAGGGCGGCGAGGACACCGAAGGAGTGGGCGACGACGGCGTGGAAGTCGCCGTGCCACGCGTGGAGTTCACGGATGACCGCGCGGTACTCGACGATGTTGCTCGCGCGTCCGGGGGACTCGCCGTGGCCGGGCGCGTCGAAGGCGACCGGGCTGTAGCCGCGCGCGAGCAGCGCCTCGGCGAAGGGCGTCAGGCGCGAGGCGCGCGAGGACCAGCCGTGGACGAGCAGGACGGGCCGCCCGCCGTCGCCCCAGGCGTAGGTGACGACTTCCCTGCCGCGCACCCGGAGCCGTTCGGTGCGGGCGGCGGTGCGGAGCGCCCGTTCGGCCGGGCGGAGCTTCGCCCGGCCGAGGGGGCGGACGAAGAGGTGGAAGGCGAGCCTTCCGGCGGGACCCGGGGCGATCCGGGCCATGGTGTGGAGGACGGGACGGATGAGCGGGGCCATCGGGTACATGCCGGATCTCCTCGGTCGGCCTGGAGTGAAAAACATTAGCACGACCGTTCGTGTTGTTTTATGGTCGCTCCGAAGCGCCTTCCGAGGCCGCCCCCGGCGAGCCCGATCCCACCCGGCGCGGCGGCCCGATCCCACCCGGAGCCACCCATCCGCGCCGGAACCACCCGGCCGGACCCGAAAGCATCGACCCGCCCCGGAGACACCGACCCACCCCGGGAACACCGGCCCCGCCCCGGGGCGCCGCCCGCCCGCTCACCCCTCCCCCGGAGGCTCCTTCTTCGCCCGGCTGGGCTGCACCCGCTTCGGCTCGCCCGGCATCTTCGGGTATTCCGGCGGGTACGGCAGATCGCCGAGCCCGTGCTCGGCCTCGTCCCGGCGGGCCAGTTCGAGCAGGGAGTCCAGGGTGAACCGCTCGTCGTCCATGTCGGCGTGCACATCGCCCAGTTCGGCGTAGCGCACCGGCATCGTCCTGATGTCGAAGTCCCTCGGCACGGCGTCGTCGATCTCCTCCCAGCGCAGCGGCGCCGACACCGGGGCGTGCGGGCGGGGACGTACGGAGTAGGCGGAGGCGATCGTGCGGTCCCGGGCCGTCTGGTTGTAGTCGACGAAGATCCGCTCGCCGCGCTCCTCCTTCCACCACTTCGTGGTCACCCGGTCCGGCATCCGCCGCTCCAGTTCCCGCCCGCAGGCGATGGCCGCGCGCCGGACCTGGGTGAAGGTCCAGCGGGGCAGGATCGGCACGAAGACGTGCAGCCCCCGGCCGCCGGAGGTCTTCGGCCAGCCGCGCAGCCCGTGCTCGCCGAGGACCGCGCGCAGTTCGTGGGCGGCGCGGACGGCGTCGGCGTAGTCGGTGCCGGGCTGCGGGTCCAGGTCGATGCGGAGTTCGTCCGGGTGGTCGACGTCGTCCCGCCGCACCGGCCAGGGGTGGAAGGTGACCGCACCGAGGTTGGCGGCCCAGAGCACGGCGGCGGGCTCGGTGGGACACATCTCGTCGGCGGACCGGCCGCTGGGGAAGGAGATGTGGGCGGTCGGGATCCAGTCGGGCAGGTACTTCGGGGCGCGCTTCTGGAAGAAGGACTCGCCGGTCACCCCGTCGGGGTAGCGCTCCAGGGTGGTGGGGCGGTCGCGCAGGGCGCGGGTGATGCCGTCGCCCACGGCCAGGTAGTAGCCGGCCATGTCCAGCTTGGTGTAGCCGGGTTCGGGGAAGTACACCTTGTCCGGATGGGACACGCGTACGGTCCTGCCGCCGACTTCCAGTTCCACCGCTGCCGCCTTGCCTGCCATGCGCGCCAGCCTAGGGCTCGCCGACAAGTCCCGCATACCGGACAATCGACCTATGGATCTTCCGGTGATGCCGCCCGTGAAACCGATGCTCGCGAAGTCCGTGAAACGCGTTCCGCCGGGGATGCAGTACGAGGCGAAGTGGGACGGCTTCCGCGCGATCGTGCACCGGGACGGCCCCGAGATCGTCATCGGCAGCCGTACGGGCAAGCCGCTGACCCGCTACTTCCCGGAACTGGTCGAGGCGTTCACGACCCGGCTGCCGGAGCGGTGCGTGGTCGACGGCGAGATCGTCGTCGACCACGACGGGCGGCTGGACTTCGAGCGGCTGAGCGAGCGCATCCATCCGGCCGACTCCCGGGTCCGGACACTGGCGGCGCGCACCCCCGCCCGCTTCGTCGCCTTCGACCTGCTGGCCCTCGGTGACTCCTCGCTGCTCGACGCCCCGCTGGTGGAGCGGAGGGCCGCGCTCGAAGCGGCGCTCGCCGGGGTCTCCGCGCCCGTGCACCTCGCCCCCGCGACCCTGGACGCCGGGCTGGCCGCGCGCTGGTTCGAGCGGTACGAGGGGGCGGGTCTGGACGGTGTGATCGCCAAGCCGCTGGACCTGCCGTACCGGCCGGACGCCCGGGTGATGTACAAGATCAAGCACGAGCGGACGGCCGATGTCGTGGTGGCGGGCTACCGCTTCCACAAGAGCGGCCCCGTGGTCGGCTCGCTCCTGCTCGGCCTCCACGACGACCGGGGCGTTCTCCAGCACGTCGGCGTGTGCGCGGCTTTCACCGCCGCGCGGCGCGCCGAGCTGGTCGAGGAGCTGGAGCCGCTGCGGATGGACCCGCCGGACGGGCATCCGTGGGCGGCGTGGACGGACGGGGCGGCGCACGAGGGGGCGCGGCTGCCGGGGGCGCCGAGCCGCTGGTCGGGGAAGAAGGACCTGTCGTGGGTGGCGCTGCGGCCGGAACGGGTCTGCGAGGTGGGGTACGACCACATGGAGGGCGACCGTTTCCGGCACACCGTCCAGTTCAAACGCTGGCGCCCGGACCGCACCCCGGAGTCCTGCGGATACGGCCAGCTGGAGGAACCGCTGTCTTACGACCTGGCGGAGATCCTGGGACAGGACGACCGGACGGGCCCCGCCTCCTGAGGGCACCGGACGGGTCCCGCGCCCCGAGGACCCGGAACCGGCCCCGTGTCCGGAGGGCACCGGGGGCACCGGGGGCACCGGGGGGGCGCCTCCCCTGAGGACACCGGGGGCCACCCGCCCCGAGGACGCCGGACGGTCATCTGTCCTGAGGACGTCGACCCCTCCCCTATCCCTCCACACCCGGAAGACACAAATCCGGTGCGTGAGATGCTTCACATTCCGTTTGTGGCAAGCCGGGCCCAATCAGCCCTTTACGGCAGCCCGTTCGACGAACATGCGATCGATACGCAGGGACCGTGCGCAATCCGGTCCCCGCCGTCCGCCCCCGCACCTGCGGGAACCCCCGCTCCCGCGCGGTCCGCCGGAGCCGGGTCCGGCGGCCTCCCGCCGGGGCGGCCCCCCGAAGGGCCCCCGGCCCGTCACCGCACCGGGACGTCGCCGTGCCGGAACCCGTACGGCGATCCGGTACGTATGGAGGGCAGACCCCTTCCGTACCCTCCTCGGACCGACTAGGACTGACCCGTGATCACCTCGCCCTCGCGCCTCGTTCCCGTTCCGATCCCCGACCGCGTGGCCGCCCTGATCGGCTCCTGCCTGCCGCTGCACGTCCTTCAGGCGGAGGTCGACGCGGACTGCGCGGCCCGTGAGGCGTACCGGTTCCGGGCGCCGCTGTGCGCCGAGGACATGGCCGACCGCGAGCACGCCCTGTCCGTGCTCGCCCGTGCCAACAAGATCCTCGCGAAACACCATCCGCAACTCCCGGTCACCCCCTGACGGCCCGGCGGGATCCGCCCGTTCGGCCGTACCCCGCAGGCACGCGCCCGGAGCCGATGTGACGCTGCGAAGGTGACCACCACCAGCGACGCAGCATCCGCGCCCCCGGTAGCCACCGAGCCACCCGTGCTCGACGGCCGCCGCCGGAACATCGTCTTCGGCACGATCATGCTGGGCGTGTTCCTCGCGGCCCTCGACCAGACGATCGTCGGCACCGCGCTCCCGACGATCGTCTCCGATCTCGGCGGCGCCGCCCACATGTCCTGGGTGGTCACCGCGTACCTGCTGGCCGAGACCGTCGCCACCGTCCTGGTCGGCAAGTTCGGTGACCTCTTCGGCCGCAAGGTGATCTTCCAGATCTCGGCGGTCGTCTTCATCACCGGCTCGTTCTTCTGCGGACTCGCCACGAACATGACGCTGCTGATCGCCTGGCGCGGACTCCAGGGCATCGGCGCGGGCGGTCTGATGGTCACGTCGATGGCGCTGATCGCCGATGTCATCCCGCTGCGCGAACGCGGCAAGTACCAGGGCGCGATCGGCGCCGTGTTCGGCATCTCCACCGTCATCGGACCGCTCCTCGGCGGCCTGTTCACCGACCACCTCACCTGGCGCTGGGCCTTCTACGTCAACGTGCCCATCGCGATCCTCGTGGTCGTCGCCGCCGCCCGGACCATCCCGTCGGTGCGCTCCGCGAGCAGACCGGTCATCGACTACGCGGGCATCGCGCTGGTCTCCGTCGGCTCCAGCGCCCTGATCCTGGGCACCAGTTGGGGCGGGAACGAGTACGCCTGGGGCTCCGCGGTCATCATCGGCCTCTTCGCGGGCGGGCTCGTCGCGCTCGCCCTGTTCTGCTGGGTGGAGACCCGGGCGGCCGAACCCATGCTGCCCATGTGGCTGTTCGGGAACCCGGTCTTCACGGTCTGCTCCGTGCTCAGCTTCATCGTCGGCTTCGCCATGCTCGGCGCGATGACCTTCCTGCCGACCTATCTCCAGTACGTGGACGGGGACTCGGCGACCGTCTCCGGCATCCGCACCCTGCCCATGGTCCTCGGTCTGCTCATCGCCTCGGTCTTCAGCGGCAACGTGGTCAGCAAGACCGGCCACTACCGGATCTTCCCGATCGTCGGCTCGCTGGTGATGGGCGTCGGGCTCTATCTGCTCTCCCTCATGAACCCGGGCACCAGCACCTGGCTGGCGTCGCTCTACATGTTCGTCCTCGGCATCGGCATCGGCCTGTCCATGCAGGTCCTGACGATCGCCGTGCAGAACACCGTCGACTACGCCGACCTCGGCACCGCCACCTCGGGCGTCACCTTCTTCCGCACCCTCGGCAGCTGCTTCGGCACCGCCGTCTTCGGCACGATCTACGCCAACTCCCTCAAGCCGAACCTGGCGGCCGGGGTCGGCGAGGCCTCGGCGGTCGCCGGAAGCCTGGGGCTGGCCCCGGCCGACGTGGCCCGCGCCGCCCAGAGCCCTGCGGGGCTCCACGCGCTGCCCCCGCAGGTCGCGGAACCGATCGTGCGCGCCTACGCCGACACCCTGCACACCGTCTTCCTCTGGACCGTGCCGGTCGCCGCCCTCGGCTTCGTGGTCGCGCTCTTCCTCAAGCAGGTGAAGCTCCGCGACTCGGCGCGGGCCGCCGCACCCGACATGGGCGAGGGCTTCGCCTCCCCCACCACCTCCGGCGACTCGGCGAAGCTCCTCGAACTGACCGTGGGCCGCATCCTGCGCCGCACCGACCTCGACACGGCCCGGCGGATCGTCGCCACCTCCGACACGCGCCTGGACACGGCGGGCGCCTGGGCGGTCATGCAGGTCGAGCTGTTCACCCGGACCGTCGGGCACGCCAGCCTCGGCCTGATCTCGGCGGGGCGGCGGGTGCCGCCCGAGGTGCTGCTCCCGGTCTTCGACCGGATGGTCGACGAGGGCTTCCTCACCCGCGACGGCAACCTGCTCTCGCACACCCCGGCGGGACGGCGGGAGGCGGACGTCATCACCCGCGCCTGGGGCGACTGGCTCGCCGCTCTGGTGGAGCGGGAGAGCGGTCGGCCCAGCGGGCCCGAGCTGCGGAGGGCCACGGACGCCATCACCAAGAAGGTCATCGCCCAGGACCTGGCGAACGGCCTCCCGGGCGCCCGCTCGGAGGCACCGGCGACCGTCCGCTGAACATCCGGGCCGCCGGACGTTCCGGACCGCCCGATCACGGGACCGCCCGGCAGCCGCCCGCCCGGCGCCACCGGGCCCCGGCAGTGCGTCCCCGGCGACCCGCCGGAAGGCCCGGCGCGCCTCCCCGTGCCTACTCCGTGACGTCACCGTCCACGTACACCCAGGCACCCTCGTGCCGGGCGAAGCGGCTCCGCTCCCGCATCTCGCCCGGCTCGCCCCCGTGGACGTACCGCGCCGTGAAGGTGACGGTGCCCTCCCGGTGGAAGGGCGTGCCGTGGGTGACGGACTCGACCTCCAGGCCCGTCCAGCGGAGCCCCGGGTCGAAGTCCACCCCGTCGGGCCTGGTCCCGGGCGCCCAGGTGCGGAGGAGATAGGGCTCGTCGCGCACGACGAAGGCGCTGTAGCGGGAGCGCATCAGCAGTTCCGCGGTGGGCGCCGTACCGGCCGTACCGGTGTGGAAACGGCCGCAGCAGGTGCCGTAGACGGCGTCGAGGCCGCAGGGGCAGGGCGAGTCCGCCGTCACGGCGGGCGCGGTGGCCCGGGGGGTGCGGGCCGGGGAGGTACGGGGGCGGGTCTTGCGTCGGGACATGCCGCCATTGTCGCCCACCGGGCACCGCGGCGGCTGCCCGGCATGTGGACGGCGGTGTGGACGCCGGGCTCTCCTCCCGCTGCTCGCGGGGCCCGTCCGAGTAGCGTACGGGCATGAAACTGACGATTCTCGGAGGCGGCGGATTCCGGGTGCCGCTGGTGTACGGCGCCCTGCTCGGCGACCACGCGGAGGGGCGGGTCACCCGGGTCGCCCTGTACGACCTGGACGGGGGACGGCTCTCCGCCGTCGCCCGGGTCCTCGCGGAGCAGGGCGAGGGGGTGCCGGACGCGCCGGTGGTCACGGCGACCACGGATCTCGACGAGGCCCTGCGCGGGGCCGACTTCGTGTTCTCCGCGATCCGGGTGGGTGGTCTGGAGGGCCGTGCGGCCGACGAGCGGATCGCGCTCGCCGAGGGCGTGCTCGGGCAGGAGACGGTCGGCGCGGGCGGGATCGCCTACGGGCTGCGGACGGTCCCGGTGGCCGTGCGGATCGCCCACCGGATCGCGGCGCTGGCCCCCGACGCCTGGGTCATCAACTTCACCAATCCGGCCGGGCTGGTGACGGAGGCGATGTCCAGGGTCCTCGGGGACCGGGTCGTCGGCATCTGCGACTCCCCGGTGGGTCTGGGCCGCCGGGTCGCGCGGGTCCTCGGCGCCGACCCGGACCGGGCGTCGATCGACTACGTGGGCCTCAACCACCTGGGCTGGCTGCGGGGGCTGCGGATCGACGGCCGGGACGAGCTGCCGAGGCTCCTCGCCGACGAGGAGGCGCTCGGCTCCTTCGAGGAGGGCAGGCTGTTCGGCCCGGAGTGGCTGCGCTCGCTCGGCGCCGTGCCCAACGAGTACCTGCACTACTACTACTTCAACCGGGAGGCAGTGCACGCCTACCGGACCGCCGAGCGCACCCGGGGCGCCTACCTCCGCGACCAACAGGCCTGTTTCTACGCCGAGATGGAGAAGCCGGACACTCCGGCCCTGGCCGCCTGGCACCGTACGCTCGCCGACCGGGAGGCCACCTACATGGCGGCCAACCGGGAGTCCGCCGGGATCGGCGAACGTGACGAGGAGGACCTGGAGTCGGGCGGCTACGAGAAGGTGGCGCTCGCCCTCATGCGGGCCGTCGCGCGGGGCGAGCGGGCCACCCTGATCCTCAATGTGCGCAACGGCTCCACGCTCGCCGCGCTCGACGCGGACGCCGTGATCGAGGTGCCCTGCTTCGTCGACGCGAACGGCGCCCACCCGGTGTCGGTGTCCCCGCTGCCGTACCACGCGGTCGGTCTGGTGACGGCGGTGAAGGCGGTGGAGCGGGAGGTCCTCGCGGCGGCGGAGAGCGGTTCGCGGGCGACGGCGGTGAAGGCGTTCGCACTGCATCCGCTGGTCGACTCGGTCACGGTGGCCCGCCGCCTGGTCGAGGGCTACACGGCGGCCCACGAGGGCCTGGGGTACCTGCGCCCCTGAGACGTCCCCGGTTCGTCCCGGGCGCGTAGCGGAGTCGTACGACCGACGGAACGCGCCCACGGACGGGGAACATCTTTACGAGTCGGGGGGTGCGGCCTAGGCTCGCGCCCCATGACCTCACAGCGCAGTGGAGTACGCCGGGAGGTGGCCCGGCTCCTGTCGGTCTGCCTGCTGGCCGCCGGTCTGGTGGGAACCGTGCCCGCGGCGGCGCGGACGCCGACGGCGGGAGACGGGCCGGTCGTCGTGCCCGTGCAGACCACCGGACCCACCGACCGGCGGTTCAACCTGGTGTTCCTGGGCGACGGTTACACCACCGCCGAGATGCCCAGGTTCCGGGCGGACCTGGAACGGCACCTCAACACCCTGTGGTCCGTCGAGCCGTTCGCCTCCTACCGTTCGTACATCAACGTGTGGGCGGTGGAGTCCCCTTCGGCCGAGTCGGGGGTGGACTGCGATCCGGGTCTGGACGCACCCGCCCGCGACACCGTGCTCGGCATGGGCTTCTGGGGCGGCTGCAACCCCGGCAGCGTGCAGCGGCTGCTCACCGTCGACGGGCGCGAGGCGGGCGCCCTCGCCGACCTCGTCACCGGGACGCGGAGCGCCAACCGGCAGATCGTCGCCCTCGCGAACAGTTCCACCTACGGCGGCGCGGGCGGCGGTTACGCCACCGCGTCCGGCGGCAACGCGCTCTCCTCCCTCATCACCCCGCACGAGATCGGGCACTCGCTCGGCGGTCTCCAGGACGAGTACGACTACTACGGGCGCGGGGTGCCCGGCGGGACGTACACCGGTCCCGAGCCCGACTCCGCCCACCACACCCTGCTGACCGAGCGGGAGATGCGGGAGCGGCGCGCCAAGTGGTGGCGGTGGCTCGGCGAGGAGAGCGAGTCCGGCGGGGTCATCGGCCGCCACGAGGGCGGTCTCTACAGCACCGGGGGCGTCTGGCGGCCGAGCAGGCACTCCCTGATGAAGACCCTCGGCTACGCCTTCGACCAGGTGGAGCGGGAGGTGATGGTCCGGGCGATCTCCGCGAAGGTGAACCTGGTCCAGGACCACACGCCGAACACGGCGCCGGTCGGCGCGGACCGGACCGTCTGGGTCGACACCCTGCACCCCGTCGGCGGCGCGCTCTCCGTCACCTGGCGCCTCGACGGGCGCGTCCTGCCCGCGCGCGGCGCCCGCACCGTGGACCTGCGGGCACTGCGGCTCGCGCCGGGCCCGCACACCCTCACGGCGACGGTCACCGATCCGACGCCGTTCGTCCGCGACCCGGCCGTCCGCGCCTCCGCCGCGCTGACCCGGACGGTCGGCTGGACGGTGGACCCCGCCGTCACCACCGGGCGGGACGGCACCGCGCCCCGGTTCACCGGTCACACGCCGACCGACGCCCCGGTGGGGGCCCGTGCCGTCGTCCACGCGGACACCACCCATCCGGTGGACCGCGCCCCCGTGGTCCGCTGGCGGCTCGACGGCCGTCCCGTCACGACCGGCGCCGGCGACCGCGACCTGGACCTGGGCGCGCTCCGGGTCTCCCCGGGCACCCACACCCTGACGGCCCGGATCGCGGGCACCGGCGAGGTGCTGACCTGGACGGTGGACGCCCGGCCCGCCGCCGTCTCGTACGAGCTGTCGGAACCCCTGCGGACGGTCCGGCGGCCCGGACGGCCCGTGGAGTACGTCCACGACGGCCCGTTCACCATGCGGCTGACCGCGCGGGACGACCGGGAGGGCGCGGTGGTGAGCCAGTTCCGGGTGGACGGCGACGGCTGGTACACGTACTACGGCTGGCCGACGGACGCGGACGCGCCCTTCCGGTTCACGCCCGGCGGGACGGTCATCGACGATCTCGTGTACGGGAAGCTGGGCCGGAGCCGGGCGGTCCCGTGGGACGACGCCACCCCGGACTACGGCACGCACACGATCGAGTACCGGGCGATCGACGCCGCCGGGAACGTGAGCGGGGCGCGGAGTTTCCTGGTGACCCTGGTGCCGCCGCGCGGCTGACGGGCCCGTGACGCACGGAGGCCCGTGGACCGTCGAGGTCCACGGGCCTGTGCGCGCTGTTCCTGTGACCGGGCCTCCGGCCGGGCGGGCCGGGACCTCTCGGGTCAGGGCCCGCCGATCACGGTCCGTGGGGCACGGGTCCGTGGGTCACGGTCCGCCGATCAGGGCTTGCGGGCCACTCCGGCCCACCCCGGGATCGGCTCGTCGCCCGGGACCGGGACGGGCTCGCCCAGCTCCGGGTGCCATTCGGCGGTGAGAGAGACCCCGGGCTCGACGAACTCCAGTCCGTCGAAGAACGCGGCCAGCTCGTCGCGCGAGCGGGGCCGCAGGGTCAGTCCGCGCGCCTTGTACATGGCGGCGGCCTTCGCCGCGCCCTCGGGGTTGAAGTCCCCGGTGACGTGCGAGAGCACCAGATAGCTGCCCGGCGCGAGCTGGTCGACCAGCTTGCTGACCAGGTCGTACGCGCCGTCCTCGTCCCCGACGAAGTGCAACAGGGCCAGCATCGAAAGCGCGATGGGCTGATCGAAGTCAAGGACCTTTCCGGCCCTTTCGAGGATGATCTCCGGGTCGCGGGCGTCCGCCTGGATGTACTCGGTGGCCCCTTCCGGGGTCGAGCGCAGCAGTGCGGCCGCGTGCGCGAGCACGATCGGGTCGTTGTCGCAGTAGACGATGCGGGAGTCCCGCGCCGCCTGCTGCGCGATCTGGTGCAGGTTCGGCTCGGTGGGGATGCCCGTGCCGATGTCCAGGTACTGCCGGACGCCGTGGGCGCTGAGCCAGCGTATGGCGCGGTGCATGAAGGCCCGGTTGACCCGGGCCATGTCACGGCCCCGGGCGTCGACGGTGAGCAGCTGGCGTGCCATCGCCTCGTCGACCGGGTAGTTGTCCTTGCCGCCCAGGAACCAGTCGTACATGCGTGCCGGATGCGGCGTACTGGTGTCGATCCGTACGGATGCGGGGTCCTGGGTCATCGGCTCTCCTGGTGGGGACGATCGGGTGGCGCTACAGAAAGAGTTACGCGACGAAGCGGGTGGGACGGAAGGGCTCAGGTGAGAAGAAAGTCAGCCTGGCCTGATTTGGCCCCCTGGATGAATGCGGCGATCTCCCCATGGGTGTAGATGAGCGCGGGTCCTTCAGGGTCTGCGGACTGTCGCACGGCGACCCTGCCGTCGGCCAGTTTCATGGCTTCGACGCAGTTGCCCCCGTTCCCGCCGCTCCAGGGCTTGTGCCAGCCCTCGGCACCGAGCTCGGCGGCGGGCATCCCGTTGTATACGCGATCCATTCACAGCTCCTTGCGGAGATTCCGGAGAATCTCCTTCGTGCGTTGTGCAGTCGCGGCCTGCGCCGCCATGCGGTCCATGACCTCCAGGTGGGATGCCACCTCGGGGCGCGCGTCGAGGTAGACGGCGCCGGTCAGGTACTCGCTGTAGACCATGTCCGGGAGTTCCGGCATGGCGAAGCGGAAGAGGACGAACGGTCCGTACGTACCGGGATGGTGTCCGGACGCGAACTCCGCGATCTGCAGGGTGACGTTCGGCAGCTCGGACGCTTCGAGCAGCCGGTCGAGCTGGTCGCGCATCACCTCGGGCCCGGCGCCGACCGGTCGGCGGAACACCGTCTCGTCCATGATCACCCAGAACTTCGGGGCGTCCTCCCTGGTCAGCAGGGACTGACGCTCCATCCGCAGGGCCACATGCCGTTCGGTGTCCTCTTCCCTGTCGGCATCGCTGCCGCCGCCGACCGCTCCGCTGCGCAGAATGGCGCGGGCGTAGTCGTCGGTCTGGAGCAGACCGGGGACGAACTGGGGTTCGTAGGCCCGGATGAGGCTGGCGGCCCCCTCCAGGCTGACGTACATGGAGAACCAGCCGGGCAGCACGTCGTGGAACCGCTGCCACCAGCCGGGGAGGTTGGCCTCCTCCGCGAGGGCGATGAAGCCCTCCGCCTCGGAGTCCGTGATCCCGTACTCCTTCAGGAGGAGCTGCACGTACGGGATCTTCAGTGCGACCTCGGCGGTCTCCATCCGCCGGACGGTGGCCGGGGCGACCCGGAGGACCTTCGCGGCCTCTTCCCTCTTCAGGCCGGCACGCTCCCGCAGATCCTGCAGGCGCTTGCCGAGAACGACCTGTCCCACTGTGGGGGCGGACCGCGGCTCGCTCACTCTCAGACCTCCCCGACGCACTGTTTCGACGAGTGTGCCACGAAGCAGGGCCAGAGAGAACACGGCACTCTGCAATTTCCAGAGTGCCACTTGCCAAGTGTCCGAGTCAGGAGGACAGTGATCCGGTGAACCAGTACACGCTGTCGCCGTACGCCCCCGCGTCACCGCGACCGCGCCGTACGGCAAGTCCTGCCCACTGTCGTGAGGAACCGGTCGTGGCCTCTGGTAACGCGCAGCCTTCAGGTCTCATGAGCCCCCGAGTCATGGCCCAGCGCCCGCAGCAGCAGGCCGATACCGTCCGACGCTTCGCCTTCGAGCTCCCGGCCCTCACCGCCTCCGTCGCACGGGCCCGCAGACTCGCCGAGGAACGGCTGATCCTCTGGGGCTGCGGCCCCGGCATACGCGACACGGTCGCCCTGGTCGTCTCCGAACTCATCACCAACGCCGTGGTGCACACCGCGAGCGGCCGGGTGATCTGCGAACTCCGCGAGGGCGAGGAGACGCTCCGGATAGCCGTGCGCGACGAGGGCGGCCCGGCGGGCCCCCGGATACGCGACTGCGGCGAGGACGAACGCGGGCGCGGCCTCCTCATCGTGGACGCCCTGTGCACCGCCTGGGGTGCCGAGCGCACCGGACACGGCACCGCACAGGTCGTCTGGGCGGAGCTCGCCCACGGCATGGGGGAACCGTGCTGAGGTCCATGGCCACCCGCATGATGCCGCTGCTCCCCGCACCCTTCAGGTCCCCCACCGACCGCAGGTCTTTCAGGTCCCCCACCGACCGCGGGTCCTCCGGATCTCCCGCCCACCGCGCGCCGGAGTCCCGCCGCTCCCCCGCCGACCTGCCCCGCGAAGTGGGCACCACCCTCCTCACCGTTCCCGCCGGGCTCAGCACCGGTCTGGGCCGCGACGCCGTCGGCGTCCCCGCCCGCTTCGGCTTCAAGATCCTCTCCCGGCTCCCCGCCAAGGGCTGCGTCTACGCGGACTCCGACTGGTGGTGGTGGCTCGTCCCCTCCGGCTCCGACCTGGAGCTGGCCTGGCCGCTGCCCGCCTGCTACGCCCCCGGCGCCGAGATCCCCGACCGGGGGCCGCGCCTGGTCCACCACCCCGACGGCACCTCGCCCTACACCCCGCCGATCCCGCTCTACCTGCTGGTATGCCAGCTGACGGGCACCGCGCCGTCCTGGACGGCGCCCGCGGTGCGCAGCGCGCTCTGACGCGCGCGGACCGCGACGGCATAGGGTCGGGGGCATGTTCACCCCGCAGGGACCCAGCCTCCGCGAACTGGCCGTGCAGGCCCTCTCGTCGGTCGAGCACGGCTACGACCTCCTCGCGGAGAAGTTCGACGCGACCCCGTTCCGCACCTCCGACCGGGTGCTGAGCGCCGTCGCCGACGCCCTGGAGCCCCTCGGTCCCTTCACCACGGGCCTCGACGTCTGCTGTGGCACCGGTGCGGGCCTCGACGTCCTCCGCTCGGTCTGCGCGGGCCGGATCGCGGGGGTCGACTTCAGTACGGGGATGCTGGACCGGGCCCGTCTCGCGCATCCGGCCGCCACTCTGGTCCGCGCCGACGCCCTGGCGCTGCCGTTCGCCCCCGCCTTCGACCTGGCGGTCAGCTTCGGCGCCTTCGGCCACTTCCTGCCGGACGCCCAGCGCACCCTGTTCGCCCAGGTCCACGCCTCGCTGCGGCCCGGCGGCGTCTTCGCCTTCCCGCTCCCGGCCCCGCCCCGGGTCGGCTCCCGCGCCTACTGGACCCTGTGGGCCTTCGACACGGCGATGCGGCTGCGCAACACGGTCCGCCGCCCGCCGTTCGTCATGTACTACCGCACCTTCCGCCTCGCGGACGTCCGCACCCGTCTGAGGGAGACGGGCTTCGAGGTCACCCTCCTCCCCCTGGAGCCCCTGGGCCGCGGGGAGGACGGGAGTCCCCGGTGCCGACTGGCGGTGGCGAGAAAGCCCTGACGGGCAACGGACCGTCTCGGCGCGGTGGAATCCCCACGCCGACGGCCTTTCCTCACGACCCTCGTGCGGATACGAGAAATGCCGGTCGATTCGAGATCGACCGGCACTTTCCTTCGGTGTCCGAGGGGGGACTTGAACCCCCACGCCCGATAAAGGGCACTAGCACCTCAAGCTAGCGCGTCTGCCATTCCGCCACCCGGACAAGGTGTCTGCCGCACCAGGGCTTCCCCCTCGGCGACACACATAACTCTACCAGGGGTTTTCGCGGCGGATGCCCCTCGTCCCCGCACACATCCGGGCATACGGGAAGTGCCGGTCGATTCGAGATCGACCGGCACTTTCCTTCGGTGTCCGAGGGGGGACTTGAACTCTCCTCTCGGGCACCAGCCCCCAACCGCTCTGACCTGGGAAAACGCCCGTCGACAGGCTTGATTCCGGCGGGCGTTTCTCCTGTTCTTTCCTGCTGTTTCAGGCCCTCTCGGACCCCTGTTGGTCATGCGTTGGTCACGTGACCAACCCTCCTACGAGGAGTCCGTCCCTGGTCAGGCTTCCCGGACGGCGCCACGGGCTACGCCCAGTCTGCACGGGCACGTGCGCGACCGCGTACCAGGGTGGGCCCGGGGCGGTCGCCGCCCTGTTTATGCAAGGACACGCATAGTCGCGTTCACGCATAGACGCGTGACACCGCCCCCTCTAGTGTCGTTGGTCAGGCGGCCCAAACGGGGCCAGAGCAAGGGGGTTTGGCATGTCCGAACGTTCAGCACTCACCCGGCTCACGGGCAACGGCAACGGCGAGTGCGGAGAGAAGGACTGCCCGAACGTGTACCGCACGGCTACCGGATCGTTCGTGGTGCAGGGCGACGTGTCCGACGCCTTCACTCCGCCCTCCGGGGAAGGGCTCGTGGAAATCCCCGAGGCGGTTCTCAGGGAGGCATTCCGTGCACTTGGATGGTGACGCGTGGAATGACTGCTTCGATTCCATGGAGCGTGAGGCGTGGCGGCTGGAGACGCTGCCCGCCTACACCATGCCCCAGGAAGCGGAGAAGCTGAAGCGCTTCCTCGCCGGGGAGAAATCCCCCGACGATTACACGTCGGCATGGATGGACGAGGTTCGGCAATGGACCTCGGAAGGAAAGAGCGTCGGCAGGGTACACGTCGTGACCCGCCCACTCTCGGACTACCTTCGGTTCGAGTTCGAGTATTACTACCGGCACCACGTGAAGGCGGGCGAGGATATCCGCATCCTCGACCTAACCGACCGGGAGAACCCGGGACTTCCGGGCCAGGACTTCTGGATGTTCGATGAGTCCAAGGTGGTCCTGATGAACTACCGGGCGGACGGGACGCAGATAAACCGGGAGCTGTACGAGGGCGATCCCGAACCGTACCGGCAGTGGAAGCGAATTGCCGTTGCCGAGTCGGTTCCATTCCTGGAGTACGTGAGCGGGTGACGTTCGACCCTGAGCAGATGGGCCAGCCTAAACAGGAGCTGGCGGCCCTGCTGAAAGAACTACGCAAGCGAGCCGGCCTCACTGGGGACCGGCTCGCTCGGCGTTGCAACATGTCCCAATCGAAGATCAGTCGGATCGAGAACGGGAAGGCTCAGCCGAGCCTGCTGGACCTGGAAAGAATCCTCCGGGCTGTTGTGGCTCCGCCCGAGGTCATCGAGGAGGTCATCGCCCTTGCACGGCTGGCCAACACCGAATGGCAGGACCTGCGATCGCTGCGTCGTAGGGGCCTTGAGAAGAAGCAGACTGAACTTGCAGCCCTCGAATCCTCGTCTACGGAATTCCGCTTCTTCCTGCTCTCGATGATTACGGGACTACTGTCCACCCCTGAGTACATCCGGGCCAGCCTTGCCCATTCTCCGGCCGATGTCACTAAGACGATCGCGAGGAAGCTGGAGCGGCAAGAGGTTCTTTACGATACGAAGAAGCGGTTTACCTTCATCCTGACCGAGCAGGCTGTGAGGTGGCCGCTCCTGCCCCCGGCTGCGATGGCGATGCAGATTGATCGACTGGCCTCACTTACCCACTTTACGAACGTGAAGCTCGGCGTTATCCCCATCGCGGGATACAAGCCCATGGCGCCCATGGACACCTTCACCGTCTACGACAACACTCTGGCCACTGTGGAGAACACAACCGGTGTCGTGATCCTGAGAGATCCAAGAGACATCGAAATGCATCTCGAACTGTTCTCCACGCTGGAGGGTTACGCGTTGTTCGGAGAGGAAGCGCGAGCCTTGTTGGCGGAGTGGTCTGCCGCTTGCCGTTCATGATCTTTAGTCCATGACGGGAAAGAACTACACAGCCGCCGGTTTCTGGGCCAATGATTTCCCCCATGGCGGCGACCGAGCGAGACGAAACGAGAAACCGCGACGGCGGACGCATGACCCTGCGGGTGTCATACGACGGCGGCCGGACGTACGGCCCGGTTCGTGAGGTGCAGGTGGGCCCGCGCAACGCAGTGATCTTGGGTTCACCGACCAAGTACCCGCCCTGCGGGTGCCCTCGCTGCACGGGCCGCAGCTCGCCGTCTGTGAGTGATCTCCGCCCTGTCGCGGCGGAGCCGAAGACGGCGTGAGTCGTGGCCTGGGCCGCTGGGTGCTGCGCCACTTCGGCCGGTACGCGGGGCCGCTGTACCTGGCCATGATCCTCGGCGGCTGTGCCCTGGTTCTCGCCGGAGCCCTGGCGACCCGGTAACCGCCGGACTCGCCGCTGTCCCCCTTTGCTTCCCGCCTGATCCCGGGCGGGAGTCCCCGAGAAGAGAGAGGTAGTCCGATGGTGGAAGAGAACGCCGGTTCGGTGGCCCCCGAGGGGGGTGGCCTGCTCGTCGCGAAGCGGAAGATCGTGGCCGCGCGCACTCGTGCCGAGCAGGAGTCGGACGTCAGCGGTGGCCGTTCCGACGGCAACGACTGACGGGAGCGCCCACGTTGCTTGATGCAGCCTCGTGGGCGGGGCGTCTGGGCGGGGACAAGTTCCTCGCCCGGACGTACCACCGCTCCTACGCACACATCCCCGGAGCCGCAGACGCGGCGGGCCTGTTCTCCTGGGACGACCTGAACCGAATCATCGCCACACAGCGGCTGGAGCCGCCCCGGCTGCGCCTCTCGGTCGATGGCGAGATGGTCCCGCTCCACCGCTACGCCATCCCCACCACGAACCGCCGAGCGGTCACCTGGTCCCGCATCCAACCGTCCGACTTCCACGCCCAGCTCAGGGACGGGGCGTCGCTGGTCCTCGACGCGGTGGAGAAGATCCACCCCGCTGTGGGGGTGGCTGCGGAGGGGCTGGCTCGCTTCCTCGGAACTTCCGTGCAGGCCAACGTGTACGCCTCGTGGACCGAGCGGGAGGGCTTCGGCCGGCACTGGGACGACCACGACGTGGTGGTGGTCCAACTGCACGGCTCGAAGCGGTGGCGCCTGTGGGGGATGACCCGTGAGGCACCGACCTTCCGGGACGTGGAGTCACCGGAGGAGCCGGAGGGCGACCCGGTGGCGGACCTCGTTCTGTCCCCGGGTGACGTGCTCTACCTGCCGCGCGGCTGGTGGCACTCCGTCACCGCTGACCAGGGGACGGAATCCCTTCACCTCACCTTCGGCACGGTCGCGCACACGGGCGCGGACCTGATGCTCTGGGTCGTGGATCAGCTTCGGGCGTCCCTCGCGCTCCGCAGGGACATCCCGCGCTTCGGCTCGCTGGCGGAACAGGCGGACTTCACCGACGCCCTGCGCCGTGAGGTGGCCGACATGATGGCGGACCCGCGCCTCGTGGAACGGTGGGCGGAGTCGATCGACACGACCGACCTGGGCCACGCGATTCCGTCCCTGCCGTACGTGGATGGACTGCCAGCACGGGGCGAGATCACGGTCAAGCTCACCGCTCCGAGGGGTCGCCTGACGGCGAACCGCGAACAGGGCACGGTCACCTTCTCGGCGGCCGGTACGGCGTGGGACTTCGCCGAGTCCGCCGCTCCCGCGCTGGGCACGCTGCTGACCAACCAGCCGACCACGCTCGGCGAACTCGCCGACTCCGCCGGGCTGGAGGTCAAGGAGGTGGCCGAACTGGTCTCCGTCCTCATCGACGGCCACGCCGTCGCAGTCGTGGGGACGGCGCTGTGACCGCCGCGCTCTGCCTGGGGACATACCGCGTGCGTGCCGTCAGTCAGGCGGCACGCACCGCCCTGGCCGCCGGTAGCCCCTGGGTGGACACGGCACCCAACTACGCCCATGGCCGGGCGCATGAGGAACTGCGCCCGGTTCTCGGGGAGTACCCGACCGTGCGGGTAGCCACGAAGACGGGGGTCTTCACGGAGAAGCAAGGCCGCACCGCACTGGCTGAGGACTTGCTCACCCGGGAAGAGGCGGCCGGTAGGCACAGCCTTGAGCGGGGCTTTGTCCGCTGGCAGACGGAGCGGTCGTTGGCTGCGCTCGGGCGCGTGGACCTGGTGTTCGTGCACAACCCCGAGCACCACGGCCAGCGCCTTGACCGTACGGCTCTGCACGGGCGTGTGCGGGAAGCGTTCACGGCGCTGGAGGAGTTCGCCCATGCGGGCCGGATCGGCGGGTACGGCGTCGCCACCTGGTCGGGCCTGACCTCCGGGGCGTTCAGCGTGCCCGAGTTGCTCACGCTGGCCCGGCAGGCGGCGGGTTCCGCCGAGCACCACTTCACGGGGTTGCAGATGCCCGTGAGCCTGATCATGGATGCCCCGATCACGCAGGCCCTGAACGGCGGCGGGCCGCTGGTGCAGGCGAAGGATGCGGGACTGATCACGTTCGGCTCCGCTCCCCTGCACGGGGGCGAACTTCTCGAAGCCATGACACCCGAACTGGTGAACCTCATCCGCCCCGGCCTGTCGGCCGCAGCCGCTGCCCTGCTGGCCGCTGGCTCGTGCCCTGACCTCGATGTCGTCCTCACCTCCGCGAGCACCCGCGAGCACTGGGACGATGTGGCCAAGGCTCTGGCTGCGCCTCTGACGGCCCAGGAACTCAGGAGGGTGACGGATGAACTCGCCTCTGAATAAGGAGGTACAGGCTCTGATGGAGGCCGCCCACGACCGGGCGGCCAAGGCACTGGGCCTCACCTGCACGGGGCCACTGGCGTGGGGCTTCCTCGGTGTCACCCTCGGACGCCGAGCCGGGGACCGGTGGCTACGGGTCAGCCGGACGGCGAAGAGGAACGCGGGCAGGAAGCAGGGGGAGGGCATCGTCGGCGCCTCCGAGCTGGTGCCTGACGGCGTCCCCCGCCCCCGCTTGTACGAGGTGCACGACTGGACTGACGGGGACTGGGCTTTCGAGGCGGAAGTCCTGGACTACGTGACGCAGCCGATCGTGTCCCCGGACCGGGCCGACATCGACCACGACCCGGGGTTGCCTGACGAGTGGTGGGACGAATTGCTCCGAACCCTTGACCTGCTGGCGGAGGCGGAGGGAGTGAAGGTCACTGTCCGGGACGGCTGGATCGAACGCGCCTTCCCCCAGTTCCTCGGCATCCCCGCACCCGCCAGGGTGGAGCGAGTGACCGGTCACGGTGACCTGCACTGGGGCAACCTCACCGCTGCACCCCTGACCCTGCTGGACTGGGAACGGTGGGGCTTGGTCCCCTTCGGCTATGACGCGGGGCTCCTGCACGCCAACAGCCTGCTCGTTCCCGATGTAGCCGCCCGCATCCGAAAGGAGTTCGCGCCGACCCTCGACAGCCCGGCCGGCCGAATCGGGGAACTCGCTGCGCTGGCGGAGATGCTGCAAGCCGTAGCCCGTGGCTGGTACCCCGACCTTGCACCCCAGCTCGTTGCCCGCGCGGAGGCGCTCACCGGTGTTCGCCCACCCGTCCCGGTGCGCTCCGAGGTGAGCGCCTGACTGCGCCCCTGTGTGCCTGTCTCAGGCGCTCTCACCGATGTGCCGGTACAAGGTGGCTCGGGAGATTCCAAGGGCCTTAGCGATGGCTGTGACGCTCTCTCCCTTGGCGTGCCGGGCACGGGCTACGGCTAGCTTGTCGTCGTCCACGACGGAGGGGCGTCCACCGTGGTTGCCCTTGCGGGCCGCAGCGTCCAGCCCCTCCAACGTCTTCTCCCGGATGCCTTCCCGCTCCACCTCGGCCGCCACGGCCAGGACGGCGAACACGATGGCGCCCGCCCCGTTCGGGTCGTACACGCCCTGCAAGGGACCGGAGAGGAGTTCCAGTTGGATGCCGTCCGCTTGCAGGGTGGAGGACAGCGTCATGAGTTCTGCCGCGTTGCGGGCAAGGCGCTTCATCTCCACCACCGTGAGGATCACCGGTTGGTTCGGGGCGGCTGTCTTGATGTCCCGCGCCAGGGTCAACGCCTTCTCCAGTTCTGGCCGCTCCTTCACGCGGGTGCTGATCTTCTCCGAGAAGACGCGGTTGCAGTCGGCACGGGCGAGTAGATCCAACTGGGACTGGAGTTCCTGCCCGACCGTGGAGCAACGGGCGTAGCCGATCCGTATCGCTGCGCCCGGCGTCGTCTCGGGTGCCTGCACCACGGGTGCGCCTTGCGTCCACGCCTTGCCGGGGTTGCGGTCGGCCGGGGTCTTCACGGCGAGTTCCGCTTTGAGAGACGGCACCAGGGCGAAGCGGCCTGTGTGGTAGTTCGCTGCCACCTTGCCCGCTCCCGTCCGGCAGGGGCTACCGGCGGGGGCTTCGCACTTCGGGCAGGGGTGACGCTCGACCTGATCGGCCGGGGTGTTCGTGGTCATGATCGGGACTGTCTCATAAACGTGTCTCGAAAGCCAGTCGTGAGACGGATCTTTTGAGACGGGTTTCGAGATGCTGGAGTGGGGGCGAAACGGACATGCCCCGGAGTTCGGCGGAGCGTCTCACTATCGAAGGTTATTGAGACGCCCTGTCGTGATCACTCTCCGCGTTGCCCGTGGTCCTGGTGCTCGTGCTCACCCCCCGGGCGGTGGGGCGCTGCCGCGCCCTGGCTTGCGCTCTCTCTCCGCCCTGACTGCCTGCCCTGTTGTGAGGTTGTGCGCCTGCCTGAGCGCCTGCCGCTTCGCTCTCGCCTCCTCGGGGGCGTACGACCTGTCGGCCGCCCATAGAGGCGTACAGCCGTTCGCCTGCCATGCGGCACGGGCAAGCCTGCCGACGGCGGAGGGAAGGGCAGGGCTCACGCCTGCCAGGGCGACGGCGAGACGGACAGCCGAGACGTACGAGGCGACGGCGAAGGGGTGGGGGATGACCCCTTGACACCGAAGTCGAGGACCGCCCTGTCATGGCAGCAAAAATCCTGCCACCATCCCAAGGTCGATCAGGCGACGGCGAGACGAGCAGGGCAGAGCACCACCGGTAGCCCTTAGCAGGGCTCCCACTGCCACGGTTCCGGAGTCGATCACACGACGGCGGACAGAAGCAACGGCGGAGAAGTAGCAGGTGGGAGCGCTGGGCCTAGCTCGGGCGGCATTCGGGGGCTGCACAAGAGTGAAGCCTTACGAGGCTTCGCGTAAGCCGCCTTGCTCTGTGGCCGCGTAAGCGGCCCATGCGCCTTGCCACAAGTCGAAGGGCTTCGCATTGTGGGGGCGCGGCAGCGCCCCGCCTGGCCAGCTTCCTGAGCTTGCCCCTGTCGGCCCCCTTCGGGGCCGCTCTGTCGAAGCGGGCTTCCTGATGTGCGGCCGGAGGCCGCCACTCCTGCTTACCTCTTCGCCGTCGCGCTTGCCGTTGGGGGGCGCTGCCGCGCCCCTGCTTCCCTTCGCCGCTGCACGTAATTACGTAAGTTGCCTCACGCTGTCGGCCCCAGAGGGGCCAGGCTCGTAGGGCTTTGAACCTACTGAGATAGATAAAGAGCAGGCGAACGTTTCCCCAGGTCAAGGCATGTACCACGACACGTGCCGCGTGTCCCTCCGCCACGCCTGACGTGTACGTTCCGGGTGTTTGTACACCTGCCGGGTGTCGTCCGGGCGGGGTGAGCGCTCAGGCGGCGCGCGTCCAAGGGGTGACGTCGCCGTGCACGCTGCACCTGCGGCCTCCTCGGCCGCCCTTCTGGAAGTGGTGATGCGGCAGGGTGAGGCATCGGACGGTTGAGTCGTGCCCGATGAGGTCCAACTCCTTGGCCCGCGCGACCGCGTTCGTGACGCTCTGCCTGGACGGGACGACTCCGCCATCACCAACAAGGACCGTGGCAAGCTCACCCATCCGGAACTCTGCGTGACCTATCTGATTCGCACGCCATAGGGCTGCGAAGTAGACGCGGCAGTGAAGTAGGTGCCCGTCGTTCCTGGCCATGAGTTCGGAGTGAGCCTGAGAAATGCCGCCCCATTCAATGCCGGGCCCGAAGTCGATGCGCACTGAGTCGTGATCCTTCCGGTATGGCGCGGTGTGCGCCGGTAGTCGGTGGTTCGCATGTGCTCCCTTCTGGTAGGCACGGCCAGCCGTCCGGCTGGCTTGGGATTGGAGCTGAGGTCAGGCGGCTTCCCGGCAGTCCCGTTCGATCCAGCGGTCCACGTCGGAGGGCCGGAAGCGGAGGTGTCCGCCGATCTTGCAGGCGGGGATGTTGAGTGCTCGGTGGTTGTTGTAGACCCACGCGGGCGTCACGCCCAGGTACTCGGCCAGGTCGGTGACGCTCATCAGGCGGGCGTTCTGCAAAGGACGGCTCCTCGGTCAGCGGAGGGGATGGTTCCCCTCGGGCTGCTCATCCTGAGTTATCAGTCCGGTTCAGTCAAACCCGGATGCGTCACATCTGGACTTGCCTCGTTCGGTTGCGTTCCGTAGGTTGTCGGCCATGACTGAGAAACCAGAGCACCCCGAAGAGGGGAAGCACCTCCCCGGAGAGCACTTCACAGAGACGGTGCAGGAGATCGGGCCGTGGCGGGTCGCGATGCTGTGGCCGCTCGACACTGTCGCGGGCGCGGGCGGTCCGCGATCCATCCACATCGAGCCCCGAGATGGGGCCGACTCCCAGGAAGTCGCACGGGGCATCACGACCACGATCCTCCGCAGGGTGGACATCACCGCAGCGGCGAAGGAAGCGGAGGACTTCGCCCCGTGGGCGCGGATGGCACGCGGGGCCGTAGAGGATCTGCAACAGCGCAAGGTCGAAGAGTTCCGGAAGAGGCTCGCCGCGCTTCCCAAAGGCGTGTCTGACGAGTACCTCGCCGTGGTCTCCGATCTCTATGTCCACGTCGTTGAGGCGGGACATCGCGCCCCGCTCCAGGAACTGGAGACGTGGACAGGCACGAAGCAGGCCACGTTGAAGGGTCACCTTCGAGCGGCGCGTCAGCGCGGCTTCCTGACCAAGGTCGAAGGCAAGGCCGGCGGACGGCTCACGGACAAGGCGATCGCAACGCTGAAGGGGATCGATGCCGAACAGGGACGACAGCCGTAGCGGCTGGGGCAGAGCGAGGGGGAACTAGCCGGGTGACAAAGCGCGGCAACGGGCTCGGTGGGACTCCGGTGGAGATCCCGCGCACGGGCCGACCGAACACCTGGGGCGTGCGTACGCCCCTGCACTTCGATCCGGCGACGGGCAAGAGGGGGCGCTACTGGATAGACCGGGAGTACAAGAACAAGACCGAGGCGGAACGGGCGCTACGCAAGTGGCACACCGACCATGAGGCAGGCACCCTCACGCCCCGCTCCGACATGACCATGGGACAGCTCATGGACGGATGGCTTGCCAAGCACCGGGGCGAGGACACGACCAAGGAAGGGTACGAGCCGAAGATCCGGCTGCACATCAAGCCGCACATCGGCAAGGTCAAGGTGGTGGAGGTGACGGACGAGCGGCTGGACGAGCTGTACCGGCTCTTTGAGAGCACGCCCATCGAGGCGAACGGGAACAAGCCGCTTGGACCCAAGAGCGTCCGCCACATACACAACATCATCTCGGCGGCGCTGGACTCTGTGACCGGACCGAGGAAGCTCCTCACGGTCAACCCGGCCCACACTGCCAACCCGCCCACGGAACGGCAGATCAAGGCGGCACAGCCCGACTTCCCCACGCTCAACGATCACGAGACGACGCACTTCCTCAAAGAGATATGGAAGCCGTGCGGCAACCGGGCCTGTGACGACGGCCTGACTCACCACTGTCTTCGGGATGCCCCGCTGTGGACCGCCTACGCGACCACCTCATGCCGCCGCAGCGAAGTCCTGGGGTGGAAGTGGTCGCTCATCCACTGGGATGAGTGCGCCATCGAACTGGGCTGGGTCGTGGTGGAGGAAGGCAACACGTACCGGCTGCGGAAGCTGACCAAGGACGGAGACGACAACGCGATCATCTACGTAGACCAAGCCCTGATGAACATCCTCAAGTGGCAGAAGGAACGCCAGGACGCGGAGCGGGAACGCCTCGGGGATCTCTGGTTGGACCATGACCTCGTGTTCGCCCGTGACGGCTTCAAGCTGTACCGGGGCGAGGCAGGCGGGCCGCAGGACCCCGAGAAGGTGTCGGCCCGCTGGCGCACGGCACGCAACCGCCTGCACCTGCCGGACAACTTCCGGCTGCACGACTGGCGGGCGTCGAAGATCACGAACGATCTCGACAACCACGAGAACCCGGTAGAGGTCTCCGCCAACGCCCGGCACCACTCGCCGGGCTACACCATGGCGCGCTACGGCAGGCGCCGCGCCGAAGGGGCGAAGAAGCTGGCCGCTTCGAGTGCCAGCCGTATCGGCCTGTCATCCCTGGTCTGACCAGGAAGTTCGCTCGGCTGTTGGTCACGTGGTTGGTCACGCCACAGGCGGAGAAACAGAAAAACCCCAGGTCAACTGGGGTTTCTGCTGGTGTCCGAGGGGGGACTTGAACCCCCACGCCCGATAAAGGGCACTAGCACCTCAAGCTAGCGCGTCTGCCATTCCGCCACCCGGACAAGGTGTCTGCCGCACCGGGGCTTCCCCCTCGGCGACAACGCAACCGTATCAGGGGTTCACGGTGACTTTCACCCGCGTTTCCCGTGGTCAGACGGTGGGCCGCCCTCTTTGTCCGGCTGTGGGCGGAGAGGGGGAGAGTCCGGCGCCCCCCGACGCCGGTCCCCCTGGGGTCACCCTGGCGAGGAGGCGGGCGGGCGGCCAGTCGCGGCGCGGAGTCCGTCAGGTCAGCGGAGGCCGATGGTCGGATCGTCGGAGGCCGGTGAGGCGGGTCAGCGGAGGCCGGTGAGGCGGGCCGAGACCACGACGTTGCCCGCGTAACCGCTCCCCTCGGTGAACCGGCCGCCGCAGGTGATCAGGCGGAGCTCCGGGGTGCCCGTGTCGCCGTAGACCCGGGCCGCGGGGAAGGCGTCCTTGGGGACGACCTCCGCCCCGTACACCGTGAAGACGGCCGTCCGGCCGTCGCGGCGGGTGACCTCCACCCGGTGGCCCTTCCGGAGGGCGCCGAGGTCGTAGAAGACGGCCCGGCCGTTCGGGGTGTCCACGTGACCGACGACGACGGCCGTGCCCCGCTCCCCCGGCGTGACCGCCCCGGTGAACCATCCGGCGAGCCGGTCGTCCTCGGGCGGCGGGGCCTCCATCCAGCCGTCCGCGTCCAGGCCCACTCCGGTGACCGGCGCGTCGACGCCCACGGCCGGCACCCGGACCCTGACGGGCGGTGACGCGGGCAGCGGGCGCGGTGCGGAGACCCGCACGGCCGGGGCCGTCGGCCCGGGGACCTCGGGCCTGGCCGCCGCGACCGGCTGCGGGGGACCGTCGGCCCGGAGTTCCTCCGTACCGCCGCGCACCAGATGGACGCCGACCAGGAGGACCACCGCGACGAGGCCCCAGGCGCCGTGTCCGCCCGCCGGTCCCGGCAGGGCCGGGAGCGTCCACCGGCCCGGGGCCTCCGGGCGGTCCCCGGCCGTGTCCGGCGGGCGGCCCGTGTGCCCTGTGCCGTCCCACCGCCCCACGTACGTCCTCCTGGTGCCTTGTCGTCGGTGTGTCCGTGTGTGGCGCCCCTCCGTCCCGGACCTCGTCGCACCGGGACGGAGGGGCCGTGTGCGGCCCTCGGGTCCCGCTCTCAGGCGCGACGGCGGGTGAGGGTGATCGCGGCGCCGAGCGCACCGGCGATGAGCAGGACGCCGATGACGACCTCGGCGGTGCCCAGGCCCTCCGGGGCGGTGGCGGTGGCGGTGCCGTAACCGGCCTTCACGCCCTTGTGGGCCCCCGGCGGCATCCCGTTGTCGTGCTCGGGCCGGTACCCGCCGGTGTCGCCGTGCGCGACGGTGACCTTGGTGGTGCCGCGCTCGCCCTTGCAGTCGAAGGTGATCTCGTACTCGGCGCCCGCCGCCGCGGCGGCGTCGACGGTCGCGGTGCCCGTACGGCCCTCGGTGAGGGTGACGGTCTCGAAGATGCCGGACGTGACGGTCACCGAAGGGACCTCGCAGCCCTCGGACGTGAGGGTGACGGTGCCGCCCGGGGCGACCGTCGCGGGGGTCGCCGAGAAGCCGAACGACGTGATGCCGCGGTCGCCCTCGTCCGCCAGGGCGGTCGGCGCCGTCACGGCCACCACGGCGGCGCCCAGCAGGGCGGCGGAAGCGGCACGTATCGCGCGCATGGCGGTCCTCCAGATCACGGGAGGGCCTGGCCCGGAGAGCGATTCCCCGGCCGGAACGACGACCCTCACCGCGACCGAAGCTAGGTCCGCCACCGGCCGCCCGCCACCGGGCGCCGCCGAACGGAGCAGGCGCTCGGGCGGCGGGACGGAGCGGAACGGAGGCGGGAGGAGACGCGCGGAGAAGACGCGCCGGAGGCCGTACGGCGGGCTGCCCCGTCGTACGGCCTCCGTACGGTCCGTGTGCGGCCCCGCGCCGCCGGGTCGTCAGGGAATCCGGACGACCTGGCCCGCGTACGAGAGGTTTCCGCCGAAGCCGAAGAGGAGGACCGGCGCCCCGGAGGGGAGTTCGCCGCGCTCGACGAGCTTGGACAGGGCCAGCGGGATCGAGGCGGCCGAGGTGTTGCCGGAGTCGACGACGTCCCGGGCGACGATCGCGTTCACCGCGCCGATCTTCGCCGCGAGCGGCTCGATGATCCGCAGGTTGGCCTGGTGCAGGACCACCCCCGCGAGGTCCTCCGGTGCGACACCGGACCGCTCGCAGGCCCGCCGGGCCAGCGCCGGGAGCTGCTGGGTGGCCCAGCGGTAGACGCTCTGCCCCTCCTGGGCGAAGCGCGGCGGGCTGCCCTCGATCCGGACGGCGTGGCCCATCTCCGGGACGGAGCCCCACAGGACGGGGCCGATGCCCGGGACGGCACCGGCCGGGTCGTCGGTGTCCTCGGTCGCCTCGACGATCGCGGCGCCCGCGCCGTCGCCGACGAGGACGCAGGTGGTGCGGTCCGTCCAGTCGGTCACGTCGGTCATCTTGTCGGCGCCGATCACCAGCACGCGCCGGGCGCCACCGGCCCGCACGGCGTGGTCGGCGGTGGCCAGGGCGTGGGTGAACCCGGCGCAGACCACGTTCAGGTCCATGGTCGCGGGCGAGGTCATGCCCAGACGGGCGGCGACCCGGGCCGCCGTGTTCGGCGAGCGGTCGATCGCCGTGGACGTGGCCACGAGGACCAGGTCGATGTCGTCCGGGGTGAGTCCGGCCGTGGCCAGGGCCTTGCCCGCCGCGTGCGCGGCGAGTTCGTCGACGGGTTCGTCGGGACCGGCCATGTGCCGGGTGCGGATGCCGACCCGGCTCGTGATCCACGCGTCGTCGGTGTCGACCAACTCCGCGAGGTCGTGGTTGGTGAGCACCTTGGCGGGCTGGTAGTGCCCGAGCGCGGCAATGCGAGTGCCCGTCATACCCGGGACCCCCTAGGTGTTTCGATCGTCCGGCAGGATTCTCCAGTCTTGCCAGAGACTCATGGGTAACGGGTGACGTAAACCACCAAGATTCCCCCGTAACGCTTGGCCGACCGTGACAAGGGCCCCGGTGGGGCCCGGTCGCCCGGACGGTCGCTGACGAGGTCAGTTCTTCGGCGGGTCGATCATCTGGAGGGCGAGGGTCTCCGGGGGCGGCACGAGTCCGGGGCCGCCCGCCGCCGTCCAGGTGAGGATGTCGTCGAGGGTGTCGTCGTCCAGCGCGAAGGCGATCCAGGCGGCCCGTCCACCGCGCCGCCTGCCCTCGGTGGAGGGCTGCACGACGACGATGTTGGCCTGGGCGCAGGGGCCGAGACAGTCGCTCGTACGGACCACCAGACGGCCGCCGGAGGCAGCGGCGGCCTCCCGCAGACGGGCCAGTTGTCCCGTGTGGTCGGTGCCGGGGTTCTTGCGGGCGTCGCCGCAGCAGCAGCCGCGGCAGACGACGAGGGAGCAGGGGCGGGCCCCGTACCGTATCGGGACCGGGGTCACCGGGGGCCGTCCAGGCTGATCGCGGAGACGGCGGCGACCGTGCCGAGGCGGGGGAAGTCGAGGTCCACGGACGCCCGGTGCTCGTCGGCGGTGAGCGCGGACATGGCGTCCTCGGCGAAGACCAGGCCGTAGCCGAGGTCGGCGGCGGCGCGGGCGGTGGACTCGACGCCCAGGTTGGTGGCGACGCCGCCGAGGACGAGGGTGGTGGCCCCGAGCCCGGTGAGCAGTTCGTGGAGTCCGGTGGCGTGGAAGCCGCCGAGGGTGCGCTTGACGACGACGGGCTCGCCGTCGTGGACGAGACCGGGGACCAGCTCGCTGCCGGGCGGCTGGGCGGCGGCGTCCGCGTTCGGGCGCTCGACCCGGATGTGGACGACGGGGGCGCCCGCCGCGCGGAAGGTGTCGGCGAGCCGGGTGGCGGCGGCGAGGACGTCGGTGCCGGGGCGGGGGGCCAGCGGCAGCGCGACGATGCGCTCCATCAGGTCGACCAGGACGAGCGCGGTACGGGCGGGATCGAGTGCGGGCATGGGAGCACCGTAGCGGCCGTGTTGATCATTCCGGGGCGGTCGTGGGTGTGATCCGGCCTACGGGGGAGAGCGGGTCGCGTCGGGGCGGGTGGGGCTCGGGCGCTCGGGCGGGGGTTCTCGGGGCGTCCTGCCGGAGGGAGGGGCCGGGGGCGTCCGGGGACGTTTCGCGCTGTCCCGCGCGGGGCCGGGCCCCTGGGCCGTTCGACGCGGGCGGCTCCGGGGCCGTCTCGCGCGAGGTTCCCCGACGTCTCGCGGGGATGCCCCGTCGGAAGGCCGGATTCCTCTGGGGCGGTCCGTCCGGGACCGCTGCCCCCGGGACCCGGTGCGCGGGAAGGCTCCTCGGGGCTCGTACGCGAGGGGGGCGGGGCGCCCGGAGCCCGTGCGGGGACTCCGGAGCGCCCGTGCCGTGCTCCCGGGGACGTCCACCGTCGGCGGGCGCGGGCGCGGACATCCCGTCGTCCCCGCGCCCGCGCTCACCGTGCCGGGGCCCCCGTCGCGGGCGCGTCCGTGTCCGTCGGGGCGTCCGCGCTCGCGGCTGCGGCGCCGACGACGACGGCGTCGGCTCCGGTGTCCGGGGCGTCGGTGTCCGGGGAGCCCGTTCCCGTCTCCTCCGGGTCTCCGGAGCGGCGGCGGGCGATGACCGCGCAGACCATCAGCTGCATCTGGTGGAAGAGCATCAGCGGGAGCACCGCGAGCGACGCCTGCGCGCCGAAGAGGACGCTGGCCATCGGCAGCCCGGCCGCCAGGCTCTTCTTCGAGCCCGCGAACTGGATCGCGATCCGGTCGGCCCGGCCGAAGCCGAGGCGGCCGGACCCGTACCAGGTCACCGTCAGCATCACCGCGAGCAGGACGGCCTCGGCGACGAGCAGCAGACCGAGCCGCGCCGGGGTCACCAGGTGCCAGATCCCGGCGACCATGCCCTGGCTGAACGCGGTGTAGACGACGAGCAGTATCGACCCCCGGTCCACCAGTCCCAGGACCTTCTTGTTGCGGACGAGGAAGCCGCCGACCCAGCGGCGCAGGACCTGGCCCGCCAGGAAGGGGACGAGGAGCTGGAGCACGATCCTCAGCAGCCCGTCGGCGGAGAGGCCGCCCGTGGCGCCGCCGAGGAGCGCCGCCGCGAGCAGCGGGGTCAGGACGATGCCCGCGAGGGAGGAGAAGGAGCCCGCGCAGATCGCGGCGGGCACGTTGCCCCGGGCGATCGACGTGAAGGCGATGGAGGACTGGATGGTGGAGGGCACCAGGCAGAGGAAGAGGAAGCCCCCGTAGAGCTGGGGCGTGAGGACGCCGGGGACGAGGCCCCGGGCGGCGAGGCCGAGCAGCGGGAAGAGGACGAAGGTGGCGCCGAGGACGGTGAGGTGGAGCCGCCAGTGCCGCAGTCCGTCGAGGGCCTCGCGGGTGGAGAGCCGGGCGCCGTACAGGAAGAACAGGAGGGCCACCGCACCGGTCGCGGTGCCCCCGACGACATCGGCGGCGGTGCCCGAGGCGGGCAGGAGAGCGGCGAGGCCGACCGTGCCGAGCAGGGCGAGGACGTATCCGTCGACGGGCAGCCAGGACGGCAGCCGGAGCGAGGGGACACGGCGGGAGGTCGGGCCGGGCGTGCGGTCGGTCATGGGCTCCACTGCTCTTGGGCTGCGCGGTCGTGAGTCGTGCTGCGGCGGGACCGGTGTCCCTGTTCCACGGGGGCGGTGCGGCGGTTCCACGGGGGCGGTGCGGTGCCGGTGGTCCTGCGGGGCGGACACCCGCCCTCGCGCTGCGGCACCGGGCCCGGGGTGGTGCGTGCTCCCGGCCCCGGCAGGTCCTCAGGCGGCCCTCGTCCCACGGGACGCGCTGTGCCCCCGACGCGGAGGACCCGTGCGCCGTGCCCCCGGGGACCCGCGCGTGCCCCCTGTCTGCCGGGGACGAGGGCACGCCTCCCCATCCTGCTCCATCCGGCGGTGATCGGGAATCCCGCACAGCGCTCTGACTGTCATCGCGATGCGCGATGAGCGCGGTACGGTCGTCCCCGTGTACGAGCCCACTCAGCTGCGCACCTTCCTCGCCGTGGCCCAGACGCTGAGCTTCACCCGGGCCGCGGGCCGTCTCGGGCTGCGCCAGTCGACCGTCAGCCAGCACGTGCGGCGCCTTGAGGCGGCGACCGGGCGGCCCTTGTTCGTCCGTGACACGCACCGGGTGGCGCTGACCGAGGACGGTGAGGCGATGCTCGGCTTCGCGCGGACGATCCTCCAGGCGCACGAGCGGGCGGCGGCGTTCTTCGGCGGGACCCGGCTGCGCGGGCGGCTGCGGTTCGGGGCCTCGGAGGACTTCGTGACGACCCGGCTGCCGGAGATCCTGGAGTCGTTCCGGCGCGAGCACCCCGAGGTCGACCTGGAGTTGACGGTCGAGCTGTCCGGGACGCTCCAGGCGCGGCTCGCGGCGGGCCGGCTCGATCTCATCCTGGCGAAGCGGCACGGCACGGAGAGCGGCGGGCGGCTGGTGTGGGAGGACGCGCTGATCTGGATCGGGGCGCCGGGGCTGCGGCTCGATCCGGACCGCCCGGTGCCGCTGATCCTGTATCCGCCGCCGGGGATCACCCGGGCGCGGGCTCTGGAGGCGCTGGAGGCGGGGGGCCGGGCGTGGCGGATCGCGTGTACGAGTTCCAGCCTGAGCGCGAACGTGGCGGCGGCCCGCGCGGGGCTCGGCGTGATGGTGCACACGCGGGGCATGGTGCCGCCGGGTCTGGTCCCGGTCCCGGCCCGCGCGGGGCTGCCGGACCTCGGCGAGGTGGGGTTCGTGCTGCGCGGTGGCGGCCGGGGCGGGACGGCACGGGAGGCGGCGGACGCCCTGGCGGAAGCGATCCTGGCGGGCGGCGACCGACTGCACCGGTCGGGGTGAGCGGGCGGGGTGAGCGGGGGCCCGGTGGGGCCGGGCGGGGAGGGGCAGCCGGGCGGGGAGGGACAGGGCTTGGGCTGAGGCTGGGTCCGGAGCGCAGGCCGGTGGCGACGGGTGGAGAGTCGGCCGGGTCGCGTCCCCGTGCGTCATGAGGGATGCCGCATCCCGTGAGGTGGCGGCGACAGATCCCGTGGGGCGGGTGTGACGCCGAAGCCCGGCGGCCACCCGAAGGGGACGACGCCGACGTACCGAACCGTGCGCGGCGCCGGGTCGGCCGGGTCCGTGACCGCCGCGCGGGCCGTGGGCCGCGCCGCTCCTCCGGAGGGGCGATCATCGGCCTGCGGCGGGTTGCGTGCGCGGTCGGTACAGATTCCGTGGAGATTCCCGGCCGGGGCCCGTACCGTCCGGTACGCGAAGGCTCCTCCGTCCCCGCGACTTCCCTCCCCCACCCATTCTGACCTGTACGAACACGGAATGTCCCGGCTTGGTGAAGGCCCTCCCACCGGGCGGTCGGGTGGGGTACGGTCGCCCCGCCGTACGGAGCGCGTCAACAGGCCGTTTCCAGCCACCGAGCCAGCCATGGAGCCGTCGAGGAGGAGCAGTGCGCGAGTTCACCGTGCCGCCCGTCGAGGCGGCGCCTCGGGCGGGTGGTCTGGCGGACCCCGTGTTCGCGCGGGGCGAGGACGAACCCGGCCGGGTCGTGCTGGGCCGCAAGGGCCCGGACGGTGCCTGGTACGACGTGACGGCGGCGCGGTTCCGGGACGAGGTCCTGGGGCTGGCGAAGGGGCTGATCGCGGAGGGCGTGCGGTTCGGCGACCGGGTCGCGGTGATGGCCCGTACCCGCTACGAGTGGACGCTGTTCGACTTCGCGCTGTGGACCGTGGGCGCGCAGCCCGTACCGGTGTACCCGACGTCCTCCGCCGAGCAGGTCCTCTGGACGCTGTACGACTCCGGGGCCACGGCGTGTGTGGTGGAGCACGAGGACCACGCGATGACCGTCGGTTCGGTGATCGACCGGCTGCCCCTGCTCCGGCGGCTGTGGCAGCTGGACGCGGACGCGGTGGGCGAGCTGACGGCGGCGGGCGCGGACATCGACGAGGACGTGGTGCACCGGCACCGGCGTGCGGTGACCCCGGAGACGGTGGCGACGGTCGTCTACACCTCGGGGACGACCGGCCGTCCGAAGGGCTGTGTCCTCACCCACGCCAACCTCATGTTCGAGACGGACATGCTGGTGGGCCGGTGGGAGCCGGTGTTCCGGTCCCGGCCGGGCGAGCCCGCGTCGACGCTGCTGTTCCTGCCGCTCGCGCACGTCTTCGGGCGGATGGTGGAGGTGGCGGCGGTCCGCGGCGGGGTGAAGCTGGGGCACCAGCCGGTGATGACGGCGGACGAACTGCTGCCGGACCTGGCGGCGTTCCGGCCGAGTTTCGTGCTCGCCGTGCCGTACGTCTTCGAGAGGGTCTTCCAGGCGGCGCGGCGCAAGGCGGAGCGGGAGGGCAGGCTGGGCCCGTTCGACAAGGCCGTCGAGGTGGCGGTCGGCTACGCGGAGGCGCTGGAGCAGCGGGCTTTCGGGACCGGCCCCGGCCCTTCGGCGGCGTTGCGGGTACAGCACCAGTTCTTCGAGAAGACGGTGTACGGGAAGGTCCGCGCGGCGCTCGGCGGGCGGCTCCGGCACGCCATGTCCGGCGGTTCCGCGATGGACCGGGGGCAGGGGCTCTTCTTCGCGGGGGCGGGGATCACGGTGTACGAGGGGTACGGGCTGACCGAGTCGTCGGCCGCCGCCACCGCGAACCCGCCGGGGCGCGTCAGGTACGGCACGGTCGGGCAGCCGGTGCCGGGGACGACGGTGCACATCGCGGAGGACGGTGAGGTGTGGGTGCACGGCGGGCAGGTCTTCTCCGGCTACCTGAACGCCCCGGAGGAGACGGCCGCCGTCCTCAGCGACGGCTGGCTGGCCACCGGCGATCTGGGCTCCCTCGACGAGGAGGGATACCTGACGCTCACCGGGCGGAAGAAGGAGATCCTGGTGACGTCCAGCGGCAAGAGCGTCGCCCCGGCGGGCCTGGAGGAGCGGGTGCGGGCCCATCCGCTGATCGCCCAGTGCATCGTGGTCGGCGACGACCGGCCGTACGTCGCCGCCCTGGTGACGCTCGACCGGGAGGCGGTGGAGCACTGGCTGGCGATGCGGGGACGGGCCCCCCTCGGACCGGCCGAGCTGGTCCGCGACCCGTCCCTGGAGAGCGAGATCCGGCGGGGGGTGGTGGCCGCGAACACGCTGGTCTCGCAGGCGGAGTCGATCCGCACCTTCCGTATCCTCGCGCATCCGTTCAGCGAGGAGCACGGGCTGCTCACCCCGTCCCTGAAGCTGAAGCGGAAGGCGATCGAGCGGGCGTACGCGGCCGAGGTCGAGGCGCTGTACGGATGAGCGCCCGCCCGGCGGAGGCGGTTTCCGGCGGGACCGGAATGCGGGGCGGCCCGTGATCGTTGTCGTGGGGAGTACCCGTACCCGCCGTGGTGGACGTACGCCCGCCACGGCCAGCGACAACGTAAGGACCCCTCCCACGTGAGCACGGACAGCAAGGTTCCCCCGGTCACCCTGAACAACGGCGTCCGGATGCCGCAGCTGGGCTTCGGTGTCTGGCAGGTGCCGGACGACGAGGCCGAGACGGCCGTCGCGACCGCCCTGGAGGCCGGTTACCGTTCGATCGACACCGCCGCCGTCTACGGGAACGAGGAGGGCACCGGCCGGGCCGTCGCCGCTTCCGGGATCGCCCGCGAGGACCTGTTCGTCACCACGAAGGTGTGGAACAGCGACCAGGGCTACGACGCGACCCTGAAGGCCTTCGACGCCTCCCTGGACAAGCTCGGGCTCGACCACGTCGACCTGTACCTGATCCACTGGCCGACGCCCGCGAAGGACGCGTACGTCGACACGTACCGCGCGTTCGAGAAGATCCACGCGGACGGGCGCGCCAGGGCGATCGGCGTCTCGAACTTCCTCCCCGAGCACCTGGAGCGGCTGATCGGGGAGACGTCGGTGGTGCCCGCCGTCAACCAGATCGAGCTGCACCCGCAGCTTCCGCAGGCCGGGTCGCGCGAGGCGCACGCCCGGTACGGCATCGCGACCGAGGCGTGGTCGCCGCTCGGCTCGGGCAAGGGCCTCCTGGAGGTTCCGGCGATCGTCGCGATCGGCCGCAAGCACGGCCGCTCCCCGGCCCAGGTGGTGCTGCGCTGGCACCTCCAGCTGGGGAACGTGGTGATCCCGAAGTCGGTCACTCCGGCGCGCATCCGGGAGAACATCGACGTCTTCGGCTTCGAGCTGGACGCCGAGGACCTGGCCGCGATCTCCGCGCTCGACGAGTCCCGTCGGCTGGGCCCGGACCCGGCCGAGTTCAACGTCGGCGCCTGAAGGAGTCGCGCCCCGCGGCGCCGTGCCGTCTCCGTGGTGCGGCGCCTGCGGCGCGTCCGGGGCCGGTAGGCGTACGCGTCGAGCGACGATCGCCGCCGCCCACTGACTGCGCCGGTCGGGCCGCGCCGGGCGGGGCCGTTGTCGTACCCGGCGCTTAAGGTCGGTGACGGGGCGTGAGGTCCTGGCCGACGGCCGGAGCGCGGCGGCCCGTCGGACGTACGGAACGGAAACAGGAGGAGTCGGAGCGGTGAGCGGTGCGCCGGGGCCCGTGGCGGAGGGTCTCTACCGGGTGCGGAACGTGGGCAGTGGTCTGCTCCTGGAGGTGTTCGAGGGCTCGACGCGCAGCGGAGCCAGGGTGCGGCAGGCCGCCGACGACGGGACGGCCGGGCAGCAGTGGCACATCTCGCCGGTGCCGGGCGGTGGCGGTCCGCACCATCTGGTCAACGCGGCGGGCGGCAAGCGGCTCGACGTGGCGAACGCGTCCACGGAGAACGGCGCCCGCGTCCAGCAGTGGCGGGCGAACAACTTCGGTGCCCAGGAGTGGATCATCGAGCAGGACCTCCAGTCGCCCGGCACGGTGGCCCTGGTGAGTTTCGTCAGCGGGCTGTTCCTGGAGGTCGCGGACGGTTCCACGGAACCGGGCGCCGATGTGCGCCAGTGGGAGGACACCGATTCCCCGTTCCAGTGGTGGCGGCTGGAGCCGGTGTCCTGACCCAGGGGCCGCAGGGCCGGTCGGTCAGCCCTTGCGGGCGGTGTGGACCGTACGGGCCGTCAGATGGAAGAGGTCCGTGCGCCGGTGGAGGGAGAGCGCGTCGGCGGGGTCGAGGAGCCGGTCCAGGGTCGCCCGGTCGTCGGCGTCGAGATGGGCGCCGATCCCTTCCCTGAGCCGCTCGTGGTGCATCACGGCCATGTCCCGTACGACCGGGGCGACCGGCGCCGGGACGTCGGTGAGGAACGTGCGGGTGCCCGAGGGGGTGAGTCCGGCGCCGGCGAGCAGGGCGCGCCAGTCGTCCGGCTCGTCCTTGCTGTCGGGGAGTCCGGCGCGCATCTCGCCGAACCAGTCGGCGTGGACGGCGTCGAGACGCGCTTCGAGACCGGGGCGGCCGATGCCGATGTGCCGGGGCAGGTGGCGGGTGGGCAGACCGCCCTCGACGAGGACCATCAGACCGCCCGGTTCGAGCAGCCCGGCGAACTCGGCGAGCGCGGCCCGCTGGTCGCCGAGGTGGTGCAGGGAGTTGCCCGCCCAGATCAGGTCGGCCCGCCCGAGACCGGCGATGCCCTCGGGGAGTTCGGCGTGCAGGGTGGAGACCCGGCCGCCCAGGCCGCGCGCCCCGGCGTGCCGCAGGGCGCGGGCGAGGAGTTCCGGGGATCCGTCGACGGCGACCGTCTCGGCCAGCGGGAAGGCCTCCGCGAGCAGGGCGGTGATGACGCCGGGGCCGCTGCCGACGTCGAGGACGCGGCGGACGCCGGGCACCGGGGCGAGGGTGCCCAGCCAGGCGGCGGCCTCGGCGTAGGCGGGGCCCGCGATCTCGGCCTGGCGCTCCAGGACGGGCGCCAGTTCGTTCCAGTCCAGGTGGGTGCTGTCGTGGGGACCGTGCCCGTGACCGTGCCGGTGTCCCCGGCCGGGCTGGTGGTCGTGGTGGGACGCGCTCTGCTGACTCATGGGACCAGAGTGTGCCGGACCGGCCGTATCCGCGAGAAATGTTGCCGCTACGGCAAATCGTTCCCGGGGTTCCGGGAGGTCACGGCCCGGTGCGGTGCTCCTGCGGGCTGATCCCCCGGACCCGTTTGAAGGCGGCGCTGAGGGCGAAGGCGCCGCTGTACCCGACCTGCCGGGCCACGGACTCGACGGTGGCGTCGGTCTCGCGCAGCAGATCGGCGGCGAGCGCGAGCCGCCAGCCGGTGAGGTACGCCATCGGGGGCTCGCCGACGAGCGCCGTGAAGCGGCGGGCGAGCGCCGCCCGGGACACGCCCGCCTTCGCGGCGAGCGAGGCCACGGTCCACGGGTGGGCCGGGTCGTCCTGGAGCAGCCGCAGCGCCCGGCCGACCACCGGGTCGCCCATCGCCCGGTACCAGGCGGGCGCCTCGGCGCCGGGCCGGGAGAACCAGGCCCTGACCCCGGCGATGAGCAGCAGGTCGAGGACCCGGTCGAGGACGACGCTCTGGCCGGGTTCGTCGCGGGCGATCTCCTCGTCGAGGAAGGGCATCAGGGGGCACCGCCACCCTTCGGCGGGCAGGTGCGCGAGGTCCGGCAGGGCGTCGAGGAGACGACGGCCGACCTCGCCGTCCATCCGGTAGGTGCCGACGAGGACGGTGGTCCGCCCGTCGGGGGCGTTGCCCCAGGTCCGGACGCCGAGCCGCATGGACTCGGCGAGCGGCTCCCCGGTGAGGGTGGTGCAGGACCCGTCGGGGCCGATGAGGGCGCGGGGCGGCGCGTCCGGGACGTCGGCGACGGTGTACGGCTCCGGTCCCCGGACGACGGCGAGGTCGCCGGGCCGCAGCAGGACCGGGTCGCCGGTGCGGGGGACGATCCACGCCTCGCCTTCGGTGACGCACATCAGACAGATCGGCGCGCCGTCCTCGACGCGCACGGACCACGGCGGCTCCATGACCATGCGGAGCAGGAAGGCGCCCCTGGCACGGGGTCCGTCGAGGAGTCCGGCGAGTGCGTCCATGGGTCGCAAGGGTAGGCGGGCGGGCCGGTGAGACGCAGACGCAGGGGGGCGAGACGGCGGAGCATGGGCGGCGCGGGCCGTGGGCGGAAGTCTTGAGCCATGACGAAGCAGACGGACGACACGCAGAACACACAGAACACACAGAACGTTCAGGGCGCTCACGACGCGCGGACCGTGCTCGTGACGAGCGCCACCGGCAAGACGGGGCGGCGGGTCGCCGAGCGGCTCGCGGCACGCGGGCTCACCGTCCGGGCCGGGGCCCGGCGCGGCCCCACCCCGTTCGACTGGGAGGACCCGGAGACCTGGGCGGCGGCGCTGCGGGGCGCGGACTCGGCGTACGTGGCCTACTACCCGGATCTGGCCGCGCCGGGCGCGGTGGAGGCCATGGAGACCTTCGGGCGGCTGGCCGTGGAGGGCGGGGTCCGGCGGATCACCCTGCTGTCGGGGCGCGGGGAGCCGGAGGCGGCGGTGGCCGAGGAGGCCCTGCGGAACGCGGCGGAGGGGGTGGAACTGGCCGTCGTACGGGCCGCGTTCTTCGCGCAGAACTTCTCCGAGGGACTGCTCGCGGAGGGCGTGGCGGCGGGCACGCTCGTCTTTCCCGCGGGGGACACGCGCGAGCCGTTCATCGACGCGGACGACCTCGCGGACGTCGTCGTGGAGACCTTGACGGACGACGCCCACGCGGGGCGGGCACATGACCTGACGGGGCCCCGGGCGGTGGACTTCGCCGAGGTGGCGGCGGAGATCTCCCGCGCCTCGGGCCGTCCGGTGGTCTACGAGCCGGTGTCCGGGGAGGCGTACGCGGAGTTGCTGACGGGCTTCGGGATTCCCGCGCCGGAGGCGGAGTGGGTGGCCGCCCTGTTCGCGTCGCTGCTCGACGGCCACAACTCCTCCGTGACGGACGGGGTGGAGCGGGTCCTCGGCCGCGAGCCGCGCTCGTTCACGCGGTACGCGGACGGGGTGTGGGGCGGGAGCGGCACCTGAGCGGCGCCGCGGAGGGGAGCGGTGGGGCCGGGACCCGGCAGGCGGTCGGGGCCGCCGGGGCGGGGAACGTCGGGTCCGGGCGCGGTGGACGTCCCGACGTCCGAAGCGGGTGGCTCGGCCGGGGCCGGTCGGCCGCCGGAGACGCGCGGTGCTCCCCCACGGGTCGGCGGGTCACGTCCGGGGGTGACGGCCGGAGCACGCCGTCCGGTGGCGGCGGCCGAAGCCACGGCGTGGGCGGTGTCGGCCCCGTACCCGCGCGGTCCGGTCGTGGTGGGTCCTCCGGCGACATCCCGGTGCGGCGGGCCGGGTGGTCGGTCAGGGTGCGGGCGCCGGGCGGGACAGGCCGGGGAACGGCTCCGGCGGCCGGGGCGGCCCGGGGCTCCCCGCCCCGGGCCCGGTCGCCGTGCGCGGCCCCGGCCTCGTGGCCGGGCTCGGTCTTCCCCATGTGCGGCCCGGCCCGGCGTGGCCGGGGCGGGCCACCGGGTCAGTGGGCGCCGTGGCCGGGGGCGATCCCTTCGACGCGTTCGGCGAGGGCGAAGTCCTTCTCGGTGACGGAGCCGCCCGCGGAGTGGGTGCGCACGGAGAGGAGGACGGTGTCGTAGCCGAGGGTCAGGTCGGAGTGGTGGTCCAGTTCCTGCTGGATCTGGGCCACATGGACGACCAGCGCGGTGGCCGCGAAGTGGTCCGCGAGACGGTAGGAGCGGGTGAGGCGGCCGTCTCCTGCGGACCAGCCGGGGAGCTCCCGCAGACGGTCCTCGATCTCCTTCTGCGACAGCGGCTGTGTGGGCACGGCGGTGCTCCCTCCGGTCGGGCGGTACGGGTGACGGACAGGGGTCCCCGGGGGAACGTACCCGGGCGTGCCTCTGGGATACCGTCTGGCCATGACGACGGTCGTGAGCGACACGGTGGCGGGAGTGGGACCGCTCCTGCGGGGGTGGCGGGAGCGGCGGCGGCTGAGCCAGCTGGAGCTGGCGCTGCGCGCGGACTCCTCGGCGCGGCACATCTCGTTCGTGGAGACGGGCAGGTCGCGGCCGAGCGAGGAGATGGTGCTGCGGCTCGCCGAGCACCTGGAGGTGCCGGTGCGGGACCGGAACGCGCTGCTGCTCGCCGCCGGTTACGCGCCCCGGTACACGCAGTCGCCGCTCGACGCCCCGCGTCTGGAGACGCTCCGGGAGGGCATCGGGCGGCTGCTGCGGGGGTACGAGCCGTATCCGGCGCTGGTGGTGGACGGTTCGTACACGGTGGTGGCGGCCAACCGGGGCATCGGGATGCTGCTCGACGGGCTGCCGGAGCACCTCCTCGCCCCGCCGCTGAACGCGATGCGGATCACCCTGCACCCGGAGGGGCTGGCGCCCCGGGTCAGGAACCTGCCGGAGTGGCGGGGGCATCTGCTGGCCCAGATGGAGCGTCAGATCGGGCTGGCGCGTTCGGAGTCGCTGCGGGCGCTGTACGCGGAGGTGGCGGCGTATCCCGTGCCCTCGGGTGCGGACGGCGGCGGTGCGGGTGACGGGGGCGCGGCGGACGGGGGCGCGTACCCGTACTTCGCGCTGCCGTTGCGCATCGAGCACGACGGGCGGGTGCTGTCGTTCGTGTCGTCGATCTCGACGTTCAACACCCCGCTGGACGTGACGGTCGCCGAGCTGGCCATCGAGACGTTCCTTCCGGCCGACCCGGCGACGGTCGCGTATCTGCGGTCGCTGCCTCCGTTCGACGACACCGACGACACCGACGGGCCCCGGGAGGGGACGGCCTAGCGTCCGGCGGCGACGGCTCGCAGGGCGGTCCACTGGAGTGCGGCGAATCCGGCGACGGTGAGCGCCTGTACGGGGGTCCAGAGGAGACCGGCCGTGGTCGGCTCCAGCCAGGTGAGGAGGGCGACGACGCTCAGGACGGCCCAGAGGGCGTTGGCGTCGACGACCAGCTTCACGGCGGTCGCCGGGGGCTGCGGGCGGGTGGCGAGCAGGGCGACCCCGGCGGCGAACGCGGTGAGGAAGAGGCCGAGTCCGAGGAGGAGCCCCGCGTCGACCCCGAGGAGTTCGCCGAGGGGGCCGGAGGCGACGGCGTAGGCGATGCCGTTGGCTCCGGTGACGACGGCGTCGAGGGCGAGGACGCGGCGCACCGCGGTCTGGGGGCGGTCGGTGCGGGCGAGACCGGCGAGCAGGGCCTGGGACATGGCGGATCACCCTCCATGGGGGACGTTCGTGCTGGTGGTGGTCCCGGAGCCCGAGCGGAGTGCGCCGCCCGGGTTCCGGTGTCCCTGAGGATGCCGGGCGGCGCGGGGCGGGTCGATTACGTGGGAGGTAATGCGGTTTCCGGCCGGGCCGTTCAGTACGCGGCCGGGCGGTGGCCGATGTGCGCGCGGAGCCGGGCGGTGTCGGCGGCGGTCCAGCCGGGGGGCGGGAGGACGGCGGCCCAGCCGTCGACGGAGCCCGCGCCGTAGCGGTGTCCGTGCGGGGCGTCGACCCCGTACGAGACGGCCATGTCGACGGAGGTCTGCCAGAAGGTGACGAAGGGGAACCAGCGGATCTCGGGGGTGATGTCGGGGCCGAGGGGCGGCCGGAGCCAGTCGGGGCGGCTCAGCAGGAGGTCGGGCGACCACCAGACGACGGGGTCGGAGGCGTTCTGGAGGTAGACGGCCCGGGGCTGTTCCCAGCGTGCGTCGGGGCGGGCGAGGTCGGTCTCGGGGAACTGGGCGAAGCGGATGTGGCGCCCGTCCCGGTACTGGGGGCGCCAGACGGGGCTGCCCGGGTCGCGGTCGCGGCGGATCTCCCGGGAGATCGGGGAGAAGTTCGGGGTGCCCAGGAGGAGGGCTCCGTCAGTGGAGGCGAGGAGGTCGTCGGCGCTGTCGAAGGAGGCTTCGACGGCGTAGGCGCCGAGGCTCTCGCCGGTGACGACGAGGCGGGGCCGGTGGTCTGCGGGGAGCGCGTCGAGCCGGGCGCGCACGGCGTCGAGGAGGGCGCGGGTGGCCTGGCCCGCCTTCTCCTTGTCGACGAGGAAGGAGACCCAGCTGGGCAGGTACGAGTACTGGACGGCGACGATCGCGGTGTCGCCGCCGTACATGTACTCCAGGGATTCGGCGACGTTCGGGTCGACCCAGCCGGTGCCGGTGGTGCCCGCGACGGCGAGGACCGCGCGGTCGAAGGCTCCGGTGCGTTCGAGTTCGCGGACGGCGAGCCGCGCCTGCGCCGCGAACGGGCGGTCGTCCTCGAAGGCGGCGGGCAGCGCGGAGGGCACGTAGACCCGGACGGGGTCGCGGGCGGGCCGTCCGGTCCAGGCGGTGAGGTCGTCCCGGGTGGGGACGGAGCCGGTGAAGTTACGGCCCTGGTAGCCGAGGTCCGCCCAGCGGAGGAGGGAGCCCGGCCCGCCGGAGACATGGTGGGAGCGGGGGCGGTGGACGCCGTCCTTGGTGTCGCCGTTGGTGGCGGCGGAGACGCGGTCGGCGATGTCGACGACCCCCCGGTCGAAGACGACGTCGCGGACGCCGACGAGGACCAGGAGGGTGGAGACGAGCGCGCCGACGCCGAAGGCCACGGGCCGGGGCAGGAGCCTGCCGAGCTGCCGTATGAGGGTGGCGGCGGCGAGCCGGACGGAGCGGGCGACGAGGAGTGCGAGGAGGAGCAGGCCGAGCGCGATGAGCGCGATCATCGGGGTGTGCCAGGTGAGGGCGGGCGGAAGGCCCTGGAGGGCCCGGAGCTGGCGCTGCATCCGGGCGCTCTCGGAGATGAGCCAGACCGTGAGCACCGGGCTGAGCAGCCAGTACGCCTGCCAGCAGCGGGCCCGGAACCGTTCGGGTGGCCGTCGGGACACCAGGGCCCTGACGAGCCAGGCGAGGGCGGAGCCCAGGGCGTATCCGATGGTGGCGGTGATGCCGCCGACGAGGCCCTGGAGGTACCAGGGGCGGGGCACCAGGGAGGGGGTCAGGCTCGACCAGAGGAAGACCGTGGCGAAGCAGAGCGCGATCAGGTCGGGCCAGCGGCGGACGCGGTACGAGGGGTCGGGGCGGTCCAGGTAGGGGTGGCGGGCGAAGGCGAGGAGCCGGTCGGCGGCGCGGCGCGGGAGCGCGGGGCGGGGCCCGTCCGGTGGGGTGCCGGGCGGGCCGGAGGCGGGTCCGGCGGACCGATCGGGGCTGGTGTTCCGGTCGGTCGAGGTCATCGGAACAGCCTCGTACGTCCGTCCACCGGTACGCAAATCGGATTTCACCGGGCCCGCGTCGGTCGGTGCGGGGGCGGCCGGGCGCCCCCGCGGGTCAGCGGGTGGGATCGTCCCGGTGTGTGGACGGCTCGGGCGCGGGGGCGGGCTCCGGGGCCGGGGCGGCGGGTTCGGGCGCCAGACGGGCGGCGCGCTGGGAGCGGGAGGCCTCGGCGCGGAGCAGTGCCTGGAGGACGGCGAAGGGGTCGACGGGCATGACGGAGCTCCTTGTGGTGCGGGGGGATGATGGGGATGCCGCTGGAGACCGGGTCTCTCAGCAGCGCATCACCACGCACCGGAACGCTCCGCCGCGCGGGCCGGGTACGGGGGCGGGGGCCGGGGCCCGGTGGGACCGCCGTCCGCCGTGGTGCGGGAGCGGGGGCCGGCCGGAGCGCAGGCCCGTCGTGTGCCGTCGCGGGCGCGGGGGCAGCCCGGTCGCCGGGGCGGCGGGTTCGTAGCTCTCGGTTCCCGGGTCGGGCGCCGGTGCGGCGGACGCGGGGCGGGCCTCGGCGCCTCCGATGGACGTGGCGGCTCCGGTGCCGAGGAGCGCGGCGAGGACGAGGAGCAGTGCGATCCAGCGGTGCCCGCGGCGGTGCGCCGGACGTGTCCGGAGGCCCGCCGGGGTGGCGGGCGCGGCGGGCGGTCCGGACGCGGGGCTCATGGAGATGCGTATTGCCCCGTGGGGGCGGCGGGCCGACGTCCGGGACCGCAGATCCGCCCGGTCGGGCTACACCCAGGGCACCGAATTCACCCGATCCGGTGATCCGGGGGGTCGAACCCGTGTAGCCGGGCGACACCGGGCGGGTGTCCGTCCAGCCCCTCTCGCACCAGCCCCTCTCGGACCGGGGCCGCACCGCCGGGCCCGCGCCGCACCGACCGACACCGCCACCGGGGCCGTGTTCCGGGCGTCAGGTGCGCTCCGCCGAGGACGCCGCCGCCCGGTGTCTGCGGGCCGACATCCAGGCGTACACCGGGACGCCCGCGAAGAGGAACAGGACGCCCTGGTAGACGGCGGCGTGGCCGGAGCCCGCGACCAGCCAGAGGGAGAAGCCGAAGGCGGTGAGGGCGAGGAGGGTGTCGCGGACGAGGCGGGCGCGGTTCACCCGGTCGGGGCGGCCGGAGAGCAGGAAGTAGAGCTGCGCGGCGGCGGAGAGCAGATACGGGACGGTCGCGGTGAAGGTGGTGACGAGGACGAGGGTCTCGAAGACGCGCGGGTTGCCCGAGGTGTAGTTGTAGACGGTCAGCAGTGAGGCGAGGACGACGGTGACGGCGACGCCGACCGTGGGCACTCCGCGCCGCTTGCGGGTGAAGGCCTTCGGGAAGAGCCCGTCGCGGGCGGCGGCGTACGGGGTCTGGGCGCTGAGCAGGGTCCAGCCGTTGAGCGCGCCGAGCATGGAGACGAGGGCCATGCAGGCGACGGCCGTACCGCCCCAGGAGCCGCCGAACATCAGGTCGACCGAGTCCGTGAAGGGGGCGGTGGAGGAGACGAGCCGCTCGTGCGGGACGGTGCCGAAGACGGACAGGGTGGTGAGGAGGTAGAGCAGCGCGGCGGCGAGGGTGCCGAGGACGGTGGCGCGTCCGACGTTCCGGCGCGGGTCGCGGACCTCGCCCGCGCTGACGGCGGCGGACTCCACGCCGAGGTAGCTGAAGAGCAGGATCGCGGCGGAGGCGGAGACCGCGCCGAGGGCGCTGCCGCCCTCCGCGTGGAAGGGGCCGAGGTTGGCGCTGTCGAAGGCGAAGAGGCCGCCGACGGCGACGAGGAGCAGCGCCACGAACTTGAGGACCGTGGCGACGACCTGCACGGTGCCGACGTAGCGGGTGCCCGCGAGGTTGGCGAGGGCGGGGATCCACTGGATGAGCAGCGCGGCGGCGATGGTGGCGGTGATCGAGCCGTGCACGGGCAGCAGTACGTCGAGGTAGCCGACGGCGGCGACGGCGAGGGCCGCGTTGGAGACCCAGGTGGTGATCCAGTACGACCAGGCGGTGAGGAATCCGGCGAAGTCGCCGAAGGCCTCGCGGGCGTAGACGTAGGGTCCGCCGGTCTTCGGGTGGCGGTGGGCGAGACGGCCGAAGACCAGGGCGAGGGCGATGGCGCCGAGGGTGAGGACGCCGAAGGCGACGAGGCTGATCGTGCCGTAGCGGGCGACGGAGGCGGGCAGCAGGAAGATGCCGCCGCCGATGATGTTGCCCATGACCAGGGCGGTGGCGACGGGAAGTCCGAAGCGCCGGGCGTGCCGGGAGTCGCCTTCTTCGGTGCCGGGGGCGCCGGCTGCCGCGGGGTCCGCCGGTCCGCTCCGGGGTGGCGTGGTGGCCGTGCTCATCGGGTGGTGCGCCTTCCGTCGTACATTCCGGGCCATCGTCCGGTAGCGGCGAAGAGGCATCCAAATCAGCGCTTTTTGTCCTGTGTGACCGGCCGCTCAACCGGAAGAAGTGATTCCGATCCGTCCGTGGACGGCGGATTCTCCACCGGCACCTGCGGGCCCTCGCACTCCCTCAGCCAGCGCCGCAGCACCCGGTGCACCTGCTCGGCACCGGCCAGCTCCTCCCCCGGACCCACCGGCGCCGACAGCTCCGGCGGCGACAGGAGGAACGGCCGCGTCTGCTCGCCGCCGAGCCCGCCGTGCGAACCGATCTGCTCCTCGAAGGCGTGCACCGCCCCCGTCACCGGGTCGTGCATCGAGTTCACCATCACGTCCGCGACGTGCGGGAAGCCGTCGGTCCGCCGCACCGCGTCCGCCGCACCCGGTCCGAAGACGGCCAGCGGCCCGGTGTCGTCGAGCTCCGCGACCGGCACCTCCGTGCCGTCCCCCGCCAGCACCACCGAACCGTGCTCGGCGCTCGCCACCAGCACGAAACCGATGCCCGGATGGTGCGCGAGGGTCCGCAGCAGCGCCGGGTGGCGCCGCTCGATCTCCTCCCGGGTCATCCGGTGCGGCACGTCGGGGAAGGAGATCAGCCCGAGGTTCCCCGAGGCCAGGACCACCGGCTCCGAGGGCCGGGCGGGCAGTTCCCGCGCCGACTCCCCCGTCTCGTCCACCGGCCGGTGCAGCGCGAGCCGCAGCGCGTCCCTGGCCGCGTCCCGCGCCTCCGAGCCGCTGCGGGTCCTGCGCACCCGGCGCGGCACGGGCAGCCCGCACCCGGCGCGCACCAGGTCCTTCAGCGTCAGCCCGTACGCCCCCTCGAAGGTCTCCCCCGGGCTCTGCCCGTGGTCGGAGAGGAGCACGATCCGGTACGGGCGCGGGGCGTGCTCGGCGACCGTGACGATCAGTCCGACCGAGCGGTCGAGACGGCGGAGCACCTGGTCGGTGTCCCGGCCGTGCGGACCCGAGTGGTGCGCCACCTCGTCGTAGGCCACCAGATCGGCGTAGACGGCGGTCCGCCCGGCGAGCATGTCCCCCATCACCGCGGAGACCACCACGTCCCGTTCCAGGACCGTCGCGAAGGCGCGCACGAAGGGGTAGGTGCCGCCGCGCGAGACCCTCGGGGTGTCGCGGCGCAGCAGCGCCCGGGTCGACTGGACCGTCTCGCGCAGGCATTCGGTGACGAACGACCCGGCGGTGCGGACGGCGTTCGCGGGGTCGGAGAAGTACGCGAAGTAGCCCGCGCGCGAACGGTTGCGGGGGCCGCGACGCCCCGCCATCGACAGGACGAGCGCGAGCTGGTCGGCCCCGCCGCTGAACAGGTTGCCCCGGGACGCCCCGTCGAAGGTGAGGAGCCCGCCGTCCCCGGTGCGGCGCACGGCCCGGCGCTGGAGCTCGACGGCGGAGGAGGGCCGGTTCGACACCATCAGGCGGCCGGTGTCCTTCTCGTACCAGCGGAAGGCGGGCACGTCCTCGTTGGAGCCGTGCAGGATGCCGAGCTGGCTGGCGCCGGTCTGGCTCGACCAGTCGGTGCGCCAGGGGGTGAGCCGGTGTCCGGCGTCGAGGAGTCCCGCGACGGTCGGCATCAGACCGTCGTCGACGGCCCGGCGCAGGACGCGGTGGCCGACGCCGTCGAGCTGGAGGAAGACCGTGCCGGGGGTGTGCTCCGGCGCGTCCCCCGGCGCGCGGGGACGGGTGCGGCCGGTCAGCCGGTAGAGGCGGCGCCGGTAGGCGTCGTCGTCGCGGACGGCGAGGGCGGTGGAGGTGGCGGAGGCCACGGCGGACATGGCGGCGGCGACCACGACGGCCGTCTCGGGGTCGGCGGCGCCCCGCCCGTCGGGGATCAGCCAGAGCGCGACGAGCAGCAGCGAACCGTTCAGGAAGAAGACGAGGAGGCCGAGGACGAGCGCCGGGACGAGCAGCAGCGCCCGGACGAGCAGCGGCCACACGAGCGCGCCGAGCAGCCCGAACGCACCGGCCGCCGAGGCGGCGGTGAGCGCCGTCCGGGTGAGGCTGTCGCCGTCGGCGGACTGGAGCTGGAAGTCCGGGAGGACCCCGGCGAGCACGAGCATCGTGAGCGTGGACACCGCCCAGACGACGACCACCCGCGCCAGCGCGCGGCCCGCGGCCCGCCAGCGGTCGGCGCCGCCCCATCGCCCGTCACCCACGCCGGCCTCGCCTTTCGCCCGTTACCTGCCCCAAGCGTGGCACAACGCCCACGGGCGACGGCGGAAAGAGAGCACCGGCGGGGCGTCTGGTGTGTCAGGTCGGGCCCGGTCAGACGCCGTCGTACCCGGCCGTCGGCATGGAGAGCCGCCGGTGCACCCCGGCCTTCGCCGCAGCGTCGTAGGCCGGTTCGTCCAGCGAGACGGTCTCCACGCGCACGCCCCTGCGCTCGCACTCGGCACGGAATCCGGGCACGGAGGTCACCGCGCGGGCGAGGACCCGCTCGCTGGCCGCGACGAAGAGGTCGACCGCGCCCGCCTCCACGTCCGCCCACAGCGCCGCGTGGTCGGGCCGGATGCCGTAGAACAGCAGCTGGCGGGCGACCACGTACCCCTTGTCGTGCGCCCAGCGGGCACACACCGCGTGCTGGCCGCGCGTGTCGACAAGGAAGGGCTCGCTGTCCAGTTCTTCGAGCGGGGTGAGACTGGCGATCGCCGCCACCCGAACGTCGTCCATGGCCCGACCCTACTGCGGTCCGGGACGGTCGAACATCCTCCGGCGCCCTCCCCGGACATTTACCCTCGTTACGGAGGTACGGAACGGCGCCGGACATCGTGAACGGCGGCCCGGCCCCCGGAGGACGGAAGGCGGCATGTCGGTGGAGGTCACCTGGTGGGGTCACGCGACCTGCACGGTCGAGGACTCCGGGGTCCGTTTCCTCACCGATCCGCTGTTCGCGCGGCGGCTCGCCCATCTGCGGCGGCGGCGCGGGGCCGCGCCGCCGCCCGAGGCGACCCGCGCCGAAGCCGTCCTCGTCTCGCACCTGCACGCCGACCACCTGCACCTGCCGTCGCTGGCCCGGCTCGCGCCCGGCACCCTGCTGATCGTGCCGCGCGGCGCCCCGGACGCCGTGCCGGGACTGCGCAGGCTCGACGGGCACGGGCTGCGGCTCGCCGAGGTGGGGCCGGGCGACACCGTGACGGTGGAGGGGGTGACGGTACGGGCGGTGCCCGCGCGCCACGACGGGCGGCGGCTGCCGGTGGGACCGCACCGCACGCCCGCGCTCGGATACGTCGTCGAGGGCGAGGCCCGGACGTACTTCGCCGGGGACACCGGGCTCTTCGACGGCATGGCCGAGGCGGTCGGACCGGTGGACGTGGCCCTGCTTCCGGTCGGCGGCTGGGGCCCGTACCTGGGGCACGGGCATCTGGACGCGGGCCGTGCCGCGCAGGCGCTGGCGGCGCTGTCCCCGGCGGCGGCGGTGCCGGTGCACTACGGCACGTACTGGCCGATCGGTCTGGAGGGGGTGCGGCCGCACGAGTTCCACTCGCCGGGCGACGAGTTCGTCCGGCACGCGGCACGGCTCGCGCCCGGGGTGGCGGTCCATCTGCTCGGCCACGGCGAGCGGGTACGGCCGGAGGTCGCCCGGTGATCGACGGGTTCACCCGGATCGCGGCGGTCGTACGGGAGCTGCCGCCGGAGTCGACCCAGCAGGCGGCGGGGTATCCCTCGCTGTTCCTGCTGGTGGCGCTCGGCGCACTGGTCCCGGTCGTGCCGACGGGCGCCCTGGTGAGTTCGGCGGCGGTGGTGGCCTTCCACCAGAGTTCGCCGTTCTCCCTGCTCTTCGTCTTCCTCGTGTCCGCCTTCGCCGCCTTCCTCGGCGACACGGCCCTGTACTGGCTCGGACAGCGCGGGGTCCGCTCCCGCAACGGCTCGCGCTGGCTGGAGGCCCTGCGCGGCCGGGTGACGCCGGAGCGGCTCGTCCACGCGCAGGAGCGGCTGGAGACCCATCAGGTGTCCGTCCTGGTCCTGTCCCGGCTCGTACCGGCCGGGCGCATCCCCGTCATGCTGGCCTGTCTGCTGTCGGAGATGCCGCTGCGGCGCTTCGTGCGCGGGGACGTGGCCGCGTGTCTGGCGTGGGCGGCGACGTACCAGCTGATCGGCATCCTGGGCGGTTCGCTCTTCCCCGAGCCGTGGCAGGGGGTCGTCGCGGCGGTGGGCCTGACGCTGCTGATCAGCGCGGGGCCCGCGCTGTGGCGGCGGGTGCGGCGGCCGAAGGGCGGGGCGGGCGATCCGGGCGGGGACGCGGGCGGGGCGCCGGGGGCGGGGGCTTCAGGGAGCGAGCACCCGTGAGCCGCCGACCGGCAGGTCCCACAGGTCCTCGCGGGGCAGCCCGGCCTTCTCCCAGGCGGCCCTGACCCGGGCGAGCGGTTCGAGGACGGGCTCGCACGACAGCACGAAGGTGGCCCAGTGCATCGGGGCCATCCGGCGGGCGCCCAGGTCCTGATGGGCGCGGACCGCCTCCTCGGGGTCGGTGTGGACGTCGCTGAGCCACCAGCGGGGGTCGTAGGCCCCGATCGGGAGCAGCGCCAGCTCGATGCCGGGGTAGCGGCCGCCGATCTCGGCGAACCAGTGGCCGTAGCCGGTGTCCCCGGCGAAGTGGACCCGGCGGCCCGCTCCGTCGGTGAGCACCCAGCCGCCCCACAGGGAGCGGCAGGTGTCCAGGAGGGTGCGCTTGGACCAGTGGTGGGCGGGGACGAAGTCGAAGCGGACGCCGTCGAGTTCGGCCGCCTCCCACCAGTCGAGTTCGGTGACCCGGGTGAACCGGCGGCGGACGAACCAGCGGCCGAGTCCGGCGGGGACGAACAGCGGGGTGTCGCGGGGCAGCCGTTTGAGGGTCGGCGCGTCGAGGTGGTCGAAGTGGTTGTGGCTGATGACCACGGCGTCGACGGGCGGCAGGTCCTCCCAGCGGACGCCGACCGGGGTGAGCCGGGCGGGGGTGCCGAAGATGCGGCGGGACCAGACGGGGTCGGTGAGGACGGTGAGTCCGCCGACGCGCAGCACCCAGCTCGCGTGGCCCGCCCAGGTGACGGCGAGGGTGTCGGGACCGGCGAGCGGCAGCGGGCCCGGCTCGAAGGGGAGCAGGGGGATGTCCCTGAGCCCTTCGGCGGGGGGCCGCACCGCCCCCTCCCTGGCGAGCCGGGCCAGGGCCCGGACGCCGGGGAGGGGGGCGGTGAGCCGGTCGGCGAAGCTGCGGGGCCAGTCCGCCCGGAGCCGTCCCAGGGGCTGGAGACCGGCCCCGGTGTCCGGACCGGGGCGGTGCGGGGTCCGGGGGGCCCGTGCGGGGTCGGCCGTGCGTTCGGTCATCTGCGGGCTCCGTTCCGCGCGGGAGGGAGGGGGCGGGTGCTCGGGGGGTGCGACCACCGGGCGTACGGGGCCGGTCGTCGCCGGGGTACGGGCCGGGCCCGTACGGGCGGCGGGCGGGGCGGGGCCGGGAGTACGGGTCCCGGCGGGGCGCCGGGCGTACGGCCACGCGGGCGGCCGGGGCCGGGGAGGGTGGCGGGCGGGGCGGGGCGGGGCGGGCGCCGGGGCCGTAGCGGCGGCCCCGGCCTGGGCGGGGACGGTGAGGGCGGGGACGGTGAGTGCGGTGGTTCCAGCCGTCGGGGCGACGCCGGACGTACGGGTCCGGCGGAGGGGTGCGGGCGGGGTGTCCGTGGGGCGGGTCATCCGAGCTCCTCCAGGGCCGCGCCGAACTCCGCCAGTCTCCGGGCGACGTGCGGGAGGTTCACCGGCTCGTCCGCCGTGAGCGTCTCGGAGCGCTCCTCCGCCGTCGCTCCCAGGAACATGCCGGTGCCGAACCGGACGCGCAGGGCGCCGAGTTCGTCGCCGAGGCGCTGGCCGCCGGTGGCGGGGGCCCCGAGCCGGGCGGTGAGGTGGTCCTCCAGTTCCAGCGAGTCGGTGACGCCCCGGTCCGCGAGCCCGGCCCGCAGCGGCCCGAGGTCGGCGTAGAGGTGACGGCCTGCCCTCGGGGGCCGGGCGAGGGCTCCCGCCGCGAGGACGGCGCGGTGCGCGGCGGCAGCGAGGCTCCCGTGGATCGCGGCGGCCCTGCGGGCCCGTACGGTCACGTCCTCGGGCTCGTCGAGGGCGTGCGCGGCGGCGGGGGCCACGGGCCCGGGGACGACGGCGCCGAGGACGGTGAGGACGTCCAGGACGCGGGCCCTGTGGTCGCTCCAGCGGTCGGCGCGGGCCGGGCCCGCGGGCGGGAAGCGGGCGACGCCGCAGGGCCAGGCGGCGGGGGTGAGCGCGCCCGCGAGATCGCTGAGGACGGTGACCTCGCCGGGGCACATCTCGGCCGGGCTGAGGAACACGTCGTCCCCGGGGTGGTGGAGGGTGTCGCGCCAGGTCTCGTCGCTGATGACGTGGAGGCCCTCGGCGACGGCGGCCTCGCACGCCTCGCGGACGGTCTCGGGCGGGGCGACGGTGCCGGTGGGGTCGTCGGCGGCGGAGAGCAGCAGGACGCGCGGTGTGCCGCCCTCCGCCCGGACCCGCCGGACGGTCTCCAGGAGGGCGTACGGATCGGGGACGCCGCCGCACTCGGCGGGCGTCGGCACGTGGTAGGCGGGGCGGCAGAGGAGACGGGCCTGCGGGGTCCACCAGGCGGGGCAGGGCCGGGGCAGCAGCAGGTCACCGCCGTGCGCGGCGAGCAGGGCGAGCAGCAGGGCGGGGGCGCCGGGGGCGGCCACCACGTCCTCGGGGTGGGTGCGCAGGCCCCGGCGCCACCAGTAGCCGGAGGCGGCCTCGCGCAGGACGGGTCCGCCGCCGGGGGGCTCGGGCGCGGTGCGGTCCGCGGCGGCGGCGAGGAGACCGGCGAGTCCCGGCAGGACGGGCAGTCCGGTGTCGGGGCCGGGAGGGCCGTGGCGCACCGGGCCGCGACCGTCCGGAGCCGTCTCCCTCATGTCCCGTACCTCCTGGGCGCACGGGGGCGCCGGGACGGCACCCTTGTGCCCTTTATACGAAGGTTCTTCCGTTCTCGCCGTTCCGGGGGGCGCATCGGGCGACGGGCGGGCGGCGCCCGGAGGAACGGTCCGGGGGTGCGGTCGGGGTGCGGTCCCGGGCGGTCCGGGCGGGTCAGGCGACGGTGACCGGGTGCCGGACGACCGCGTTGAAGAGGTATCCCTGGGTGTTGTGGACGGCCCGCTCGGGCTGGGTGTTGCCCGCGGTGTCGGTGGTGCGGGAGAGCAGGGTGACGGGCCCGGTGCGGTGCGGGCGCCAGGGCGCCGACCAACGGACCCAGCCGCCGCGCCGGGGGGTGTCGAGGAGCCGGGCGGGCCGCCAGCGGGCGCCGCCGTCGGTGGAGACCTCGACGGACCGGACGGGGGCCAGCGCGGACCAGGCGCGGCCGGTGAGCCGATGCGTCCGACCGGCCTCCAGGGTGGCGCCGAAGGGCAGTTGGAAGGCGGACTTGAGGGTCTGACGGCCGATGGGCTCACTGCCGCCCTCCGGGTGGGCGGGGCCGAACAGCCGGTACCAGTCGGTGGACCAGGGCGAGGTCAGCGGGCGGGTGGACACCTCGATGTCACCGAGCCACTTGATCGAGGCGATGCCGACCCAGGAGGGCACGACGAGCCGGACGGGGTACCCGTGGTCGTACGGGAGGGGCTCGCCGTTCATCTCGTACGCGAGGATCACGTCGTCGAAGGCCTTGGCGACCGGCAGCGGGCGGCGGACCCGGCCGTGGTCGACGCCGCCGGAGACGTACGGGGCGTCGAGACCGCGCGGCTGGAGGGCGACGGCGTCGCGGGCGATCCCGGCGCGGTGGAGCACGTCGGAGAGGCGGACACCGCGCCAGCGGGCGGCCCCGACGGCGCCGAGGGTCCAGGAGGTGCCGGTGACCGGCTCGCCCTGCTGGCTGGTGTAGAGGCTGCGGCCGTTCCCGGCGCATTCGATCAGGGCCGTACGGGTGACGGAGGGCAGGTCGCGGAGCTGTCCGTAGGTGAAGTGGACCGGGCCGCGGCCGCGCAGTCCGTCGCCCCAGAGGGTGAGGCGCCAGTCGGCGGCGTCCAGGACCGGGGTGGTGGTGTGGTTGCGGACGAAGAAGCGGTCGTTGGGAGTGAGGAGCCCGGTGTCGCCGAAGGCGTCGAACCGCGCCTCGGCGTTGGTGCCCCGGACGGTGAAGTGCTCGGCCGGGAGCGCCTTGACGATGCCGGGGACGGTGACGCCGGGCGCGGTGGGCGCGGGGCCGGTGGTCGCGCCGGACGCGGCGCGGGCGGGAGCCGTGGCGAGTCCACCGAGCGCGGAGGCCGCCGGACCGGCCGCGAGCAGGGTGAGCAGGGTGCGGCGGGCGGGCGGGTGCGGCACGGGACTCCTCGGCACGGGAAGCGACGGCCCGCCGGGCGGCGGCGCGGCCCGATCCTAGGGGCGCGGGGGCGCTCGGGACGGTCTGTTCACGCGGCTGTCACACGCGGGTCCGGCAGACCGGGACGGAGGGGACGAACGGGGGCCCGGCCCGGTCCCGGCCTCGCGGAATCCCGGAGACTTCGGCGTCCGCGCGGGCCGACAATGCGGCATGACGAGACCGGCACAGGCACCTGTCCCCGTACGCGCGGACCCGCCCGTACACGCACCCGTACGCACGCCCGCATCCGCATCCGCATCCGTGAGCACGGCGGACGTGCACGCGCGGTCGTTCGTCCCGGCGGTGGTCCGTGAGGCGCTTCCCGAGGACGCGGCGGGCGTGGCCGCCGTGCACGTCCTGTCCTGGCGGGCCGCCTACCGCGAGCTGCTCCCCGGCCCGTATCTGGCCTCCCTGGACGTGGACGAGCGGGCCGCCCTGTGGCGGGCCCGCCTCACGGCTCCGGACCGGCCCCGGGTCCTGGTCGCGGTGGGCGCGGGCGGACGGACGGTGGCCTTCAGCTGCTTCCGGGCCTGGCGGGGCGAGGGCTTCGCACCCGGGAGCACGGCCGAGCTCGCGGCGCTGTACGCCCTGCCGGAGGCATGGGGCACGGGTGTCGGCCGCGCCCTGCTCGGGGCGTCGACGCGAGCGCTGGCACGGGACGGGTACCGCACGGCGGCGCTGTGGGTCCTGGCGGGCAACGCGCGGGCGCGCCGGTTCTACGAGGCGGCGGGGTGGCGGCCGGACGGGGAGGCCGTCCGGGAGGAGACGGGCGGGGTGGTGCTCGACGAACTCCGTTACCGGAAGGCGCTGTCCGACTGAGCCGCACTCCCCTCGATGTCCACATTACAAGACGCAGGTCTCACGATACGACATGAGTGCGTACGGTGACGGCACGCACCCACACCGAGGGAGTCGCTTCCATGACGCACGCCTCCGCCCGAGAGACCGCCGTCTACACCCACGGCCACCACGCATCGGTCCTGCGCTCGCACACCTGGCGGACCGCCGCCAACTCCGCCTCCTATCTGCTGCCCGAGCTGCGCGCGGGGCTCGACGTCCTGGACGTGGGCTGCGGCCCCGGCACCATCACCGCCGATCTGGCGGCGCTGGTCGCGCCCGGCCGGGTGACGGCCGTGGACGCCGCCGGGGAGGTCCTGGCGAAGGCCCGTGGCGTGGCCGGGGAACGCGGCCTGGAGAACGTCGAGTTCAGGGTCGCCGACGTCCACGCGCTGGACTTCCCGGACGACTCCTTCGACGTCGTCCACGCCCACCAGGTGCTCCAGCACGTCGGCGACCCGGTACGGGCACTGCGCGAGATGCGCCGGGTCTGCCGTCCCGGTGGTGTCGTCGCGGCCCGCGACAGCGACTACGGGGCCTTCGCCTGGTACCCCGAGCCGCCCGCGCTCGACGACTGGCGGGACCTGTACCGGCGCGTCGCCCGCGCCAACGGCGGCGAACCGGACGCGGGGCGGCGCCTGTTCTCCTGGGCGCGGGAGGCCGGTTTCACCGATGTCACGACGACGGCCGCGACCTGGTGCTTCGCCACTCCCGAGGAGCGCGCCTGGTGGAGCGGCCTGTGGGCGGACCGCACGACGGGTTCGGTCTACGCGGACCTGGCGGTCTCCGGCGGCCACACGACGGCCGACGCGCTGGAGTCGATCGCGGACGCCTGGCGGGAGTGGGGCACCCGGGAGGACGCCTGGTTCCTGGTCCCGCACGGGGAGATCCTGTGCCGGGTGCCGTGAGAGGGACGCCGTGAGCGGGGTGCTGTGAAAGGGACGCCGTGAGCGGGGTGCTGCGAGCAGGGTGTGGTTGCGGGCTCCGGGCGGGCCCTGAGCCGGGTCAGGGCCCGTCTCGGTCGAGGTCGGCGCGACTCGGAGGCGAATCCGGTCCGGGTCAGGGCCGGGGCGGTTCCGGGTCAGGGCCGGGGCCCGCCCGACCCGGGTCAGGACTGGTCCGGCTCAAGCCCAGGGCCCCGGCTCAAGCCCGGGGAGCGCCGTTCGAGCGGCCCTCGCCCGGGGAGGGACCTCATGGGCAGAGGCCCGAACCCCGGCGCCGGGGGCGGCGAGAAGGTCTCGCGGGGACAGGCCCCGCAGGCCCGGCGAGCCGGGGCCCCCCGTGCCGGAAGCACGGATGCCGCACCGGCGCTCCTCAGCCGCCCGGGCCGTCCCCGCCCCCGTCACCCTCACCGCCCCTCCGGAGCGGCCACCGCCCCCACCCGCCCCGATCAGCTCGGCCGCATCCTGAACTCATAGGCGTACGGCAGGGGTTCGTCGGTGAGCCGGGCCCACACCTCGCCGACGGCCTCGGCCCCCTCGCGCAGATCGGCGACCTCGAAGCCCGCGTCGAAGACCGCTCGGGCCTCCTCCTCACGGCCCTCGGCGAGCAGGAGACGCGCTTCGAGGAACCGCAGGGCCCCGGCGCACCGGGCGCGTCCGGGCAGCCGCGCCCAGAGGGACCGGGCCCGGTCCACCGCGCCGACCGCCAGCAGGGCCTCCACCGCCTCCCGGCCGAGCGCGGCGGCGAGCCGCTCACCGTCCGCGTCCTCCCCGGACTCCCCCGCTTCCCCGCCCGAGCCCTCGGAGGCGGTCGCCCGTCCGGCGTCCAGGTCCGCGAAGGCCTCCGCGAAGCGCTCGGCCGCCCGCTCGCGATGCCCGTCCTCCTCGTCGGCGACGGCCAGGCAGCGGAGCAGCGGCCAGCGCGCACCGGCCTCCTTCAGGCCCCGTTCCCAGCTCCGTACCGCCTGGGCCCGGTCGTCGGCGTGCCACTGGGCGATCCCGAGGTGGTACTCGGTGGCGGGGTCGGCCGGGGCGGTCTCCAGCATGTCCCGCCAGGGCGCGGCGACGAGCGGCGCGCCCGGGGCGGCGCCCGGCGCCGGGGGCGGCAGGACACCGGTCCTGAGCAGCTCCCGCCAGGGGTGCTGCTCCGGTCCGAGGGTCGATTCGGGGAACGGCGTACCGGGCAACGCGTACTCCCCGCGCAGGACTTCGAGGGCTCCCCAGCCCGAACCGGCGGCGAGGACCTCGTCCGGCTCGGTGTCGGCGGCACCCTCCCGCCAGGCGGTGTACGCGGCCTCGACCACGGCTCTCGGCAGCGCCCCGGCCAGCCGGTCCTCCACCTCGGCACGGGCGGCGGTCCAGTCGTCGCCGAGCGCGGCGGCGGGGTCGGCGGCGAGCGGGCCGTACGCCTCCAGCCAGCTGAACTCCTCGCCGCCCGCGAGTTCCAGGTGTTCCAGCTGGGTACGGGCGAGACCGGCCTGGATCTCCGCGTATCCGGGCGTGCCGGGTTCCGTCAGCCACTCCTGCCAGCGCCGCCCGCCGCGCCCGGTCCCCCAGACGAAGAGCTTGCGTCCGCGCAGTGCGTCCGTGGAGGTCTGGACGAGTCCGGTGCCGTCCGCGTCGAGGGCGGCGATCCAGCGGCGCCGCTCCTCCGGCAGGTCGTAGAACCAGTCGGCGGCGTGGCGGCTGCGCGTCGGGTGGGAGCGGTCGGTGCCGTCCTCGGTGACCGGCACGGGGACGGCGCGCAGTCCGCGCTCGTAGCCGTGGTGCCAGGCGGTCGTGGCGGGGGCCAGGACCCGGCGGTCCTCGGGCACGGCGGTGTTCGACCACCAGTAGACGGGTGCGGTGCGCTCGTGGGGGTTGCGGACCCGGACTCCGGCGTACAGGAAGCCGGAGTCCTCCGGGAGCCACAGGTCCACCTGGAACGGCAGGTCACGCAGGCGTTCCCACTCCCAGAGGCGGAGCATCGGCCCGCCGTCGGGCGCGCGCACGACGGCCGCGTGGAGGGGCGAGCAGGACAGGGTGGTGTGGCCGGTGGCGCCGATGTTCCACTCGACGCCACCGGAGAACCAGGCCCCGTTGAGCGCGAAGGCCGCGGGCTGGAACACCGGGTTGCGGTAGAGGAGTTCGCGCCCCGTGGGCTTGTGGTGGAGGGAGTACAGGCGCCCGCCGAGTCCGGGGAGGACGGTCGCTCTGAGGTGGTCGTTCTCGATCACGATCGTGTCGATGTCCGTGGGGGTGCGGTCGCGGCCGTAGCCGTCGCGCACGGGGGTGGGCAGCAGGCTCCGCAAGGGCGCCCGCCCTATGCCCCGGGCCATGTCCTGCGGGAGCCCCGCGAGGGTGCCCGCGTCGACCGCGTGGGCCCCGGCTCCGGCGGGGGCCCGCAGTGCGGGAAGGGGGTTGTCCGGGCCCAACGGGGCCGCGGGCAGCGTCAGTACGGCACGTCGTACGGTCGTCATTGACCCATGGAACACGTCGGAGCCCGTCCTGACCAGGGGTTCTCCACATCAGGCTTCGGTAAAGGCGGGAGTGCGGAGACGTCCGGAAATTCCGGGCGGACCGGGTGCGGACCGTCGTACTGTGGACGGTCGGCCGGCCGCCCCACGGCCGGGAACCAGGGCACGGGGAGTACGAGGAATGGGCACGCAGCACACCTACCGGGTCATCGTGCGCGGCACCTTCGACGGGCTTTCGGAGGAGAGCCGCGTCCGGCTGCTCGCCGAATCCGAGCAGCACGGGCTGACCGCGATGCGGTTCACGGAGGAGGGCTCGCTGGCCTACGACCGGACGCTGAAGCACTTCTCGTACCGGCTGGTCGTGGTCTCCGACTCCGAGGACGGCGACGAGATGGCGGGCGCGCTCGCGGAGGACCGCGTGGAGACGGCGCTGAAGGAGCTGGGCCACGGCTACAAGGGGCTGCGCTCGACCGTGACCGACCTCGACACGATGAAGATCAACTACAAGCGGTGAGACCGCGCGGCGGGGTCCGTGCGGAGGGGCGCTCGCGCCCGAGTTCCCTTCCGAGGGGTGCTCCCGTCGGAGTTCGACACCGAGGAGCGGGCCGGGGCTGCTCCTCGGCCCGCTCCGGAATTCCGTGCCGATGATGTTCTCGGGCCGGGGCTCCGTCAGGCCGGTGACCCGGCCGGGTCCTCCGGGGCGGTGATCGCCCAGCGTTCGTGGTCGCGCCAGGCCCCGTCGATGAACAGCATCGCCGGGGAGAACCCTTCGAGCCGGAAGCCCGCGCGGCGGACGAGCGCACGGGACGCGGTGTTGCCCGGCTGGATGTTCGCTTCGAGGCGGTGCAGGTCCAGCGGCCCGAAGGCGTACCCGAGGAGCAGCCAGAGGGCTTCGGTGAACAGTCCGCGCCCGGCGGCGTGCGCGAAGGCGCCGTAGCCGAGGGCGCCGCTGCGGAAGGCGCCCCGGACGATGTTGTTGACGTTCAGGAACCCCGCGATGCCACCGTCCGCGCCCCGCTCGCACACCAGGAACCCGGCGCGCGCCGGGTCCTCGACGAGGGCGCTCGCGTACGGGGCGTACGCCTCGGCCGTGCACGGCGGGAACAGCCACGGGCGGTGCAGCTCCCGGCTCTCCCGGGCACGGGCGGTGAACTCCGCCGCGTCCTCCGGGGTGAATTCCCGCAGCCCCACACGGGGCCCCGCGACAAGGAACCGGCCAGGATCATCGGACATACGGCCAGGGTAGGGATGCGGGGCTCCGCAGCGGGCCGGGGGGGGGTCGGTACCGGCCGCCGGAGCTGGAGCCGGAGCGGTCGGGGGGCCGGAGCTGGAGCGGTCCGGTGGCCGACCGCCCGCACCCGGGCCGGACGGGACCGGCGGGCGGAATGGACCGGCGGGTGGACCGGGCCGGGCCGTCGACCGGACGACATCGTCCCCGAGGCGTACGGACTCCACGACACCGGGCCCCCTCAGCGGCGGGCCGTCCGTACGCGGGCCGGGCAGGTCTCCCCCTTGCGTACGACTCCGATCATCACCGTGGTCCGCCGGTCCAGACTCGTACCGGCGGACGGGTACTGCGTGCAGACCCGCCAGTTCGGCGGCCACAGCACCCGCCGGTCCCGCCCGCTCACGTCGTGGACGTCGAGCCGGGTACGGCGGTCGAGACGGGTGAAGACCCGCCACAGGCCCCGCCCGAGGAAGTCCGGCACCGGCCTCTCCCCGGCCTCCTCCCAGGACGCGGCGGTCTCCTCCGCCGAACTGACGGCGACGGCCGCGAGCGCGAGGACCGCCCCCGCGCCCACGACGGCCCGCCGTCTCACTTGCGCCTCCGGGCCGCGACGTAGTAGCCGCAGGCCGCGCCCAGCAGCGCGGCCAGCAGCAGGGCCCCGTACAGCGGCATCGTGACCTCGGGGATGAGCAGCCGGATCTTCACCTCCCGGGTGTTCTCGAAGATGAAGACGAGGGTGAGGATCGCTACGACGATCATCACGATCCGGCCCGGGGTGAAGGACTCGGCGAACCTGGACCTGCCCCCGCCCGATGTCCGTGACGTCTCCTTGGGACTCATGTCCGGCCCTCTCCTCCATCGTGCCGTCGGTCGTACGCGGCCACAGCCGTGGGACCAGAATGGGCCGGACGGCACCTCACCGTGATGGTGAGCAGGGCCGTACGGGTGACTTGTCAGACAACGTGGGCCGACTACGGTGGTGCCCGGCACCGGCGGAACGAGGGCCGGCGACGATTTCGAGGAGCGGCTGTGGCGGTCAGCGGACACCGGCGGCGCCCGGTGGTGGCCCTCTACGAGCGGATCGCGGACGCCGTCCACGACGGCACCTACCCGCCGGGCTCGACACTCCCCTCCGAGCCGAAGCTCGCCGCCGAACTCGGCGTGAGCCGCCCGGCACTGCGCGAGGCGCTGCTGCTGCTCCAGGAGGACGGTCTGCTGAGCGTCCGGCGCGGGGTGGGCCGCACGGTCAACGACCGGCCGCCCCGGCGCGGCTTCGAGCAGATCCAGCCCTTGGAGGAGCTGATCGGGGCGGGCACGCCGCTGCGCGTACGGGCCCTGCTCCGGACGGTCGAGGAGCCCACGGACTTCACCACCCAGCACCTGCTCGCCCCCGCCGGGGCCGAGCTGCGGTTCTGGGAGTCGCTGCTGACCGGGGAGGGCACGGCGGCGGCCCTGAGCCACGAGTGGGCGGCCCCCGACGAACTGCTCGACCAGGTGCACCCGGAGTTCGCACGGGCCCTGCGGACGGCGGCGCCGAGCGCGGACACGGGCGGCGCACCGGACGGAGGCGGAACGCCGGGGGTCGCACGCGCCGGTACGGGCGGCGGTTCGAGCAGCGGTACGGGCCCCGGCGCGGGGGGCGGCGGCGGAACCGCGGCCGGTACGGCGGACGGCCGGACCACCCGGCACGGACCTGCGGTCTCGATGCTGTCCGTGCTGCTCGGAGCCTCGCGCGAGACGGCGCTCGGCGCGCACAGCGGGATCACGGCGACGCTGCTGGGGCGGCGGCGCGGGGAGCAGCTGCGGCGCCCGGCGGACACTCCCGCCGTCCTCGTGACCCAGGTCGTCCGGGTCGGCGACACCCCGGTGATGGCCGCGAAGCACATGCTGCCGACGGGCGCCCCGACGCTGCCGATCCTCCAGTCCCACTGACCACGCGCCCCCGGGGGCGTGCGGGGTCGCCGGGGGCGGGCCCCTCCGGGGAAGCGCGGCTCCGGCGACACCTCGGGAAAGGGCACGTCCCGACCACGCTACGGGGCGGGGAGGCAGCCCCCCGACTCCCGGAAGGCCGACGCCGCAAGCGCCTTCGCGTGAGCCGGTCCGGCACCCTGGGTACGGGTCCGGTGCCTCGAACAGACCAGTTCGGCGGCCCGGAACCATCGGGTCCCGTGTCGGATGAAGGGGCTGGGCGGCACCCGGGAACCACCGGGTCAGGGGCCGGGATCACGGGCCCGGGGTCCGAGGTCCGAGGCCCGGGGCCCGAGGTCCGGAAGGAAGTCGGCCCCGGCCCCCGGAACACACGAACCCCACCCGGAACGCACCTGCCCGACACCCTCCGCACCCCGGTCCCAGCCGCCTCCGCACCCGCCCGCCCGGGGTGTCACAGCGCGCCCGGGTCCCGTGGCGTACACTTCCCGGCCATGCACTTGTCTGACAACCCTGCCACGCCCGCTGCCACCGCCGTCGCCGAGTGGATCCGCCGGGCCCCCAAGGCCGTCCTCCACGACCACCTCGACGGCGGGCTGCGCCCCGCGACCATCGTCGAGCTGGCGCGGGAGTGCGGCTACACCGCGCTGCCCACCGAGGACCCGGCCGCGCTCGCCGTCTGGTTCCGGGACGCCGCCGACTCCGGTTCGCTGGAGCGCTACCTGGAGACCTTCGCCCACACCTGCGCGGTCATGCAGACCCGCGAAGCGCTCACGCGCATCGCGGCCGAGTGCGCCGAGGACCTGGCGGCGGACGGCGTCGTCTACGCCGAGATCCGCTACGCCCCCGAGCAGCACCTCGAAGCGGGCCTCACCCTGGACGAGGTCGTCGAGGCGGTCAACGACGGTTTCCGCGAGGGCGAGCGCCGCGCCGGGCAGCGGATCACCGTCCGCACCCTGCTCACCGGGATGCGCCACACGGACCGGTCCCTGGAGATAGCCCGGCTCACCGTCGCGCACCGCGACAACGGCGTCGCCGGATTCGACATCGCGGGCGGCGAGATCGGCAACCCGCCCGCCCGGCACCTCCCCGCGTTCCAGCACCTGAAGCGGGAGAACTGCCACTTCACGATCCACGCGGGCGAGGCCGTCGGCGCGGAGTCGATCCAGGAGGCCGTGCAGGTCTGCGGCACGGAGCGGATCGGCCACGGCGTGCGGATCACCGACGACATCGCCGAGGACGGCACCCTGGGCCGCCTGGCCTCGTACGTCCGCGACAACCGCATCGCCCTCGAGGTGTGCCCGACGTCGAACCTCCAGACGGGCGCGGCCAAGGACTACGCCTCCCACCCGATCGACGAGCTGCGCCGGCTCGGCTTCCGGATCACGCTCAACACGGACAACCGGCTCGTCTCCGGCACCACCATGAGCGAGGAGTTCCAGCACATGGTGGACGCCTTCGGATACGGCCCCGAGGTCTTCGAGGAGTTCACGGTCGCCGCCCTCGACGCCGCGTTCCTCCCGCTCCCGGAGCGCCGCCGCCTCATCGACGAGATCGTGCGCCCGGGATACGCGACGCTGTAACCCGCGCGCCGTTCCAGGCCCCGGCCTGGAACGGGCCGGAAGCCAGGTCCGGCAGCCAGATGCGTGGCAGGAGCCCCGGCCGGAACATGGCCCCGGACCGGCCTCCGTCCGGGCCGATCCCGGTGCGGCCCGGTGCGGCCGACTCCGGGGCCGGTCCGGGATCGGCCGCCATCCGGCCCAAGCCCGGCCTGGACCCGACTCGGCCCCGGCCCAGCCCCGCTCGGTCTTGGGCCGGTACGGTCCGGATCGGCTCAAGACCGGCCCCACCCCCGCGCAGGACCCGGGCCGGTCCGGCTCAGCTCAGGGCCGGTACGTCGAGGGTGAGCGTCCCCTCCTCCGCGTCGAGCACTCCCGGCACCCCGAGCGGCACGGTCAGGGCCGTCTCTCCGTGGCCGAAGCCCATCTCCTCCACGACCGGCACCCCGAGCGCGCCGAGCCGGTCGGCGAGCACCGCCCGTACCTCCTCGTACGGGCCGCACTCGGCCCAGGAGCCCAGGCCGATGCCCGCGACCCCGTCGAGCCAGCCGGAGCGCAGCAGTTGGGTGAGAACGCGGTCGAGCCGGTAGGGCTCCTCCCCCACGTCCTCCAGGAGCAGCAGCCCGCCGCGCGCCGAGGCCCGGCCGTGCGGGGTGGCGAGGTCGGCCGCGAGGAGGCTGACGCAGCCGCCGAGCGTCACGCCCCGGGCCCGGCCCGGTGCCAGGGCCCGCGCGGTGTCCAGGCCGAGGGTCCGTACCGTCTCGGGCTCGAACAGGGTGGCCCGCAGCGACTCCCGGGTGCGCGGGTCGGTGAGGAAGGTACCGGCGGCGACCATCGGGCCGTGCAGGGTGACCTGTCCTGCGCGGACGGCGAAGGCCTCGTGCAGGGCGGTGACGTCGCTGTAGCCGACGAACACCTTGGGCCCGGCGGCCCGGACCGCCCGCCAGTCGACCAGGTCCACCATGCGCTGGGCCCCGTACCCGCCGCGCGCGCAGATCACCGCCTCCACCGAGGGGTCGCACCAGGCCTCGGTCAGGTCGCGGGCCCGGTCCCGGTCGGAACCCGCCAGGTGTCCGAGGACGGGGTGGACGTCCAGGACGTGCGGGGCGACCACCGGTTCCAGGTCCCAGCCGCGCAGGATGTCGAGGCCCGCCCGCAGCCGTTCCTCGGGGACGGGCCCGCTGGGGGCGACGACCGCCACCCGTGACCCGGACCGCAGCCTCGGCGGCCGGACCAACCGCCCGACACCCCTGTCCGTGTCCGTACCGGCCTCGGTGTCCGGCCGCGTCACGTCCGGTACTCCAGCTCGGGAACGTCGTCCCTGGCGACACCGAAGGTCTTCGCGTACAGGGACAGTTCGGCCTCCAGCGCGCGGACCATGGTGTCCGCCTCCCGGAAGCCGTGGCCCTCGCCCTCGAAGGCGAGATAGGCGTGCGGCACGCCCCGGCCCGCCGCGCGGGCGAGGAAGCGCTCGGCCTGTGCGGGCGGGCAGATGACATCGGCCAGGCCCTGGAGCAGCAGGAACGGCACGGTGATCCGGTCGACGTGCTCGATCGGGGAGCGTTCCTTGTAGCGCGCGGGCATCTCGTCGAGCGGTCCGACGAGCCCATCGACATAGCGGGACTCGAAGTCGTGGGTCTCGCCGGTGGCCCAGGCCCTCAGGTCGAGGACGGGGTAGACGATCGTGCCGCAGGCGTACACGTCGGTGGTGGCGAGCGAGGCGGCGGTCGTGAAGCCGCCCGCGCTGCCGCCGCGCACGGCGAGCCGGGCCGGGTCGGCGGTGCCCTCGGCGGCGAGGGCGGTGGCGACGGCGGCGCAGTCCTCGACGTCCACGACACCCCACTGCTCGCGGAGCCGCTCCCGGTACTCCCGGCCGTATCCGGTGGAGCCGCCGTAGTCGACCACGGCGACGCCGATGCCCCGGGAGGTGAAGTAGGTGACCTCCAGGTCGAGGACGAGCGGGGCGTGACCGGTGGGTCCGCCGTGTGCCCGGATCACATAGGGCGGCAGTTCGCCCTCGGGCCCGGTGAAGCCGGGGTGGTGGGGCGGGTGGACGTGGGCGTGGATCTCCCGCCCGCCGGGACCGGGGAAGGTACGGAGCCGGGGTGCGGTGTAGTGGGCGGGATCGACGGCGTCGGCGTGCCGGGCGCCGACCACCCGGGCGCGGCCGGTGCGGGTGTCGAGTTCGACGATCTCGTAGGAGGTGCGCGGCCCGGCGGCGACGCCGACCACCCGGGTGCCGTGCGCGGTGAGCGTCGGCGCCCAGTCGGTCCAGGGGCCCGCCGCGTCGGCGAGGGTGCCGCGCTCGGGGTCGAGGATGCCGAGCGCGGTGGTGCCCTTGCCGTGGACGACCGCGATCAGGCCGTTCTCCAGAGGGGCGAACCAGGTGAGGCCGGTCCGCCACAGCGCCCCGCCGAACTCCTCCGCGCGGGGACAGAGCGCTGTCTGTCGACCGAGCCCGCCGTCCGTGCCGATGTCCGCCCGGTAGAGGTTCCACCAGCCGGTGCGGTCGCTGACGAGGAGCAGCCTCCCGGCCGTGTCCCAGCCGACCTGCGGGATCGACTCGGCGGTCCCGCCCGCGACGGTCCTGGCGTCCCGGAAGGTCCCGTCGGGTCCGACCTCGGCGAGCAGGACCTCGGTGCCGTCCCAGGGCATCCGGGGGTGGTCCCAGGCGATCCAGGCGGCCCGGCGGCCGTCCGGGGAGAGTCGGGGCCCGGTCACGAACCGGTGCCGCTCGTCGGACAGTTCCCGTACGGCCTCCCGGTCCTCGGCGGCCGAGCCGTCGAGCGGGACGGCGACGAGCACCCGGCGCACATCGGCCGGCGCGGGGCCCGTGTACTCCTCCAGGACGCACCACACCTCGCCCCGGTCCTGGTGGATCACCGGGTCCGCCCAGCGCAGCCCCTCACCGACCGGGGAGAGCGGCGTCAGCGGCCGGGGCGCGCCGCCGGGAGCGGCGTCGGGCTCGTGGACGTACAGCCGCTGGTCGGGGAGGTGGCAGAAGACGACGAGCGGTCCGCCGACGGGACGGTCGGCCGCCGCCCAGGGCAGACCGCCGTACTCGAGGACCCGGCTGCGCACGTTCCACGGGGCGGGCAGCACGCTCTCCTCGGTGCCGTTGGCGCGCCTGCGCACGAGGGCGCGGCGGCCCCCCTCGGTGGGGCGGGGCTCGGTCCACCACAGTTCGTCGCCGACTGCTCCGAGATGATCGGGACGTCCGTCGTGCGCGGCGGTCAGCCCGGCGTCGACGGGCGACGGCCAGGTCCCGTAGGCGGCGGTGGTCGTGGCCATGCGGTCTCCCCCTGTCGGATTCTCTGTGCGGGCGGTCACGGCCCTACGCGGACCTGAGGTAGTGGTCGAGGACCCGTACGCCGAAGTGCAGGGCGTCCACGGGGACGCGTTCGTCGACGCCGTGGAAGAGGGCCCCGTAGTCCAGGCCGGGGGGCAGCCGGAGCGGCGAGAAGCCGTAGCCGGTGATGCCGAGCCGGGAGAACTGCTTGGCGTCGGTGCCGCCGGACATGGTGAACGGCAGGACGTGCCCGGCGGGGTCGAAGCGCTCGACGGCGGCGCGGAGCTTCGCGAAGGTCGGCGAGTCGACGGGGGCTTCGAGGGCGACCTCGCGGTGGTGGAACTCCCAGTCCACATCGGGCCCGGTGAGCAGGTCCATGGTCGCGGCGAACTCCTCGTCGGTGCCCGGCAGCGTCCGCCCGTCGACGTACGCGACGGCCTGGCCTGGGATGACGTTCACCTTGTACCCGGCGGAGAGCATCGTCGGGTTGGCGCTGTTGCGGACGGTCGGCTCGACGAGGGCGGCGGCCGGACCGAGCTTGTCGAGGAGCAGGTCCACGTCGAGGTCGGGGACCCCGGTGTCCGTCTCGATGCCGTACAGCCCGGCGAGTTCGGTGAGGGCGGCGCGGACCGTGGTGGTGAGGCGGACCGGCCAGGTGTGCGCGCCGATCCGGGCGACGGCCTCGGCGAGCCGGGTGACGGCGTTGGCCGTGTTCACCTTCGAGCCGTGTCCCGCCCTGCCCTGGGCGGTCAGCTTGAGCCAGGCGGTGCCCCGCTCCCCCGCCGCGATCGGGTAGAGGGTGGTGCCCGGCTGGGGATGGAAGCTGTACGCGCCGGATTCGCTGATGCCCTCGGTACAGCCCTCGAAGAGGTGGGCGTGCCGGTCGGCGAGGAACCCGGAGCCGTCCTCGGCGCTGGCCTCCTCGTCGGCGGTGTAGGCGAGGACGATGTCCCGGCGCGGCCGGACGCCCTGCCGGGCCCAGGCGCGGACGACGGCCAGGACCATCGCGTCCATGTTCTTCATGTCGACGGCGCCCCGGCCCCAGACGACCCCGTCGCGGACCTCCCCGGAGAAGGGGTGGACGGTCCATTCGGCGGGGTCGGCGGGGACCACGTCGAGGTGTCCGTGGACGAGGAGCGCGTCGGCCGAGGGGTCGGTGCCGGGGACGCGGGCCACGACGTTGGCCCGGCCCGGGGTGCGCTCCAGGAGCACGGGGTCGATTCCGGCGGCGGCGAGCCGCTCGGCGACGTACTCGGCCGCCGGCCGTTCCCGGCAGTCACCGCCGCCCCGGTTGGTGGTGTCGACGCGGATCAGCTCGGAGGTGAAGGTGACCACCTCGTCGAGCGCCGTCGTGTCCGGTCTCCGGACCTCCTCAGCCATACTGCTCCTCCACCGCGGCCGAGACGATGGTCGTGACCGCCTTGAACGTGCGAATTGCCTCGTACATCGTCCCGCTGGTGTACGAGACTCGGCGTTCGCCGCTCCGGGCCACGCCGGGAACCACCGTGGCGGCGGCGCCCAGGTGCTCGGCGTCGAACTCCAGCTCCATGGTGAAGGGGCCGCCCACGACCGGTTCGTGGCGTGCGGCGAGCGCCGCGCCGGTCCTGGCGGCGGCCCGGATGTCGGCGGCGGTCCTGGCCGGGGTCCGGCAGACCGCCGCGTACCGCGAGACGTAGTCCTTGACGGCGACCTTGGGGGCCTCAGGGGCGTATCCGAGGGCGTCCTCACAGGTGAGGTCGTCGCCGGTGACGAGGACGACGGGGACCCCGTACTCCGCGACCACGTGCGCGTTGAGCAGGCCCTCGCTCGCGCGCTCGCCGTTGAGCCAGACGCCGGTGAGGGAGTTGGCGAGGTAGGTGTGGGCGAGGACGCCCTCGGCGCCCGCCCCGGTGTGGTAGCCGACGAACGCGATGCCGTCGACGTCCCCGTGCTGCACGCCCTCGACCATGGACAGCGACTTGTGCCGTCCGGTGAGCATCTCGGCGCGCCCGTCGAGCTGCTCCAGGAGCAGGTTCCGCATGGTCCAGTGGGCTTCGTTGACGAGGACCTCGTCGGCGCCCCCGTCGAAGAAGCCGAGCACCGCCGCGTTCACATCGGAGGTGAACATGGTGCGGCACCGCTCCCACTGGGGCGTGCCAGGCAGCACGTCGGCGGGCCAGGTCACACCGGTCGCGCCCTCCATGTCGGCGCTGATGAGGATCTTCATGTCTGGCACCGTACGCGCCGCCCGGCGGCCCCACCACCCCTGTGGATAACCATCGTTGGAGTGGACCTCTGGCGCTCACCGGGACGGCCGTACGGATCACTCCCCCGGTTCCGGATGCCGCCTGGGGTCCTCCTCCGCCAGGTGGCGCAGGGCCTCCGCCGCGCGCTCCCGGGGCGGACGGCCGTCGTCCGGAAGCCGCTGGAGGAACTGCCGGGTCCCGGCCTCGGTGTCGGGTGTGCCGTCCGGGCGGAGCGGCGGGCCGAGGAAGGTGATCACGGTGACGTCCGGCTGGTGGAAGTCGGTGGAGATCCATCCCCGGCGCAGTCCCCACCGGGCGAGGATCCCGGGCCGTTCGCGCAGCCCCTCCGCGATCAGCCAGGCGGTCCGGCGCGCGGGCCACGCCCAGCCGAGGTCCCGCTCGGCGCGGCCGACCTCGCGGTCGTACGCGTCGGCGTCGAAGCGGTACGCGGGCGCGTGGGGAAGTCCCGGCGGGGCGCCCGGCCGCCGCCAGCCGTCCCAGACGACATGGGGTCCGTCGCGGCGGACGGTGACGTGGAGCGCACCGCAGCAGCCCTCCGTGCAGGTCGCCTCGGCGAGCCGCACTTCCGTGGGCTCGGGTCCGGCACGCAGGGCGCCGTTCAGGAGGAGTTCCTCGGGCGGTTCTCCCGCTCCCAGCGCGAAGACCGAGGGCACGAGGGGACGTCCGTCGACGAGCAGCCGGGTTTCGGCTCCGGTCGGCTCCCCGGGGTCGCCGACGGCCACCTCGATCCGCAGCCGGGAGGTGAGGGGAACGGCGGGCGCACCCGTGCGGTGACCGTCCGGGAGGTCTTCGGCCCCCTCCCCCGTGGTCACGGCGGTGAGGCGGCGGGCCGTGCGCCGGATCCACTCGGCGCGCCGCCGGTCCGCCGGGTCAGAGGGGCTCTCCGGTTCCCCGACGGCCGCCAGGAGGGCGGCGAGCACGGCCCTCCGGCGGCCCGGTGGCCAGGGCAGGAGCCGGGCGTCCCCGCTGTCCAGTTCCTGGGCGAGGGTGACGAGCCGGGCCCGGTGGCCGAGGAGCGGGGGCAGCTCACGGGCGCGGTCGGCCGCCGTCTCGTACAGGGCGACGGCCTCGTCGTACGCGCGGATCTCGGCCTCCGGCCCCTGGCTCATGCGGGTGAGGAGGCCGAGGGCGGGGCCGAGGAGCCCAGGCTCTTCCCGCAGCAGGGCGGTGAGGCCCACGGCTTCGGCGAGGTGCCGGGCCTGTCTGCGGCCGAGGTCCCGTGGCGTGGTGGGCAGGCCGGTGAGCAGGGCCCGAGCGGTCCGCTCGTCGCCCCGGACGAGGGCGTCCACGAGCGGCCGGAGGGCGTCGCTCCGCTCGCGCACGAGCCGGGCCAGGGCGGCGGCCTCGCGGTCCAGCGGGGCGAGGGCCCTGGCGGCCTGGTCGCCGAGCCCGTGGAGCAGGCCGAGGGCGCGCAGGTACGGCACGTCCTCGGCCTCCCCGAGCGGGACGAGGAGGCCGAGCCCGGCGGCGACGGCGGTGACGGTGGTGCCGGTGCGGGTCAGGGCACGGGCGAGCGCGCGGGCCCGGTCGGGGGCTTCTTCGGGAGGCGGCAGGGCGACGACGGCCGCGTGCACGGCCCGCTCTCGGATTCCGGCGGCGCTGAGGTCGCGCTCCAGCGCCAGGGCGGCCCGGACGGGGTCGGCGTCCGCGAGGGCGGACCGTACGAGGGCGGTCACGGCCTCCCGGGCCTCCCGTGCGCGCGGGCCGGGGGTTCCGTCTCGTGGCGGGCGGGCGCCTCGGGGAAGTGGCAGACCGCCCGGGGGCAGGGGTGTGTCGGGGGCGGCGGCCCGCAGGGCGAGGACATGGGCGTACAGGGAGGGGGCGAGCGTCTCGCGCTCGTCGGGGGCGCTCATCGCGCGGAGTGGGACTCGATTCCGTAGGTCATGACCGCATCCTGGGGGACGGCCGTCCGGGACGCCAACGATATTCCGGTGACCCGATGCCCGAATGTCCAGAATCGGGCGAATCATCGCCAAGGGGTGCGTATAGGCTGTCGGCCGCAGTTCTCCCAACCGACCTTCCGGAGTGCCCTCGGTGACCATCGCCCCCGCCCCGTCCGACACCTCCACCTCCCCCGTCGTCCCCGCGCCCGCCACCGCCGAGCCTCCCGTGGTGGAGGCGCCGGTGGAGCCGGGCGACTTCTGGGTGCAGCAGCCGGACGCGGCCGCGGAGACAGGGACGGCGGTCGTGGCTCCCGCCGCAGAGCCCGACACCATGAGCGAATCCGACGAGGAGGAGGCTCCGGCAGCGGCCGACCTGGACCCCGTCGTCGTCAGGGACGCCCACGACTTCGGCGTGTACGCGCGCACCGGCGGCTGGGCCTTCGCCCTCAAAGTGGCGCGCAGTGTCCGGCCCGGCGGTCAGCCCGCCGAGGGCACGGCCCGGACGAAGATCTCCTCGAAGGCGTTCGCGGAGCTGGCGGGCTGCTCGCCGGAGCGGGTGATGCGCCACTACCGGGCGTGGGACATGGCGGCGGACGACGGTCTGGTCCCGCAGTTCGAGGTGCTGGTCCCGGGCGAGGACATCGAGCTGCCGGACGCGGACGTCTGGCTGTCGTACTACGACTCCCGCAACAGCGCCTCCTCGGTGCGCGGCCAGGCGATCAGCGCGGCGGCGGAGGCGGAGGGCATCCGGCCGACGAAGGCCCTTGAGGTCGCGGAGAACCCGACGGCGCTGCGGGCGGCGATCCTGGCGGACCCGGGGACGGCGGAGGCGGCGCGCGGGGCGCTGCTCGACCGGATGAAGGAGGACCCGGCGCTCCAGACGGAGATGGCCAGGGCGTTCGCGCGCACGGACGACCTGAAGAAGGCGGTGGCGAGCGAGGCGAAGGCGGCGGACCGGATCGGTTACGTCCGCCAGATCGTGGAGAACGGCCAGATCAGGACACCCGCCGGGCAGACCGTGGCGGCGCCGCCGGAACTGCGGGCGGAGGCGGAACGGCATCTCTCGCTGATCGACGAGCTGGACGACTCGGAGGAGGCCGGCGAGTGGGCGGGTGAGGCGTACGACACGGTGAAGGGCCTGGTCGCCAAGGCGGTGGAGGAGGACCCGGCGCTGCGGGTCCAGGAGCGGCGCACGAAGTTCTACAACAGCCTGCAGAAGGCGACGAAGGTCTTCGAGGAACTGACCCTGGACGAGGTGATGGAGGAAGAGATCTTCGAAGCCGACATGCTCCAGCGCCTGGAGGCGCTGCAGGAGGCGATCGGGTCGTGCATCAGTACGTTGCGGAGGGCGTCGGGCGGGGCGTGACCAGGCCGGGGAACCATCGAACACCGACCGCCTGGACCGTCTTCAGATTCGGCTTGGCGGTCTCTTTCCCGGCCGTGACCGCGGCTGGAAGCACGGGCTGACGCATTGCGGGGACAGCAGCAAAGCCCAGTAGCCCCACCGGGAACAGATCCGGCGGGGCTACTGGGGCAGTGTGAACTTCTGCTACCTACGGTGTTACTCAGGACCGGTAAGGGGATCTCCCTCGAAGGAGGAATTAAACCCCATACATCCGACGACTCTGAGCGGTTGCGGATCGATGTAGAGAGGGAAGAGGTATCCGCTTCGCTCGCGATCGTCCACATACGCCACAAGAAGACCTTGCTCGCCCTTTTCGGCAAGATCCGCAAGGCATTCCGTGACCCCTATGACCGGCTTTCCGCGCCGCTGCAGGCTTTTCACCCTCGCTCGGAGAATGCCCCGAAGCATCGATGCCGACTGAGGCTTGAGCCAAATCTGGAAAGGCGCTCCAGAAAGCAGTGCATTTCTGGCCTGGAGGTGGACTCCAGATTCGGAATCCAACGCGGCGAGTAGTTCAATCGCGGATACCTCGTTCACTTCATCGCCGCCTGACGGGAGACCAGGTCTCTCCAAAGTCGAAGCTGATTTCGTCGGCCAGAATCTCCCCTATGATGAGATGTTCATCTTCCATGAATCTCTCATACTTAGTTCCATGGATCTGAATGTTTTTCGACGGCCCCACACCGGAATCGATGCCTTCAACCCTGATGCGCAGCATTACACCTTCCCCGACCCAATCATCACCTAGGTTCTGGGCAAATTCCACGGCCACGTCGGGGTCGTCCGACCAAGACGTGAAGATGGTATCCGTCCCATTTCCACCTGAGTGAGCATCGATGTCCGTGCTGCTTCCGCGGGGCACCGCCCGCCCTTCCGCTGCGGTGTCATAGCTATGGTGCCCCTTGACGACACCGCGATACAGATACCCGTCGGTGTTCAATCCACAGTTGTGGACCAGGACCGGGACGCTGTCCGCCACCACATAGTACGTGTGAGCGTCCGAAACCGTCAGGTTGTGTACCGTCTCGTCCTGGGCCGTCCAGCGCTGGATCTCGGTGACCTGGACGAGGGTGCCCGCGCCAGTGCGCAGCCACTCGCCCGGCTTCAGGTCCGTGGCGTCGATCCACTTGGCCAGCTCGGGGACCCAGAAGGGGTGACCGTCGGTAGCGGTGACCTCGGCTGTCTTCGTGCCCTTCGGGCCATCCGTGTCGATAGTGACCCTGACAAGGCGCTTGAGGCCCTTGCCCTTGATCTCCGCCGAGACCGTCTCGATCCGGGTCTCCCCGGTCTTGGTGTCGGTGGCGACGACCTTGTCACCCGTCCTGATGTCCTCAATGGCCTTGGCGGTACCGTCCGCCATCAACACCTTCGTGCCGGGTACGAAGCTGTTGTCCGCCGTCTTGCAGGAGCCACCACTGGAACCACCGCTGCTGCGGGACGAAGCGCCCGACGAGCCGCCCGGCTTCGAGGTGCTTACCTTGGCGCCTCCACCACCCTTGCTGCCGCCACCCTTGCTGACGCTGGCCACCGACGACGCCTTCGGCGCAGCCTTGGCCTGGGCCTGCTTCTGGACCGGGTTGCCAGTCTTCTTCTTCGCGGCTGCCGCCGCGTCGGCCTTTCGTTTCTCTGCCTCGGCCGCCTTCTTCTTGGCCCTTTGCGCGGCCTCCTTCTTCGCCTTCTCGATGGCGGCCTTCTTGGCCTTCAAGGCCGATGCCTCGGCCGCCTTCGCGGCCTTGAGGACGACCTCGGCGGCCGCCTTGGCCTTCTTGAACGCCTGGATGGCGTCGATCGTGCGGCTGACCGCCTTCAGGACGGACGGGATCTTGCCCAGCTTGGTCCACGGGATCGCCCCGACGATCATGCTGCCGCAGGACCACATGTCACCGCCGAAGCAGGCCATGGCGTCGCTGAGACCGATGAAGTCGCTCAGCACGCTCCACGCGGCACCGAGGATCACCGAGGTCAGGGACTTGCCCATGGTGGCCTGCGCCTGCGCGACCTGCGCCGCGGACAGGCCCGCGCCCGCGAGGGCCGCCGCCTTCTCCGAGGCGGTCAGGGAGATCGCCAGTCCGGTCGGGTCCGCGTGGGTGACCGGGTTGTTGTGCGCGTAGACGTATCCGTTGGCCTGCTGGGGATCGTTCAGGTCCATCAGCGGGTCGGCGGAGAGGAAGCGTCCGACCACCGGGTCGTAGAGACGCGCGCCCAGCAGTGTGAAGCCGGAGGAGTCGTCCCTGGTCTTGCCGAGGAAACCGGTGTGGGACTGCTGGTTGACACCGATCGTGCTCGTCCCACGCTGGTTGCCGAAGGCGTCCTGCTTGCGGATCCGCACGTCCATTCCACCGCCGAGGACGACCTCGGAGTAGGTGGAGCCCTGGTGGTCCGTGGTCAGGGCGACCAGGGCGTCCCCGCCCGTGCCGTTGGCGTAGCGCATGACCGCGCCACCGGGGCTGGAGTAGGTGCGCTGCGAGTTGACCAGGACACCGCCCTGCTGGACGGTGACCTCCGTGTCACCCAGGTTCAGGGTGGCCGTCTTGCCCTTGATGGTGAGCAGACGGTCGCCGCCGGGACCGTAGATGTGACGGGTGTCGTTCTGCGGCGCCCAGAGCTGCGCGGCGGTTCCGTCGCACGTGGCCAGGACGATCGCCGTGCCGTTGGCCGAGTTGGCCCCCTGCACCGCCAGGCACAGGTTGGACGCGACGTGCGTCAGCTGACCGGCCGCGTTGCGCTTCAGCTCCTGCGCCGTCGTCGCCGCCGCAGTGGTGCCGCACTTCTGGATCTGAAGCGCGGACCCGGCAGTGTTGGCGGCCGGCTGGAGGCACCAGTCCTCGTACACCGACAGCGTGCCCTTGTTCGGGTCGGTCTGCGGAGCCGCCGCCGGGCCCGGGGTGGGCGTGAACTTCCAGGACTGTGCCTGGGTGGTGTTGCAGCTGTACAGCTGGATCGGCTGCGAGGCAGCCACCACACCGCTCTTGAGGTCGATGCACTTGTCGGCCAGACCCACGTAGGGAGTCTTTCCACCAGTGCCCGCACCGGTGATCCGGTCGACCTTGCCGTCCGGGGTCCAGCTCAGGCTCTGCTTGTCACCGTTCTCCAGCGAGGTGACGGTCTTCGTCTCGCCCGTCAGTTCGTAGATGCGCTCGGCCTCGGCCTTGACCTGCGCACCCGCGGGGGTGGTGTAGGTCTTCGACACCTTGGTGAGCGTGTGCGGCTGACTCTTGGCCGTGCCCACACCGTACTGGTACGTGGTGGTCGCGTCCTTGGCCGTGGCGCCGGTCAGGTCCTTCTCGACCAGCTTGGTGCGGTTGCCGAGCAGGTCGTACTCGTACTCCTGCCAGTAGCCGGAGGTGTCCTTGCCCGCGGCAACGTTGAGCGTGCCGTCCGTGTTCTTCGGGGTGGTGCAGCTCTCCTGGTTCTTCGAGGTCCAAGCGTTCTTCAGCTGACCCAGCGGGTCGTACGTGAAGCACTGGCGCTCTTCGATACCGGTGGCGTGTTCACGGATGCCCGTGACATTTCCGGCCGGGTCGTAGGCGTACTCACGCTTCGAGACCAGGTTGCCCGCGACCGGACCGGCGCCGCCGGTCTGCTCCCGGTAGACCATCTGGTTCTGGAGCTCGCCGGTGGACTCGTCGAACGAGTTCTGGGCCCATACCCGGTACGGCACCGCGCCGAGGGTCGAGCGCAGAACCTGGCCGTAGGGCGAGTAGACCGTCTCAGATCCGTACCAGTCCTTGCCGGAGATCGAAAGCGGCTTGCCCTCCTTGTTGTAACGGACGATCAGCTTCTCGGCGTCAAACTTGCCGGCCTTGGGAAGGGTCGCCTCCTCCAGCTTTCCGGTGTCGGAGAACTTGTAGTCGTACCGGTAGTCCGCAGGGATCCCCCACGTGGTGGCCAGCGACGGGGGAAGGGACAGCGTCGCCGAGCTCGGCTGGTAGTCCTTCGTGTAGCCGTTGATCTTCTGGGTGTATGCCAAGCCGTCCGTGTACCGGGTGACGGAGGCAGGCTGGCCCTTGCCTCCGGCAACGGTGTCGTACGTGAACCCGGCGAGCAGCGGGCCGTCTGCGCCGCCCAGGCGCTGTTCCTTGGGCCGGGACAGCTCGTCGTACGAGTTCCAGACGGTCTGACCACGCGCGTTGCTCGTCGTCAGCGGACGGTCACGGTGGTCGTACGTCATCCGCGTGACGCCCGTGTCCGGGTCGGTCGCGGTCTCCATCCGGCCGCGCTTGTCGAAGGTCCACTCCCACGGGTGGGTCGGGTCGGCCGAGCTCGTCGCCTTTGTCAGGTATCCACGGCTGTTGTACGTGTAGCGCGTGGACGTGAATCCGCCGGGTGCCGCCGGGTTGAAACCGTCGGTACGGACCGTACGCCCGATGGCGTCGGTGTAGACCCGGTAGGACGAGACGCCCTGCGGGTGGACCACCTTCGACCAGTCGGACCCGTACTCGTAACGGGTCGCCTTCGCGGGCACCTCCTGGGAGATGGCCTCGGTGGTCCCAGGCACCGCTACCTTGAGGACCGGCATCTCCTCGAGCACCCGACCGAGGCCGTCGTACTTGTAGCGGGTGATGTTGGGGACCGTGGTGTCGGCACGCGGGGTGAACAGTTCCCCGCTCGGGGCGTCCTCGTTGAGGTAGGCGTTGTTGGTCTGGTAGACCTCACCGGCCCGGTTGTACAGGGTGTCGGTGATCAGACGGCCACCGCCGTCCGCCTCCTCCTGGGACTGGCGCTCGCGGCCCAGACCGTCGTAGATCGTGACGGACTTCTCCACCCGGTCTTCGTAACCACGGCTGTACGTCGTGATGTACGGGGGCTTGCGGAGCTTTCCGCCGTCCGGGTCGTTCGGGTCGGGCTGGTCGCCCGGGGTGACGTACTCGGCCCTGAAGTCCGGGACCGCGTTCGACGCCGGGGTCCGGCCGGGGGACCACGCCTCGACGAGACGGCCCAGCGGGTCGTACTTCGCCTCGCTGACGTGGTTGTTGGCGTCGGTCGTCTTCAGGGCGGTCCCGCGACCCGGCTCCACCTCCTGGATCTGGGCGTGGCCCAGCGGATTGGTGTGGGTGACCTTGAAGACCTGGCCCTCGGCCGGATCGAACGTGGTCTTGTATTCCTTCTTGTCCGGGTCGACCTGCTTGATGACCCGGCCCAGGGAGTCAAAGGTGGAGGTGCCACCGGTACGCCAGCCGGTGCTGTCACCGTTGATGGACCACGTCTCAGTGGCCAGTCCCCGAGTGGTGTCGGCGAGTGCGGTGCCCCACGCCGTGTTGTCGTAGGAGGTACGACCACCACTGGAGAGCGTCGAGAGGTCCGTCCAGTTCGCGGCCGCGCACAGCGTCGGCGAGACCAGGATCTGCTTGGTCAGACCGATGATGTTCCGGGCCGTGTGGTGCAGGTACTCCAGCTTGGTGCAGGTCTCGTCGCCGGCCTTCTCGGTGTCGCCGAAGGACTCGACCTGGGTGGGCAGTCCGTGCGTGGACTCGAAGTCAGTCTTGGTACGGACGCTCCGCAGGGTGCGCTTGTCGTCGCCCGTGCCCGACGACTTGGTGTACGCGATCTCCTCGGGCTCGGTGACCCGCCATGCCTTCAGCGCGTCGAGGCCGTCGCCGCGGTCGCGGCTGGCGAGCTCGGTGACCTCCGGCACGGTGAGGCTCCGGGTGAGCCAGTTGCCGTCGGCGTCGGTCGCGTTGGAGTAGCTGAACTCCTCGGAGATCCGGCCCGCGAAGGCCTCGCGGTCGTAGACCGTCGCACCGTTGTGGGTGAGCGTGGCGCCCGCGATGTCCTTCACCGGGACGGTGTCGCCCATGCCCCGGTAGAAGCGGGTGACCGCCTTGGTCTTGGGGCCTTCGACGCCCGGCGTGTCCTCGCCCGGGTTGGAGCCCTCGCCGTTGTCGGCGGCGGCCTTCCGCTCACCCGTGACGACGGTCGTCTGCTCGAAGCCCGCGAACTGCGAGTACGTGCGGGTGGACTTCTTGCTGAACTCCGCCTCGGCGAGCTTCCAGCCGGCGTTCTTGTAGGCGTACGACGTCAGCGTGGAGTACGAGCCCTCGACGTTCGGCAGTTCCTCGATGGAGTCGACCGGGTACTTGTGGAACCAGTCGATGTCCTCGACCTCGGAGTCCGGGTGCCAGTACATCGGGTAGCACAGCCGGGTGTTGGCCTTGAGCTCGGCCTTCTCCGTCTTGGTGGGCAGGCCCAGCTTGCTGGCGCAGCCGTCCGCCGCGTCGCCCCAGGTCGGCACCTTGTACGTGACGACGGTCTCGCCGCCGTACTCGTTGACGACACGGGCGATGCGCAGCCTGGAGAAGCCGGGGCGCGGGTCGATCGGGTGGCCCTTCTGCTCCCCGGTCGTCTTGCGCAGGAGGACGCGGTTCGGCATCCCCTCCTCGTTGAACTCGAACCGGACCGGGTTGAGCTTGGCCGCGGTGTCCGTCGAGCCGTTGCGGGCGTAGCCGGTGCGCTGGATGGACTCCAGCCACAGGGCCGTGTTCACACCGGTCTGGAGGACGGGGAAGCTCTGCTTGAGCTGGTACTCGTCGACGACCTGGCGCGCGGTGGTGTCGGTGCGGCGCTGGGCCGAGGTGGTGATCTTGTCGAGGCGCTTGGTGGTCCAGAAGGTCGGACCGGCGTTCCAGCACTTCTTCTTGTCGGTCGAGGTGACCGCCTGGCACCTCAGGTCGGCGGGGGTGTCGTACCAGATGCGGTACTTGCCCGGGTCCGTCGACTTGAAGTTCTCCGGGCTGCAGGTCAGCGTGCCCTCGGTGTAGCAGCGCTCCTCGGTCTTGAAGTTGACGCGGCCGGGGGCGGTGGCGGTGAAGACGGTGTCACTGCGCTGGCCGTAGTCGATGCGCGACAGGTAGCCGCCGCGGTGGTACTTGACCGGGCCCTTGAAGTAGAAGTTCTTCGCGTAGTAGTTCTCCTCGCGCTCCCACCAGAACGACATGGCGTTGCCGTGGATGTCCTCGACGTAGTCGAGGTTCCACTGCCAGGCCTGGTTGCAGGCGGAGGTCTTCCAGTCGGCGGTCGTCGAACCCTTGTAGCAGGGCTCGCCCGAGTGGTTGCCGTAGACCGGTACCGCGAGGACGGAATCGGTGTACGGGTCGTCGGCGGCGGCGCCGTTGTCCGACCAGCCCGGGAGCTTGTTCAGGCCGAAGTGGTACTTCGTGCCGTCCTTGGTGGTGACGACCCAGTACTCGCCGTCGGCGTCCTTCATGCCCGAGCGCGGGTCCTTGGACGTGTCCTTGAGCCGCTCGATCTTCGAGCCGTCGCCGTTGGCCGTGAACCAGGCGCCCACGGGCTTCCCGTCGGAGCCGTTCGGCCCCTTGGTGTCGTCCCAGACCAGCTCGGTGGTCATGCCGCCCAGGGACAGGGTGGCGTTCTCCGAGCCCCAGCACAGGTCGGCGGTCTTGTGGGTCGAGTTGTTCGACCCCGCCTTCTTGGAGTCCTGGCGGCAGTTGACGTACGTACGGCTGATGGAGCCGGGGTTGTAGTCCCAGCCGTCACCGATCCAGGAGGCCTGGTTGTTCGTCGCCGAGGTGCGGCCGTCGACGGTCTGCGAGGAGTAGCCCAGGCCGACCTTCGGCGTCAGACCGCCGGCGGCCTCCGGGACCTGCACCTGGTAGCTGTAGGTGAAGGCGCCGTTGGACGAGCCCGCGGCCCAGGAGCCGGCGGACAGCAGCGGCGAGGCGGTGAAGTCACCGCTCGCCGAGGCGCCGGTGTCCATCGCACCGATGACCTGGCGGCCGGAGGCGTCGGCGGCGGGGAGGGCGGCCTGCCGGGCCGAGGCGCCGGAGACCTTGGAGCGAGCGGCGCCGTCCGCGAGCAGGTTCCCGACCGGTACCGAGCCGGACAGGATCGTGCGGGTGGACGGGTTCTTCTTGAGCTTGGCCTTGGTGGGGGCCTTGTCGGCCGCCACCTCCCTGACCGTGGAGCGCAGCAGCTTGATGTCGTCGGCGACCTCGGTGCCGCCGGACATGGTCTCGACGCCGGTGTCCGGGGCGCAGTCCCCGGTGTCCGGGGAGTCGATGACGCAGTTCGGCAGGAGGACCAGGCCGAAGCGCTCGGCGGCCTGGGGGCCGTAGCGGTCGGCGAAGCCGGTGGTGTCGACCGCGATGGTGACCTGCGCGGTCGGATCGGCGGTCGCCGGGGGGACGACCTCCATGATCATGCCGGGGACGCCGGTCTCTTCCGACGCGGTGGTCGACTTGACCGCGACCCGCCAGTCACCGGCGATGGCCGCCGGGTCCTGACCGACCGGGACGCCGACCGCGACCGGCAGTCCGGCCGCCGTGGTCTCGTTGACCACGGGGACGGTGGTGCCGGGTGTGGTCGCCGCGGTCAGCGGCGCCTTTCCGGCGTCCTCCTTCCACGGATCGACGGCCCCGGGGGTGTAGGGCGTGATCAGCTGCTCGTCCCCGAGGGTCAGCGCCTTGTCGCCGCTGGTGTCGTCGGCGAGCGCGGTGCTTTCCGGGATGTCCGGCAGATCGACCTCGGAGGCCGTCCGCTCACGGCTCATGCCGTCGCCGGGGACGGCCAGGGCCTGGGACCCCAGGCTCGTCACCGTCAATATCGATGACATCAGGAGGACGGTCGCCGTGCGGCTTCGCCGACGGCGCCGTCTTTGTGGCTCTGTCATGGAGAGGCGGTTCCGCCCCATCCAGGACAGTGGTTCTGAAGCACGCATCACGCGTCGACTCCCACCCAGACGAACAAGACAACAGAGAAGGTGCAGAAACACCAAGAAGCACGCACCTGGAACAAGGCGCGTGCGTGCGCACTCTTTCGTCATCCGGGCGGGGGCTTCAAGGGCGTTTACCCGACCCCCGAAACCTTCGAAGTGACCTTCACCACCGTGCAATTGCAAACAGACAGCCACGCTAACGATCTTCGTGACGTAACAGACACCAACCACATTTGCGATCCAAAGAGTCCATGGACTGGGTCAAACGTCGGCAAAATTACGGTCCGTCAGGAGTCCAACACGGAGGAAGGTCACGACTTAATAAATTCTTAAGGTGTGGACGTCCTCTGGCGAACGTGTGATCGTGTGCGCGCCTCTGCCCCACGGACGGTCCGTCGGGGCTATCCGCGCTGTCCGTACATCCCTCTTGTCCCACGGGAGTAGCCGCCGTGCCCGCGCCGCCTCGTTTTCTCAGTCCGTTCGTGCGCACCCGCACACGGCTGACCCTCACCCTCGGCCTCGTCCTGGCCGCACTCACCGCCGCGCTCCTGCCCTGGTGGCAGCCGAGCGAGCCTCCTCCGACCGCCAAGTCCTCGCCCTCGAAGGCCCAGAAGACCTCGACCGGGCCGAGGAACGAAGCCGCCGCCGCGGCCGAGGCCAAGCGCACCGGCAAGAAGGTGCTCGTCGACACGGCGACCACCGCCACCGAACAGATCTGGGCGCTGCCGAACGGCAAGATGCGCACCCAGATCCACGCGCTGCCCCAGCGCGCGAAGAACGCGCGGGGCAACTGGGCCCCCATCGACAACACCCTGCGCCGCGACGACAAGTCCGGCGCCCTGTCGGTCCGCCCGGTCAACGCGGTCGTACCGGTCCGCTTCTCCGGGGGCACCTCCGGTGCGGACCGTGCGGATCGTTCGTACGTCCGGATGCCGCTCGCGGAAGGCGAGGGCGCCACCACCGTCCTCGCCGAGGCCGACATCGACGGCCACACCATCGCCTACACCTGGCCCGGCCCCCTGCCGGAGCCGGTGCTCGACGGCCCCCGCGCCCTCTACCCCGAGGTCCTCCCGGGCGTGGACCTGCTGCTGGTCGCGCGTGAGGAGGGCGGCTTCGGCCAGCTCCTGATCGTCAAGACCCCCGAGGCAGCGCGGAACAAGGATCTCGCGACCGTCTCGTACGGCCTGCGCTCGAAGACCGCGGTCTTCCGGCAGGACGCGAAGGCCAGCCGGATCCAGGTCCTGGACAAGGCGGGCTGGGACGTCGGCACCATACCGACCCCCTTCGCCTGGGACTCCAGCGGCCAGGACCCGGAGCTTCCGCCGGGCACCCCCCTGCGCACCTCGGTCGCGGGACCCGCCGACGTGCTGAAGCTGTCGGGCCTCTCGGGCATCGAGCCGGGCGCCCGCTCCGCGCCGCTCCCGGTCACGCTCGACGGCGACGGCACCGGTACGGCCACCCTGAACCTGGGCATGGGCAGGACCGGGCTCCTCGGCCACCCGGACACCAAGTACCCGGTCTTCATCGACCCGCCGCTCAACAGCGCCCGGAGCGGCTGGACGACCGCGTACCGGAAGTACCCGACCTCCAGTTTCTGGAACGGCACGAACTTCTCCTCCGGCACCTCCGACGCCCGCGTGGGCTACGAGAGCGAGACCGGTGGACTCGGCCGCTCCTTCTGGAAGATGACCTTCTCCTCGGCGTACAAGGGCGCGAAGTTCGACTGGGCCACCTTCAAGGTCCAGAACAACCATTCCTGGTCCTGCAGCACGCGTGAGTTCCAGGTCTGGCTGACCGGCTCCATCTCCACCGGCACGACCTGGAAGGCGCAGCCGGGCTGGACGAAGAAGGTGGCCTCGAAGTCCTTCGCGCACGGCTGGTCGACGAGTTGCCCCGACGAGTACGAGGACTTCAACGTGCTGTCGGGAGTTCAGCAGGCCGCGAACGCCGGCTCCAGCAGCGTCACCCTCGGCATGCGCGCCACCAGCGAGAACGACACCCAGACCTGGCGCAAGTTCCGCGCGACCTCCGCCTCGTTGGAGGCCGAGTACAACCGGCCCCCGAACCAGCCCACCACCGGTACCTCCTCGCCGGGCGGGGCGTGCGTGCCGGGGCCGACGAACAGCGTGACCATCGGCCGGACGACCATCACCCTGAAGGCCAAGGCCACTGACCCGGACAACACCGTCCCGAAGCTGCGGTTCCGTTTCTGGAAGACCGGTGCGACCACCAAGACCGAGTACGTGGACACCGCGGACGGCAACGGCTACGGCCAGATGGTCATCCGGGCGGACGACCCGCTCCTGAAGAACATCACGGCCAACACGCTGTTCTCGTGGGACGTGCGGTCCGAGGACGCCTCCAACGAGTACTCCACGTTCTACCCGAGCGGCGACGAGCCGTGCCGGATCACCGTGGACCCGGTCGCCCCTGCGCAGCCGGACATCACCAGCACCGTGTTCACGGAGGCCACCTCCGACGGCAAGACCTGGGCCAAGGTCAAGTTCGGTTCCACCGGTGACTTCACCTTCACCGCCCCCGGAGCGGCCAAGTTCAAGTACGGCTTCGACAGCGAGACCCTCGTCGACGCGCCGACCCCGGTGAGCGGCAAGGTCACCCTGACCGGTGTCCGGCCCCGGCACGCGGGGCCGAACACCCTGAACGTCTACGCGTACGACACTGGGGGCAACCAGAGCATCCGTGGCGCCTACTCGTTCTACCTGCCGCCGCGCGACCAGGCCGACAGCCCGATGGACACCGGCGGCGACAGCATCCCCGACCTGCTGGTGCTCTACCCGGACGGCAAGCTGAAGAACTGCGTGGGGTCCCCCCTGGACCCGGCGGTCCAGGGCAGCGGCGGTGAGCTGTACAGCTGCCTGGGTGCCTCGTACGTGACGGCGGGCAAGAAGCTCGACCCGCCGAACCACTGGATCAACGCGGCCGGTACCGCGTCGCTGATCGCGCACTACGACGACGCGTACCCGGGCGACGGTTCGACCGACCTGTTCGCGGTGACCCCGGACAAGAAGTTCTGGCTGTACCCGGGGGACGGCTACGGCAGCTTCAACGTGGACCAGAGGCTGGAGATCCGGCTGCCGTCCAACGCTCCCGCTCCGTCGACCTGGACGCAGCTGAAGGCGGTCGGCGACCTCACCGGCGACAAGCTGCCCGATCTGGCCGTGCGGGCCGGGACGGCGTTCTGGGTGCTGTCCGGCTACACCGGCGCCACCTTCCAGACCGCGACGCTGATGGAGGGCACCGCGTGGGCCCGCCGTGACGTCGTCAACATCGCGGACATGAACAAGGACAGCACGCCCGACCTGCTGTGGCGCAACCTGGACAACGGCAACATGTACGTCCGCCACGGCAAGCCCGGTACCGCGGGCGCCGGTTCCCTCGATCTCGATTCGATCAAGCAGGCGGTGAACTCGCTCAACGGCGACGTGCCGTTCGGCACGGCGTGGACCGAGGCCAACATCACCAGCGCGATCGGCATCCCCGATGTCAACAAGGACGGAGTGCCCGACATCTGGGCCCGCTTCGGCGACACCGGGAACATGAAGCTCTACCACCCGTCCACCACCAACACCGGCACAGCGGTCAAGACGGTGCTCTCCGTCGACTGGCGGGACATCCGGGCCTTCGGCTGATCCCGTAACCGCCCGCTCTTTCCGAGCCCCGGTCGTCCGCCTCACGGCGGACGGCCGGGGCTCGGCCCGTCCACGGCCCCGCGCGGCGGGAACGAGCTGCTCAGTCCTGGTGGCCGAGCTGGAGGTCGCGTTCGGTGCGTCCGCCGCCGGCCATCTGGAGGACGGTGGCGACGGGCGGGTATCCGGCGGCGATGACGGTGTACTCGCCGGAGGACAGGTCCACGAACCGGAAGGTTCCGTCGGCGCCGGTGGTGAGGGTGTCGACGACGTTCCCCGCCGCGTCGAGCAGGGTGACCCGGGCGTCCTCGACCGGGCGCCCGCCTCCGGCGCGGACGGTGCCGCGCAGCACGGCGCCGCCCGCGAGCTCGATGTCCTGGCGGGTCTCGCGGGAGGCCTGGACGCTCACCGGGAGCGCGGCGGGCCGGAAGGCGGGGGCGCTGGCGGCGAGGGTGTACTCGCCCGCGACGAGTTCGGTGATGACGTAGCCGCCCTCGCGTCCGCTGCGGGTGGAGGCGACGACCTCGCCGCGTACGTCGGTGAGGGTGACGGCGGCGTCCCGGACGGGCGTTCCGTCGGCGGTGACGACGCTGCCCGCGAGGCGTCCGGCGCCGCCGAGGACCACGTCGAGTTCGACCGGGCGTTCGCCGACGGTGACCGAGACGGCCTGCGGCTGGTGTCCGCCCGCCGCCGCGATGAGGACGTACGCGCCGCTGCCGGGCACGCTCAGCGCGTACCGCCCGTCCTCGCCGCTGGCGCCGCGGCCGACCTGGCGGCCCTGCACGTCGATGAGGGTGAGGGCGGCCCGGGGGACACGGCTGCCGTCGTGGTGCTGGACGGTGCCGCAGACGGGTAGTCCCGAGGTCAGGGGGGCGGCGGGGGCGGCGTGCCGGGCGTGCGGGACGGCCCGGGTGGTCCCGGGGGCGTCGGCTCCGGTGGCCTCGGTGGTGGGGCTGTGGTGGGACACCAGCGGTTTCTCCTTGAGGAAGAAGGCGAGGACGAGGCCGACCACGAGGACCGGCACGAGGTAGAGGAAGATGCGCGGCATCGCGTCGGCGTACGCCTGGACGTAGGCGTCGCGGAGGGCGGGCGGCAGGGTGTGCACCGTCTGCGGGGTGATCGACTCGGCGGGCGGCAGGGTGGCGCCGCCCGAGCCGAGTCCGGCGAGGCGGTCGCCGAGGGCGTCGTCGAGCCGGGAGGCGAAGAGGGTGCCGAAGACGGCGGCGCCGACGCTGCCGCCGATCTGCCGGAAGTAGGTGTGGGCGCTGGTGGCGGTGCCGAGGTCGGTGGGACGTACCGAGTTCTGCACGGCGAGGACGAGCACCGGCATGACGAGGCCGATGCCGAGTCCGAGGACGGCCTGGGACAGGCTGTACTCCAGGCGCGGGGTGCCGACGTCCATGCGGGACAGCAGCCACATGCCGAGGACGGAGACGGCTCCGCCGACCACGGGGTGGATCCGGTAGCGGCCGGTACGGCTGACGAGCTGGCCGGAGACGACGGAGGAGACGACGATGCCGCCCATGAGCGGCAGCATCAGCAGGCCGGACTCGGTCGCGCTGGCGCCCTCGACCATCTGGAGGAAGCTCGGCAGGTAGCTGGCGGCGCCGAAGAGCGCGATGCCGATGACGGCGCCGACGAGCGCGGTGACGGTGAAGACGGAGTCGCGGAACAGCCTGAGCGGGATCAGCGGTTCCGGCGCGAAGTGCTCGACGACCAGGAAGAGCAGGGCGGCTCCGGCGGCTCCGCAGGCGAGGCCGATGACGACCCGGGAGCCCCAGGCGTACTCGGTGCCGCCCCAGCTGGTGAGCAGGACCAGACAGGTGGAGGCGACGGCCAGGAGCAGGGCGCCGAGCACGTCGAAGCGGGCCCGTGCGGCGGGCTTGGGGAGTTTGAGGACGACGGCGACGACGGCGAGGGTGACGAGCCCGAAGGGCACGTTGAAGTAGAAGCACCAGCGCCAGGAGACGTGGTCGGTGAAGAAGCCGCCGAGCAGGGGTCCGGCGACGGAGGCGAGACCGAAGGCGGCTCCGATGAGGCCCATGTACCGGCCGCGTTCCCTGGCGGGCACGATGTCGGCGATGATCGCCTGGACGCCGATCATGAGGCCGCCCGCGCCGATGCCCTGGACGGCCCGGAAGGCGATGAGCTCGTCCATGCTGCGGGACCAGCCCGCGAGACCTGAGCCGATGACGAAGACGACGATGGCGAAGAGGAAGACGCCCTTGCGGCCGAGGAGGTCGCCGAGCTTGCCGTAGACGGGCAGGCCGATGGTGGAGGTCAGGAGGTAGGCGGTGATCGCCCAGGACATCCGGTCCAGGCCCTGGAGTTCGCCGACGATCTTCGGCAGGGCAGTGGCGACGATCATCTGTTCGAGCGCGGCAAGGAGCAGCGCGAGCATGAGGCCGCAGAAGACGAGCCGGACGCGGCGGGGGTCGAGCGGGACCGGACCCGGGTCGGGCGGTGGGGCGAGGCCGGCGGGCGGACCGCCGGTGACGGGCGGTTCCGTGCCCGGGACGTCCTTCACCATGGCGATCGCACCCATGTACCTGCTCCCCTCGTGACGGCGTCCGCGCCGCCGTGCGACGGCGGCCGCGCCGCGTCAGGACGGCGTGCGCGCCGCGCCATTCTTCGCATCGGCCGCGAAGGGGGAGCAAGTCGACGGGGGTGGGGGTCCGGTGGCGCTCCGGCCCCGAACGGCCGTGTCCAACGGCGCACTTGGCGCGCTCATCAGCGCGTTTACGCGAGGGTCCGCGCCCCCGGCGCACGGAGCACCGGTACGGGGGGCGCGGACGATCCACTCGAATCAGTGAACGCCCGGGGCGTTACTTCTCCGTCCCGGGGCGTTACCTCTCCGTCCCGGCAGGTCACTTCTCGACTTCGGCGGCCAGCTTCCCGAGGACGGCGTCGTAGATCCGGCCGAGGCCCTTGGGCGCGAAGGTGCGCTCGAAGAAGCCTCCGACACCGCCCGCGCCGTTCCAGACGGTGCTGACGACGACGCGCGACGCGCCCTCACCGGCGGGGGTGACGGTCCAGGTGGTGACCATGGAGGAGTTCCGGTCCTTCTCGACCAGCTGCCCGTCGGTGGGCTGGGTGACCTCCAGGAGGCAGTCGCGGACGCGCTTGCTGGTGGCCTGGAGCTTCCAGTGGACGAGGGTGCCCTCGCCGTCGCCGCCCTCGCGCACCTCGTACTCGCTGAAGTGCTCGGGGAGCAGCTTCGCGCGCGTGCCGCTGTAGTCGGCCAGCGCGTCGAACACCGTCTCCGCGTCCGCCGCGACGATCCGTTCGGTGGTGGCCTCGACCTGCGCCATTGACTTCCTCCAGCTTGTGGTTCCTCGGGGGTGCGGGCCTAGCGAACCACGCCCGCTCCGGGGCGCGAAATCCGGGTTGAGGCGATCATGGGAACAAGTGTTCTATTCTGGCCGAACGGTCGAGCCGAACCCGTGGCGGAACCGAGGAAGAACCACCGAGGAGGCGTCCATGCGCTGGGACCATCTGGGCGACGACCCCGCCGCTCCCGCCGACACCGCCCTGTTCGGCGTGGACGCGGTCACCACCAGAACCTTCGACACGCCCGAGTTCCGGGGCATCACCTTCCACGAGGTGCGGGCCCGCTCGATCCTCAACCGGGTGCCCGGCGCCTCCCGGATGCCGTTCGAATGGACGGTCAACCCGTACCGGGGCTGCACGCACGCGTGTGTGTACTGCTTCGCCCGCAAGACCCACGGCTACCTCGACCTCGACACCGGGATCGGCTTCGACACCCAGATCGTCGTCAAGGTCAACGCGCCCGAGGTGCTCGCCCGCCAGCTCGCCTCCGCCCGCTGGCACGGGGCGCACATCGCGATGGGCACCAACGTGGACTGCTACCAGCGCGCCGAGGGCCGGTACCGGCTGATGCCCGGCATCCTCACGGCGCTGCGCGACCGCGCCAACCCGTTCTCCGTGCTCACCAAGGGCACGCTGATCCTCCGCGACCTGGAACTGCTCACCGAGGCGGCCCGGGTCACCGAGGTCGGCATCTCCGTCTCCGTCGGCTTCACCGACCGGGAGCTGTGGCGCACGATCGAACCGGGCACCCCCTCGCCGCAGGCCCGGCTCGACGTCGTCCGGACGCTCAGCGCGCACGGCATCGACTGCGGGGTCCTGATGGCACCCGTCGTCCCCTTCCTCGGCGACCGGCCCGAACAGCTGCGCGCCACCGTCCGCGCCGTCGCCGAGGCCGGGGCGAGCTCGGTCACCCCGCTGGTTCTGCACCTGCGCCCCGGCGCCCGCGAGTGGTTCGCACAGTGGCTTCGGGAGCACCACCCCGGTCTGGTGGGACGGTACGAGCGGATGTACGCGGACGGGGCCTACGCGCCGACCTGGTACCAGCGCCGGATCACCCGTCAGGTGCACGAACTGGCGGCCGAGTTCGGGATCGGGCCCGCACACCGGGGAGCGGCCCGCCGGATCCCCGTACCGGAGGAGCCGGAGTCGGCGGCGGCGCCCGAACAGCTCACACTCCTCTGACACGCCGTCGGATCCCCCTCCGTTCGGGTCAACTCTGGCTCCGGCGGGTCCTGTCCCGGTCCGTTCGGGGCACGGACGCCCTATGACCCCACGCGCAGGAATGCTGATCGCCGCGGGAGCGCTGGTCGCCGGGACGGTCACCGTCCTGCCCGCCGTCCCGGCGGGCGCCGCCGAGCCGGCTCCCCGGCCGCTCCCCCCGCTCACCTGGACGGACTGCGCCACCAAGGCGTATCCGAAGCTCCAGTGCGCCACCCTCAGGGCGCCCCTCGACCACGACGACCCGGCGGGCCGGACGATCACGCTCGCCCTCACCCGGGTCCCGCACACCGCGAAGACCTTCCAGGGGCCGCTGCTCGTGAACCCCGGCGGCCCCGGCGGCAGCGGGCGGGCGCTGGCCGGTCATGTGGCGGCGGCCCTGCCGCCGAAGGTGGCGGCGGAGTACGACGTGATCGGCTTCGACCCGCGCGGGGTCGGCAGGAGCGAGCCCGCGCTCGACTGCGAGCCCGGTCACTTCGCACCGGTCCGCCCGGCCTCCGTGCCGCGCGGCGCCGAGGCCGAGCGGGTCCAGATCGAGCGGGCCCGCTCCTTCGCGAAGGCCTGCGGCGAGAAGTACGCGGACGTGCTTCCGTACATCGACACGGTGAGCGCGGCGAAGGACATGGACGTCATCCGCCGGGCACTGGGCGCGCCGAGGATCAACTACCTCGGGTACTCGTACGGCACCTATCTGGGCGCCGTGTACGCCCGGCTCCACCCGGACCGGGTGCGGCGCATGGCGCTGGACTCCGTCGTGAACCCGCACGGCGTCTGGTACGAGGACAACCTCGCGCAGGACTTCGCCTTCGACGCGCGCCACAAGACGTTCATGGCGTGGATCGCCCGGCACGACTCCACGTACCGGCTCGGCACCGACCCGGCGGCGGTCGAGGCGGCCTGGTACCGGATGCGCGACGCCCTGGGCGACGCCCCGGCGGGCGGGAAGGTCGGACCGGGCGAGCTGGAGGACACCTTCCTGCCGGGCGGGTACAACAACGGCTACTGGCCCCGCCTCGCGCGGGCGTTCGCCGCGTACGTCAACGACGGGGACGCGGTGCCGCTGAAGGAGGCGTACGAGCGGTACGGGGAGGCCGACGCGGCCTCCGACAACGGCTACTCGGTCTACACCGCCGTGCAGTGCCGGGACGCGGGCTGGCCCCGGGACTGGAACGTCTGGCGCAAGGACACCTGGGACACGTACGCCAAGGCCCCCTTCTCCACCTGGAACAACGCCTGGTACAACGCGCCGTGCGCGTTCTGGCCGGTGCCGTCGCTGACCCCGCCGGACGTCGGCAACGACCAGATCCCGCCGGTCCTCGTCCTCCAGGCCACGGACGACGCGGCGACGCCGTACGAGGGCGGGGTCGCCCTGCACCGGCTGCTGCGCGGCTCCAGCCTCGTCGTCGAGGAGGGCGGTGAGAACCACGGGGTGACCCTCGGCGGGAACGCGTGCCTGGACGGGCATCTGGCGGCCTATCTCGCCGACGGGAGGGTCCCGCGCGCCGAGGACGACGGCGAGGTGGACGCGGTCTGCGCGGCGCTGCCGGAACCGGAGCCGCAGCCGGTGGCGCCCCCGGCGGCGAAGGGGCCCGCGAAGGAGTCCGCGCAGCCTTCGACCAGGTCCGCCGGGGCCGTCCCGGAGCGCCCGGAGACGGCCGGTGCGTCCGCCCCGGAGGCCGTGACCGGGCTCGTGGAGTCGGCCGGGACCACTCTGCACGAGCTCCTCGGCCAGGTGCGCTGACCCGCCCCTCCCCCGCCGACGACGACGCCCGCACCTCCGGAGGGACGCGGCCCGCACCCCGGGAGGTACGGGCGTGTCGGCGGCCCGTACCCCGGAGGTGCGGGCGTCGTCAGTGGTGTGCGCCCCGGAGGTGAGGGGGTTGTCGGTGGTGTGCGCGAGGATGGGCGCATGACGAGCCACCTCACCCATGTGCCCGCTCCCGACGGCCTCGCCGCCAGCCCGCAGTACAGCCATGTCGTCTGGGGGACCGGGCGTTTCGTCGCGATATCCGGCCAGTGCGCGTTCGACGCGTCGGGCGCGGTGGTCGGGGAGGGCGACGCGGTGGCGCAGGCGCGTCAGGTCTTCGCGAACCTGGAGCGGTGTCTGGCCGCGGCGGGCGCCGGTTTCGGGGACGTGGTGAAGCTGACCTACTTCGTCACGGACGTGGCCCATCTGCCCGCCGTGCGGGAGGCCAGGGACGCGTACTTCGCCGGGACGCCGCTGCCCGCCAGCTCGGCGGTCCAGGTCGCGGCGCTGGTCCGCCCCGAACTGCTGGTGGAGATCGAGGCGTTCGCGCTGGTTCCGTAGCACCCGGCCGGACTTCTCCGAAGCGGACGGACGGGCCCCACGGCCTAGGCGCGCCCCCGCCCGGTGGACCGGTCCTCAGCCGGTGGCGTCCAGCCGGTCGAGGGAGCGTCCCGCCGCCGCGCCGAGCCTCGGGTGCGGCAGCGCCGCTTCCAGGGCGGGGCGGGCCCGGGGGTCGCCGAGGGCGCCCAGGCCCTCGACGCAGGCGAGGCCGACCCGCCAGTGCGGGTCCTCCGGGGAGAGACGCCGTCCGAGGACGGTGACGAGCGCGGGGACGGACTCGGGGGCCCGGAGTTCGGCGAGCAGCCGGACCGGCAGCAGGGCGTAGGCGGCGCGGAGTTCGTTGGTGGCGAGGGCCGCCGCCGCGCGGGCGGTGCGCGGGTCGCCGAGCCGGATCAGCGCGTGGGCCGCGGTGACGCAGCGCTCGGGGTCGCGGTGGTTGAGGAGGAGCACGAGTGCCTCGAAGGCGCGGGCGTCGCCGAGGAGTCCGAGACGGCAGGCGGCGATCTCACGGGCCCAGAGCGGGCGTCCGGGCGCGGTGAGCGTCCGGTGGAGTTCCTCGGGATCGGTGGTCCCGGCGAGTTCCGTGAATGCGCCGGGAAGCGTTTCCCCGGCGTTTTCGATCTCGTCCCGCAATCGATCGATCATCGAGCAGAATTCGGGATCCTCCGCGCTGTCCATGAATCCGACACTATCCGCGATCCAGATCACATTTTCTCCGACTTCCGGGACTGGCGCGCCCGTTACCCGCCGGTTAGCCTCAAGTGAGCGGGGCACCCTCCGCGCTTTCCACGACGGCCTGGTGACGCAGCCGTCGTGGCGTTCGTCGGTTCGGCGGTTTCGACGTGGCTCCGGGACAGGGTCCGTCGCTCCTTCTCTCCAGGCCCTCCTCCTGGTTCTCCGGGGGACGTCCTCGTTCTCTTCCGCGCTGTTCCCCTCCTCGCGCGCGCACCGCCCTCAGTCGTCACTCTTCCTCCCAGGAGTCCCCTGATGGACATCCCCCTTCCCACCATCGCCGTCGTCGGCCTCGGCACCATGGGCACCGGCATCGCGGACGTCCTCGTCCGGGCCGGCCGCGAGGTCGTCGGCATCGACGTCAGCGACACCGCCGCCGCCCGCGCCGTCGCGGCCCTGGAGAACTCCACCGCCCGTGCCGTGGCGCGCGGGCGGATCACCGAGGAGGAGCGGCGGGACGCGCTCGCCCGGTTCCGTACCTTCTCCGACCTCCGGGCGGCGGCCGACGCGGACCTCGTGATCGAGGTCGTGCCGGAGTCGTACGAGGCGAAGCAGGAGGTCTTCCGGGCCCTGGACGGCATCGTGCGGCCCGACACGGTCCTGGCGACGGGCACCAACGCGCTGTCCGTCACCCGGCTGGCCGCCGACTCGGCGCACCCCGAGCGGGTCCTCGGCCTGCACTTCTTCACCCCGGTCCAGGCGATGAAGCTGGTCGAGGTGGTGTCCTCGGTGCTGACCGACCCGAAGGCCGTGGAGTCCGTCACGCGGCTCGCCCTCGATCTGGGGAAGGAGCCGGTGGCGGTCGGCGACCGGGCCGGATTCATCGCGGACGGACTGCTCTTCGGCTATCTGAACCAGGCGGCCGCCATGTACGAGGCGAAGTACGCCTCCCGTGAGGACATCGACGCGGCGATGCGGCTGGGCTGCGGTCTGCCGATGGGGCCGCTCGCGCTGCTCGACCTGATCGGGGTGGACACCGCGCGTACGGTCCTGGAAGCCATGTACGCCGACTCGCACGACCGGCTGCACGCCCCCGCCCCGGTCCTCAAGCAGCTCAGCGAGGCGGGGCTGACCGGCCGCAAGTCGGGCCGCGGCTTCTACACGTACGCGGCGCCGGGCTCCGGCGAGGTCGTTCGGGACGCGCTGACCCCGCTCGGCACGGCCGGGGCGGGCACCGGGCGGGCGGTCCGCTCGGTCGGCGTCGCCGGTTCGGGCACGATGGCCTCAGGCATCGCGGAGGTCTTCGCCAAGGCGGGGTACGCGGTGGTGCTGGCCGCGCGTTCCCAGGAGAAGGCGGACACGGCCAAGGCGCGGATCGCGAAGTCGCTGGCCCGTTCGGTCGACCGGGGCCGGATGACGGGCGAGGCACGGGACACGACGCTCGCCCTGATCACCCCGGCGGGGACCCTGGAGGCCTTCGCCGAGGTGGATCTGGCGGTCGAGGCGGTCGCCGAGGACCTGGCGGTCAAGCAGGAGCTGTTCGGCAGGCTGGACAAGATCTGCAAGCCGGGCGCGGTGCTCGCCACGACGACGTCCTCCCTGCCGGTGGTGGCCTGCGCCCGTGCGACCACCCGTCCGCAGGACGTCATCGGGATGCACTTCTTCAACCCGGCCCCCGCGATGAAGCTGGTCGAGATCGTCCGTACGGTGCTGACCGGCGACGAGGCGCACGCCACCGTCCGCGCGGTGACGGAGAAGATCCGCAAGCACCCGGTGGACTGCGGCGACCGGGCCGGTTTCATCGTGAACGCGCTGCTCTTCCCGTACCTGAACAACGCGATCAAGATGGTCCAGGACCATTACGCGACGCTGGACGACATCGACGCGGCGATGCGGCTGGGCGGCGGCTACCCGATGGGGCCGTTCGAACTGCTCGACGTGGTCGGCCTCGATGTGTCGCTGGCGATCGAGCAGGTCCTGCACCGCGAGTTCCGCGACCCGGGCCTGGCGCCCGCACCCCTCCTCGAACATCTGGTGGCCGCGGGCTGCCTGGGCCGCAAGACGGGGCGCGGCTTCCGCGAATATGCCAGGCGCTGAGCCGGGAGACTCCGGCTGGGGCGGTCTGCTGAGCCCTCCGGGCACCCTCGGTGCCCTGGGGGTACGGCCGCCCCCACCTGGGCACACTCCCCCTCCGATGCAGTACGTTCGGACCATGCCCAAGGCCGCGAAGACACCCCGTGCCACCTCCTCGTCCGACGCTCCGGAGAGCGCGGCGGGGACCCGCGCCGCCGCGCAGCGGCTCAAGATGCGCCGGGAACTGGCCACGGCCGCCATGGAGCTCTTCGCGACCAAGGGGTACGAGGCGACGACGGTCGACGAGATCGCGGCCACCGCCGGGGTCGCCCGGCGTACGTTCTTCCGCCACTTCCGCTCCAAGGAAGAGGCGATCTTCCCGGACCACGACGACACTCTGGTGCGGGCGGAGGCGGTCCTGAACGCGGCCCCGCCGCACGAGCACCCGCTGGACACGGTGTGCCGGGGCATCAAGGAAGTCATGAAGATGTACGCGGGGTCCCCCTCCGTCTCGGTGGCGCGCTACCGGCTCACCCGCGAGGTGCCGACGCTGCGGGAGCGGGAGATCGCCTCGGTGGCCCGCTACGAGCGCCTGTTCACCCGCTATCTCCTCGCGCACTTCGACGAGCGGGACCACCACGACGGCAACGACGATCCGCTGCTCGCCGAGGTGGCCGCGTCGGCGGTCGTCACGGCCCACAACCATGTGCTACGGCGCTGGCTGCGGGCGGGCGGCGAGGGCGATGTGGAGACCCAGCTGGACCACGCCTTCGCGATCGTCCGTGACACCTTCGGGACGGGCATGGGCGCGGGCCGTCCGGGCCCCGCCCCGTCGCCCGCCGCCGCGTCCGCGAGCCCGGTCGGCCTCCCGCCGCGGACCGGGGCCGCCGCGGCGGTCCGGGCGTCCGCAGCCGGTGACGTGGTGGTCGCGGTGGCCCGTACGGACGCGCCGCTCGACGAGGTCATGCGGACCATCCAGCAGGCGCTCGGCAGCGCCTGAACCCCTCGCCACACCGTGGGCCGCACCCCGACCGGGGTGCGGCCCGTTTTGTGTTTGCGCAGGTCGGAGCGGGTCGAAGGGGCCATTCGATCGATCATCGCTCATCTGTGGGCAGATTATTTCATCTGAGAGAAATCCTTGGCACGCAGTGCCTTGTCAGGTGACACGGCGTGCCATACGTTGATGTTGTCCGGGCGGCCGGAGCACGGAGAACACCCCGCGCGCCGACTGTCCCCACGAGCCATCGCGCCCGTGCGCCCGGACGCCTGCGTCACAGGCAACCCCGCGCCCACAGGCGCCGCGCCACCCGCACCACCGAGCCGAACCGACGGCACACCTCCACAGCAGCAGACTCCCCGTCGTACCCCTCAGGCGTCCCCCTCCCGGACGCCCATCGCCGGAGGCAACCCGTGAAGGAAATCCTGGCCGCGATCCAGTCGCAGGACGCCACGTCCGACGACTTCGCGAACATCCCGCTGCCCGAGTCGTACCGCGCCGTCACCGTCCACAAGGACGAGGCGGAGATGTTCGCCGGGCTCGCCACCCGCGACAAGGACCCGCGCAAGTCGCTCCACCTGGACCGGGTGCCGCTGCCGGAGCTGGGCCCCGGCGAGGCGCTCGTCGCCGTCATGGCCAGCTCGGTCAACTACAACTCGGTGTGGACCTCGATCTTCGAGCCGCTGTCGACCTTCGCCTTCCTGGAGCGGTACGGCAGGCTCTCCGAGCTCACCAGGCGCCACGACCTGCCGTACCACGTCATCGGCTCCGACCTCGCGGGCGTCGTGCTGCGCACCGGCCCCGGCGTCAACGCCTGGCGGCCCGGCGACGAGGTCGTCGCGCACTGCCTCTCCGTCGAGCTGGAGTCCTCCGACGGCCACAACGACACGATGCTCGACCCCGAGCAGCGCATCTGGGGCTTCGAGACCAACTTCGGCGGCCTGGCCGAGATCGCGCTCGTCAAGTCCAACCAGCTGATGCCGAAGCCCGACCACCTGAGCTGGGAGGAGGCGGCGGCCCCCGGCCTCGTCAACTCCACCGCGTACCGCCAGCTCGTCTCCCGCAACGGCGCCGGGATGAAGCAGGGCGACAACGTCCTGATCTGGGGCGCCAGCGGCGGACTCGGCTCGTACGCCACCCAGTTCGCCCTGGCCGGCGGCGCCAACCCGATCTGTGTCGTCTCCTCCCCCGAGAAGGCCGCCATCTGCCGGTCCATGGGCGCCGACGCGGTCATCGACCGCAACGCCGAGGGCTACCGGTTCTGGAAGGACGAGCGGACCCAGGACCCCAGGGAGTGGAAGCGCTTCGGCTCGAAGATCCGCGAGTTCACCGGCGGCGAGGACATCGACATCGTCTTCGAGCACCCGGGCCGCGAGACCTTCGGCGCCTCCGTGTACGTCACCCGCAAGGGCGGCACCATCACCACCTGCGCCTCCACCTCCGGGTACATGCACGAGTACGACAACCGCTACCTGTGGATGTCCCTCAAGCGGATCATCGGCTCGCACTTCGCCAACTACCGCGAGGCGTGGGAGGCCAACCGCCTGATCGCCAAGGGCAAGATCCACCCCACCCTGTCCAAGGTCTACCCGCTGGAGGAGACCGGCCAGGCCGCCCACGACGTGCACCGCAACGCGCACCAGGGCAAGGTCGGCGTCCTCGCCCTCGCCCCCGAGGAGGGCCTCGGCGTCCGCGACGCCGAGAAGCGCGCCCAGCACCTCGACGCCATCAACCGATTCCGCAACGTCTGAGCCCGGGACAACAGATGACTGAGCGTCAGAAAGACCGGCCGTGGCTCATGCGGACGTACGCCGGTCACTCGACCGCCGAGGCGTCCAACGAGCTGTACCGGCGCAACCTCGCCAAGGGGCAGACCGGTCTCTCGGTCGCCTTCGACCTGCCCACGCAGACCGGGTACGACCCCGATCACGTCCTCGCCCGGGGCGAGGTCGGCCGGGTCGGCGTCCCCGTCTCGCACCTCGGTGACATGCGACGGCTGTTCCAGGACATCCCGCTGGAACAGATGAACACCTCGATGACCATCAACGCCACGGCGATGTGGCTCCTGGCGCTCTACCAGGTGGTCGCCGAGGAGCAGGGCGCGGACGCCGCCCTGCTCCAGGGCACCACCCAGAACGACATCGTGAAGGAGTACCTGTCGCGCGGGACGCACGTCTTCCCGCCCGGCCCCTCGCTCCGCCTCACCACCGACATGATCGCGTACACCGTCGGCCACATGCCCAAGTGGAACCCGATCAACATCTGCAGCTACCACCTGCAGGAGGCCGGAGCCACCCCGGTCCAGGAGATCTCGTACGCGATGTCCACCGCGATCGCCGTGCTCGACGCGGTCCGCGACTCCGGCCAGGTCCCCGAGGACCGCTTCGGCGAGGTCGTCGCCCGCATCTCCTTCTTCGTGAACGCGGGCGTCCGCTTCATCGAGGAGATGTGCAAGATGCGCGCCTTCGGACGCATCTGGGACCGGATCACCCGCGAGCGGTACGGGATCGAGAACGCCAAGCAGCGCCGGTTCCGCTACGGCGTCCAGGTCAACTCGCTCGGCCTGACCGAGGCCCAGCCGGAGAACAACGTCCAGCGGATCGTCCTGGAGATGCTGGCCGTCACCCTCTCCAAGGACGCCCGCGCGCGGGCCGTGCAGCTGCCCGCCTGGAACGAGGCGCTCGGCCTGCCCCGGCCCTGGGACCAGCAGTGGTCGCTGCGCATCCAGCAGGTCCTGGCCCATGAGTCCGACCTCCTGGAGTACGAGGACATCTTCGCCGGTTCCCATGTCGTCGAGGCCAAGGTCGACTCGCTCGTCGGGGAGTGCCTGGCCGAGATCGACCGGATCCAGGAGATGGGCGGCGCCATGGCCGCCGTCGAGTCCGGCTACCTCAAGTCGCGGCTCGTCTCCTCGCACGCCGAGCGGCGCGCCCGCATCGAGGCCGGCGACGAGAAGATCATCGGTGTGAACATCTTCCGGTCGACCGAGGAGAACCCGCTCACCGCCGACCTGGACACCGCCATCATGACGGTCGACCCGGCGGTCGAGGCCCGGGTGGTCGACGCCGTCGGCCGCTGGCGCGCCGAGCGGCAGGAGTCCACCGACCGGCAGGGCAACGGCGACCCGTTCGTCTTCCCCACCACCCAGCAGGCCCTGGAACTGCTCAAGGAGACCGCCCGGGGCACGGACAACCTGATGGAGGCCACCCTGGAGTGCGCCCGCGCCGGTGTCACGACCGGCGAGTGGGCCGGGGCCCTGCGCGAGGTGTTCGGCGAGTACCGGGCGCCCACCGGTGTCTCCTCCGCCCCGGTCGCGGTGACGGCGGAGGCGGGCACTCCGATGGCCGAGGTCCGTGAGAAGGTGGCGCGGACCGCCGAGGAGCTCGGCTGCGGGCGGCTGCGGCTGCTCGTCGGCAAGCCCGGTCTCGACGGGCACTCCAACGGCGCCGAGCAGATCGCCGTGCGCGCCCGGGACGCCGGTTTCGAAGTGGTCTACCAGGGCATCCGGCTGACCCCCGAGCAGATCGTGAGCGCGGCCCTCGCCGAGGACGTGCACTGCGTGGGCCTCTCGATCCTCTCCGGTTCGCACACCGAACTGGTCCCGGACGTCCTCGGCAGGCTCCGCGAGGCGGGCGCGGCCGAGGTGCCGGTCATCGTCGGCGGGATCATCCCGAACGCCGACGCCGCCGAACTGAAGCGGGCGGGCGTGGCCGCCGTCTTCACCCCGAAGGACTTCGGCATCACGGAGATCATCGGCCGTATCGTCGACGAGATCCGGAAAGCGAACAAGCTCAGCCCCCTTGAAAGTACGGAGGTCCTCGCATGACCAGCCCCGCTTCCCCCGTGAACCGGCTCCGCCCGCGCCGCTCCTGCCTGGCGGTCCCCGGCTCCAACCCCCGGTTCCTGGAGAAGGCCCAGGGCCTCGCCGCCGACCAGGTCTTCCTGGACCTGGAGGACGCCTGCGCCCCGCTGGCCAAGCCCGAGGCCCGGCACACCATCGTGAAGTTCCTCAACGAGGGCGACTGGACCGGCAAGACCCGGGTGGTCCGGGTGAACGACTGGACGACCCACTGGACGTACCGGGACGTCGTCACGGTCGTCGAGGGCGCCGGCCAGAACCTCGACTGCATCATGCTGCCGAAGGTGCAGGACGCCCAGCAGATCGTGGCGCTCGACCTCCTGCTGACCCAGATCGAGAAGACCATGGGCTTCGAGGTCGGCAAGATCGGCATCGAGGCTCAGATCGAGAACGCCCAGGGCCTCACCAACGTCAACGCGATCGCGCGGGCCTCCCAGCGCGTGGAGACGATCATCTTCGGCCCGGCCGACTTCATGGCCTCCATCAACATGAAGTCGCTGGTCGTCGGCGAGCAGCCGCCCGGCTACCCGGCGGACGCCTACCACCACATCCTGATGAGCATCCTGATGGCCGCCCGTGCCAACAACCTCCAGGCGATCGACGGGCCCTACCTGCAGATCCGCAACCAGGAGGGGTACCGCGCGGTCGCGCGGCGGGCCGCCGCCCTGGGCTTCGACGGCAAGTGGGTGCTCCACCCGGACCAGGTCGCCGCCGCGAACGAGATCTTCTCGCCCTCGCAGGAGGACTACGACCACGCCGAACTGATCCTCGACGCGTACGACTACCACACCTCCGAGGCGGGCGGCAGGAAGGGTTCCGCGATGCTCGGCGACGAGATGATCGACGAGGCATCGCGCAAGATGGCCCTGGTCATCGCGGGCAAGGGCCGTGCCGCGGGCATGGAGCGCACCGGCGCGTTCGAGATCCCGGAGGCCTGATCCCATGCAGTTCGGCCGCACCTACGAAGAGTTCGAGATCGGCGCCGTCTACAAGCACTGGCCCGGGAAGACGGTCACCGAGTACGACGACCACCTGTTCTGCCTGCTGACGATGAACCACCACCCGCTGCACCTGGACGCGCACTACGCCGGGAACACGACGGACTTCGGGAAGAACGTCGTCGTCGGCAACTACGTCTACTCGCTGCTGCTCGGCATGTCCGTGCCGGACGTCTCCGGCAAGGCCATCGCCAACCTGGAGGTCGAGTCGCTGCGGCACGTGGCCCCGACCTTCCACGGCGACACGATCTACGGCGAGACGACCGTCCTCGGCAAGACCCCGTCGAGGTCGAAGAGCGACCGCGGCGTCGTCCACGTCGAGACCAAGGGGTACAAGCAGGACGGCACCCTCGTGTGCGTCTTCCGCCGCAAGGTGATGGTCCCCACCGAGACGTACGTCAAGGAGCGCGGCGGGGAACAGCCCGGCCGCCCCGAGCTCGTCGAGCCCGCCCGGAAGACAGAGAAGACGGAGAAGTAGTCATGGCCCGACTCGCCCAGACCGCCGGGCTCACGGACGTCCAGCGGGAGATCCTGAGGACCGTCCGGGACTTCGTCGACAAGGAGATCATCCCGGTCGCGACGGAGCTGGAGCACCGCGACGAGTACCCGCAGCAGATCGTCGACGGGCTCAGGGAGCTCGGTCTGTTCGGTCTGATGATCCCCGAGGAGTACGGAGGTCTGGGCGAGTCGCTGCTCACCTACGCGCTGTGCGTGGAGGAGATCGCCCGGGGCTGGATGTCGGTCTCCGGCATCATCAACACGCACTTCATCGTGGCGTACATGCTGAAGCAGCACGGCACGGCGGAGCAGAAGGAGTACTTCCTGCCGAGGATGGCGGCGGGCGAGACGCGCGGCGCGTTCTCGATGTCGGAGCCGGGCCTCGGCTCGGACGTGTCGGCGATCACGTCGAAGGCGGTGCGGGACGGCGAGGAGTACGTCCTGAACGGCCAGAAGATGTGGCTGACGAACGGTGGCACCTCGTCGCTGGTGGCCGTTCTCGTCCGGAGTGACGAAGGACACCCGGAGGGCACCGCCCCCCACAGGTCGATGACGACCTTCCTCGTCGAGAAGGAGCCCGGCTTCGGCGAGGTCCGTCCGGGCCTCACCGTCCCCGGCAAGATCGACAAGATGGGCTACAAGGGCGTCGACACGACCGAGCTCATCATGGACGGACTGCGCATTCCGGCCAATCGGGTCCTCGGCGGGGTCACGGGCCGAGGATTTTACCAAATGATGGACGGCGTGGAGGTGGGTCGCGTGAACGTGGCGGCCCGTGGCTGTGGTGTCGCTCAGCGTGCTTTCGAACTCGGCGTCTCCTATGCCCAGCAACGTCATACTTTCGGCAAGCCGATCGCCCAACACCAGGCGATTCAGTTCAAGCTCGCCGAAATGGCTACCAAGGTCGAGGCCGCCCATGCGATGATGGTGAATGCAGCACGCAAAAAGGACTCCGGGGAACGAAACGACCTCGAAGCGGGGATGGCGAAGTACCTCGCCTCCGAGTACTGCAAGGAGGTCGTCGAGGACGCCTTCCGCATCCACGGTGGCTACGGATTCTCGAAGGAGTACGAGATCGAGCGTCTCTACCGGGAGGCGCCGATGCTGCTCATCGGTGAAGGTACCGCCGAGATCCAGAAAATGATCATTGGTCGTCGACTGCTCGAGGAGTACCGCTTCCAGGGTTGATTGTCGGTTTTGAGTCGGTTCGGCCGCGAAGAAGATCACACCCTGTGTTCGCCTTCCGGCCGCCGACTCGGTTCCTGGCTTACCCAGTTGCGCCCCGCAACCGATAGCATCGAGGGAAAGCCGCCGTCCCCCGTTGCCAGTGCGGCATCATCCGCTACGAAGGTCATCCATGCCCCACAGCCAAACCTCTGCACACCGCGACAGCCTCACCGGCGTACGCCTCGCGCGCGGAGCATCGCCGTGGCTTCTGCCGACCGTCGCCACCGCGGCGCTCAGCCTCGTGCGCGCCCGCAAGTCGAAGCGTGCCGCGGCCGTCGCCGTGCCGGTCACCGCGCTCGCGGCCGGCATGTTGTGGTTCTTCCGCGACCCCGAGCGAGAGATCGCTCAGGGCCGGGTCATCTCCCCCGCCGACGGCGTGGTGCAGAGCATCATGCCGTGGAAGGACGGGCGCACCCGGGTCGCCATCTTCATGAGCCCGCTGAACGTCCACGTCAACCGCGCGCCGCTGGCCGGCACGGTGACGTCCGTGGAGCACGTTCCCGGCGGTTTCGTCCCGGCGTTCAACAAGGAGAGCGAGAACAACGAGCGCGTCGTCTGGCACTTCGACACCGAGCTCGGTGACATCGAGATGGTCCAGATCGCGGGCGCCGTCGCCCGTCGCATCGTGCCGTACGTCCCCCAGGGGACGAAGGTCGAGCAGGGTGACCGTATCGGCCTGATCCGCTTCGGCTCGCGCGTCGACATCTACCTCCCCGAGGGTGTCGAGGTCGCCGTCGAGGTCGGCCAGGCCACCACAGCGGGGGTGACTCGCATTGACCGTGATTGATCCCGACACACGGGCCGCCGACTGGGTCGCAGGGAGCGACGACGAGTCGGCCGAGGACAACGAGGAGATGCCGTTGTCGCTGAGGCTGTCCATAGCGGACGCCCTCACGCTCGGTAACGCCACGTGTGGCTTCATGGCGGTGTACTTCACCACCACCGGCATCCTCATCCCGCACCTGACGGGCAGCGCGGAGACCGGCATGGCGCGCAACAGCGCCGCCACCGCCGTGATCCTGATGCTCGCCGCGGCGATCTTCGACCTCTTCGACGGGATCGTGGCGCGCAAGCTGCGCTCCTCCCCGATGGGCGCCGAGCTCGACAACCTGTCGGACCTGATCAGCTTCGGGCTCGCCCCGGCCTACTTCGTCCTCGTGTACGGAATGGTCGCGGACGACGCCCAGCAGAAGGTCTCGGCGGTGGCCGCGATCGTGGTGCTGCTCGCGGTGGTGCTGCGACTGGCCAGATTCTCCTGCGTGACGATGAAGGACGGCATGTTCCAGGGGATGCCGAGCCCCTTCGGCGCCCTGACGGTCGTCTCGATCGTGCTCCTGGAGCTGCCGTTCATCCCGACGCTGCTCGCGATCATCGGTGTCGCGTGGCTGATGGTGAGCCGGGTCGAGTACCCCAAGCCCCGGGGCGTTCTCGCCGTGGCGATGCTCAGCTGGATCGTCGGCGCCATGGGAATGCTGGCGGCGTGGGCGTTCGACGCCCCGGGCGGCGCGTTCCTGCTCCAGGCGGGCTGCGCGCTCCAGGTCGTGATGGGCGCCGTGATCCCCCTCTTCGCGACCGCCCGGCGGGTGAACACCTTCCGTGGCAACCGGCGCGAGAACCGGGAGGCGCGGGCGGCGCAGCTGCCGTAGCGCACGACGTACGAAGAAGGGCCCCGGAGGCGATCACCGCCTCCGGGGCCCTTCCGTGTGCCCGGGGGCCGGGGGTCAGCCGAGGCGCTTGTAGTAGAGCGTGGTGGCGCACGGGACGCCCGCCGGGTCGGCGGCGAAGTCCGGGATCGTTCCGGCGGCGGTCCAGCCCGCGCCCCGGTAGAGACGCTCGGCCGGGCTGTCCGTCCGCGTGTCCAGGACGAGCAGCGTGAGCCCGGTCGCGGCGGCGTGCGCCTCGGCCTCGGCGAGCAGGGCGCGGCCGAGCCCCCGGCCGCGCGCCGACCGGTGGACGAGCAGCCGGGAGACCTCGCCCCTGTGCCGTCCGTTGGCCGTACCGGCGCGGACCAGGGTGACGACGCCGGTGAGCCTCCCGTCCGGCCCGTGGGCCGCCCAGACCTCCCGTACGCCCCGCTCGGCCTCTTCGGCGGCCCCTGACCACCAGGAGGTGGCCACGGCGGCCTCCAGGGGAGCCAGGAAGCCCACGGAGGCGCCGTCGTCCACGGCGTCCACGAGCAGGGCCGCGAGCCCGTCGGCGGCGTGGCGGCGCACCTCGTCGGCGGTCAGCCGGGCGACACGGTCGGCGGGCTGCCCGGCCCCGGCGTGCGGGTGCCTCTCCGTACGCTCGCGCGGGGACTCGCCCGCGGGCCGGTCCGCGGGCTCCTCCATGAGCCCCTCCGCGGGCGTCGCCGTGGGCCGGTTCGCGGCGGTCTCCGTCCGTGCGCCCGTGGGCGTCCCCGGGAGCGCCTCCAGGGGCTTCTCCAGGGGCTTCTCCAGGCAGAGGAGGCCCGGTCGGTCGTCCCAGGAGGGGACGGTGGCGAAGCCGAGGTCCTCGTAGAGGGCGAGCGGTTCCGGTCTCCCGGCCCAGACGGTGAGGCGTACGGCTCCGGCCCCGGCCGCCGACGCCCGGCCCAGGGCCTCGGTCATGAGGGCCCGCGCGATCCCCCGCCGGCGCGCCCCGGGGGTGACCCAGAGGCGCTTGACCTCCGGCGCCCGGCCCTCCCGGGGGGCCCGGAGGACGACGCAGCCGAGCGGGAGGGGACCGCCCGGCCCGGTGGCGAGCAGGACCGTGTCGGCGGCGAAGGCGGCGGCCGGGTCCTCGGTCTCGGCCCGGTAGGCGGCCGGAAGCCCGGCGGCCGTGGCGACGGGCGTTCCCTTCCGCTCCTGGTTGACCAGGTGGTAGGCGGTGAGCAGGGCGGGAAGGCCGGGGTGGGAGCGGTTCTCCTCGATCACGGCGGCCGGTTGGATCGGTGCGTTCATGCACCGAGCCTCACACCGTGTTGTTTCGTCCGTGTGACGTGCGGAGGGGCGGCCCGGGGCGGTCCCCCGCACGTCACCTCAGGAAGTCGCGGGCGATGGCCGCCGCCACGTCCTCCAGGAGCGGGCCCGCGTTCGCCATGGACGTGGCCGGGTCCGGCTCCAGTTCCGCGAGGGGGTAGGCCCGGCGGATGCCCGCCGCGCCCAGGGCCTCCGGCGGGAGGGCCAGGCGTCCGCAGACCGCGACGACCTCCTTGCCCGCCGCGCGGGCCGCCGCGGCGACGCCCGCCGGGGCCTTGCCGTGCAGGGTCTGCTCGTCGAGGGAGCCCTCGCCGGTGATGACCAGGGTGGCGCGCTCCAGGGCGGGGGCGAAGCCGAGGACGTCGAGCATCAGCTCGATGCCGGGGCGGAAGCTCGCGCCGAGGATGAGCGCGCCGTAGCCGATGCCGCCCGCGCCGCCCGCGCCGGGGGCCAGGGCCGCCTCGGCCGCCCGGGGGCCGACGGTCTTCTCCAGGACGGTGGCGAAGTGGGCGAGGGCCGCGTCCAGGGTGCGGACGTCGTCGGGGGTGGCGCCCTTCTGCGGTCCGTAGACCGCGGGGGCACCCTTGGGGCCGGTCAGCGGGTTGTCGACGTCGCTGGCGAGGATCAGCTCGACCGCGGCGAGGCGCGGGTCGAGGCCGGAGAGGTCGGCCGAGGCCAGTTCGGCGAGGGCCGCGCCGCCGGGTCCGACGGGCTCGCCGTCCGCGTCGAGGAGCCGGGCGCCGAGCGCGGCGAGCATACCCGCGCCGCCGTCGGTGGTGGCACTGCCGCCGACCCCGAAGACGAGCGTGGTGGCGCCCGCGTCAAGGGCCGCGCGGAGCAGTTCACCGGAGCCGTACGTGGTGGCGGTGAGCGGCGCGAAGGCCCCGGCCGGGAGGAGCTGGAGGCCGGAGGCCTCGGCCATCTCCACGACGGCGGTGGTGCCGCGCAGCGCGAAGGCGGCGACGACCGGTTCGCCGAGGGGGCCCGTCACCGGGAGTTCCCTGCGCTCGAATCCGGCCGCGACGGCCGCCGCGACGGTGCCGTCGCCGCCGTCGGCCACCGGCAGCGTCTCCACCACCAGCTCAGGGACGACCCTGCGGAGTCCCGCCGTGACCCGCTCCGCGACCTGCACGGCCGTGAGCGAGCCCTTGAACTTGTCGGCCGCCACGAGCACGTGGGCGACCTGAGTTGCTGCGCCGTCCGTCACCTTGCATCCCTTGCTTTCGAACGTGCAGTCGCGCCGTGGCCGACCCTATCCGGAGCCCCGGACGGCGTGCCACCCCCGGAAAAGACGAAATTCCGCACCATAGTGGGGTCGCATGAGCACGGAACCGATCGACAGGGACCCACAGGAGCGGTACGCGCCCGACGGCAAGGTCATCGGCATCGGGGTGGCCACGGTCGTCGCCGTCGTCGCCTGGGCCGCCCTCGGCAAGGACTCCTTCGACAGCGCCTCCGCCACGGCCCTGCAATGGGTCCTCGCCAACTTCGCCTGGCTGTTCGTGGTGGCCGCCGACACCTTCCTGGTGCTGTGCGTGGTGATCGCGCTGAGCCGGTTCGGCCGGATCAGGCTGGGCACGGACGACTCGGAGCCGGAGTTCACCACGCTGGCGTGGATCGCGATGATGTTCAGCGCGGGCATGGGCATCGGCCTGATGTTCTACGGCGTCGGGGAGCCGCTGACGCACTTCCTCAGCCCTCCCCCGGCCAGCGGGGTCCCGGCGGGCACGGGCGCGGCGGCGCGGACGGCCCTGGAGTACTCGTTCTTCCACTGGACGCTGACCCCCTGGGCGATCTACGGCATCGCGGGCCTCGCGCTGGCGTACGCGGGCTTCCGGAAGGGCCGGGGCAACCGGCTGAGTTCGGCGTTCGTGCCGCTGATGGGCGAGCGGCGGGCGAACTCCTGGCCGGGCAAGGCCATCGACCTGCTCGCGGTCTTCGCCACGGTCTTCGGCACGGCGACGAGTCTGGGGCTGGGCACCCTCCAGGTCGCCGAGGGGCTGAACCTGACGATGGGGGTGAAGGACTCCAAGGCCATCGAACTGATCATCATCGCGTCGCTCTCGGCCGCCTTCGTGCTGTCGGCGTTCTCCGGGCTGCACAAGGGCGTGAAGTGGCTCTCCACGCTGAACGTCTTCCTCGCGGGCTGTCTGATGCTGTTCGTCTTCCTGCTCGGACCCACCGTGTACATCCTCGACACCATTCCGGCCTCGGTCGGCGGGTACCTGGACCAGCTCCTGCCGATGGCGAGCCGCACCGGGGCGTTCACCGACCGGGAGTGGCTGGGCGCGTGGACGATCTTCTACTGGGCGTGGTGGCTGTCCTGGGCACCGTTCGTCGGCACCTTCATCGCCCGGATCTCGCGCGGCCGGACGATCCGGGAGTTCCTGGTGGGCGTGCTCCTCGTGCCGTCCGGCGCGACCGTGGTGTGGTTCTGCGTGATGGGCGGCACGGCGATCCGTCTGGAGTCGACGGGTGCGGCCGATCTGGCGTCGACCGTCAAGGACGGGGCGGAGGCCTCGCTGTTCGGGATGCTGGAGGCGCTGCCGATCGGCACGGTCACCTCGGTCATCGCGATGCTCCTGGTGATGACGTACTTCATCACCAGCGCGGACTCGGCGTCCCTGGTGATGGGGTCGCTGACCAGCCGGGGTTCGCTCCACCCGCCGACCTGGCTGGTGGTGACCTGGGGCGTCCTGATGGCCGTGGTGGCGGCGGTGCTGCTCGTCGCGGGCGGGCTGAACTCGCTCCAGACGGCGACGATCCTGGTGGCGCTGCCGTTCGTGGTGGTGATGCTGGTGCTGTGCTTCGCCCTCCTGAAGGAGCTGCGGGAGGATCCGGGGGCGGGCCCGGCCCGGCACCAGGCCCTGCACGGGATGCGGGACGCGGTCCGCACCATGGTCGGGGAGGCGATGACCGAGCGGGGCACCAACCGTCATCCGAGGCTGCGCCGGGCGGCGAAGGCCCGTACGGAGTCGGACTCCCCGGAGGACGAGGGCTGAGGGCCCGGGTCCGTCAGCCCTGCGGGGGCTCGGGCGCGTCGAGTGCGACGGTGACCTCGGCCGTGCGGGGAACGTAGCACCGGTCCGGGCGCGGTGTCGCGGGAGTGTGCGATTCCGGCGCCGGGCTGTGGGGTCCCGGCCCGGCCGGAACGGAGCGCGGTCCCGGCCAGGTCAGAAGAGCGTGTGGTCCCGGCCCGATTCGAAGGCGAGGAGCCGCTGCTTGCGGTCGAGACCGCCGCCGTAGCCGGTGAGTCCGCCGCCCGCGCCGACCACCCGGTGGCAGGGGACGATCACGCTGACCGGGTTCTTCCCGTTGGCGAGGCCGACGGCGCGGGAGGCGCCCGGGTTGCCGAGGGCGTCGGCGAGTTCGCCGTACGTACGGGTCTCGCCGTACGGGATGCGGCACAGCTCGGCCCAGACGCGCCGCTGGAACTCGGTGCCGATCAGACGCAGCGGCAGGTCGAACTCGGTGAGCTCGCCCGCGAAGTAGGCGTCGAGCTGGCGGACCGCCTCGGTGAAGGGGCGCGGGTCGGGCGCGCCGAAGGTCTCCTCGGACGGCCGGTGGCGCTGGCCGGTCATGTGGACGCGGCTGAGGACGCCGTCGACGGCGACGAGGGTCAGCGGCTCGTACGGGCTGTCCATCACGGTGTGCAGGACGGTGGGGGGCATGGCGGTTCAGTGTCCTTCGGTGGGCAGGAGGTTGATCGGGTGGTCGTCGGTCGCCCACAGGTACTGCACGGCGTACGCGCGCCAGGGGCGCCAGTGTGCCGCGCGGGCGGTGAGGGCGGCAGGGGTGCCGGGGAGGCCGAGTCCTTCGGCGGCGCGGCGGACGCCGAGGTCGCCGGGGAGGAAGGCGTCGGGGTCGCCGAGCGCCCGCATGGCGATGATCTCGGTGGTCCAGGGGCCGAAGCCGGGCAGGGCGCGCAGCCGGGCGCGGGTCTCCTCGCGGTCCTCGGCGGGGCCGAGGGTGAGGGAGCCGTCGGCGAGGGCCCGGACGAGGGTGAGCAGGGTGGTGCGTCGGCTGCGGGGCAGGGCGAGGGTCTCCGGGTCGAGGACGGCGAGGGCCTCGGGGCCGGGGAAGAGGTGGGTGAGGCCGCCCTCGGGGTCGTCGACGGGGGTGCCGTGCGCGGTGACCAGCCGGGCGGCGTGGGTGCGGGCGGCGGCGGTGGAGACCTGCTGGCCGAGGACGGCCCGTACGGCGAACTCGGCGGGGTCCACGGTCCCGGGCACCCGGCGGCCGGGCGCGGTGTCCACGACGGGCGCGAGCAGCGGGTCGGCGCGCAGCCGGTCGTCCACGGCCACGGGGTCGGCGTCGAGGTCGAGGAGCCTGCGGCAGCGGCTGATGGCGTGGGTCAGGTCGCGGGGGTCGGTGAGGGAGAGGCCGCAGGCGATGTGGTCGGGGCGGGGGGCGAGGGCGACGATGCCGTGGCCGTACGGGAGGTTCAGCGTCCGGCGGTAGGCGCCGTCGCGCCACTCCTCGATGCCGGGGACCGCGGTGGCGGCGAGGTGGCCGAAGAGGTTGGAGGGTTCCAGGGGGGTGCGGAACGGCAGCCGGAGGGAGATCGTGCCGGGAGTGCCGGTGCGGGCGGGTCCGGTGGTTTCTGTGGTTTCTGTGGTTCCTGTGGGGCGGGAGGCGCGGGCGCGGAGTTCGCCGGGGGTGAGGGCGAAGACCTCGCGGACGGTCTCGTTGAAGGTGCGGATCGAGGCGAATCCGGCCGCGAAGGCGATCTCGCCCAGGGGCATGGCGGTCGTCTCGATGAGGACCCGGGCGGTCTGGGCGCGCTGGGCGCGGGCCAGGGCGAGGGGTCCCGCGCCCAGTTCGGCGAGGAGCTGGCGTTCGATCTGGCGGGTGGACCAGCCGAGCCGCCGGGCGAGCCCGGGGACGCCTTCCCGGTCGACGACCCCGTCCTGGATGAGGTGGACGGCGCGGGCCACGGCGTCCGCGCGGACGTTCCACTCGGGCGAGCCGGGGGTGGTGTCGGGGCGGCAGCGTTTGCAGGCGCGGAATCCGGCCCGCTGGCAGGAGGCGGAGCTGGGGTGGAACTCCATGTTCTCGGGCTTGGGCGGATGGGCCGGACAGCTGGGCCGGCAGTAGATCCGGGTGGTGCGGACGGCGGTGAAGAACACGCCGTCGAAGCGGGCGTCCTTCGACTGGACGGCCCGTACGCAGCGCTCCGTGTCGGTGTGCATGAATCAAGCATCGGCGACGTACGGCGCTCGGGCTGGCGGAAAAACGACATGGGTGTCCGCCCTGGTCGCGGCGCCCGGCGGGAGGCGGCGCCGCGACCGGTCGGGTCAGTTGCCGCCGACGGGGCCGACGTACGAGCCCGGGTGGGTGGCTCCGTCCTGGAGCAGGACCGGGGAGAAGGTCCAGGTCAGGGTCTTCGCCCGGGTCTCGCCGGGCGGGGTGACGACCATCGTCCGGGGGGTCAGCTCGACGCCGTCGCCGCCGTACGACTGGTAGGTGACGGTGAAGGCGGTGCGCGCTCCGGGCTTGAGGGTGACGAGCCGGGGCTTCTGGGAGGTCTGCCGGGGCAGGGACCAGGTGCTGGCGCCCACGAGGTCGACGCCCGGGTAGCCCTTGAGGGTGCAGGGGGTACCGCTCTTGTTGGTGAGCCGGACCACGACCGCGCCCTCCTCGCCGACGGCCTGGGCACCGCTGCCGGGGGCGATCTCGAAGCCGAGACCGGCGGTGCGGCAGGGCTGCCCGGCCCCGGCCCCGGCGTCGTCGGAGCCGGAGGAGGAGCCGCCGGAGGCCGACGCGGACGGGGAGGCCGAGGCGTCGGCGGAGGAGGAAGCCGACGGGGAGGCGGACACGGAGCCGGACGCGGACGGCGTCCCGCTCGGCGCGGCGGCGGAATCCGTCGAGCTGCCGCTCGCCGAGCCGGTCGTCGTGGCGCCGGAACAGCCCGTCAGGGCGAGGCCGCAGACCAGCGCGACGGCGGACAGGGCGGGGACACGAAGACGACGCATGGACATGAGAAGGGAACTCCCCCGTTGTGGTGCCTCGTACGGCCGGCACAGGTCACATGGCGGCACGCGGTCGCGCGTACCGGCGTGCCGTCCTACTCGAACCGCGTGGTGTCACCGGCCCCGCGGCGCGTGATCTCGGGCTCGCCACTGGAGAAGTCGACCACGGTGGTGGGTTCGGTTCCACAGTCGCCGGAATCGATCACGGCGTCGACCTGGTGGTCGAGCCGTTCCTTGATCTCCCAGCCCTGGGTGAGGGGTTCCGCCTCGTCGGGGAGCAGCAGGGTGCTGGAGAGCAGCGGCTCGCCCAGTTCGGTCAGCAGTGCCTGGGTGACGACGTGGTCGGGGATGCGGACGCCGACGGTCTTCTTCTTGGGGTGGAGGAGCTGGCGCGGCACCTCCCGGGTGGCGGGCAGGATGAAGGTGTACGGGCCGGGGGTGGCGGCCTTGATCGCGCGGAAGACGTCGTTGTCGACCTGGACGAGCTGGCCCAGCTGGGCGAAGTTCTGGCACATGAGCGTGAAGTGGTGCCGGTCGTCGAGGTGGCGGATCGCGCGGATGCGGGTGATGCCGTCCCGGCTGCCGAGGCGGCTGCCGAGCGCGTAACAGGAGTCGGTCGGGTACGCCACGAGCGCCCCGTTCCTGATGCTGTCGGCGATGGTGCCGATGGTGCGGGGCTGCGGATTCTCGGGATGGACGTCGAAGTACTTTGCCATGGGGGCAGTCTATTTTCGAAGGCGGCGCCAGACCGCCTTCGCCGCGTTGTGCCCGGACATGCCGTGCACGCCGGGGCCGGGCGGGGTCGCCGCGGAGCAGAGGAAGACCGCCGGGTGGGGGGTGGCGTAGGGGCGGAGGGAGAGGGTGGGGCGCAGCAGGAGCTGGAGGCCCCGGGCGGCGCCGCAGGCGATGTCGCCGCCGACGTAGTTGGCGTTGTGCGCGGCGAGTTCGGGCGGTCCGGCGGTGGCGCGGGCGAGGACGCGGTCGCGGAAGCCGGGGGCGAAGCGCTCGATCTGGCGCTCGATCGCGTCGGTGAGGTCTCCGGTCCAGCCGTTGGGCACATGGCCGTACGCCCAGAAGACCTGCTTGCCCTCGGGGGCGCGGGAGGGGTCGACGAGGCTGGGCTGCGCGGTGATGAGGAAGGGGGCGTCGGGGGCGGTGCCGGAGGAGGCGCGGTGCAGGGCGGTGTCGATCTCTCCGGCGGTGGGACCGATCTGGACGGTTCCGGCGCGCCGGGCTTCCGGCGCGGTCCACGGCACGGGTCCGTCGAGGGCATAGTCGATCTTGAAGACACCGGCGCCGTAGCGGTAGTGGTCGTAGTGCCCGCCGAATCCGGCGATCCGGGCGAGGGCCGTCGGTGAGGTGTCGAAGACGTAGGCGCGGGCCGGGGGCAGGTCGTCGAGGCGCTTGACCTCGAAGTCGGTGTGCACGGCGCCGCCGAGGTCCTTGAGGTACGCGGTGAGGGCGTCGGAGATCGACTGGGAGCCGCCCCGGGGCATCGGCCAGCCGCCCGCGTGGGCGGCGAGCGCGAAGACCAGGCCGACGGCGCTCGTGGCGAAGCCGCCGAGGGGGGCGATGACATGGCCGACGAGCCCGGCGAACAGGCCCTTGGCCTTCTCGTCGCGGAAGCGACGCATCAGCCAGGTGGACGGCGGCAGTCCGTCGATGCCGAAGCGGGCGAGGGTGACGGGGTCGCGGGGCAGTGCGGTGAGCGGCAGCTGCATGAAGTCCCGGGCGAGGCCGTCCCACTTGCCGAGGTAGGGGGCGACGAGCCTGCGGTACGCCCCCGCGTCGTGCGGGCCGAAGGAGGCGGCGGTCTCGGCGACGGAGCGGGCGAGGACGGCGGCGGTCCCGTCGTCCCAGGGGTGGGCCATGGGCAGTTCGGGGTGGAGCCACTCCAGTCCGTACCGGGCGAGCGGCATCGTGCGGAAGACGGGCGAGCCCGCGCCGAGCGGGTGCACGGCGGAGCAGGGGTCGTGCCGGAAGCCGGGGAGGGTCAGTTCCTCGGTCCTGGCGCCGCCGCCGACGGTGGACTTCGCCTCGAAGACGGCCACGGAGAAGCCCCTGCGGGCGAGTTCGACGGCGGCGGTCAGGCCGTTCGGCCCCGCTCCCACGACGACGGCATCGAGCATGGACGTCCCCTTCGGCACCTTCGGACTCCTTCGTCAGCCGATGGCCAAGGCTCACAGGATAGGCCGGTGGTCGCGCCCTTCTCACTGCCCCCCGAGAAGGGCGCGTATCCGCTCGGCGGTCGCCGTGTCGCGTGCCGCCGTGAACGGCAGGGCGTTCCCCCCGGTGATCCGGAACGGCTCGCCCGCGACGGTGGTGTGGGTGCCGCCCGCCTCGGTGACGAGGAGGAGTCCGGCCGCGTGGTCCCAGGCGAACTCCCAGGAGAAGGCGGTGGCGTCGAGCGCGCCGCGGGCCACCGCCAGGTATTCCAGTCCCGCGGAGCCGCAGGGCCGGGGGCGGACGCCCTCGGTGACCAGACCGAGCAGGGCGCGCTTCTCGTCGGGGGTGGTGTAGTCGGGGTGGGAGGTGGCGACCTCCAGGACGGCGCCGGGGGCGGGCGCGCCGGAGCGCAGCGGCTGCCCGTCGAGGAGGGCGCCGCCGCCCTTGACGGCGACGGCGAACTCGTCGAGCGCGGGTGCGAAGGTCCAGGAGGCGAGCAGTTCGCCGTGGAGCGCGAGCGCGACGAGGGTGCAGAAGCCGGGGTCTCCGTGGACGAACTGACGGGTGCCGTCGACGGGGTCGACGATCCACACGGGGGCGTCGCCCCGCAGCGCGTCGTAGACGGCGGGGTCGGCGTGGACCGCTTCCTCGCCGACGACCACGGAGCCGGGCAGCAGGGCGGTGAGGGAGGCGGTGAGGTGTGCCTCGGCGGCCCGGTCGGCGACGGTGACCAGGTCGTGCGGCCCGTTCTTCTCCAGGATCTCCTCGTCGGCGAGCTGCCGGAAGCGCGGCGTGATCTCGGCGGCGGCAGCCTTGCGAACGGCCTCCTCCACCTGGGCCAGGGGGACGTCGAGGACGTGCTCGGGGAACTCATCGATCATGTCCCCCAGCTAAGCACGGGGGGCTGACAGCCGGGCCGTCGCGTTCGTCACCGTCCGTTTCCCCGGGGAGTACCCTTTGGCCGAGTTCACCCCTTACAGGCAGGGAGGGTTCCGTGCACGGCGCGTACCACGGTGAGTACAAGGTCCCCGGCGGGAAGCTGGTGGTCGTCGACCTCGACGCCGAGGACGGTGTCCTGCGGAACGTGCGGGTCGCCGGCGACTTCTTCCTGGAGCCCGACGAGGCCATCCTGTCGATCGACCGGGCCCTGGAGGGAGCGCCGGTGGACACCGGCGCCGCCGGGCTCGCCGCCCGGATCGACGCGGCGCTGCCGCCGGGCACCCGGATGTTCGGGCTGACCTCGGAGGGCATCGGGGTCGCGGTCCGGCGCGCGCTCGCGCACGCCACCGACTGGACGGACTACGACTGGCAGCTGGTCCGTATGCCGCCGCAGTCCCCGGCGCTGCACATGGCGCTGGACGAGGTCCTGACGGCCGAGGTCGCGGCCGGGCGGCGCCCGCCGACGCTGCGGGTCTGGGAATGGGGCGCCCCCGCGGTGGTCATCGGCAGTTTCCAGTCGCTGCGCAACGAGGTCGACCCGGAGGCGGCCGAGCGGCACGGCATCCAGGTGGTGCGCCGGATCAGCGGTGGCGGCGCCATGTTCATCGAGCCGGGCAACACGATCACGTACTCGCTCTCGGTGCCCGAAGCCCTCGTGCAGGGCCTGTCGTTCACCGACAGCTACGCCTATCTGGACGACTGGGTCCTCGGCGCGCTCGGCGACATGGGGGTGCGGGCCTGGTACCAGCCGTTGAACGACATCGCCACGGAGGCGGGCAAGATCGCGGGCGCGGCGCAGAAGCGGATGGTGGCGGGCGGGGGCGCGGTCCTGCACCACGTGACGATGGCGTACGACATCGACGCGGACAAGATGACGGAGGTGCTCCGGATCGGCCGCGAGAAGCTGTCCGACAAGGGCACGAAGAGCGCGAAGAAGCGGGTGGACCCGCTGCGGCGCCAGACGGGGCTGCCGCGCGAGGCGGTGATCGAGCGCATGATCGCCTCCTTCCGCGGCCGGTACGGGCTCGCGGAGGGCCACGTCACGGAGGACGAGCTGGCGCGGGCGAAGGAACTGGCGGAGTCCAAGTTCGGCACCCCGGAGTGGACGGCCCGGGTGCCGTAGGGACGGGCGGTCCCGGGGGCGGCCCGGTCGCGTCCGCCGGAGTCGCTCCCGCTCCGCCGGGGTCGCTCCCGTCCCGCCGGGGTCACGCCTGACGCGCCGGGTCACCCGCGGGCCGCCCCGAGGCCACTCCCGCTCCGCCCGGGGCGCTCCGGGGCACCCCTGGGCGAACGGGGCGGCGCCGGGGGCGTGCGCCCGGCGCCTCGTTCCCCCACGCGTCGCGGCCGGTCGCCGTACACCCGTCGAAGGCGGGTCCAGTGACCCCTCCCCCGTCCGTTCGTTGACTGCCTGGGGTCCGGGCGGCACATCAGAGGAAACGTCTCCGCAGTCGGCCGTCCCGGAACACGGCGCCGACGGTTGGAGAGCACATGGGATGGCCGCGCAAGCTCCTGGCGACGGTCGCGGGCACGGTCCTGGCCGTCGGCCCGCTGGGCCTCGCGCCGACCGCGCGGGCCGTCGTCGGGGGGCGGGAGGCCAGGCCCCACCAGTACCCCTTCATGGCGGGGCTCGTGGACGTCGTGGAGCGTCGGGTGGTGTGCGGCGGGGCGCTGGTCGGCGACCGGTGGGTGCTCACCGCCGCCCACTGCCTGACGGGGGCGTACGCCCGTACCACCCGGATCGGTGTGCTCCTCGGCGACCACGACCTGACGACCGGCGCGGACAGTCCGAACGCGGTCCTGGCGGCCCCGGTCCGGTTCGTCGCGCACCCGGGCTACGACCCGTCGGGACAGCTCGACGACCTCGCGCTCGTGGAGCTGTCCGAGCCGGTCGCCCCCAGCCGTGACGTGCGCCCGGTCGCCCTGCCCACCGGGTACGCGCCCGGAGCCTTCGACCGCGTACAGGTCGAGGTCCCCGGCTGGGGCGCCATGTCCTACGGCGGCCGTACCTCCGACGTGCTGCGGACCGTGACCCTCGGCACGATGAGCAACACCGCCTGCGTCCGGCGGGGCATGACGGAGGTCGGCGCCGGTCAGCTCTGCACGTACGCCCCGGGCCGCGACAGCTGCCAGTACGACTCCGGCGGGCCGCTGGTCCACACGGTCGCGGGACGGCCGTACGTGGTGGGTCTGGTGTCCTACGGCAGGGAGTGCGCCACCGACACCCCTGCCGTGAACACCCGCGTCCGCTTCTACGTCGACTGGATCACGGGGGTCACCGGGCCGCTCCCGCGCGCCTCATGAGGAGGACGTACACGAGCAGGGAGGCGACGAGGCCCACGGCCCAGCCGTAGTCGGCGAGCGGCTTCAGGAAGGGGACGAGGCCGTCCTCCGGGAAGGGACCGGTGCCCGGCGCCGAGTGGGAGCCGCCGACCGCGAGGACACCGCCGACCACGAAGGCCACGACGGCCGCCGGGTTCCAGCCGCCCCGGTACCAGTAGGGCCCGTCGGCCCGGTAGAGCCCCGCGAGGTCGAGGACGGTCCTGCGGACGAGCCAGTAGTCGGCGATGAGGATGCCCGCCACCGTACCGAGGAGACCGCCGACGAGACCGAGCCAGGTGAAGATGTACAGCTCGGGGGTGGCGGTCAGCTTCCACGGCATGATGACCACCCCGACGACGCCGGTGATCATCGCGCCGGTGCGGAAGTCCACCAGCCTCGGCGCGAGGTTGGCGAGGTCGTACGCCGGGGAGACCACGTTGGCCGCGAGGTTCACGGAGAGGGTGGCGACCAGCACGGTCACCAGCGCGAAGAGCAGCCCGAAGACGTTGTCCGTCCGGGCGGCGAGCGCCACCGGGTCCCAGACCGGAGCCCCGTACACCGCCTGCGAGCCGGAGGTGACGAGCACCGAGAGCAGCGCGAAGAGCGTCATGGTGGTGGGCAGTCCCAGGCTCTGCCCCAGGATCTGGGAGCGCTGGCCCGCGCCGAAGCGGGTGAAGTCGGGGATGTTGAGACTGAGCGTCGACCAGAAGGCGATCATCCCCATGAGCGCGGGGAAGAACACCGGCCAGAAGTCGGCGCCCCAGCCCAGCTCCGACGGCTGGTCGAGCAGCGGCCCGAGACCGCCGGCCTTCGCCGCGACCCAGCCGAGCAGCACGAGCGCGCCGACGACCACGAAGGGCGCCGCCCAGTTCTCGAAGCGGCGCAGCGCCTCCATGCCCCTGTGGATGAGGGCGAGTTCGAGGGCCCAGAAGAGGACGAAGCAGAGCCAGAGCGTCCAGGGCTGGCCGCCGATCCGCGACGCGTCGGCCCAGCCGCCGCCGAAGACCTTGTCGAGCAGGACGAAGACGCCCTGACCGCCGATCCAGGTCTGGATGCCGAACCAGGCACAGGCCACGCCCGCGCGCACGAGCGCCGGGAGGTTGGCCCCGCGCAGCCCGAAGGAGGCGCGGGCGAGGACCGGGAAGGGGATGCCGTACTTGGGCCCGGCGTGCCCGGTGAGCAGCATCGGCACGAGCACGATCACATTGGCGAGGGCGATGGTGAGGACCGCCTGTTTCCAGTCCATGCCGAGGGCGACGAGCCCCGAGGCGAGCATCCAGGACGGGATGTTGTGCGCCATGCCGACCCAGAGGGCGGCGAAGTTGTACGTGGTCCAGCGCCGCTGCGGGACGGGGACGGGGAGCAGGTCGTCGTTGACGAAGCGGGGGTCGGTCGGGGTCGCGCCGGGCGCGAGCTCGACGCGCCCGCCGGAGGACGCGGGTCCGGCGGGTCTTCCCGGGGGAACGGTGTCGGTCATGCGGAGGAACCCTTCGTTCGGCGGGGAGGACGGAACGAGGCCCGGTCGGCGACCGGGCGGGTCTCGGGCGGTGTCCCTACCCGCGCGGGGGTCTCCCGGAACGCCGATCGCGGCACGGCACGGGGCGGGGCGGGGCGGGCTCGGGGCGCCCGTCGGTCCGGTACGGGGGTGGTGCGGGTGCTGAGGGGTGCGGGTATCGAGGGCGGCGCGGATGCCGAGGGCGGTGCCTCGGCCGGTCCCCGGGGCCGGTACTCGTACCGGGGCCGACCCTGCGGCCGGTTCTAGCCGGTTTCCGGGCACGCCAGGGCCTGTTCCGGGCCACCGAGGCCGGTCGGGTACCGAGGCCGGTCTACGACAAGGCCGACCCCGGCCCTGGCCTCGCGCGCCCCGGGCCCTCCCACCCCCGTCCGGTCCCCCGTCTCCGGTGGAACTTCGTCTGGTCCACCAGCCACTACTTCCAGATCCAGTCGGTCGGCAACCCGAGCCTGTGTCTGAACAACTGGTCCGGCGGTGGGGCCAAGGGCGACGCCATCGCGCTCTACTCCTGTGCCAGCGGCGACTCCCTGTTCAACACGGTCGGCACATGGAACGGCTACTTCCAGTTCCAGCCCAAGGCCGCCGTCACCACCTGCGTCATGCCGTGGGGCGGTACCGCGCAGGGCGCGAAGCTGCGCCTGGACACCTGCTCCACGGGCGGCGAGAAGTCGTACTTCGACCTGCACGCCCAGGTCAGCTCGGAGAACTGAGCACACCCCGCCCGTTCCGTCACCGCCCCGCGGACCCTCGCCCACGGGGCGGCTTCCTGTCGCGGCCCCCCTTGCGAAGCGATACCCCCTGAGGGTATACATAACAGCGAGAGATACCCCTAGGGGGTATGCAGATCGAGCCCGGGAGGGTGCCATGTCCGCCTACACCACCACCTACAAGGTCGCCGGCGTCAACAGCGGCCACTGCAAGGCGATCGTGAGCGGCGCGCTCCGGGAACTGGACGCCGTGGACACCGTGCACATCGAGATCTCCACCGGGCTCGTCACGGTCAACAGCTCCGGCCCGCTGGACGACAAGCTGATCGAGAACACGGTCGAGGACGCCGGTTACGACTACGCCGGGCGCGCCTGACCCGGACGCCCACGGCGACGGGGCGGGGAACGGGAGGGGGAGCAAGGTGTCCGCAGAACGGAGCACGACCGGCCGGACCACCATCGGCTCGTTCGTGGCGGTCGGGGACAGCTTCACCGAGGGCCTCGGCGACGAGACCAGCGAAGGCGCCCTCGCGGGCTGGGCGGACCGGCTCGCCGGGCTCCTCGCCCGCCGCTCCCCCACCCCGTTGCGCTACGCCAACCTCGCCGTACGGGGCCGGGTCATCGACGAGATCATCACCGAGCAGGTGCCCAGGGCCGCCGCGCTGGCGCCGGACCTGGTGAGCTTCTGCGCCGGGGGCAACGACATCCTGCGGCTCGGCAGTTCCGTGGACCGCATCACCGAACGGTTCGAGGAAGCCGTCGTCGAACTCCGGGCCACCGCGGGGACGGTGCTCGTCTTCACCGGCTTCGACCCCCGGAACACCCCCGTGCTGCGCAGACTGCGGGGGAAGATCGCCACCTACACGGCACACGTCCACGCCATCGCCGACCGGCACGGCTGTCCGGTCGTCGACCTGTGGGCGATGAAGTCCCTCCAGCACCCGGGCGCCTGGAGCGAGGACCGGCTGCACCTGTCCTCCGAGGGTCACCGGCGGGTGGCGCTGCGGAGCGCCGAGGTCCTGGGGCTCGTGCCCGTACCGGACGCTCCCGTGCCGGGCACGGTGACAGATCCGGCACGGCAGGCGGAGCGGCTCCCGGACCTGCGATGGGCCCGCGAGCACTTCCTGCCCTGGCTGGGCCAGCACCTGCTGCACCGGGGCCCGGCCGAGCCGCTGGCCCCCAAGCGGCCCGAACTGCTGCCCCTGTGAGGCCCGGTGGCGGCCCCCGGCACCGTACGACGAAGGACCCTTATTGAGCCTTAGCATCTAAGAAGCTTAGTATTCGCGGAGCCTTCGCACGGCTGATCGCCCACCCGGGGCGCGCGGCGGAGGCGCCGCCGTGCCCCCGGTACGCCCTGCCCGGTCGGCGGTCGAGCAAGAAGGAGCACCCGTGGCTTCCCACCGCCGTCCGAAGCAACACAGCGCGCGCTACACCGGAGTCGTGACCGCCACCGCGGCGGCGGCCGTCGCCCTCTCCACCCAGACGGCCTCCGCCGACCCGCTGCCCGACCCCACCAAGAAGGGCGTGCAGGCGCAGGTGGACCGGCTCTACGAAGCGGCGACCCAGGCGACCGAGAAGTACAACGGGGCCAAGGAGAAGGCCGGGACGCTCAAGGAGCAGGTGGCGAACCTCCAGGACGCGGTCGCCCGCAAGCAGGGCGAGCTCAACGGACTGCGCGACCGCATCGGCAACGTCGCCACCGGCCAGTACCGTTCGGGCGGACTCGACCCCTCCCTGCAGCTCTTCCTCTCCGAGGAACCCGAGACCTATCTGGCGAAGGCCTCCGCCCTCGACCGGGCCGGAGACCGGCAGACCGCCGCCCTCCAGCAGTTCCTCTCCCAGCAGCGGGCACTCCAGCAGCAGCGCGGCGAGGCCGCGCGCAAGCTCGGCGACCTCGCGTCCGTGGAGAAGGAACTGGGCGACCGGAAGAGCGAGATCCAGGGCAAGCTGCGCGAGGCACAGCGCCTCCTCAACACCCTGTCGGCGAAGGAGCGGGAGCGGATCGCCGCGGCGGAGGACCGGGCCAACCGGACGAGCGAGCGCGTCGACCTCGGCAACGAGACCAGCGCCTCCACCCGCGCCGCCGCCGCGTTCGCGGCAGCCCAGAGCCGGGTCGGACTGCCGTACGTCTGGGGCGCCGTCGGGCCGTCCTCCTTCGACTGCTCCGGCCTCACGTCCTGGGCCTTCCGCCAGGCGGACGTGTCCATCCCCCGCACCTCGCAGGCCCAGTCCACCATCGGGACCCGCATCAACTCCCTGAGCGACCTGAGGCCCGGCGACCTCATCATCATGCGCACCGACCTCAGCCACGTCGGTTTCTACGCGGGCGGCGGACAGATCCTCCACTCCCCCAAGCCGGGCGCGCAGGTCCGCTACGAGTCCATCGCGCGCAGCGGGATGCCCTTCATGTGGGGAGTCCGCGTCGGCTGACGCCGACCGGTTCCCCACGGCCGAGAGGCCACCCGACCTGCCCGTCTACTATGCATCCGAGTGCGGGAACGGCGGAGAGGACATGGCCCATGCGGCGGCTGGGGGAGCTTGAGGCGGAGATCATGGACCGCCTCTGGAGATGGGACCGCCTCGCCACCGTGCGCGAGGTCGTCGACGACATCAACCTGCACCGGGACGTCGCCTACACCACCGTGACCACGGTCACCAGCATCCTCTTCCACAAGGGCCACCTCACCCGTACCCGTGACGGACGGGTCTGGCAGTACCGGGCCGTCGCCACCCGCGAGGCGTACGCGGCGGCCCTCATGGAGGACGGTCTGGGCGCCAGCGAGGACCGGCCCGCCGCCCTCGCCCAGTTCGTGGAGAACCTGGACGCCGAGGAGATCGCGGCGCTGCGCAAGGCCCTCCGCGACGTCGGGCGACGGGCCGAGCCGTGAACGCGGCCCCGGTCCTGCTCGCGTACGCCGCCGCCGTGGGCGCGGGCGCCCCGCACCTGCTCGTCCGCAGCGCGTGGCCGTACCGGGCGCCCGCGCTCGGGGCGACCGTGTGGCTCGCCCTGATCCTGTCGTTCACCGTCGCCGTGGCGCTCGCCGCCGCCCAGCTGGCGGCGCCCACCGGGCATCTGCACGCGGGGCTCGTCGGACTGCTGCACGCCTGCGGTCTGGACGCGCCGGAGCCGACGGCGTCCGGTCCCACGATCGCCGGGCGGCTCGCCGTGGCGATGCCGCTGGCCGTCGTCGCCGCGTTCGGCGGCGCGTTCCTGTTCCATCTCGCGCGCTCCGGGCTGCTCCGTGCCCGCCACCGCGACCGGCTCGACAAGGTCGGGACGCGCTGCGAACGGCTCCGCGCCACCGTGCTGCCGCACGCCGTGCCCGGGGCGTACTGCCTGCCGGGCTTCCGCCCCCGGATCGTCGTGAGCGACGCGGCCGTACGCCTGCTGACGACGGAGCAGCTGGACGCCGTCCTCGAACACGAACGGTGCCACGTCGCCGGACGCCACCATCTGCCGCTGGCCGCGACCGAGGCGTTCGCGACCGTCTTCCCGTGGCTGCCGCTGGCCCGCCGGGCCCGTACGCAGATGGCCGTGCTCCTGGAGATGACCGCGGACGACCGCGCGCTGCGGCGCCAGTCCGACGAGACCCTGGCGACGGCGGTGTACGAGATGGCCGCCGCCCGCACCCCGGAGGGCGCGATCGGGGCGGGCGGCTCGACGGCCCTGCTCCGGATGAAGCGCATCCTGGGCCCCCGCCCTGCCCCCCACCCCGCCCTCCGCGGCTCCCTGGCCTCGGCCGCCCTGACCGCCCCCCTGCTGCCCCTGCTCGTGGCCTGCCCGCCGGGGATCTGACGGGCCCCTTCTCGGTGGGCCCCGGCAGACTCCGGCGTCCTCCGGCGTCCTCAGCGGAACGTGTGGGTCACCCGGATCTCCCCGACGATGTGGGCGTTGAACTCGTCCAGCTCCTCCGCCGGTACCCACAGTTCGAGGATCGTCCGGCCGCCCGCCTGCCTGACCGGATAGCGGCGGAGGAACTCCGTGTCCACCTCGAAGCGGGTCACGAAGCCCGCGCCGCTGTGCTTGACGTTCCAGTCCCGGGCGATCATCACCGCGTACTCCTCGTCGAGCACCGGATAGAAGATCGGCTGCTCGGGCAGCCGGGGCGGCCAGGCACGCCGACCCGACTCCTCGACCAGGGCCAGCTCCTCGGGTCCGGTGGGGCGCCAGAGTGTCGTCGTCGCCTGTCGGCCGGTCATCGGACGGCTCTCTCCGTACGGGGCGGACCTCGGGTACGGCCGCCGGGAACCGCGACGGTACGGGCCTCACGGCCGGGTGCGCACACGGATTTCCGCGACCGCGACCGCGTCACCGTCCCGCACCACACCGGTCCGCACCGGTCCGCACCGTCCGTCACCCCGTCTCCGGCAGACGGGCCACGGCGGCGCGGCCGTCGGGGAACATCGCGGCCAGGTCGCGGTCCTGGGCTCGGGCGCCGTGTCGTTCGATGCGCTCCCGGCCACCGGGCAGGGCTCCGAGGAGCCGGTACCGGAACGTGTTCCTGGTGACGGAGAGCGCGAGTCCCCAGGGGAGCCGGGGGCGCAGACCCAGGTCACGCATCCCGCTCGGGCCCATGAAGACGGTGAGCAGGCTCATCCGGCGCGCGTACTCGTAGCGCTGGTGGAGCCGTTCGACGGCGGGTCTGGCGTGACCGTGGGCCAGTCGCCCCTGGGCGTCCATGGTCAGCCGGGCGAGGTCCCGGCCGGCCTGGGTCTGCCCGGCGGCGGACAGCAGGATGTGGTGGTTCCAGCGGTGCCGGACGTTCTCGTCGTCGGTCAGCCATTCCGGCGCGACCCCCATCAGATGGCCGACGTACCGCCAGAGGTGCATGAAGTCGCCCCGCTGCCGCCGGGTCAGCCGCACCCCGAGCCCTCGGCAGCCGACGAGCACGGTCGCGTCGAAGAGGCCGAGCGTGGCCGCCTGGTCGGCCTCGTTGACCGGGAGGCCCCAGCGCGCGCTGTCCCAGCGGGGTGCGAAGCGGGCGTTCACCAGGGCGTGCATGGCCCTGACGTGGAGCGTGAGGCGCCAGCCCTCGGCACCCGGACGGAGACCGCCGGGGCGGGTCACGGCATGGGACCACTTGGTCGTCTCCCCGAGGCGCCGCAGTGTCCGCGTACCGCCCATGCCGCCGGTGAGGACCAGCAGGTCGGCCGGTCCGCCGAAGCGGTAGCCGCCGACGAGGGAGAGGAGGGCGAGGATGTCACCGCTGTTGTGGCCGAGGGAACGGAAGACCGCCGCGCCGCGCTCGATCCGGTCCCATTCGACCCAGTCGGGGACGGCCGTCGCCTCGCTCATGAACTCCGCCAGCGCCGGGGGAAGTCCGCCCGGCACGTCGGGGGCGGCGCGCAGCGCACCGGCGATCAGGGAGTGGGTGACCCGGTCCGGGTCCCCGGCGGGCAGGCCCATCGCCCGAGCGAGGGCGGCGCCGAGTTCGTCGCACCGGAGGAGACCGGCCCCCAGACGTTCCATGAGGGCCTCGTCGACGTCCCTGGCGATGTCGGTGAAGAGGAAGAGCGGGCGGGCGATCCTGCGTCCGCGCGCCTCGGCCTCACGGAAGCGGCTCGGAAAGCGGCCCGGGAGACGGCTCGGGGAGGGGCACGGGGAGCGCCCCTGGGAGGGTGCCCGGCCGGAGCCGGTGGAGGGGGCCGGGGAGCCGCTCGGGGAGGGCCCTCGGGAGGGGGCCGGATCCGGGTCCGGGGAGGGGTGCGGGACAGGGCCGGTGACACGAACCTCGTTGCTCTGCGTCATCTCACCGTTGTAATGCGAATGTTTGCTCGCATACAATTCGCGTATGCGGAAGACGCCCCGTCAGGAGCGGTCGCGGGAGATGGTCGAGAGGATCGTCGACGCGGGGCGCGTGGTGCTGGCGCGCGACGGCTACGCGCGGTTCGCGACCACCCGGGTCGCCGACACGGCGGGCATCAGCCCGGGTTCCCTCTACCAGTACTTCCGGAACAAGGAAGAGCTCCTGGACCTGCTCATGGAGCGCTACTGGGTGGAAGCGGGCGACCGGGTGGCCGCGTCGCTCGCCGACCGGCTCGCCGATCCGCCCGAGCGGCTCGTGCCCAACGCGGTCGAGGCGCTGCTGTCCGCGCTCGAACAGGACTCGCAACTCCTTCGTGTCGTGGTCGAGGAGGTGCCGCCGAACTACCACGAGCGTCATGTACGTCATCTCCGGCGCCGGGTCCAGGACTTGGGCTCCGCCTACCTCGCGGGCCGCGTCCCGGAGACCGGGAGCGGCGCGACCCGCGCCTGGGTACTGGTCTCCGCGATGGAGGCCCTCAGCGTCCGCTGGATACTCGACCGGCCGGCGATCCGGCGCGAGGAACTGGTCGAGGAACTCACCGCGCTCGTGACCCCCTACGTGTTCCGCCCCGAGCAGGACTGACGGTCCGGCCGGACACCTCCGCTTCAGTCGAATCGATGCGGGTCGAAGGGGGACACGGGAAGAGCGGTGCCGCCGGTCGTCGCGAAATCCGCCGCGATCTCCCCGATGACACTGGCGAATTTGAAGCCGTGCCCGGAGAAGCCGCCGAGGAGGGTGAGCCCGGGGAGATCCCGGCGCGGTCCGACCAGGAAGTGCCGGTCGGGGGTGAGCGAGTACATGCACGAGAGCATCCGGACGGGGTACGGGTCGAGTCCGGTGAAGGTCCGGCCGATCGCGTCGGCGAACCGCTCCGCGTCGGCGCGGTCCGGCGGGCGGTGACCGAGGGCCGGATCGGTCGGCTCGTCGATGCCGGGCCAGGTGTGCAGGCCGATCTTGACGGTCTCTCCGTCGAGGCAGGGGAAACCGTAGAGGCTCCGGTCGCCGGAGGCGTCACTGTGCACGAACACGGGAAGGCGGTCCGCCGTGAAGGACAGGGGGTCGGTCGCGCGGAACCACCCCATGACCCGGCGTTCCACGGTCATCAGCGGGGCGGTGGCGGGCAGCAGTCCGCGCAGCCAGCCACCGGCGGAGACCACGACATGGCGCGCGGTGTACTCGCGGTCGCCGGTACGGACACGGGGAAGGACGGGATCGGGGACGATCTCGGTCACGGCCGTCTCGCGCACGACCCGGGCCCCGCGCGCCTCGGCGACGGCCACCCCGGCGGTCACGGCCTCTTCCGGCCGGAGGTATCCGGCATCGCGCTCATGGAATCCGAGGAGGCCCTCGGCATGAGCGAACTGCGGGTACCTCTCACGGAGTTCGGCGGCCTCCAGGAGGTCGTACTCCAGCCCCCAGGTCCGGGCGGAGGCGAGCGGACCGGCGATGACGGACGAGTCGGCGGGGCCGACCATCAGGGCGCCGGTCCGTTCGAGCAGGCTCCGCCCCGAGGCCTCCTCCAGCTCCCGCCAGAGCCGCCAGGCCCTCTTGACGAGCGGTACGTACGCGGCGCCCTCGGCGTAGGCGCTGCGGATGATCCGGGACTCCCCGTGGCTCGCGCCACGGTCGTGCCCCGGGACGAACTGCTCGATGCCGAGGACGTCGGTCCCGCGCTCGGCCAGCCGCCACAGCGCCTGGCTCCCCATCGCGCCGAGTCCGACGACGATGACCTCCGCGTCCACCTGACTGCTCATGACCGACCTCTGATCCCTTCCTTACGAGGCGTTCCGTCCCGAAGCGTTCTTCTGGAGTGATCTTCCGGACCGCTCTCCGGGGACTGTCCTCCCGGAACGGCTTCTGCGCGGATCACTCGGTGAAGCCCGCTCCGATCCACCAGTTGCCCGGCGCGTGCGGGTCCGTGCTCGTCCAGTACTCGATGACCGCCGAGGTGAACTCCTCGCGGGACAGCGTCCCGTCCCCGTCCCGGTCCAGGTGCCGGAAGACGGTGTCGGCCTCCTCCCGCGTCACCTGGGGGAAGTGGCCCCGCAGGAAGCAGAGGTGTTCCGCGGGGTCCACCACACCGTCGCCGTCAGCGTCGGCGACCGAGAGGAAGACCTCCGCCAGAGCCCCCAGCGTCGCCTTCGCCGCCTCGGGGTCGTCGGCCAGGGACAGGGTCGACTCGACGAACTGTTCCCGGGTCATCGACTCGACGCCGGGCGGCAGGTGCGGCACGTGCAGGTTCCGCCAGATGCCCACGTACGCGTCCACGATGCACCGTTCCCCGTCCGAGCCGGGCGGAAGACCGAGGGCGCGGGCGGAGCGCTGCCCCATGAGTACGTGATCGGCCTCGGTCAGGTCACCGCTCTCGTCCACGTCGAAACGGTCGAAGCCGTGGCGGATCTTACGGATCAGCAGGTCCTGCGACACGGTGGGCTCCTTCTGCGCGTGCGGCGGTCCGGGGTTGCGGGATCGATGGGGAGATCATTATGCGACAGGGTGAACGGCCTTCATCGTGAAGCCACTTGGCTCGTCTCCTCGGCGCTCGTCTCCTCAGCCGACCCGCTCCACCCTCGGACTGGTCGTTCCCCATCATCGACGCTTCCTCGCCCCGTCGAGAGCGGAACCGCTCATCACCCGCCGACGGCGCCCTCCGCGAGCGGGGCGAAGAGCAGGGCCCAGTTCCCGGGCAGGCACGTCACAGAGGAGGCGAGGTACCAGCGGGCGACAGCACGCTCGTCGGGTCTCGCGTCCGCGCCGTCCTCCCGGATGGCACGCAGGCACTCGTCGACGCATTCGATGGCGTCGTCCTCGTCGAATCCCAGCCGCGCGAACGCCTCCCCGACGTCCGCCGGCAGGGTGAACGAGTCGTCCCATTCACCGGCCGCGTCCAGCAGGTAGAGCAGATGGCTCCCGGGGGCCGGAATCCCCGTGCGCAGCCCTTCGGCGGTGAACTCCCGCTTCGTGTCGTCCGCGACCAGGTCCGACCTCCCGACCGCGTAGGTGACGAGTGCGGCCCAGTAGGAAGCGTCGTGGCTGCCGTCGGACTGCCTCATGTGCTCGGCCGCGAACGCGGCCATCGCGTCCGGGTCACCGATCAGCGGGGAGACGACCAGGTCGCTCTGGTAGTCGAAGCCGAAGTAGTAGCGGCGCCCGTCGAGCGTGAGCGACTCGATGCCGCCCACGTGACCGACCCGTCCGGGCAACGGATCGAAGCGCTCCGCGAGTTCCTGTTCCATGGGGAGGACCGTAGCGGTGCCCACTGACATCGGCACTTGTACGCGGGTTCCGGTGGACGTCGCCCTCCCGGGGCCGGACACGGTGCGGCGGCCCCGCCAGGGGGGGCGGGGCCGCTCGGTGCCTCGTCAGCCCTTGGCGGAGACCCGCCGGACGCTGCTGCGGTTCAGCACCCTGTTCCCCTCGAAGTTGCGGGCCTGGATGTCGATGCTGCCGCTCTCCCCGATGAAGAGATCGAGGTCGGCGCAGTTGCCGTTGCCGAGGTCGTACTCCACGACGCGCCACGTACCGCCGTTCGGCGGGACAGCGCTCGCACGAGTCCCGTGGTGAGGCGGGGGTGACCGGAACCACCGTCCGGGGCGACACCCTCACCGGCTTCGCGGCCCGCCGTCGGCCCTGAGCCCACGACCGGACCGGCAGCCGCACCGGGGAGTCCGGGGGCGGACCGGCGGACCCCGACGCCGAGCCGCGTCCTTCCGGCCGGGTGGCCGTCCACGCCGACGACTAGACTCGTGACCATGTCCCGGTCCCCCGTCACCGACGTCGACGGTTACCTCGCCGGTATCACCGGTGACCGCGCTCCGGCGCTGGCCCGGCTGCGGGAGCTGTGCCGGTCCGAGCTGACCGGCTTCACCGAGACCCTCGCGTACGGTATGCCCGCGTACACCCGCGACGGGACCGCGGAGGTCGCGTTCGCCGACCAGAAGCAGTATGTCTCCCTCTACCTGATGCGCCCGGACGTCGTCGGGGCGTTCGCCGAGCGGCTGGCCGGCCAGGACATGGGCAAGGGCTGCATCCGCTTCCGGCGGCCCGCCGCGATCGACTACGGCCTCGTCCGCGAGCTGCTGGCCGCCGTCGCCCGCACGCCGGGCACGGTCTGCTGACCACACCGCCGCCCGAACCCGGCGGCCCCGTTCGCGCGGCGGCCGGGGCGGGGTCGCCCCGGTCTTCGCGGGCCCGTTTCCCTGCCGGGGTCCCGGCGTCAGGCGTTGATCGCGGGGATGACCTCCGCCCCGTACGCGTCGATCGTTCCCTCCCTGTTGTCGTGCATGTCGTAGACGGCGAACTGGTCGACGCCGAGATCGCGAAGGTGCCGCAGCTTGTCGACGTGGGTGCGGGTGGGTCCCAGGAGGCAGAAGCGGTCGACGATGTCGTCGGGGACGAAGACGGTGTCGGGGTTGTCCGCGCGGCCGTGGTGGGAGTAGTCGTAGCCCCGCCGGTCCTTGATGTACGCGGTCAGGTCCTCCGGGACCATGCCCGAGTGCTCGCCGTACCTGGCGACCAGGTCGGCCACGTGGTTGCCGACCATCCCGCCGAACCACCGGCACTGGTCCCGCGCGTGCGCCAGGGCTTCCGGCGAGTCGTCGGCCGTCACGTACGCCGGAGCGGCCACGCAGATCGTGACCGACTCCGGGTCGCGGCCCGCGTCGACGGCCGCCTGCCGGACCGCCTTGACCATCCACTCGGTCAGGAAGGGGTCCGCGAGCTGGAGGATGAACCCGTCGGCCTTCTGCCCGGCCAGGGCCAGCGCCTTGGGTCCGTACGCCGCCATCCACACCGGCAGCTTCCCGTTCCTCACCCAGGGGAGGCGGACCGGGCTGCCGTCGACCTCGGCCTCCCGCCCCTCGGCGAGGTCACGGATGACGTCGATGGCCTCCCCGAGCCGGGCCAGGGTGTTCGGCCTGCGCCCGGCGACGCGCATCGCGGAGTCGCCGCGCCCGATGCCGCAGACGGTCCGGTTGCCGTACATGTCGTTGAGGGTGGCGAAGGTGGAGGCCGTCACCTCCCACGTACGGGTGCCCGGGTTGGTCACCATCGGACCCACCCGGAGCTTCGTCGTGTGCTCCAGGATCCGGCTGTAGATGACGAACGGCTCCTGCCAGAGCACGGCGGAGTCGAAGGTCCAGCCGTACCGGAAGCCGTTGCGCTCCGCCCGGCGCATCAGCCCCACCACCTGCGAGGCGGGCGGGTCGGTCTGCAGGACGAGTCCGAAGTCCAACGTCGTTCTCCTAGTTCAGGTACTGACAGGTGGCGCGCGGGACGAAGGTGCCGTGCCCGGCGCGGCCGACGTACGTGCGCCGGTCGACGACGAGTTCGCCGCGCGAGAGGACCGTCTCCACCCGGCCGGTGACCGTCTTCCCCTCGTACGCGGAGTAGTCCACGTTCATGTGCTGGGTCTCCACGGAGAGCGTCTGCGTGGTGTGCGGGTCGTAGATCACCACGTCCGCGTCGGCGCCCGGCGCGATCGTGCCCTTCTGCGGATACAGCCCGAACATGCGGGCCGGACTCGCGCAGGCGATCTCGATCCAGCGGCGCCGCGAGATGTGCCCGTCCACGACCGCCTGGTGGAGCAGGTCCATGCGGTTCTCCACTCCCGGCAGGCCGTTGGGGATCTTCGAGAAGTCGCCGCGCCCGAGGTCCTTCTGCCCGGTGAAGCAGAACGGGCAGTGGTCCGTGGAGACCACCTGGAGGTCGTCGGTCCGCAGCCCCCGCCACAGCGCCTCCTGGTGCTCCTTCGGCCTCAGGGGCGTACTGCACACGTACTTCGCGCCTTCGAAGCCCGGTTCCGCGAGGTTGTCGGTGGAGAGGAAGAGGTACTGCGGGCAGGTCTCGCCGAAGACCGGCAGGCCCTTGTCGCGGGCGGTGGCGATCTCCGCGACCGCCTCCCGCGCCGACACGTGGACCACGTAGAGCGGGGAGCCCGCGACCCGGGCGAGCTGAATGGCCCGGTGGGTCGCCTCCGCCTCCAGCAGCGCCCTGCGGACCTCCCCGTGATGGCGGGGGTCCGTCTCGCCCCGGGCCAGGGCCTGCTCGACGAGGACGTCGATCGCGATGCCGTTCTCCGCGTGCATCATGATCAGCCCGCCGTTGTCGGCGGAGCGCTGCATGGCCCGCAGGATGCGCCCGTCGTCGCTGTAGAAGACGCCCGGGTAGGCCATGAAGAGCTTGAAGGAGGTGACGCCCTCCTGGACCAGCAGGTCCATCTCCTTGAGCGTGTGCTCGTTCACGTCGGAGAGGATCATGTGGAACGCGTAGTCGATCGCGCAGTTGCCGTCGGCCTTCGCGTACCAGGCGTCGAGCCCCTCGCGCAGGCTCCGGCCGACGGTCTGGACGGCGAAGTCGACGATCGTGGTCGTCCCGCCCCAGGCCGCCGCCCGCGTCCCCGTCTCGAACGTGTCCGAGGCGGACGTGCCGCCGAAGGGCAGTTCCATGTGGGTGTGGGCGTCGACCCCGCCGGGCAGCACGTAGCGGTCGGTGGCGTCGAGGACGCGCGCGGCCGTCCAGCCGGCCGCGACGTCCGAGCCGGTGGCCGCGAGGGCGACCACACGGCCGTCCTCGATCAGCACGTCGGCGTGGAGTTCGTCGGCGGCGGTGACGACGAGGCCGCCCCGGATGACGGTACGGGTGCTCACGGAGTCTCCCTGCTCGTGGGGCGGTACGACGGGGGTGGGGCGGGTGGTGCCCGGGGACGCGCTGCCGCCGGGCACCACCGGTGCGGACTACAGGCTCCGCAGCGCGCTTTCGAGGGCCGCCGCGCCCTCTTCCGCCTCCGCGACGGTGAGCGAGAGCGGCGGGGCGATCCGCAGGGTGCTGGTGTTGTGGCCACCGCCCTTGCCGATGAGCAGACCGTTCTCCCGGGCCGCCTCCAGGACCGTGGCGGCGGCGTCCGGGTCCGCCCGGTCGGTGCCCGGTTCGGTCAGCTCGACGCCGATCATCAGGCCCCGGCCGCGCACCTCCCGCACCGCCTCGACCCCGGCGCAGACCGCCCGGATCCGCTCGATGAGCAGCCCGCCGACCCGGCGCGCGTTGCCCTGGAGATCGTGCTCCAGGAGGTACGAGAGGTTGGCGAGGCCCGCCGCCATCGTGATGGGCGAACCGCCGAAGGTGGAGATGGAGTTGGCGTCCAGGCCGTTCATGATCTCCGCGCGGGCGACGACGCCGCCGACGGACATGCCGTTGCCGATGCCCTTGGCGAAGGTGAGGATGTCGGGCGGTCCGGCCTGGCCGTGCGCCTGCCAGCCCCAGAAGTTGTCGCCGGTCCTGCCCCAGCCGGTCTGCACCTCGTCGGAGATCCACAGGATGCCGTGCCGGTCGAGGACCCGGCGGAAGGCCGCGTAGAGGCCGTCGGGCGGGGAGGTGAAGCCGCCGACTCCCTGCACGGGTTCGGCGATCAGCGCGGCGACGTCCCTGGTGTGCCCGAGGAGGTCTTCGAGGTCGGCCACGCAGGCGTCGACGAACCGTTCGTCGGTGTACTGGGCGTACGGCCCCCGGGTGCGCACACCGCCGTGCACGTACAGGGTCTGCAGCGGGGAGAGTCCGGTCGGCGACCAGGCGCGGTTGCCGGTGATGCCGACGGTGGAGAAGGAACGGCCGTGGTAGCTGTTGCGCATCGCCAGGATCTGGTTCGAGCGGCGGTGGGCGGTGGCGAGGAGCAGCGCCGTGTCGTTGGCCTCGGTGCCCGAGGTGGTGAAGAAGACCCGGGCGTCGGGGATGCCGGAGAGCCCGGCGATCCGCTCGGCCAGTTCCACCATCGGCCGGTTGAGGTAGAGGGTGGAGGAGTGGATGATGCGCCCGGCCTGCTCGGCTACGGCCTTGGTGACCTCGGGCAGGGCGTGCGCGGTCATCGTGGTGAGGATGCCGCCGAAGAAGTCGAGGTACTTCCGGCCCTCGGCGTCCCAGACGTGTCTGCCCTCGCCGTGGGTGATCTCGATGGGGTCGCGGTAGTAGAGGGCGACCCAGTCGGGGATGACGGCCCTGTGCCGTTCGTGGAGGCCGCTCACGGGCGCACCAGCCCCTCGTAGGCGTCGGGGCGGCGGTCCCGGTAGAAGGCCCACTGCTGCCTGACCTCCTCGATCAGGCCGAAGTCGAGGTCGCGGACGACGAGTTCCTCCTCCTTGTCGGAGGCGAGGTCGCCGACGAACCGGCCGCGCGGGTCCACGAAGTAGCTGGTGCCGTAGAAGTCGTTGTCGCCGTACTCCTCGACGCCGACGCGGTTGATGGCGGCGACGAAGTACTCGTTGGCGACGGCGGCGGCGGGCTGCTCCAACTGCCAGAGGTGGGAGGAGAGTCCACGATGGGTGGCCGAAGGGTTGTATACCAACTGGGCTCCGTTGAGGCCGAGTTGGCGCCAGCCTTCGGGGAAGTGCCGGTCGTAGCAGATGTAGACGCCGATCCGGCCGACGGCGGTGTCGAAGACCGGCCAGCCCGCGTTGCCGGGGCGGAAGTAGTACTTCTCCCAGAAGCCCTTGACCTGGGGGATGTGGTGCTTGCGGTACTTGCCGAGGTAGCTGCCGTCCGCGTCGATCACGGCGGCGGTGTTGTAGTAGAAGCCCTCGCTCTCGACCTCGAAGACCGGCACCACGATCACCATGCCGGTCTCGCGGGCGAGGTCCCGCATACGGGAGACGGTGGGGCCGTCCGGGACCGGCTCGGCCCAGCGGTAGTGCTCGGGCTCCTGGACCTGGCAGAAGTAGGGGGCGTTGAACACCTCCTGGAATCCGATCACCTTGGCACCCCGCCGGGCGGCCTCCCGGGCGTGCTCCTCATGTTTGGCGATCATGGATTCGGTGTCGCCGGTCCAGGTGGCCTGGACGAGCGCGGCGCGGACGACGTCGGTCATGAGCTGCTCCTTCGGCACGGCGTCAGAGAGCCTCTACGCACGTAGACGCGGTACGTAGGAGGAGAACGTAAGCCCCGTCACACCCCGGAGCAAGACCGCCGCCGCGAAGCGGCCGGGTCGATCATGTTTCATACCCGAGTGGTCCACGTCGGACACGTACCGACACGGGGCGACACCGCGTGACGGCGGGACGCCCCGGGCCGGACGCCTGCGGGGACCGGCGCGTGACGGCCCCTCCGGCGTCCGCGGGCGGGGGGCTCCCCGGGCCACCGGTCCTCTTCCGCGCGTCCGCGCCGGGTCACGTCCCCGCGAGGCCCGCCACCCGGAAGGCGTGCAGCAGATCGCGCTCCCGGGCCACGGACACCGCGCGGGCCGCCGCGAGCAACTGCGGGACGAGTCCGCGCGGGTCCGCGCCCGCGAGCCGGGCCGCGTCCCCCGGCGCGCGGACCCGCACGAAGGCGGTGAGCAGCGTGTGGGCCTCCCGGTGGTGGTCCTCGGCCCGCAGGGCGGCGCACGCCCCGGCCAGTTCCTCCACGGGCCTCGCCACGCCCTGGCACAGCAGCCGCTCGCAGTCGGCGGGGCGGCCCGCGTCGGCGAGGGCCCCGGCGACGGCGGCGAGCCGGGCGGGCGGCAGCGAGGCCGCCTCCCAGAGCAGGGTGGCCCAGTCGGCCGCGAGTCCGGCGCGGTGCAGTTCCTCCGCGAGGGCGGGGAGCCGGGCGGGCGGTCCGCTCAGTGCCTCGCAGAGCAGGGCGTGCGCCTCGCCGGTACGGCCCTGGGCGCGGAGCCGCCGGAGCGCGTAGACGGCGTTGGCGGCGGCGCGGACGTCGTCCTCGGTGAAGGCGGCCGGAGGGGCGGCGGGGGCCGGGTCCCGTTCCTGGCCGGGCGCGCCCCCGAAGCGGGCCCCGCGCGGCGCCGCGCCCCCGGCGGGGAGCACGGGCAGGGGTACGGGCAGGGGCACGGGCGGCGGCAGGAGCTCCGGCCCCTCCGTGGTGTGGCCCGCGCGGCTGCCGCCGCCGCTGTGCCCGTCGCCGCCCCTGGAACAGCCGCCGTCTCCGGACCCGCCTCTGCCCCCGTGACCGGCACCGTCCACGTGCCCGGCGCCGTCCGCGTGATCGTCGCTGTCCAGCCAGGCGTACCGTGCGCCCCGGGGGCGCCGGGCGGGCCGCGCCCGGGGTCCGGCGGCGGTGGGCGGCGGGGCGAGCGCCGCCAGGCGGGCCGTCAGGTCGGCGATCCTGGCGGTGGCGCGGGTGTGGTCGTCCCGGACCCAGGCCAGGTCGTGTTCCAGTCGGGCCGTCGCCGCCGGGTCCGGTGGCGGGCCGGCGCGGAGGGACCGGTCGAGGTCGCGGGCGCGGGACTCGGCGTACCGGCGTTCCCGCTCCATCAGGTCCCGCAGCTCGGCCAGGACGTCCGCACCGCCGGGCCTCCGGTCGTGGGCGGTGACGGCCTCCTCGTACAGCTTCCTGCCCCGGGTGGCGAGCGGTCCTCCGGCGTCCTCTCCGGTGTCCAGGAGGAGGGAGCCGACCACGTCCCAGGGCGGGATCTCCGCCCCTTCGAGGCAGGCGCGCATCCCCTCGGGGTCGCGCGCGGAGAAGACCCCGTACCAGCCTCCGCTCGCGGGGAGGCGCTCCACGAGGGTGGTCAGCCAGCGGGTGAACGCGGCCGTCTCCGTCTCCTTCTCCGTGGATGGTCGAGTCCTCGTCATGTGTCACGCACCTGCCCCGCGGTCGACTGGAGCCTTCGGGTCCGCGGGTATCGGACCACAGGTGTGTTACGGGGCGGCTACGGACCGTTTTCCCGCAGGTGGCCGTTCAGTCGAAGGTCACGACGATCCCGGCGTGCGGGCGCTTCCCGAAGCGGGCGAGGGTGGCGGGCAGGTCCAGGAGCCAGAACTGCCAGCTGTACTTGCGGGAGAGCAGCCGCCGGATGCGGCGCATCTCCTCCCCCTCGACGAGGCGGCCCCGGCCGGTGAAGCGCCCGGCGGTGTCCGCGACGTTCCCGCGCATGTCGCAGACGGCGGCCTCCACCTTCGGGTCGTTGCGCAGCCGCTTGACCTTCCAGGAGTCGGCCCGGGTCCAGATGTACAGTGCGTCGTCCTCCACCGCGTACCAGAGGGGCGTGGCGACCCCGGTGCCGTTCTTGCGGTACGTGGTCAGGCTGACGTAGCGGCCGTGCCGCAGTTCTTCGGGCATCATGGCCGCGAGCCTATGCGGGGGTCGGGTTCGAGGCGTGGGTCAGGGTCTCCCAGGCGACGAACAGGTCGTCCGTGCCGCCCGGCCGCTGGCTGGCGGCGAGCTTCTCGGTCTGCGGGAGCCTCATGCCCATCCGTCCTTCGAGGTGGTTGAGGGCGACCTCGACGTCCGGGCCCATGGTCCGCTCGATCCTGCCGCCGCACAGCCACTTCGGCGGGGTCGCGCCGAGCTGGTAGCGGGCGTGGAACTCCAGGGCGGCGCCGATCCGTTCGGCCTGCTCGCGGTAGAGGTCGAGGCCCTGGTGCCAGGCGGTCTCGGCGATGTGCGCGGTGGCGGCGAGCGAGTAGCCGATGTGCATGAGGTTGCGGCAGGTCTCCTGGCCGAGCCCGTCGGCGTAGGTGCGCTGGCCGAACCAGTAGGTGGCCAGTTCGTCGGGGGTGTCGATGGTGCCGCCGGGCGGCGGCTTGGGCAGGGCGCCGTCGGAGGAGAGGTAGAAGTAGGCGGGGACCCTCGCGCGGAAGCGCCGTACCGCGTCCTCGAAGACCGTACGGTCCTCCAGGAAGACCGCCATCCCGATGGCGGCGTCGGTCATCGCCAGTTCCCAGTTGCCGTTGTGGTCGGGGACCTTGGCGGTGACGTCGGGCAGGTACGCCTTGCGCAGCATCCACTTGAACCGCTGGACGGCGGGGCCGCCCCAGGCGGGATAACCGGAGTGCACGATCTCGGCGGCGCGCGCCCAGGAGGAGCCGGACCAGGCGGTCTGGAGGTCGGCGTCGTCGCGGGTGTGCTCCTTCACCTTCGCCGACCAGGCGTCCATGATCTCCACGGCCTTGGCGGCGTGCGCGGCCCCGCCCGACACCGACCACATGAGGGCGTGGGTGTAGGCGGCGATGGCGTCCTCGCGCTCGGCGACACAGGCGTCCGTACCGGCGTTGGAGGCGCAGGCGACGACCCCGGCGGGGTGCGGTACGTAGTCGAGGGAGGCGTACGGGCTGCCGCTCATCGCCCGGTAGGCGGAGGTCCAGGGCTCCTCCCCGGCGGCGACGTGGCGGCGCACCGCCGCGAGCTGGGCGCCACCGACGAGGACGCCGGGGTGGCGGAACCGCTCGGGGGCGACGCCCGCGGGCGGGGTGCCGGCGTCGGTCCGGGCGCCGGTGCCCCCCGCGCCGCAGGCGGTCCCGAGGAGGAGCAGGGGGCAGAGGAGCGCGGCGAGGAGGGTCTTCTGTCGACGGTGCACGGCTCCACGCTGGCCGAGGGCCCGGCCGGACGCATCCGGGACTAGGCCACGGGAGGACCGGGGAACGGAGACCGGAGAACGGAGACCGGGGAGGGAGACCGGCGCGGGTTCCGGCGCGGGTCTTCTGGGCGCCCGGGAGGTCGTCGGGTTTCGGCGTGACCGGCGCGGGACCCGCGCCGGTTCCCCGTCGTGGAGCGACCGGGACCGTCAGGGGCACCGGGGTCCGGTGGCGTCCGAGCGCGACGGGGGGCGGGGGGCGGACGGGCGGCGGTCCGGGGCGTCCGCCGTCAGCTCCCCTCGTACGTGCTCCTGGCCTCCGTGATCTCCGGGAGGTGGGCGCGGGTCCAGGCGCAGGCGGCGTCGAGCGGGCCGATCAGCGAGCGGCCGAGGGCGGTCAGCGCGTACTCGACGCGCGGCGGGTTCTCGTCGTACGCGGTGCGGCGGAGGAATCCGTCGCGTTCCATCGCCCGCAGGGTCTCGGTGAGGACCTTCGGCGTGATCCAGTGCAGCGGGACGCGCAGTTCGGAGAACCGGCGGGGCTGTCCGTCCTCCAGGCAACGGAGCACCACCGCCGTCCACTTGCCGCCGACGCGGATCTGCCGCGGGGGTCCTGAGCAGTCCGGGTCCTGGAAGAGGTCGGGGCGCAGCGGCTGGCTCATGTCCCCGAAGCTAGCCCAGTACCGTTGAAGTAACCAGGTGCCCCCGTTCTACGGTCACGCCATGAGCGACGACATGAGCAGGGAACCGAGCAGGAACGTCATCGTCTTCGGGGCGGGCGGGCGGGTCGGCCGCGCGACCGTGGCGGAGGCGGTGACCCGGGGGCACCGGGTGACGGCGGTGGTGCGCGATCCGGCGAAGTACGCCGATCTGAGCGGGAGTTCGGTCACGCTGGTACGCGGGGACGTCACCGATCCGGACGCGGTCGCCGCGCTCGCCGCCGGTCACGACGCGGCCGTGAACGCCTCGGCCCGCCTCGACGTCTCCTCCGAGGAGTACTTCACCTCGGCGGCGCGGGCGCTGGTCGCGGGTCTCGGGGCGGCGGGCGTGCGCCGTCTGCTGGTCCTGGGCATCGCCACGACGCTGGAGACGGAGCCGGGGGTGCGGGTGATGGACGCGCCCGGGTTCCCGGAGGAGTGGCGGCTGTTCTCGCAGGGGCACGTGGCCGAGTTCGCCCTGCTGTCCGCCGAGGCCCCGCCGGAGCTCGACTGGCTGATGGTGGTGCCCGCCCAGGACCTGAACGCGGAGGCGGAGGTCACCGGCGCGTACCGGACGGCGGTGGGCACGACGGTCGAGGGCCCCGGCCGGATCGCGCACGGGGACCTCGCCGTGGCACTGCTCGACGAGATCGAGCGCCCGCGCCACAGCCGTGTGCAGCTGGCGGTCTCGGCGTAGGCGCCCGTCGGCCGGGCCGGGCTCGCGGCGGCCCGGCCCGGCCGACGGGACGCCTCCCGGCGGACACCGCTCCTCAGCAGGTCAGACGGGCACGAAGACGCAGCGGGTGATCAGTTCGTCCATCGACAGGCCGAGGACCCCGGCGAGGGCCGCGACGGTGAAGAAGGCGGGGGTCGGGGCCCGGCCGGTCTCGATCTTGCGGAGGGTCTCGGCGGACAGTCCCGCGGCGGCGGCGATCTCGGCCATGGACCGGTCGCCGCGCGATTCGCGCAGGAGGCGGCCGAGCCGCTCGCCGCGCTCGCGCTCTTCTGGGGTCAGGGGTGTGCGCACCATGCGACCCATTCTAATACCGGTATAGTAATTGGCATGGTGGAGATCAAGACGAACGAGAACCTGGCGTCGATGCGCGAGTCGGGCCGGGTCGTGGCCCGCGCCCTCGCGGCCGTACGGGAGAAGGCGGCGCCCGGCGTCACCCTGACCGAGCTGGACCGGGCCGCACGGAAGGTCCTGGACGCGGCGGGCGCGGGCTCGCCCTTCCTCGGCTACCGCCCGGAGTGGGCGCCCGTGCCGTTCCCGGCGGTCGTGTGCGTCTCCGTGAACGACGCGATCGTCCACGGCGTCCCGGACGGGACCCGGCTGGCCCCCGGCGACCTGGTCTCGGTGGACTGCGGGGCGACGCTGGGCGGCTGGGCGGGCGACTCGGCGGTCAGTTTCACGGTGGGACCGGCCGCGCCGGAGGACATCCGGCTGGTCGCGACGGCGGACAGGGCCCTGGAGGCGGGCATCGCGGCGGCCGTCGTCGGCAACCGGATCGGCGACATCGCGCACGCGATCGGCCGGGTCTGCCGGGCCGCCGGGTACGGCATCCCGGACGGCTTCGGGGGCCATGGCATCGGCCGCGCGATGCACGAGGACCCGGGGGTCCCCAACGAGGGACGGCCCGGCCGGGGGATGAAGCTGCGGCACGGCATGGTGCTGGCGATCGAGCCGATGCTGATCGGCGGCGGCACGGACGACCACTACACGGCGAGCGACGGCTGGACCATCCGCACCCTGGACGGCTCACGCGCCTCGCACGCCGAACACACGGTGGCCGTCACGGACGCGGGGCCCCGGGTGCTGACGGCCCTGTAGGGGACGGCCTCGGGGGGGCCCGGAGCGGCGGCCGAAGGGGCGGCCGTCCCGGAGGGCCGCCCACCGGGACGGCCATGAAGGTGACGGCCCCGCACGGGACGTGGCCCGCAGGGGGGCATCCCCGCCCTCAGGAACGAAGGCCGTAGGGAGCCCCCTCAAGGAGCACGACTCCCTCAGGGGGCACGGCTCCCTCGGGGGGCACGGCTCCCCGAGGGTCCCGGCCCCGCCCTACTTCCCCGCGGGCCTCACCACCATCGCCGAGCCGCCGCCCCTGCGGACCGGTTCCGCCGCCGCGAGCCAGCGGCCGTCCGGCAGGCGTTGCACGCCCGTCGCCGCGCCGATCTCCGGGTTCTGCCGGAAGCCGTGCCCGATGGCCTCCAACTGGGCCCTGACCGGGCTGTTCCAGAGGGCCGGTTCGAGTTCGGTGGTCGCCTGGTTGCGCTGGCTGGCGCGGGGCGCGGCGATGGCGTCCACGAGCGGCAGGCCCCGGTCGAGGACCCCGGTGAGCGTCTGCAGGACGGTGGTGATGATGGTCGCGCCGCCCGGGGAGCCGAGGGCGAGGACGGGCCGGTCGTGTCCGTCGAGGACGATCGTCGGGGAGATCGAGGAGCGCGGGCGCTTGCCGGGTCCGGGCAGGTTCGGGTCGTGGACGGCCGGGTTCGCCGGGGCGAAGGAGAAGTCCGTCAGCTCGTTGTTGAGCAGGAAGCCCCGGCCGGGCACGGTGATGCCGCTGCCGCCGGTGGACTCGATGGTGAGGGTGTAGGCGACGACGTTGCCCCACTTGTCGGCCACGGTGAGGTGGGTGGTGTTCTCACCCTCGTACGTGGTCGGGGCCGCCGTACCGCCGGGCGCGCACGGCACCGGGCTGTTCGGGTCGCCGGGCGCGAGCGGACTCGTGAGGACGGCGTCGTCGCGGATCAGGCAGGCCCGGGAGTCCGCGAACCGCTGGGAGAGCAGACCGCGGGTCGGCACGGACTCGAAGGCCGGGTCGCCGACCCAGCGGCCCCGGTCGGCGAAGGCGATCCGGCTGGCCTCGATGTACCGGTGCAGATAGCGGGCCTCGGAGGCGGCGGAGAGGTCGGTCCCCTCCAGGATGTTGAGCGCCTCACCGACGCTCGTACCGCCGGAGGAGGACGGCGCCATGCCGTACACGTCGAGGCCCCGGTAGCCGACCTTCGTCGGCTTGCGGAACTCGGTCCGGTAGGCGGCGAGGTCACGCTCCGTCAGATCGCCGGGGCGCACCTTGCGGGTGGCGCCCTCGCGCACCGGGGGCTTGCGCACGGTGTCGACGATGTCCCGGGCGAGCGGCCCCCGGTAGAGCGCGCCGACGCCCTCACGGCCCAGCTTCCGGTACGTACGGGCCAGGTCCGGGTTCTTGAAGGTGGAGCCGACCACGGGCAGTCGGCCGCCGGGCAGGAAGAGCGCGGAGGTCGCGGGGAAGTCGCGGAAGCGGGCCTCGTTGCCCGCGGTCTGGGAGCGGAAGGTGGCGTCGACGGTGAAGCCGTCGCGCGCCAGGCGTTCCGCCGGTTCGAGCAGGGCGCCGAGCCGCTCGGTGCCCCAGGCGTCGAGGACGGTGCGCCAGGTGGCCGGGGTGCCGGGGACTCCGACGCCGAGACCGCTGGTCTGGCCCTCCTCGAAGGGGATGGGCGCGCCGTTCTCCAGGAACAGGCCGGGACCGGCGGTGCGGGGCGCGGTCTCGCGTCCGTCCACGGTGTGCACCGTACGGCTCCGGGCGTCGTAGTAGACGAAGTAGCCGCCGCCTCCGATGCCCGCCGAGTAGGGCTCGGTGACCCCGAGGGCCGCCGCGACGGCGACGGCCGCGTCGACGGCGTTGCCGCCCTCGCGGAGGACCTCCACCCCGGCGGCCGAGGCGTCGGCGTCCACGCTGGCGACGGCCCCGCCGTACCCGGCGGCCACCGGCGTCTTGGCGGGCGGGCCGGGCGGGGCGCCCGGCGGGGACGGGGCCGGGACGGCGGCCCCCATCGAGAGCACCGTCACCGCGACGGCGAGAACGGAGACCTTGCCAGCGGCGGAGCGACGCATTCCCTACCTCCACAGTCAACAACCGTCCGCGCAGCGTAACTTCCCCGGGGTGCCCGCGTCAGGACCGCCTCGAACGGAAGGGCGTTCCCCGCTACCATGCGCGCCCATGAACGAAGACCTGCGCAACATCGTGCTCGGGGTCCTCGCGACGGGGGTCAGCGCGTCGTTCGGCTGGCTGGGCCGGTACCAATCAGGCGGCGACCCGCTATCTGGCGCGCCACTACGAGCGGTTGGCGCGCCGGTACGGGTCCGGTTCGTTCGTGCTGCTCCTGAAGGTGGTGAACTCTCGGGCGTACGGTCCCGACGTGGTGGAGCTGGTGGCGGACGTCACCGTCTCGGCGCGGACGGCTCCCGCAGTCGCACCGGCAGCGACTTGAGGCCGTTGACGAAGTGGGAGACCAGCCGCCGGGGCGGTCCGGCGAGTTCGACACCGTCACAGGCGAGACGCAACTCTTCGTAGAGGATGTGCAGTTGGAGGCGGGCGAAGTGGGCGCCGAGGCAGACGTGCGGTCCGTCGCCGAAGGAGACGTGCGGGTTCGGGTTCCGGCCGAGATCGAGACGGTGCGGGTCGGGGAAGACGCGCTCGTCGTGGTTGGCGGAGGCGTGGAAGACGACGACCTTGTCGCCGCGCCGGATCGCCTGCCCGGCGAGTTCGGTGTCGCGGGCGGCGGTGCGGCGGAAGGAGAGCACGGGCGGGTGGAAGCGCAGGAGTTCGTCCACGGCCGTTCCGGTGCCGACCTCCCCGCGCCACCAGCGCGCCTGCTCGCCGGGGTGTTCGGCGAGGGCGAGGAGGCCACCGGGGGCGGCGCTGCGGACGGTGTCGTTCCCGGCGACGGTCAGCAGGAAGAAGAACATCTCCAGTTCGGCGTCGGCGAGTTCGGAGGCGGCGAGGACGCTCATGACGTCGTCGGCGGGACGGGCCCGTTTATGGGCGGCCAACTCCTGTGCGTAGGCGAACATCTCGGCCAGCCGGGCCGGTGAGCGGGGGTTGACGGGGACTCCCCGCTCGTCGAGGACGGGTGGCTGGTCGGGGTCCTGGTAGGCGATGACCCGTTCGGTCCAGGTGAGGAGCAGCCCCCGGTCGGCCGCGGGGACGCCGAGCAGATCGGTGAGGTTGAGCAGGGCGTAGTCGTCGGTGACGGTCCGGACGAGGTCCACGGTCCCGCCGGGACCGCCGGTGTCGATCGCGTCGGCGAGGAGCCGCCGGGCCCGTTCGCGGGCGGTGGAGGTGAAGCGCGCGATCCGGCCGGGGGTGAAGGCGCGGCTGACGAGCCGCCGCAGCCTGCCGTGTCCCGGCGGGTCCTGGTTGAGCATCATGCGCCGGATGAACGGCAGGTCGGCGGGGTCGGGGTCGCGGATCTGGGTGGCACCGAGGTACGAGGAGTACGCGGCGGAGTCCTTGAGCACCCGGACGACGTCGGCGTGCCGGGTGACGGCCCAGAAGCCGGGCCCCTCGGGCCAGCCCAGGACACCCGGCTCCGCCTGGCGGGCGACGGGTGCCCGGTCGCGCAGGAGGCGGAAGCGGGCGTGGGGGACGCCTTCGGCGTAGATCCTGGGGTCGAAGACGTCGGGGACACCGCCCGGGTCTCCCGTGCCGCCTTCCGGGGCCGTGCTCTCCACCGTGCCTCCTGTGACACCTTCTGACGCACCCTGACACCCTTCGCGCCCTCCGGGGCCGCACCCCCCGCTCCGTCCCCCATGGCACTCTCCGGAGCCGTACCCTCCACCGCGACTCCCCGGGCGGCGGGCCAGGAGCGAGGCCGTGCCCATCATGCCGGGCAGGGGGCAGCGCGACGGTCTCCTTCCCGGCGGGCGGGGCCGACCAATCGTTACTCGCACGTAACTTACCGGGCGGTTACCTGAGGTACGACGCCCCGGCTACCGTCGGGTCACTTTCACCGCCCGCACCCGGCCCCGCACTCACCCCGTACCCACCTCCGCATCCCTGTCCGCCCCCTTGCACCCCCTCTCCCCCACCGCCCCCGCGGTGCCCCCCATGAGGAGTGACCCGTGCGCACATCCCTCGCTCTCGCCGTCTCCACCGTGCTCATGGCCGGTGCGGCCTTCGGGCTCGCGCCCGCCGCGCAGGCGGACGGCGCCGACACCGGCATCCGCTTCGTCGACATCACCGGGGACGGCGGGACCGTCCTCAAGGCCAATGTCGTCGCCCCCTCCAGCCCCGGCCCGCACCCGCTCGTCGTCCTGCCCACCAGCTGGGCCATGCCCCAGATCGAGTACCTGGCCCAGGCCACGGCGCTCGCCGACTCCGGCTATGTCGTGGTGAGTTACAACTCGCGCGGCTTCTGGCAGTCCGGCGGGGAGATCGAGACGGCCGGGCCCAAGGACATCGCCGACGCCTCCGAGATCATCGACTGGGCCCTCGCCCACACCACCGCCGACCCCGGCCGCATCGGCATGGCGGGGGTCTCCTACGGCGCCGGGATCAGTCTGCTCGCCGCCGCGGCCGACCCCCGGATCAAGGCGGTCGCCGCGCTCAGCGGCTGGGCCGACCTCATCGAGTCCATCTACAGCGGGCGCACCCAGCACGTGCAGGCCGCCGCCCTGCTCGGCGGCGCGGGCCACCTCACCGGCCGTCCCGGGCCCGAACTCAAGGAGATCCTGGGCGACTTCCTCTCCTCGAACCTGGAGAAGGAAGACGCCATGATCGCCTGGGGCCGCAAGCGGTCCGCCGTCGAGCAGGTCGACCGGATCAACGCCCACGGCACCGCCGTGATGCTCGGCAACGCCTGGGGCGACACCATCTTCCCGCCCAACCAGTACGCGAGCTTCTACGAGGAGCTCACCGGTCCCAAGCGGCTGGAGTTCCGCCCCGGCGACCACGCCACCGCCGAGGCCACCGGTCTCTTCGGGCTCCCCAACGACACCTGGACGAGCGCCCGCCGCTGGTTCGACCACCACCTCAAGGGCGCCGACAACGGCGTCGACCGCGAGCAGCCGGTCCAGCTCAAGTCCCGCTCCACCGGAGGCTACGAGGGCTACCCCGACTGGAAGTCGGTGGGGGCGGACCAGCGGAGGTTCGACCTCGGCGGCACCCAGCGGGTCCTGGCGAACGTGGACTCCGGGGCCAACGGCGGCACCACCCTGCTCACCAACGCCCTCGACCAGTTCCTCCGCACCCCGCCCGTCGTCTCCGTCCCCCTGCTGCCCCGGGCCTTCGCGGGCGTCTGGCAGTCCGACCGGCAGGACGGACCGCAGCGGGTGCGCGGCACCGTGCGGGTGCACACCACCGTCACCTCCACCGCGAGCAGCGGGACCCTCGTCGCGTACCTCTACGACGTGGGCCCGCTCGGTGTCGGGAAGCTGGTCACCAACGCCCCGTACACCTTCCACGACCGGACCCCGGGCCGACCCTTCGGCGTCGATCTGGAGCTGTTCTCCACGGCGTACGACGTACCGGCCGGGCACCGGCTGGCACTGGTCGTCGACACCGTCGATCCGCTGTACATCGAGCACAACCCGACCGGCGCGCAGCTGACCTTCTCCTCTCCCCCGGCCGACCCGTCGTACATGTCGGTACCGCTGCGGGAGGAGTGATCACCGGCTGCTGCCGGGCGGGTGGCGGTCCGCCGCTACCGTCCCGGCAGCAGCGTCTCCGGTTCGGCCGGGGCGACTCCCACGGCCTCCGTCTTCGGGCTGCGCCGCTCCCTCCTTGCCACCCAGGTGGCGAACCACGAGAGCGCCATGCACATGCCGATGTAGATCGGCGAGATCACCATGACCACCGGGATGAACGGCAGGTCGTAGTCGAGGTTCGATGCGATCAGTTTGCCCGCGTGCAGGAACTCCTCGTAGGTGATGAGGTATCCCAGCGAGGTGTCCTTGAGGGCCACCACCAGCTGGCTGATGATCGCGGGCAGCATCGCCCGGACCGCCTGCGGCGCCAGGACGTAGGTCATGACCTGCGTCTTGCGCATCCCGAGCGCGTACGCCGCCTCGCCCTGGCCCCGTGCGACGGCGTGGATGCCGGTACGGAAGACCTCGGCGAGGACCGAACCGTTGTAGAGGGTCAGTCCGGCGACCAGCGCGGGCAGCGGCTGCACCTTGAGCGCCACGAAGATGAAGAAGATCATCACGAGGACGGGCATGGCGCGGAAGAACTCGACGACCAGCGTCGCCACCCAGCGCACCGGCCGGTGTTCGGAGAGGCGCCCGACGGCGAGGACGGCGCCGAGGACGAGCGAGAGCACCGAGGCGTAGGCGAAGGCCTTGAGGGTGTTCCCGAGCCCCTGGAGCAGCAGTTCCTGGATGCCCTTGTAGAGGAAGGGCGACCACTTGGTGGAGGTGAACTGGTCGTTGGCGAAGAGGAGGTAGAGGATCCAGCCGGCCAGCGCGAGGATCAGCGCGGTGGACACCAGTCCGTAGATCAGGTGGCGTCGCCGGGCGTGCGGACCGGGGACGTCGTAGAGGGCGGTGGACTCGGTCATCGGGCGACTCCCCAGCGCTTCTCCATGACGTGGAAGAGGGCGCTGATGGTGAGGGTGATGATCAGGTAGCCGACGGCGATCCAGACGAAGGTCCAGACGATGTCGTAGCCGAGTTCGCTGAGCGTCTTGTAGGTGCCGAGGAGTTCGGTGACGCTGAACGCCCCGGCGATGGCGGAGTTCTTGGCGAGCGCGATCAGGGTGGAGCCGATCGGCGGGATGACCGTGCGGAACGCCTGGGGCAGCACGACCGTGCCGAGCGTCTGGGTGAAGGTCATGCCGAGGCTGCGGGCCGCCTCGCCCTGGCCGCGCGGCACCGTGTTGATGCCGGAGCGCAGTACCTCGCAGATGAAGGCCGAGGTGTAGCAGCCGAGCGCGAGGACCGCGAACAGCTCGAAGGGCAGGACGAGTCCGAAGCGGGGCAGGCCCAGCATGACGGCGAAGAAGAGCAGGGTCAGCGGGGTGTTGCGCAGGAGGGTCACCCAGACCGTGCCGAAGACCCGGAAGGAGCCGACGGGCGCGACCCGGAAGGAGGCCATCAGGAAGCCCAGCACGAGGGCGAGGGCCGAGGAGTAGACGGTGAGTTCGACGGTACCGAGGAAACCCTTGCCGTAGAGCGAGAAGTTGTCGGTCAGGACGTCCATGGGGTTCCTCCGGTCAGCTCGCCGGGTAGCGGTCGATGGGCGGCGGCTGGGGGGCGGGGACCCCGGAGAGGCCGAGGGTCGCGTCGTACGCCTTCTTCCAGTCGCCGTTCTTCTCGTGGAAGGCGAGGGCGTCGTCGAGGGCGAAGCGAAGCGCGTTGTCGTCGCGCGGGACGCCGATGCCGTACGGCTCCTCGGAGAACGGCTTGCCGACGACCTTCAGTTCGTTCGGCACCTTGGCGGCGTAGCCCATGAGGATGGTGTCGTCCGTGGTGACCGCGTCGACCTGGTAGGTCAGCAGGTTGTCGACACAGGCCGAGTAGGTGTCGTAGGCGACGAGCTGGGCCTTCGGGTAGTCCTTCTCGATCCGCTGGTACGGGGTCGAACCGGTCGCCGAGCAGACGCGCTTGCCCGCCAGGTCCTGGGGTCCGTGGATGTCGTGCTCGTCGGTGCGGACCAGGAGGGACTGGCCCGCCAGGTAGTAGGGCCCGGCGAATCCGACGAGCTTCTTGCGGTTGTCGTTGATGGTGTAGGTGCCGACGTAGTAGTCGATCTGGCCGTTCTGCAGGGCGGTCTCGCGGTTGGCGGAGGCGATCGTACGGAAGTCGATGCCCGCCGGGTCGAAGCCGAGGGAGGCCGCCATCATCTTGGCGATCTCGATGTCGAAGCCGGAGTAGCGGCCGGTCGCGGGGTCCTTCTCCCCCATGTACGGCTGGTCCTCCTTGGCTCCGACGGTCAGCCGGCCGCGCTTCTTCGCCCGCTCCCAGGTGGGGGAGTCGGGCAGGGTGAAGGACGACTGGACCTGGTAGACGGGGAGTCGGTCGGGCTGCGGGCCCTTCACGGGCGGGCTGCCCTCCCTTCCGCAGCCGCCGATCGCCGCCGTCACGGCGAGCAGCAGGGCGAGCGGGGCCGGGGTTCGGCGCGTGCGCTGCATGGTTGCCGCCCCTCAGTGCTTCAGGATCTTGGAGAGGAAGTCCTTGGCGCGCTCGCTGCGCGGGGCGGTGAAGAAGTCCTCCGGCGCGCGGTCCTCGACGATCTTCCCGTCGGCCATGAAGACGACCCGGTTGGCCGCCGAGCGGGCGAAGTCCATCTCATGGGTGACGACCACCATCGTCATGCCCTCCTGGGCGAGTTGCTGCATGACTTCGAGGACCTCGTTGATCATCTCCGGGTCGAGGGCCGAGGTCGGCTCGTCGAAGAGGAGCGCCTTGGGGTCCATCGCGAGGGCGCGGGCAATGGCCACGCGCTGCTGCTGGCCGCCGGAGAGCTGGGCCGGGTACTTGTCGGCGTGCGCGGCGAGCCCCACCCGGTCGAGGAGTTCGCGCGAACGCCGGTCGGCCTCCTCCTTCTTGCGCTTGCGGACCTTGATCTGCGCGAGGGAGACGTTGGCGAGGACGGTCTTGTGCGCGAAGAGGTTGAACGACTGGAAGACCATGCCGACTTCCGCGCGCAGCCGGGCGAGTTCCCTGCCCTCCTCGGGCAGCGGCCGCCCGTCGATCAGGATCTCGCCGGACTCGACCCTCTCCAGACGGTTCATCGCCCGGCAGAGGGTGGACTTGCCGGAGCCGGACGGGCCGATGACGACGACCACCTCCCCCCGGCCGATGGTGAGATCGATGGACTGGAGGACGTGCAACGTGCCGAAGTGCTTGTTGACGTCACGCAGTTCGATCAGCGGATCGACGACGGCCATACGCTGCCCTGCCCCATTTCTCAGCGGTGTCGAGTCAGCGCAAACTATCCACCCGAAAAGGGACTTCACGCCCGACACGCATGAAACCGCAATAAGCCGTATTTACTGCGGAAGGGTGGCGCGGGCTGGGCCGAGGGGATCAGTGCTCGGCGGCCTCCGCGTACACCTGGGAGAGTTCGGGCGAGCCCGTCATCGCCCAGTCGAGCCCCGCCTCGACGACCGGGATCTCCCGCCCGGAGGACAGTCGCACCACCGGTCCCGAGTCAGGCCACACGTGCCAGCGGGCGCCCGGCACGTTCCGCACGATCACCGTGCCGAGGTAGAGCCCCGCGTCGTTCCCCACCCAGGGCAGTTCCTCGGGGTCGTCGCGCCAGCGGGGCGGCAGCTGGTCCAGTTCCTGGAGGGAGCGCGGGGTGTCGTCGAGGGCCACCCCTGACCGGTCCGCGCGGGCGCGCAGCAGCTCGCACTCGGCGAGCAGTTCGCCCACGCCCCCGGGGTCGCGGTCGAGGGCCTCGGCCAGCGGGGAGGGGACCGGCGCGGGCTCTCGCCGCTTGAGCCAGTTGTCCAGGAACGGGATGTTCATCGCACCAGCGTCGCACCGACGCCCATCGGTCGACGACCCGGCACGCGGGGACCGTACCGGCCGCCGGACCGGCGTGTCCCGCCGCGCGCGGGGACGGGGACGGGCACGCGGCGGGCCGGGACGGGGCGGGGGCGGGCAGCGGGCCGGGACGGGGCGGGGGCGGGCCGGGGCCTACACGTCGAGGTCGACCACGACGGGCGCGTGGTCGGACGCTCCCTTGCCCTTGCGCTCCTCGCGGTCCACATAGCTGTCGCCGACCGCCTCGACGAAGGTCTTGTTGCCGTAGACCAGGTCGATGCGCATTCCCTTGTTCTTCGGGAACGAGAGCTGGCGGTAGTCCCAGTACGTGTACGGGTGGTCGTACTTGAGGGGGCGCGGCACCACGTCGGAGAGGCCCGCGGCGCGCAGCTCGGCGAGCGCCGCCCGCTCCGGCTCCGTGATGTGCGTGGCGCCCTCGAAGACGGTGACGTCCCAGACGTCGTCGTCGGTGGGCGCGATGTTGTAGTCGCCGAGGACCGCGAAGGGCCGCTCGCCCGCCGCGTCCGGCCCGACGGCCGTGCGCAGCGCGTCCAGCCAGCGCAGCTTGTACGCGTAGTGGTCGTGGCCGACCTCCCGGCCGTTCGGCACGTACACCGACCAGACGCGGACCGGGCCGCAGGTCGCGGAGATCGCCCGGGGCTCCTCCGCGCCCTCGTATTCCGGGCCGCCGGGCAGACCGGTGACGACATCGGCGAGGCCGACGCGGGAGACCAGCGCCACGCCGTTCCACCGGCCCGTGGCGTTGACCGCGGACTCGTAACCGAGGGCGCGCAGCTCCTCGGTGGGGAACTGCTCGGCGGTGCACTTGGTCTCCTGGACGCACAGCACGTCGGTGCCGGTGCTCTCCAGCCAGGCGAGGAGTCGGGGGAGCCGGGCGGTGATGGAATTGACGTTCCAGGTGGCGATGCGCATGGCGCAAGCCTACGTGCGGGGTCCGACAATCGCGGTCGCGCCGGGCTCGGGGCGGCGGCCGCCCGGGGGGCCGCTCAGTTCCCGGCGGGCGCGCCGGGGACGAGGACCTCGGCGGAGGTCCCGGGGGCGAGCCGCTGGTGGTCGGTGCCGCCGAGGGCGCCGATCTGCCGGTCGTAGAGGGGGCGGGCGAGGTCGGTCAGCAGGGCGTCGTGAATGTCGTACGCCCTGCGCGGACGGACCTCGCGGACGTAGTCGATGACCTCGGAGATCTTGTTCCACGGCGCCATGACGGGCAGGAGCAGCGTGTCGACGGGCTGCTCGGGCACGGTGAGCGCGTCCCCGGGATGGAAGACGGCGCCGTCCACGAGGAAGCCCACGTTGGTGACGCGGGGGATGTCCGGGTGGATCACGGCGTGCAGTTCGCCGTGCACCCGCACGTCGAAGCCCGCCGCCGTGAACGCGTCGCCGTGCCCCACCGTGTGCACCCGGCCGGGGAAGGCGGCCGAGAGCTGCTCCGCGACGCTCCGCAGCGTCCACAGCTCGACGGCCGGATCGGCCTCCAGGGCCGCCCGCAGCCGTCCCTCGTCGAAGTGGTCGGGGTGCTCGTGGGTGACGAGCAGGGCGTCGACGCCGAGGACGGCGTCCTCCTCGGTGAAGACGCCCGGGTCGAGGACGAGCGTCCGCCCGTCCTTCTCCAGGCGGACGCAGGCGTGGGACTTCTTCGTCAGCTTCACCCTGTCCAGCCTACGCCGGGGGCCTGGTCTCCTCCTCTACGGCGCGGGCGACGACCCGCAGCGCGGTCTCGGCGGCCGGGAACCCGCAGTACACGCCCGCGTGGAGCACGATCTCGCGCAGTTCGGCGGCGGACAGGCCGTTGCGGAGGGCCGCGCGGGTGTGCTCGGTGAGGGCTTCGCGGTGGCCGCCCGCGACGAGCGCGGTGAGGGTGACGACGCTGCGGGTGCGCCGGTCGAGGGCCTCGCGGCTCCACACCTCGCCCCAGGCGTACCGGGTGAGGAGGTCCTGGAAGTCCCCTTCGGGGTCGTCGGCCAGCGCCCGGTCGACATGGGCGTCGCCGAGGACCTCGCGGCGCAGGGCGAGCCCCCGCTCGTACGGGTCGGGCCGCCCCTCCTCCGACGGCTCCGCGAGCGGGGCGGGCTCGGCCGCGGGGACGGCGGGCAGCGGCGGCAGGGTCAGCGGCCCGCTGGTGTCGGGCGCGGTGCCCGCCAGGTGTTCCAGCAGCAGGTCCGTCACGGCGGCGGGCTGCTCGACGGGGGCGAGGTGCGAGGCGCCGGGGACGACGGCGAGCCGGGCGTCGGGGATGCCCGCGACCAGGGTGCGGGCCTCGGCGGGACCGGTGACCTGGTCCTCGGAGCCGACGAGGACCAGCACGGGCACGCCGATCCGGTCCAGGGCCGCCCGGACGTCGAAGACGGCGAGGGCCTCGCAGGCGGCGACGTAACAGGTGGGGTCGGTGGTGCGCACCATCTGGACGGCCCAGTCCACGATGGCGGGCTGCGCCCCGGCGAAGACCGGGGTGAACCACTGTTCGGGGGCGGTCCGCGCCATCGGCTCCAGGCCGTTGGCACGGACGACGACGCCGCGCTGGCGGAACTCGTCGGCGGTGCCGAACCGGGGCGAGGCGGCGACCAGGGCGAGGGAGGCGATCCGGTGGGGTGCGCGCAGGGCGAGGTCGAGGCCGACGGCCCCGCCGAGGGAGCAGCCCGCGTATCCGAAGCGCTGGACGCCGAGGGTGTCGAGGGTGGCGAGCAGCCGGTCGCCGAGTTCGGCGACGGAGCTGAAGGGCTGGGTGGGGGCGCCGCCGTGCCCGGGAAGGTCGAACCGGACGACCCGCCAGTCCTTGGTGAGTTCGGGGATCTGCCGGTCCCACATGTGGAAGGTGGTGCCCAGCGAGGGTCCGAGGACCAGGACGGGAGCGTCGTCGCGTCCGTCCACGCGGCATTGCAGGGTGGTGTTCGTCGGTGTCTCACTCACCCTTTTACGCTCCCACATCCACCGCGCGGACAGGGATGGGGGGTTGGAACGCCCGGATCTGTCATGGTTCGTTCGGTCCGGGGGCGGGCCGTACGGGCGGGCCTGGAGGAGGGCGTGGCCGGGGCCGGAGGAGTGCGTGGCGGGCCGGGGCGGGCTCGGAGCAGTGCGTCGGCCGGGTGCCGGAGCGGGCTCGGACCCGGCCGGAGCCCGTGTCACTTGCCCGGCGTCTCGTCCCCCTCGGCCCACAAGGAGCGGACGTGGCCCAGGTGGCGGGTGATGCAGGCTTCGGCGCCTTCGGTGTCGCCCGCGAGCATCAGGTCGAGGAGTTCCAGGTGTTCCTCGGCGGAAGGGATGAGGTCGCCGCGCTCGTCGAGGGCGGTGAGCCCGTACAGGCGGGAGCGCTTGCGGAGGTCGCCGACCGTCTCGACGAGGCGTTCGTTGCCCGCGAGGCCGAGCAGGGTGAGGTGGAAGAGGCGGTCGGCCTCCAGGTAGCCGATGAGGTCGTGGTCGCGGGCGGCGCGCACGATCTCCTCCGCGACGGGCCGCAGTGCCTCCAGGTCCTCGCGGGCCGCGGTGCGGGTGACGAGGACGACCGTCGGGATCTCGATGAGCGCGCGGATCTCGGTGAACTGGTCGAGGTCCCGCTCGTCGACCTCGGTGACCCGGAAGCCCTTGTTGCGGACGGGCTCGACCAGGCCCTCACGGGCCAGGTCGAGCATCGCCTCGCGGACGGGGGTGGCGGAGATCCCGAAGTCCTCGGCCAGGGTGGGCGCCGAGTACACCACGCCCGGACGCAGCTCGCCGGAGATCAGGGCGGCGCGCAGGGCATGGGCGACCTGGTCGCGCAGCCGCTCTCGGGAGGCGTTCAGGTCGCGGTGGGTCAGGTGCCCCATGACGGTGGTGGTCCCTTCGGTTCGGTCTCCTTCACCACCGTACGATGTCACGTCGTGGCGCCCTCGGGTGCCAGGGTGTACGTCCGGGACGAGGTGTAGAACTCCAGGGCCGCCCTGCCCTGCTCCTTGGGGCCGTGTCCGGACTGCTTGGAGCCGCCGAACGGCAGGTGGAAGTCGACGCCGGTGGAAGGGGCGTTGACCCGGATCATGCCGGTGTCGAGCAGGTCCAGGCCGTACAGGGCCGCGTCGAGGCTCCCGGTGTGGACCGAGGTGACGAGGCCGTACGGCACCGAGTTGGTGATCCGTACCGCGTGGGCGAGGTCGTCGGCGGGCAGCAGGGCGGCGACGGGACCGAACACCTCCTCGTTGAGCAGCCGGTGGCCCGGCGGGACCTTCTCGACCAGGGTCGGGGCCGCGTACCAGCCGGGGGCGTCGGGGACGGTGGCGCCGGCGAGGGCGGAGAGGCCCTGCCAGGCGTCGGCGACCCGGTCGCGGGCGCTCTCGTGGACGAGCGGTCCGCAGACCGTGGCCGGGTCGGCGGGGTTGCCGACCCGGATCGCCCGGAAGGCCTCGGCGAGGGCCTCGCGGAGCGGTTCGAGGGCGGCGCCGACGGCGACGATCCGGCTGGTGGCGGTGCACTTCTGGCCCGCGAACCCGGCGACGGCGGCGGCGATGTGGGCGGCGGCCCGGCCGATGTCGGCGTCGGGCAGGACGATCGCCGCGTTCAGTCCGCCCATCTCCGCCTGGGCCGGGATGCCCCGGGCCGTCGCCGCGCGGGCCACGGCCCGGCCGACGGGGGTGGAGCCGGTGAAGGAGACCACGTCGGCGGCGGAGACGAGCGCGTCGCCCTCGGTGGCGCCGCCGGGCAGCAGGGTGAACACCCGCTCGGGCAGGGCCCGCCCGATGATCTCGGCGAGCCGCTGGGCGCAGGCGGTGGCCTCGGGGGCGGGCTTGAGGACGACCGCGTTGCCGACGGCGAGCGCCGGGGCGGCCTTCCAGCTCGGGATGGCGAAGGGGAAGTTCCAGGGGGTGACGAGTCCGGCGACGCCGTACGGGCGGCGGCGGCTGAGGAGCAGTCCGGCGCCCGCCGCCGTCTCGTGGACGGCGCCGGTCGGCTCGTACGGGGCCTGGGCGTAGTAGTGCCAGATCGCGGCGGCGCGGGCGATCTCGGCCCTGGCCTCGGTGAGGGGCTTGCCGACCTCGCGGACGGCGAGCGCGGCGAGCTCCTCGGCCTCGGCCTCCAGCGCGGTGGCGACCGCGCCGAGGGCGGCGGCGCGGGCGGCGGCCCCGCCGCGCAGCCAGCCGGGCTGGGCGGCGCGGGCCCGTTCGACGGCGTCGGCGGCGGCGAAGGCGCCGGGGGTCCGCAGGCTCACGACGATGTCGTCGGGGTCGGCCGGGTTGCGGGAGACCAGGGTGGTGGTGTCGGTGGTCACAGGAGGAAGCCTCCGGGGAAGGGGTCGTCCGGGTCGAGGAAGTACTGGGCGGTGCCGGTGATCCAGGCGCGGCCGGTGACGGTCGGGACGACGGCGGGCAGGCCGCCGACCTCCGTGTCCGCGACGAGACGGCCGGTGAACCGGGTGCCGATGAAGGACTCGTTGACGAAGTCGCGGTCGAGCGGGAGTTCGCCCCTGGCGTGCAGCTGGGCCATGCGGGCGCTGGTGCCGGTGCCGCACGGGGAGCGGTCGAACCAGCCGGGGTGGATGGCCATGGCGTGCCGCGAGTGGGTGGCGTCGGAGCCGGGGGCGGTGAGGTAGACGTGCTTGAGTCCGGCGATCTCGGGCCGGGTCGGGTGCACGGGCCGGTCCGGGGAGGCGTTGATCGCGTCCATCACGGCGAGTCCGGCGGCGAGGAGGTCGTCCTTGCGGTCGCGGTCGAACGGCAGCCCGAGCTCGTCGAGGGAGACGAAGGCGTAGAAGTTGCCGCCGAAGGCGAGGTCGTAGCCGACCTTCCCGAGGCCGGGGACGTCCACGGCGCGGTCCAGGGCGACGCTGAAGGCGGGCACGTTGGTGAAGGTGGCGGACTTCGCGGCGCCGTCCTCCACCAGGACGTCGACGGAGACGAGACCGGCCGGGGTGTCGAGCCGTACGGTGGTGACGGGTTCGGTCACCGGGACCATGCCGGTCTCGACGAGGACGGTGGCGACCCCGATGGTGCCGTGTCCGCACATCGGCAGCAGGCCCGACACCTCGATGTAGAGGACTCCGTAGTCGGCGTCGGGGCGGGTGGGCGGCTGGAGGATCGCGCCGCTCATCGCCGAGTGGCCGCGCGGCTCGAACATCAGGAGCGTCCTGAGGTGGTCCAGGTGCTCGATGAAGTGGAGCCTGCGCTCGGCCATGGTGGCGCCGGGTATGACACCGACGCCGCCGGTGACGACCCGGGTGGGCATTCCCTCGGTGTGGGAGTCGACGGCGTGGAAGACGTGACGCGTACGCACGGAGTTCCTTTCGGTGGGCGGGCGGGTCGGCCGGGCAGCCGGTGGCCGGGGGGTGTCCCCGGCGACCGGCCCGGCGGCCGGGGTCGTCAGCGGTGGCCGTCGGCGACGGCCTTCTCGCTGGCGGTGCGCACGGCGGCCTCGGTGCCTCCGACGAGCGGGAGCCTCGGGGGCCGGGAGCCGCCGCCCTTGCGTCCGGCGATGTCCATGGAGAGCTTGATGGACTGGACGAACTCGACCTTGGAGTCCCAGCGCAGCAGGGAGTGCAGCGAGGAGTAGAGCGAGCGGGCGGTGGTGAGGTCGCCCGTGACGGCGGCGCGGTACAGCTCGGCGCAGCTGGCGGGGAAGGCGTTGGGGTAGCCGGCGATCCAGCCGACGGCACCGGCCAGGGCCAGTTCCAGGAGGACGTCGTCGGCGCCGATCAGGAGGTCGAGCTCCGGGGCGAGTTCGACGATCTCGTACGCCCGGCGGACGTCGCCGCTGAACTCCTTGACGGCCACGATCGAGCCCTCGCCGTGGATCTTGGCGAGGAGGGCGGGGACGAGGTCCACCTTGGTGTCGATGGGGTTGTTGTAGGCGACGACCGGGATGCCGGTCCGGGCCACGTCGGCGTAGTGGGCGACGACCGCGCGCTCGTCGGCGCGGTAGGCGTTGGGCGGCAGCAGGAGGACCGAGCCGCAGCCCGCCTCGGCGGCCTGCTCGGCCCAGCGGCGGGACTCGGCGCTGCCGTAGGCGGCGACGCCGGGCATGACGCGGGCGCCGTCGCCCGCGGCCTCGACGGCGGTGTGGACGACCCGGGAGCGCTCGTCGGGGGTGAGGGTCTGGTACTCGCCGAGGGAGCCGTTGGGGACGACGCCGTCACAGCCGTTGGCGATGAGCCAGGCGACGTGCTCCGCGTAGGCGTCGTAGTCGACGGAGAGGTCTTCCCTGAAGGGCAGGGTGGTGGCGACCATGATTCCGCGCCAGGGGTGTTCGGTGGTCCAGGCGGTGGTGGCGTTCATCTCGACGACCTTTCTGTAAGGTGTGACATTTTACTAGGAGGGACGGGGAAGCCCGCAAGGGGTTTCCATGGACTTTCAGGGTTTCCCCGCGGGGAATGACGGGGGGTCCGGTGGGGCTCGTGCACCACTGCCCGGTTACGCACCGGGTCAGGGCGGTTGCGGCTGATGTTCGCCGGTCTTGGCCGGTATCGGCCGGTTGTTGAAGGGTCGGGCGGGCCGAAAGGGCCGACCCTCGGGGGGCCGGACGCTTTTCGGGAGGGCGGCGGCGGTTGCGGGCCGCCCGCGCGCTCGGGGCTTCGCCGAGGACCGTCGCCGGGGCTTCGTCCCGGGACAGGGAGGGTCTCCCCCGCGACCGAGAGGCGGCTCCGTGAGTGCCTCGGGAGTTCCGCTCCACGAGGGGGTGGCGAGCCCTGGGAGCCGCCTCTCCGCGAGAGCCCGACCCGGGCCCCGGGAGGCCGTCCCGGGAAGGGTCCTACCGGGTCCCGGGCGGTGGCTCGGCGGCGGCGTCCAGCGCGGCGAGCGCCGACAGCGGTACGGGTACGGCGAGCGGACGGCGTTCGGCGGGCGGTTCGGGAGCGCCGCCCCCGGCCGCCAGACACGCCACGGCCGTACCGCACATACGGCCCTGGCACCAGCCCATCCCGGCCCGGGTCAGGAGCTTGACGGTCCGGGCGTCCCGCGCGCCCAGTTCGCCGACCGCCTCGCGGACGCGGCCCGCCGGGACCTCCTCGCAGCGGCAGACGTCCGTCCCGTCGGTCAGCCAGCCGGTCCAGCCGCGCCCCGGGGCGTGGGCGGCGGACATCACGTCGGCGAAGGCGCGCATCCGGTCCCGGCGGCGGCGCAGCGCGCCGACGGCGGGGCCCCCGGTGCGGCGCCCGAGGAGACGGGCGGCGATCGCCCGGCCCGCCAGTTCTCCCTCGGTGCGGGCGAGTTCCGCGCCGCCGACGCCGCCGGTCTCCCCCGCCGCCCACAGCCCCGGCACCGAGGTCTCCTGGGAGTCGTCCAGGTCGAGGCCGAGGGTGCCGTCGGGCAGGGCGCGGGTGGCGCAGCCGACGGCGGTGGCCAGCTCGATCTGGGGCACGAGCCCGTGCCCGACCGCGAGGGCGTCGCACGCGATCCGGCGCCCCGTCCCCGGCAGTGGCCGCCAGTCGCGGTCCAGCCGGGAGACCGTGACGGCCTCCACCCGGTCGGTGCCGTGCACCTCGGTGACCGCGCTGCGGGCCCGTACCGGCACCCGGTGGCGGGCCAGGGCCGCGCCGTGCGTCAGGGCCTCGACGGCCTTGTGCGGGTTGGTGACGAGGGCGCGGGGCGCACGGGCGTACCGCAGGTACCCGGCCGCCTCGACCACGGCCGGGACCCGGGCGCCCGCGGCGGCGAGGGAGGAGGCGACGGCGAGCAGCAGGGGTCCGCTGCCCGCCACGACGACGCGGCGGCCGGGCAGGACGAGCCCGGACTTGAGCATGGCCTGGGCGCCTCCGGCGCCGACGACGCCGGGCAGGGTCCAGCCGGGGAAGGGCAGTTGGCGTTCGTAGGCCCCGGTGGCGAGCAGCAGCGCGCGGGCCCTGATCCGTACGGGCGTCTCGTCGGCCCCGTCGGCGCCGGTGAGGGCGTGCGCGGTCCAGGTGCCGTCGGGCTCCCGTACGACGGACCACACGTGGTGGCCGGTCAGGTGTTCGGCGGTGCTGCCCGCGAGGCGGCGGCGCAGGTCGGTGAAGGCGGACCAGTCGTGGTGCAGCGCTTCGGGCCGGACGGCGCCGAGGGCGGGCGCGGGATGCCGGTAGAACTGGCCGCCGGACTGGGTGGAGGAGTCCAGGAGGGCGACGGAGAGGCCGAGTTCGGTGGCGGCGACGGCCCCGGCGAGCCCGGCGGCCCCGGCCCCGACGACGACGAGGTCCCGGAGGGCGGCGGGGGCGCCGGTGCTCGTGCTCGCGTTCCCGTTCTCAGACGCCGAGGTGGTCATGGCCGTGTCCCTCCTGGGTCGTGACGGTGTCGCCGGGGCGGGCCGGGACCAGGCAGGCGCGGCGGTTGGGGGTGCCGTTGACGGTGGCGAGGCAGTCGTAGCACTGGCCGATGCCGCAGAACGCGCCGCGCGGCCGTCCTCCGTCGCGGGTGGTGCGCCAGGCCAGGATGCCCGCGCCCCACAGGGCCGCGGCGACGGTCTGGCCGGGCAGGACGGTGACCGGGCGGCCGTCGAAGGTGATCTCGAACGGCGGCTCGGGGCGGGCTCCGACCAGGTCGGCGGGGGTACGGGGCACGGGCCCTCCTCTCGGGACGACGGGGGCGCGGGTCAGGCCGCGGGGGCGGGGAAGCGGTCGGGGCGGAACGGGTGGATGTCGAGGGGAGGCGCGGTGCCGGTGAGGCAGGCGGCGACGATCTGTCCGGTGACGGGGGCGAGGCCGATGCCCGCGCCCTCGTGCCCGCAGGCGTGCAGGAGCCCGGGGACCCGAGGGTCGGGTCCGACGGCGGGCAGGTGGTCGGGCAGGTAGGGCCGGAAGCCGGGGTAGGCGCGGATGGCCCGTACGGTGCCGAGGACGGGGAAGAGGGCGGTGGCCCCGGCGGCGAGGCGGCGGAGCACCTCGGTGGACAGGCTCCGGTCGAAGCCGACGCGTTCCCTGCTGGCGCCGATGAGGACGGGCCCGGCGGGGGTGCCCTCGACGACGGCGGAGGTCTGGAGGGCGGCGGAGCCGCTGGCGACGTCGGCCACGTAGTCGGCGGCGTACACCTTGTGGCGGACGACGCGGGGCAGGGGTTCGGTGACGAGGACGAAGCCCCTGCGGGGCAGGACGGGGAGGTGGACGCCCGCGAGCGCGGCGACGGCGCCGCCCCAGGTCCCGGCGGCATTGACGACGTGGGGGGCGTGGATCTCGCGGGTGGCGGTCCGTACTCCGCGGACCGCTCCGTCCGCGCCGGTGAGGAGCGCGGTGACCTCCTCACCGAGCGCGAGCCGGACCCGGTCGCCCGCGCCGCCGAGCAGTCGCGCGGCGGCGTGGGCGGGCATCACCTGGGCGTCCTGCGGGTAGTGGAAGCCGCCGGTGAGGCCCGGTGCGAGATGGGGCTCCAGATCGTGGAGCCGGTCCCCCGGCACCTCGTGGGCGACGACACCGGCCTTCCGCTGCCGGGCCGCGAAGGCGCGGAGGGCGTCCATCCCGGTCTCGCCGGAGGCGACCACGAGCCCGCCCTTGGCCTCGTACTCGACGGACGGCGGGAGCCGGTCGGCGAGTTCGGTCCACAGCGCCGTGGACAGCAGGGCCAGGTCGAGTTCGGGGCCGGGCTCCTTGTCGGAGACCAGGAGGTTGCCCTCGCCCGCACCGGTCGTGCCGCCCGCGACGGGACCGCGGTCGACGACGGTGACGGTGAGGCCGGAGCGGGCCGCGTAGTGGGCGCAGGCTGCGCCGACCATGCCGGCGCCGATGACGATGACGTCCGAGGTTTCTCTCGTGGGCACCGCAGTAATATTTCACATTGCACTAGACCTGCCAAGACCCCGACACGGAGCATCTCCGATGACGGGGCGCCCGGGGAACGGCCCCCGGACACGGATCCGTAACGTCCTTCCCGATGCCTTGTCAGTGCAATTTCACATTACTATGTTACCGGTCACATTCCAGCTCGCACCTCGGCGCACACCCTGGCCCGCGGCTGTCCCCCTGCTCCCCGGAGTGACCACCCATGAACAAGCGCACCCGCACCCTGGCCACCGCCCTGGTGACGACCCTGGCCCTCGGCGCGACCGGCTGCTCCGGCGCCGCGAAGACCGGCGGCGAGCGCCCCGGCAAGAACCCCGCGACCGCCAACCTCGGCACGGTCCTCGGCGGCACCCCGCAGAAGGGCGGCACCCTCACCGTCCTGTCCAACCAGGACTTCACCCACCTCGACCCCGCCCGCAACTGGGTCATGGGCGACATGGACTTCGGCACCCGCCTGCTCTACCGCACCCTCGTGACCTACCGCGCCGCGGCCGGCCCCCGGGGCAGCGAACTCGTCCCCGACCTCGCCGAGAACCTCGGCGTCCCCTCCAACGGCGCCAGGACCTGGACCTTCACCCTCAAGCCCGGCCTGAAGTACGAGGACGGCACCCCCATCACCTCGCGGGACGTCAAGCACAACGTCGAGCGGTCCTTCTCCCCCGACCTGCCCGGCGGCCCCGACTACGCGGCCCGCTACCTCGCCGGGGCCGAGGGCTACCAGGGCCCCGCCACCGGCAAGCACCTCGCCTCCGTGAAGACCCCCGACGACCGGACCGTCGTCTTCGAACTCCGGACCCCCTTCGCCGAGTTCCCCTACGCCGCCACCCTGCCCACCTTCGCGCCCGTGCCCCCGGCCCAGGACAAGGGCCCCCAGTACGACAACCGGCCCTTCTCCTCCGGCCCGTACAAGATCGAGAGCTACGCCCGCGACAAGCAGCTGGTCCTCGTCCGCAACACCCACTGGACCCCCGGCACGGACACCGTCCGCAAGGCGTACCCGGACAAGATCGTCGTCACCATGGGCCTCAAGGCCAACCAGATCGACGACCGGCTCGTCGCCTCCACCGGACCCGACGCCTCCGCCGTCCCCTGGGACAAGCTCCGCCCCGAGTCCACCCCCAAGGTCCTCACCGTGCCCGCCGTCCGGGCGCGCCTGCTCGCCGAGTCCACCAGCTGTACCGAGATGGTCCAGATGCACACCGGCCGCGCGCCCTTCGACGACGTCCGGGTCCGCAAGGCCCTCCAGTACGCACTGGACCGCGAGGCCGTTCTCACCGCCTCCGGCGGTCCCGCGCTCAACGACCCCGCCACCGCCCTCATGCCCGGCTTCCTCTTCGGCGGCAAGCAGCCCGACACCCTCGGCATCCCGCTCACCGGCGACGTCGACAAGGCCAAGCAGCTCCTCAAGGAGGCAGGGAAGGCCGACGGCTTCAGCACCTCCCTCACCGTCTCCAACGGCGACAAGGCCGTCGGCGAGGCCGTCCAGCAGTCCCTGGGCCGCGCCGGGATCAAGGTCACCATCGAGACCGTCGACCCGTCCGCCTTCTACGACACCATCGGCGACACCAAGAACCGCACCGACCTCGTCTACACCGGCTGGTGCCCCGACTACCCGTCCGGCTCGACCTTCCTGCCCTTCGTCTTCGACGGCCGGTACATCAAGGAGAAGGGCAACTCCGGCAACCACTCGCTCTTCCGCGACGACGCCACGATGAAGCGCATGGACGAGATCGCCGCCATGCCCGACGCCGTCCCGGCGGGCAAGGCCTGGCGGGAGCTCGACGGACAGATCCTCGCGAAGGCGCCCACCGCGCCCGCCGTCGTCGAGCGCAAGCCCCTGCTCATCGGCACCAACGTCGCCGGAGCCTTCGGCCACGTCTCCTACGGCGGCCAGCTCGACTACGCGACGGTCGGCCTCAAGGACCCCTCGAAGAGCGCGAACTGAGAACCGGGCCCGATGACCACCACCTCCGCACCTCCCGTACGCGGCGACGGCGCCCTGCGGCTCGTCCGCGCCGAACTGCGCCGCCGCCCCGCCGCCCGCCTCTCCCTCAGTGTGGTCGCGCTCCTCGCGCTCCTCACCGTGGCCGCCCCGCTGATCGCCCCGCTGGGCGGCTGGGGCCCGGACGAGTTCGACAGGAGCGCCATCGACCCCTATCTCGGCGGCCTGCCCCTCGGGCCGCTCGGCGGGGTCTCCCCCGAGCACTGGCTCGGCGTCGAACCCGTCACCGGGCGCGACCTGTTCGCCCGGGTCGTGCACGGCGCCCAGGTGTCCCTCCTCATCGCCTTCTCCGCGACGGCCATCGTGGTCGTCGCGGGGACGGCGGCGGGCATCGCCGCGGGCTACTTCGGCGGCCGGACCGACACCGTGCTCTCCCGCCTGATGGACCTCACCATGTCCTTCCCCTCCCTCATCTTCATGATCGCGATGATGTCGGTGGCGCGGGACGTCAACCGGATCGTCCTCATGACCGCCGTCATCGGCCTCTTCGGCTGGCCCGGCATCGCCCGTGTCGTCCGGGGCCAGACCCTCTCGCTCAAGCACCGCGAGTACGTCGACGCCGCCCGCGTCGGCGGCTCGGGCCCCGGGCGCATCCTCGTCCGCGAGATCCTCCCGGGCGTCGCGGGGCCGGTCATCGCGTACACCACGCTCATCGTCCCCGGGATGATCGCCACCGAGGCCGCCCTCAGCTACCTCGGCGTCGGCGTCCGCCCGCCCACCCCCTCCTGGGGCCAGATGATCGCCGAGAGCGTCGCCTACTACGACACGGACCCCATGTACTTCGCCGTCCCGAGCCTCTGCCTCTTCCTCACCGTGCTCGCCTTCACCCTGCTCGGCGACGCGCTCCGCGACGTCCTCGACCCCCGGGGAGGCGGCGCGTGACCGCCTACCTCGGCCGTCGTCTCCTCGGTGTGCTCGGCGTGCTCGTCGCCATCGCCGCCGTCACCTTCGCCATCTTCTACGTCCTGCCCTCCGACCCCGCCGCCGCGGCCTGCGGCAAGTCGTGCAGCGCCGACCGGCTGGAGGCCATCCGCGCCAACATGGGCCTCGACGCGCCCCTGTGGCGCCAGTTCGCCGACTTCGTCACCGGCATCTTCACCGGCCGCACCCTGGGCACCGGCCAGTACGCCCTGCGCTGCGACTTCCCCTGCCTCGGCTACTCGTACGAGAACAGCCAGGACGTCTGGGGGCTCCTCGTCGACCGGCTCCCGGTCTCCGCGTCGCTCGCCCTCGGCGCCGCCGCGCTGTGGCTGCTGCTGGGGCTCACCGCCGGAGTCACCGCCGCCCTGCGCAAGGACACCCTCACCGACCGGGCCCTGATGGTCGGCGCGGTCGCCGCCGCCTCGCTGCCGGTCTACTTCACCTCGGTGATGCTGATCTACGGCTTCATCAGGACCACCGGACTGCTCCCCTACCCGCAGTACGTGCCCTTCGGCACCGACCCGCTCTCCTGGGCCTCCAACCTGCTGCTGCCCTGGCTGGCCCTGGCCCTCCTCTACGCCGCCATGTACGCCCGGCAGAGCCGGAGTTCGATGATCGAGAGCATGGCGGAGCCGTACATCCGCACGGCCCGCGCCAAGGGCCTCCCGCGCCGGACCGTGGTCGTCAAGCACGGGCTGCGCGCCGGGATGACCCCGATCCTGACCATCTTCGGCATGGACCTCGGCGGGCTGCTCGCGGGCGCGGTCATCACCGAGTCCATCTTCGGACTCCCCGGCGTCGGGCGCCTCTTCTACGGCGCCCTGTCCACCGGGGACCAGCCGGTCGTCCTCGGCGTCACCCTGCTCGCCGCCACCTTCATCGTCGTCGCCAACCTGGCCGTCGACCTGCTGTACGCCGTCGTCGACCCGCGAGTGAGGTACTGATGGCCGACCCCGGCTCCCTCCTGTCGGTACGGGACCTCAGCGTCACCTTCCCGACCGAGCGCGGCCCCGTCCGGGCCGTCGACTCGCTCTCCTTCGACGTGCCGCCCGGCCGGACCCTCGGCATCGTCGGCGAGTCCGGCTCCGGCAAGTCGGTCACCTCCCTCGCCGTCATGGGCCTGCACACCCGAGCCGAGGTCACCGGCTCCGTCACCCTCTCCGGGCGCGAACTGGTCGGGCTGCCCGACCGCGAGCTGAACACCCTGCGCGGGCGCCGGATGGCCATGATCTTCCAGGACCCGCTGTCCAGCCTCCACCCCTACTACACCGTCGGCGAGCAGGTCGCCGAACACCACCGGGTCCACTTCGGCTCCCGGCGCGCCGCCGCCCGCGAGCGGGCCGTGGCGGCGCTCGCCGAGGTCGGCATCCCCGAGCCCCGGCGCCGGGCGGGCGAGTACCCGCACCAGTTCTCCGGCGGGATGCGCCAGCGCGTGATGATCGCGATGGCCCTGGTCTGCGAGCCCGACCTGCTCATCGCCGACGAGCCCACGACCGCCCTCGACGTCACCGTGCAGGCCCAGATCCTGGACCTGATCGCCCGTCTCCAGCAGGACCGGGGCCTCTCCGTCGTCATGATCACCCATGATCTGGGGGTGGTCGCCCGGGTCGCCCACGACGTGCTCGTGATGTACGGCGGGCGGGCCGCCGAACAGGCCCCGGTGGACGCCCTGTTCGCGTCCCCCGCGCACCCCTACACCCAGGGTCTGCTCGACTCGCTGCCCCGGCTCGACGACCCCGACGACGTCCCGCTGCGGGCCATCCCGGGCAGCCCGCCCTCCCTGCTCGAACCGGCACCCGGGTGCGCGTTCGCGCCCCGCTGCCCCCGGGCCGCCGCCGGCACCGCCGGGGAACGCGCCCGCTGCGAGGACGAACGCCCCCTCCTCGGCGGCCCGGAGGGCCACCCGGCCGCCTGCCACTTCCCCGCGTACGAAGGCGCCGCCCCATGACCACCAGCCCCCCGCCCCTCCTCAGCGTGCGGGACCTCACCATGACGTTCCCGGGCCGCCGCAGGGGCTCGGCCCCGGTCCGCGCCGTCGACGGCGTCGGCTTCGACGTGGCCGAGGGCGAGACCCTCGGTCTGGTCGGCGAGTCCGGCTGCGGGAAGTCGACCACGGGCCGCGCGATCGTACGGCTCCTGGAACCGACCTCCGGGAGCGTCACGTACGACGGACGGGACATCAGCCGGCTGTCCCAGCGCGCGCTGAAGCCGCTCCGCCGCGACCTCCAGATGGTCTTCCAGGACCCGCACTCCTCCCTCAACCCCCGGCAGACCGTGGCCCGGATCATCTCCGACCCGCTGCTCGTCCAGGGCGAGTCGGCGGCCTCGGCGCGGAAACGGGCCGTGGAGCTGATGGAGCTGGTGGGCCTCATCCCCGAGCACGTGGACCGCCACCCCCACGAGTTCTCCGGCGGGCAGGCCCAGCGCATCGGCATCGCCCGCGCCCTGGCCACCGGTCCCCGGCTCGTGGTCGCCGACGAACCGGTCTCCGCCCTCGACGTCTCCGTCCAGGCGCAGATCGTCAACCTCATGGAACGGCTCCAGCGCGAACTCGGCCTCGCCTACCTCTTCATCGCCCACGACCTGTCCGTGGTGAAACGGGTCTGCGACCGGGTGGCCGTCATGTACCTCGGCCGGATCGTCGAGATCGGCACCAAGGAACGGGTGTACGGGGCCCCCGCGCACCCCTACACCCGGGCGCTGCTGTCCGCCGTGCCGCTGCCCGACCCGGCGGCCGAGCGGCGCCGGGAGCGGATCACCCTGCTCGGCGACCCGCCGAGCCCGGCCGCTCCCCCGCCGGGCTGCACCTTCCATCCGCGCTGCCCCAAGGCGCGGGAGATCTGCCGGACGGAGGCACCCGCGCTGCGGATCGCGGCGCCCGGCGAGGCGCGGGAGGTCGCCTGCCACTTCCCCGAGGGCTCCTGAGCCCGCGCCGAAGTGCCCCGGTCCCGCCGTGCGGCGGGACCGGGGCACCTGTGTGTGTTCAGCCCTCGCGGGCGGCCAGGTACAGGGCGGTGGCGAGGGCCAGGTCCTCCCAGGCCATGCCCACGCTCTTGAAGAAGCGGGGGCGGCCCTCCCGCGGCGTCCGGCGGCCGGTCACCAGGTCCGCGAGGTCGCCGGTGACATGGCCGGGCCCGATCGCGCCCTCGGCCATCGGCACCAGGAGGTCGCCCGCCTCCCGCAGCGCCGCGGAGCGGGCCTCCACGTAGACCTCGGAGCGGACCACGAGCGCGGTGTCGGTCTCCCGGGCCTCCGGTTCGTGCGAGCCGACCGCGACGACGGTGGCGCCGGGCGCCACCAGGGTCCCGTCGAAGAGCGGTTCACGGGCCGTGGTGCAGCAGACGACCAGATCGGCCCCGGCGACATCGGCGGGCGTGCCGGTGCGGGCGGGGACGCCGAGGTTCCGCGCGTATCCGGTGAGGGCGCGGCCCCCGGCCTCGTTCCGGGCGACGACCACGGTCTCGGCGACCTCACGGACGGCCAGGACGGCTTCGAGGTGCGCGTACGCCTGCGGTCCCGAGCCGAAGAGGAGCAGGCGCAGGGGCCGGTCGGCCGGGGTGAGGGCGCGGACGGCGAGGGCGGAGACGGCCGGGGTGCGCAGTTCGGTGAGCGCCGGTCCGTCGAGGAGGGCGAGCGGGCGCAGATCGGCGCCGTCGAGGAGGAGGTAGGAGCCGGTGATGCGGGGCAGGCCGCGGGCGGCGTTGCCGGGGGCGACTCCGACGATCTTGACTCCGGCGTAGGAGTCGAAGGCGGCGGGCATCATGAGGATCTCGCCCGCCGGGACGGGGACGGAGGTGCGGTGCGGTGCGGCGTCGGGGTCGAATCCGGTGCGCAGGACGTCGGCGAGGACGTCGGTGGCGGCGGCGGGTCCGAGCAGCCGGGCGGTGGTGGCGGCGTCGATGAGGAGGGGTGCGGTCACAGCAGGAATCCTGCTCCCAGGGTGTCGTCGGGGTCCAGGAGGAAGGTGTGTTCCCCGGTGCGGTGAGTGGTTCCGGTGACCTCGGTGATGCCGTGGGCGAGGAGGCGGCCGGTGAAGGCGGTGCCGACGACGGACTCGTGGTGCAGGGTGCCGCCGGGGGCGATCCGGCCGTCGTCGCCGAGCAGGAGGAGGCGGGCGGAGGTGCCGGAGCCGCAGGGCGAGCGGTCGATCTGGCCGTCGGCGAAGACGGTGACGTTGCGCTGGGCGGGGCCCTCGGGGGTGTCGGGCAGGTCCTCGTGGAGGATGACGCCGTAGACGTCGTGCCCGGGGAGGGCGGCGCGGATCTCGCGTCCGGCGCGGACGAGGTCGGGCAGGGCGGGTACGGAGACGCCGAGGCCGAGCGCGCGGGCGGCGACGGAGACGTAGAGGGCGCCGGAGTCGGCGAGGTCGGCGCGGACCGTGCCGAAGGTGGTGGTGACGGGGACCTCGCGGGCCAGGACGCGGCCGGGGACGTTGCGGAAGGTGACGGCGGTGGTGCGTCCCCCGGCGCGGTGGACGGTGGCGGTGACCCGGCCGGAGGGGACGTCGACGCGGACGGGGACGGTGCCGTCGTCGGGGGCGGGGACGCGTCCGGTGTCGACGGCCCAGGCGCCGAGGGCCATCGTGCCGTGGCCGCAGGCGGTGGAGTAGCCGTCCTTGTGCCAGAAGAGGACGCCGAAGTGGGCGCCGTCGTCGTCGGGCGGCACGATGAAGCCGCCGTACATCCCGGCGTGGCCGCGCGGTTCCCGGGAGAGCAGGCGGCGCAGGTCGTCGAGGGGGCCGGGGCGGGGGTCGGTGCCGGTGCCGCCGGGGCCGAGCGCGGTGGCACGGCGTTCGGCGACGGTGTCGCCGGGGACCGGGGGCAGGTCCGCGTGGACGATCCGGAAGGGCTCGCCCGCGGTGTGGTAGTCGGTGGTGCGGACCGTGTACGGGATGGTGCTCACGAAGGACGGCCTCCGGGGTGCGGGAACGGGGAAGGGAAACGGGCCGGCCCTCCCCCGTGGAGGGCCGGCCCGGGGCGGGCCGGTCGTGGTGCGCACGGCGGGTGCGTCGGCCGCGCCAGACCCTATGTACCTAGCATAGTAATGTGACATTGCACTTACAACCCCTGGGAACCCTCCGGCCGCCCCGCGTCACCCGGGGCTCAGGGGTTCGTCGACGAGACCGCGTACACCCGGGGGAACGCCGGGTCCGTCAGGTCCACCGTGATGTGGGTGGTCGGACGCGGCTCCTCGCGCGCCACCGTGGTCCCCGCCCAGTCCATGCCCTCGGCGAAGGTCCACCCGGCGATCTCCGTCTCCCGCTCCCCCACCGTGATCCGGCCGGGAGTGAGCGCCGCGCGGCTGGTGCCCGACTCGGCGAGGAAGGCGTCGAGCCCGTACGCGGTCGTCCTGAACTCCACGTACAGCCGGCTCGTCTTCCAGTTGCTGGTCTCGTAGTAGGCGACGCCCCACGCCCCGGACGGGACCGGGACCTCGAAGACCCGGCGCTTCATCTGCGAGGGCCAGTTCTCCTGGAGCCCGGTCACCGAGGACTCCCGCTCCTTGTCCCGGCCGCTGTCCCTGCTCTGACCGGCGGAGATGACGAGGTACCCGGCGGGGATGCCGACGAGCAGCACGATGATGACCGCCGTCAGCCAGCGGCGGCGGATCATGTGCCGACGGTCCTCGGGCATCCTCTCCCTCGACGGGCGGGGCGGGGTGGACTGGCGGGGCACGGTCATGGAGCGGGGTCCTCGGGGGGACGGGCGGTCCGGCCCACGGGTCCGTTGCGCAGGACCTGGGCGTAGCGCTCGTAGCGCTCGTACCGCTCCACCCGGCGCCGGTTGGCCCGGCGGAAGCGGCGGGCGACGAGCCGGGCCAGGTCGGCGGCGCCGACCATCCCCGCCTCGGGACCGAGCTGGGCGCGGGCGATGCGGGCCTCGGGCCGGTAGCCCCGGCCGGTGAGATGACGGCGGAAGGAGTCCCGCGCGGGGCCGATGAGCAGGTCGTCGGCGGCCGAGACGCCACCGCCGATGACGAAACAGGAGGGGTCGAGGGCGGCGGCCAGGTTGGCGATGCCGACCCCGAGCCACTGACCGATGTCCTGGAGCAGCTCGATGCACATGGCGTCGCCGTCGCGGGCCAGCTCGGTGATGAGCGGGCCGGTGATCTCGGGGATGCTCCCCTTGACCCGCTCGATGAGGCCGAAGGCGACCGGGGAGTCGGCGGCGGCCAGCTCACGGGCCTCGCGGACCAGGGCGTTGCCCGAGCTGTACTGCTCCCAGCAGCCCCGGTTGCCGCAGGGGCAGCGGTGCCCGCCGGGCACCACCTGCATATGGCCGAATTCCCCCGCGACCCCGTACTTGCCGCGCTTGACCTGGCCGTCCTGCAGGATGGCGCCGCCGATGCCGGTACCGAGGGTGATCATGACGAGGTGGTCCTCGCCGCGTCCCGCGCCGAAGCGCCACTCCGCCCAGGCGGCGGTGTTGGCGTCGTTGTCGACCATCACGGGGACGGCGAGACGGCTCTGGAGGGCGTCGCGGAGCGGCTCGTTCCGCCAGGCCAGGTGCGGGGCGAAGAGGACCGTGGCCCGCTCGGCGTCCACCCACCCGGCAGCGCCGATGCCCACCGCGTGCACATCGTGCCGGTCGGACAGGTCGAGGACCAGTTCGACGATGGTGTCCTCGACGACCTTGGGGCTCTTCGACTTGTCCGGGGTCTCCGTGCGGAGCTTCTCCAGGATGTTGCCGTCGGCGTCGACGACACCGGCCATCACCTTCGTACCGCCGATGTCGATGCCGACGGTCGGCACCCGGGGGGCCGTCAGGTGGGAGCGCCGCTCCCGGGTGCCGACGGTCCGCAGCACGGTGCCGCGGGCGGAGCCCCGGTGGGCGAGGTCACGGTAGGTACTCATCGGCTCCGATTCTGCCAGGTGGGGTGTGTGGGGGCCGTTACGTCGCGGAGGGCCGTTCCAGTTCGTGGCGCAGGTCCTCCAGCTCGCTGCCGCCGGCCATCTGCCGGGTAAGCTCGTCCAGCGTCACGGAGCCCTTGGCGTGGCTGCCCGCCATCACACCCCGCTTCAGCAGGATGAATCGGTCGCCGACGAGATAGGCGTGGTGCGGGTTGTGCGTGATGAGGACCACGCCGAGGCCCTGGTCACGGGCGGCGGCCACGTACTTCAGGACCACCCCGGACTGCTTGACGCCGAGGGCGGCGGTCGGCTCGTCCAGGACCAGGACCTTGGCGCCGAAGTGGACGGCGCGGGCGATGGCCACGCACTGCCGCTCGCCGCCGGAGAGCGTGCCGATGGGCTGGTCCACGTCCCGCAGGTCGATGCCCATGCGCAGCAGCGCCTCACGGGTGGTGTCCCGCATCAGACCGACGTCGAGACGCCGGAAGGGGCCCGAGCCCCTGGTCGGCTCGGAGCCGAGGAAGAAGTTCCGCCACACCGGCATCAGGGGGACGACGGCGAGGTCCTGGTAGACGGTGGCGATGCCCCGGTCCAGGGCGTCGCGCGGGTTGGCGAGGGTGACCTCCTCGCCCTCGATGCGGAACGTTCCGGCATCGTGCCGGTGCAGCCCCGCGACGATCTTGATGAGGGTGGACTTGCCCGCGCCGTTGTCGCCGAGGACACAGGAGATCTCGCCCGCGCGGACCTCCAGGGAGACCCCTTCGAGGGCGCGGATGTTCCCGTAGTACTTGCTGACGTCGTCCAGCTCGACGAGGGGAGGGGTGCCGGTCGTCACTTGGTGGCCTCCACGCGCTTGCGGATCCAGGCGTTCAGCAGGGTCGCCAGGAGGAGCATCGCGCCCAGGAAGAACTTGAACCAGTCCGGGTTCCACTCGGCGTACACGATGCCCTTGCTGGTCATGCCGAAGATCAGGGCGCCGACCGCCGAGCCGATGGCGGAGCCGTAGCCGCCGGTGATCAGACAGCCGCCGATGACCGCCGCGATGATGTAGATCAGTTCGTTGCCGACGCCCTCGCCCGACTGGACGACGTCGAAGGAGAACAGCAGGTGCTGCCCCGAGATCCAGGCGCAGAACGCCACGCCCATGTAGAGACCGATCTTCGTCCGGTAGACCGGGACGCCGACCGCGCGGGCCGCGTCGGCGCCGCCGCCGACCGCGAAGATCCAGTTGCCGAAGCGGGTGCGGAGCAGGATCCAGGTGGCGAGCGCGACCAGGGCCAGCCACCACAGGACGGTGACCTTGAACTCGACACCGCCGATCGTCACCTGCGAGGCGAAGAGCGCGCGGGCGGAGGAGAAGCCCTCCATGTCGGCGATGGTCTTGGTGGAGACGGTGCCGCTGATCAGCTTGGTGAGGCCCAGGTTCAGACCGGTCAGCATGAGGAAGGTGCCGAGCGTGATGATGAAGCTGGGCAGTTTCGTCCGGGTCAGCATGAAGCCGTTGAAGACGCCCACGGCCAGGGTGACGAGCAGCGAGACCCCGACCCCGACCCAGACGTTCGCCGTCATCTGGTAGCTGAACATCGACGAGACCAGGGCCGAGCTGGTGACCAGCACGCCCGCCGACAGGTCGAACTCGCCGCCGATCATCAGCAGGGCGACCGGGACCGCCATGATGCCGATGGTGGAGGCCGCGTAGAGCACGGTCCCCAGGCTCGCGGGGCGCAGGAAGCTGTCGGCGGCCACCGCGAAGAAGACGAAGACGCCGATCGCGCCGACGACCGAGCCCAGCTCGGGGCGGGCCAGGAGCTTCTTCAGCGGGGTGGTGCGCAGCAGCCGTTCGTCGACGTGGTCGATCCCGGACGGTGGGGCGGTGGAACTCATCGGGTGCCCCGATCCGCGTACTCCAGGAGCCTGCCCGCGTCCTTCCGGGTGATGATCTGCGGGCCGGTGAGGACCGGCTTGCCGCCGCCGAGGACGTTGGCGTTGTAGCGGTACAGCCAGAGCAGGTCGACGGCCTCGTACCCCTGGAGGTACGGCTGCTGGTCGACGGCGAAGCCGAGGGTGCCCGCCTCCAGCGCGGCGGCGACCTTGGCGTTGAGGTCGAAGGTGTCGATCTCGGCCTTGCTCCCGGCGCTCTTCGCGGCCTGCACGGCGGTGTCCGCGAAGGGCGCGCCGAGGGTGACGACGGCGTCCACGGCCTTGTCGGACTGGAGCTTGGCCTCGATGGACGCCTTCACGTCGGGCATGTTGGTGCCGTCGACGTAGAGGTTGACCAGTTCGCCGTCGAAGGTCTTCTTCGTCCCGGCGCAGCGCTGCTCGTGGCCGACGTTGCCCTGCTCGTGCAGGACGCAGAGGGCCTTCTTCTTGCCGCGCGCGTTCAGCTCCTCGCCGACCGCCTCGCCCGCGACGGTCTCGTCCTGGCCGATGTGGGTGAGCGCGCCGTACGCCTTGGACTGCGCGGCGCCCGAGTTCACGGTGATCACCGGGATGCCCGCCTTGACGGCCTTCTCGACGGACGCCTTCATCGCGTCGGGCTTGGCGAGGGTCACGATCAGCCCGTCGACGCCCTTGGCGATGTACGAGTCGATCAGCTGCGCCTGCTGCTGGGACTCGTCGCTGTGGGCGTACAGGAAGTTGATGTTGTCCTTGACGGCGGCCTGCTTGGCGCCCTTCTGGACGATGTCCCAGAAGGTGTCGCCGTCGCCCGAGTGGGTCACCATGGCGAAGGTCCAGCGGGGGGTGTCGACGGCCGCCCTGCCCTGGGCCTCGGCCGCCCTGCGGGCGTCCTCCGCCCGCTTTCCGCCGGTGCTGCTGCACCCGGCGAGCGCCCCTGTGAGCGCGAGCGCGAGCACGCCGCCGATGACGGCGCGTACCCCTGCTGTCCGAAGCCTGGTCACGAGGCGGTGCCCTCCTTTGTGTCCTTCTGCGTGCATTGCAGTATCGGTCATGCGGGTCGTGGCACTCGCCGGGGGGCCCTCCCACGGCCTACGGACGGACCATCAGCCGGAACTCGAAGGAGTAGCGGGCGGCCCGGTAGAGATGGGAACCGTACTCGACGGCCCGGCCCTTGTCGTCGTAGCTGACGCGCTCCATGGTGAGCAGCGGGGCGCCCGCCCGCTCGTCGAGCGGCGCGGCCTCGGCGGCGGTCGCGGCGCGGGCGCCGACGGACTGCCGGGCGCTGTGCAGGGTCACGGCGGCGGCGCGGAGCAGCCGGTAGAGGCCCGTTCCGGACAGGTCGGCGCCGGGGTCCAGGAGTCCTGGCGGCAGGTGGTTGCGCAGATACGCGACCGGTTCCCCCCGGGCGGTGCGGAGCCGCTCCAGATAGTGGACCTCGCTGCCCTCCGGTACGCCGAGGGCCGCCGCTACGGGTCCGGTGGCGGGTTCGAGGCGGTCGGCCAGGACCCGGGTGGCGGGGCGCTGTCCGGCGGCGTCGAGATCGTCGTAGAGGCTGGTCAGCTCCAGTCCCCGGCGGACGCCGCCGGGCACGACCTGGGTGCCGACGCCCCGGCGGCGGACCAGCAGGCCCTTGTCGACGAGGGTGCGGATGGCCTGGCGGACGGTGGGGCGGGAGAGCCCCAGGCGGGTGGCGAGGTCGATCTCGTTGCCGAGGAGGGTGCCCGGGGGCAGCGTCCCGTCCTCCACGGCGCTCTCCAGCTGCCGGGCCAGCTGGTAGTAGAGCGGGACCGGGCTGGTGCGGTCCACGGAGAGCGGGGGCAGGGCTGAGCCGGACTGCTTGGACACGGGGGGAGCGTAGCCCGGGTGGTTGATGACGGGAAGTCGTGACGTCCGGTTGTCCTGACAAATCCTTGACATCGGGGACGGCACGGCTCCACGGTGGGGCCATGCGCATCGGACTCATCGGTACGGGACGGATCGGGAGCTTCCACGCGGGGGTGCTGGCCCGGCACCCGGAGGTCGGGGCGCTGGTCGTCACGGACGCGGACGCCGCCCGCGCGGCGGGGGTCGCGGCGACGCTCGGGGTGCGTGCCGCGCCGGACGTGACGGCCCTGTTCGCGGAGGGCCTGGACGCGGTGGTGATCGCGTCGGCGACGGCCGCGCACGCGGAGCTGATCGTCCGTGCGGCGGAGGCAGGTCTCCCGGCCTTCTGCGAGAAGCCGATCGCCCTGGACGTGCCGGGCACGCGGGCGGCGCTGGCGGCGGTGGCCGGGGCGGGCACCCGGCTCCAGCTGGGGTTCATGCGCCGCTTCGACGAGGGGTACCGGGCGGCGCGCGAGGCGGTCCGCTCGGGGCGGCTCGGCCGGCTGCACACCGTACGGGCGGTGACGTCCGACCCGCGCCCGCCGCCCGCCGCGTACCTGCCGCTCTCCGGCGGGCTCTTCCGGGACTGTCTGGTGCACGACTTCGACATCGTCCGCTGGGTGACCGGGCGGGAGGTCGTGGAGGTGTACGCGACGGGCTCGGACGGGGGTCCCGGCGCGTTCCGGGAGGCCGGTGACGTGTCCACGGCGGCAGCGGTGCTCACCCTGGACGACGGCGCTCTGGTCACGGCGACCGCGACCCGGTGCAACGGCGCCGGGTACGACGTGCGGATGGAACTGGCGGGCGACCGCGACCAGCTGGTGGTGGGCCTGGACGAGCGCACCCCGCTGACCTCGGTGGAGCCGGGTGCCCCGGCCGCGCCGGAGAAGCCGTGGCCGGGGTTCCTTGAGCGGTTCGGCCCCGCGTACGAGGCGGAGCTGGACGCGTTCGTCCGGCTCGTACGCGGGGAGGTCCCCAATCCGTGCGACGGGGCGGAGGCCCTGGCCGCCCTCCGGATCGCGGAGGCCTGCGAACGCTCCCGGCGGGAGCGGCGGCCGGTCCCGGTGGACGCTCCTTAGGGGTGGTCCACGGTGCCGGCGGGCATCTCCGGGGAGTGGTCACCAGCGGACCGGGAGGTGGCGGACGCCTCGGAGGAGGAGGCCGGGGATCCATTCCCAGGGAGCGGCCCGGGGGTCGAGTTCCAGGCCGGGGAAGCGGTCCAGGAGGGTTCTGAGGGCGATGCGGCCCTCAAGGCGGGCCAGCGGGGCGCCCAGGCAGTAGTGGATGCCGTGTCCGAAGGCGAGGTGGCCCTTGGTCTCCCGGCGGACGTCGAAGCGGTCGGGGTCGGGGAAGCGGGCCGGGTCGCGGTCAAGGGCGCCGATGCCGACGAGGACGTACTGTCCGGCGGGGATCTCCCGGCCGCCGATGACGACGGGCTCGCGCGTGAAGCGGAAGGTGCTGGTCTCCACCGGCCCGTCGTACCGCAGGGACTCCTCGATCGTGGCGTCGAGGAGCGCCGGGTCGGCGCGCAGGGCGGCGAGCTGCTCGGGGTGGGTGAGCAGGTTGCGGACGGTGTTGGCGATCAGGTTGACGGTGGTCTCGTGCCCGGCGATGAGCAGCAGATAGGCCATGGCCCGCAGTTCGGGCAGGGAGAGCCGGTCGCCGTCCTCGGCGCGGGCGGCGATCAGTCCGGAGAGCAGGTCGTCGGCGGGTCCGGCGGCGCGCTTGTCCTCGATGAGTTCGTCGAGGTATCCGGCGAATCCCTTCATGGCGGTTTCCGTGCCGCGCTCGTCGGCCGGGGTGACCAGTTCGTGGGACCAGCGGCGGAAGGTGTCGCGGTCCTCCGCGGGCACCCCGAGGAGTTCGCAGATGACGATGATCGGCAGCGGGTAGGCGAAGGCGTCGACGAGGTCGGCGCGCCCCGAGGGCTCCATCGCGTCGGCGAGTTCCGAGGCGAGGCGTTCGACGCGGGGGCGCAGGGCCTCCACGCGGCGGGCGGTGAACTCGCCGGTGACGAGGCGGCGCAGCCGGGTGTGGTCGGGGGCGTCCGCGCCGAGGAGGTGGACGCCGATGATGTCCTCCTCCGGCGGCCGTACGCCGATCACGGACGGGGACTTGGCGAGCCGGGGATCGGCGAGCGCGGCCCGCCCCTCCTCGTGGCCGACGACCAGCCAGAACTGGAAGCCGTCGGGGACCCGCACTTCGTGGACGGGTCCGGCTTGGCGGAGCTTCGCGTAGAAGGGGTACGGGTTCGCGGTGAAGTCCGCGCCGTACTCCTCCAGTTCGATGACGGACATCGCTCCACCCTACGGGGTGCCGCCCCGTTCCTCGTCGAGGAGATCGGCGTCGTGGACGAGCAGGGCGATCTGGACGCGGTTGTTGAGGCCGAGTTTGGCGAGCGCCCGGGAGACATGGGTCTTGACGGTGGGGACGCTCATGTAGAGCTCGGCGGCGATCTCGGCGTTGGACAGGCCCCGGCCGACGGCGACGGCCACTTCCCGCTCCCGGTCGGCGAGTTCGGCGAGGCGTCCGGCCGCGGCGGCTTTCGGGGACCGCTCCGGCCGTCCCGAGACATGGGTCATGAGCTGGCGGGTGACCGCCGGGGAGAGCACGGGGTCGCCCGCGGCGACCCGGCGGACGGCGGCGACGATCTCGGCGGGCGGGGTGTCCTTGAGGACGAATCCGGCGGCGCCCGCGCGCAGCGCGCGGAGCACCTGCTCGTCCGCGTGGAAGGTGGTGAGGACGACGACCTCGGGGGCGCCGGGCCGGGCGCGCAGGAGTTCGGTGGCGGTGAGTCCGTCGACCTGCGGCATCCGGATGTCCATGAGGACGACATCGGGGGCGTAGCGGGAGACGAGCTCGGGGACCTCGTGGCCGTCGGCGCCCTCGCCGACGATCTCCAGGTCCTCGGCGCCGCCGAGCATGAGGGTGAGGCCCGCGCGGACCAGGGGGTCGTCGTCGACGATGAGCAGCCTGATGGTCATGGGGGCCACGGTAGCCAGGCGTGGAGGGAGAACCCGCCGCCGGGGGCGGGGCCGTGTTCCAGTCGGCCGCCGGCGAGGGCGGCGCGTTCGGAGAGGCCGATGAGTCCCTGTCCCGAGCCGGGGACGTGCGGGACGGGTCCGGCGGGTGCCGGGTTGTGGACGTCCACGGTGAGCCCTTCGCCGGGGCGTCCGCGCACGGTGACGGTGACGGTGGTGCCGGGGGCGTGCTTGCGGGCGTTGGTGAGGGCTTCCTGGGCGATGCGGTAGACGGTGCGGCCGGTGGCGGCGGGCACGGCGGCGGGGTCCTCGACGGTGGTGTCGAGGACGATGTCCGCCCCGGCTTCCCGGGACTCGTCGACCAGCGCGCCGAGGGTGGCGAGGGTGGGCTGGGGGCGGTGGCCGCCGTCGTCGGGGGCGCGCAGGACGCCGATGATCCCGCGGAGGTCCTGGAGGGCTTCGTGGGCGCTGTCGCGGATGACTCCGGCGGCGCGGGCGACCTGTTCGGGCGGGGCGTCGGGGCGGAACTCCAGGGCTCCGGCGTGCACGCTGAGCAGGGTCAGCCGGTGGGCGAGGACGTCGTGCATCTCGCGGGCGATGGCCTCGCGGGCGAGCCGCTGGGCCTGTTCGGCGCGGAGTCCGGCCTCGGCCTCGGCCCGGCGGGCGCGTTCCCTGAGCGCCTCGACGAGCAGACGGCGGGAGCGGACGAGCATCCCCCAGGCGGTGACGAGGAGGATGAGGACGAAGCCGATGGCGAGGCCGAGGCCGACGTCCAGGGTGGGGTCGGGCCGGACGAAGACCTGGGCGACGGAGGCGGCGGTGGCGAGTCCGCCGATCCAGGCGACCTCGCGGAAGGGCCGCCGCACGGCGACGCTGAACAGGGCGGCGAGCAGCGCGCCCGCTGCGACCGGTTCGACGACGCTGACCAGGGAGAGGCCGACGGCGAGTCCGACGGGCCAGCGGCGGCGCAGCCAGAGGGCGCAGCAGGCGGCGGCACCGGCGAGCTGGTCGACGAAGACGGCGGTCTCGCCGGTGTACTGGGCGCTGCCGTCGACGACGAGGAGGCCGAAGAAGGCGGCGAGGAGGAAGAGCGTGGTGTCCACGATCCAGTCGCGGACGGTACGGCGGGGCCGGGGCGCCCCGCTCCCGCCCGGTTCGACCAGGTGGGAGGGGAACAGCCAGCGCTGCCGGTCCGTACGTGTCATGGCGGCAATCTATGCGGCCGGGGGCCCGGTGCCGGGCACGAGCGGCGGGGACGCTACCGAAGTCGCGGGAGTCGATACTTCGGTAGCGGTGCCGTGGACGGGGGACGGACGCGGGTGTTCCCCTGACCGGGTCATGATCACAGCATGAAGCGATTTCTTGAGGTCACCGGTTTCCTGCTCGCGGTCTTCGGCGCTGCCGGGGTGGTGCGCGAGCTGACGGACGGCTGGTTCCGGTTCATGGGTGCGACGCGGTTCCTGACCGAGAACGTGGGGTTCCTCCAGGGCCGGGAGCTGTTCGCCAACATCGTGATCGTGGTCCTCGGCGTGGTCCTGATGATCGTGTCGGACCGGGTGCGGAAGTCCTGACGGGCCCGGTCCGGGTCTGCGGAGCACGTGCGGGAGCCCGCCGGACCCGGTCCGGGTCTGCGGAGCACGTGCGGAAGCCGGCCGGACCCGGTCCGGGGGTCAGGTGCTCGCCGAGTCGAGTCGTGTCACCTCGGCGAGGTGCTCGGACATGCGGTGGGAGACCGAGCCGGTGGTCCAGAGGACCGCGCCGATCACCGCGAAGGGCACGGAGCCGCCCGCGAGTCCGAGGAGCAGCGGCCAGTCGCGTTCCTCGACGCAGCTCTCGTCGTGGACGTAGGAGCTGGTGAGGAGCGCGGGGCAGGGGCTGCCGCCGTCCTCGGGCCCGTAGGGGGTGAGGAGGAGCACCCCGAGCCAGACCCAGCCGAGGGCGGCGACGGTGAGCAGCCCGAGGCCCCAGCCCTGGGTGCGTCGGGCGCGGGCGCGGAAGGCGTTGTCGTACGGGAGTGAACGCATGGCCGTAGAACCTACCCGGCGGCGGAGTCCGCGGCCCGGCGGCCCCAAGTGGTGCCCGCCAGCACGAGGATCGCGCCCGCGAGGCCGAGGACGCCGGGGCGGTCACCGGCGACGGCGATGCCCAGGGCGGCGGCCCACAGCGGTTCGGTGCCGAGGAGCAGGCTGACCCGGGACGGGGAGGTGCGGCGGACCGCCCACATCTGCACGAAGAAGGCGAAGAGGGTGCAGAAGACGGAGAGGAAGAGCAGTCCGGCCCATTCGCGGGGGCCGAAGTCGAGGGCGACCGTCCAGGGTGCGGCGCCGGTGCCGGGGAAGGCCGCGATGACGGCGAAGACGGCGACGGCGGAGCCGAGCTGCACGGTGGTGAGGGAGAGCGAGTCGGCCGAGCGGACCGCCTTGATCCGGGACATGGCGAGGACGTGGACGGTACGGGCGAGCGCGGCGAGGAGCATGAGCAGGTCGCCGGTGGAGGGCGCGGTGAAGCCGCCGCCCTGGGTGAGGAGCACGACGCCGGTGACGGAGAGCGCGGCGGCGCCGAGGAAGGCGCGGGGCGGCCTGATCCGGGTCACGGCGGCTTCGGCGAGCGGGGTGAAGATCATGGTGAGGCTGATGATCAGGCCCGCGTTGGTGGCGGAGGTGTGGACGACTCCGTAGGTCTCCAGGAGGAAGATCCCGCCGAGGATCAGTCCCAGGGTGGCGGCGCCCCGCCACTGGGGCGCGGTGAGCGCCCGGAGCCTGCTCCATCCGGCGACGACGAGGACGGGCAGCACGACCGCGAACCGCAGCACGAGGACCGCGATGACGGTGTGGCTGGTGGTGATGCCCTTGGCCGACAGGTAGCTGGCGCCCCAGACGACGGCGACGATCAGGACGGGCAGGTCGGTGAGCCAGGCCCGGCGGGGGGCGCCGAGCGGCAGGGGGGTGGCGAAGGAGGACGAAGCTGCCATATCGGTCCGGTCTCCAACTCATCGGGAGGGGTGGAGACTTCTGCGGCTCGCACTCGGAGCGATCACGGTACCGGGGTCGGCGTGTGGTGACTACACCCTTCCGCCGCCCCCGGCCCGGAGCCGCCGGATCGTGGCCATCGGCCGCCCGGGGGCCGGTCCCCGGGCGCCTGATGCCTGATGCCTGACGTCAGGCGTCAGGCGTCAGGCGTCAGGCGCCGGGCTTCGGGCATCAGGCGCCGGGCTTCGGGCATCAAGTGCCGGGCTTCGGGCGTCGGGCGTCGGCTCGAAAGCCGTCGTACGCGGTTCAGAAGCTGCCGTACGAGGGGCGGCCCTCGCGTTCGTAGGTGAGGAGGACGACGCCCGTGCTGGTGACGCTCGTCTCCGTGGTCCGGAAGGCGGTGGGGCGGACGCCGTCGGAGAAGAGACGGCGGCCCGAGCCGAGGACCACCGGCAGGACGGCCAGGTGGAGGGTGTCGACGAGGTCGTGGTCGAGGAGGGTGCGGGCGAGTCCGGCGCTGCCGTGCATCTGGATCTCGCCCTCGGTGCGCTCCTTGAGGGCGGCGACCTCGGCGACGGCGTCGCCGCGCAGCAGGGTGGTGCCGGACCAGTCGGCGGAGTCGAGGGTCGTGGTGGCGACGTACTTGGGGAGGGCGTTGAGCTTGGCGGCGACGGGGTCGGCGGCGTCGGTGCGCTGCGGCCAGTACCCGGCGAAGATCTCGTAGGTGCGCCGCCCGAGGAGGAAGGCGGTCGGCCGGGCGAAGATCCCGGTGATGAACCGGCCGAAGTCCTCGTCGTCGTAGGGAACGGACCAGCCGCCGTGCGCGAAACCGCCGCTGGCGTCCTCCTCCGGACCGCCGGGGGCCTGGTGCACGCCGTCGAGGGTGAGGAACTGGGTGAGGCTGAGCGTGGCCATGGTGGCGCCTTTCGTATCGGTCCCGTACTTCTCGTCCCTTACGACCGGCGGACCCGGCGGAAGTCATCGGTGTCCGCCCCTCCGGTCTTCGGGTCGGCGTCCGATGCCCGCCAGCGCTCCGGGGCCCGGAGGCATTCCATTGAACCCGCAAGCACTTCTGGCTTCTTCTTCCACGGAGGTTTCGGGATGTCCGCGATGAACGGAACGGCGGTCCTGGTGACGGGCGGCAGCAGGGGGATCGGCGCGGCCACCGCCGTCCGGCTGGCCCGGGAGGGCGCCGACGTCGCCTTCACCTACGTCCGGGACGAGACGGGCGCCAAGGAGGTCGCCGCGCGGATCGAGGCGGTCGGCCGCCGGGCGCTGCCCCTGCGGGCGGACGCGGCCGACGCCGGGGACGCGGCGGGCGCGGTCGGCTGGGCGGTGGACGCGCTGGGCCGTCTCGACGTGCTGGTGAACAACGCGGGCGTCGGGGTCCTGGGCCCGCTGGAGTCCCTGTCGCTCGCGGACGTGGACCGGGTCCTCGCGGTGAACGTCCGGGCGGTCTTCCTCGCCTCGCAGGCGGCGGCCGCGCATCTGCCCGAGGGCGGGCGGATCGTCACGGTCGGCAGTTGCATGGCCCTGCGGGTGCCGGGGCCGGGCGGGACGCTGTACGCGATGAGCAAGGCGGCGCTGACCGGTCTGACGAAGGCGCTGGCGCGGGACCTCGGTGGGCGCGGCATCACCGCGAACCTGGTCCACCCGGGTCCGGTGGACACCGGCATGAACCCGGCGGACGGACCGCACGCGGACGGCCAGCGGGCCCTGACGGCACTCGGCCGCTTCGGCACCCCGGAGGAGGTGGCCGCGATGGTGGCGTTCCTGGCCGGTCCCGAGGGCCGGTACGTGACGGGCGCGGAGTTCTCGGTGGACGGGGGGCACGCGGCCTGAGGCCGGGGCGGTCATCAGGGTGAACCCGGGGCCGGGGCCCACCGGGCCCCGGCCCGCCCCATGACCAGGGGCGGACCGAGCCTCAGGAGGAGGAAGGTCAGCCGCCCAGTTCCTGGTGGCGGGCGACGAGCCGTGCCGTACCGGCGTCGGTGAGGGAGCCGAAGAGGCGGAGGCGCGAGATGCCGCCGTCCGGGTAGATGTCGATGCGGACGCGCGAGCCGACCGCCGGGGCGTCGAGGACGAAGCGGTGGTTGGTGTCGGGCTGGAGGCGCGTGCGGGGCAGGACCTCCGTCCAGTCCTCGGAGCCCCGGGCGGCGACCGAGAGCGCGGCCCAGCCGGCGCTGTTGCCCTTGAGGTAGGCGGTGTCGATCTCGACGGCGCGGATCTCGGACTCGGCGGCGAGCTGGTAGCGGATCCAGTCGTTGCCCTTGTCGCGGCGGCGGCGGGTCTCCCAGCCGTCGTCCATCTTGCGGGAGCGGCCGGGCTGGATGGTGTGGGTCGCCGGGGAGTAGAAGCGGTCGGAGGCGTCCTCGACCTGGCCGCCGTTCTCCAGGGCCGCGAGGTCGAAGGTGCCGAGGACGCCGAGCCAGTACGGGTCGGGGGCGACTTCGCCGTACACGCGGAGGCGGGCGATGCCGCCGTCGGGGTGCTGGTTGACGCGCAGGTGGGTGAAGCGCCGTGCGACGTCGACGGCGAAGCCGTTGGCCGCGTGGCCGCCGACGGCGGTGCGGGGGACGAGGGTCGTCCACTTGACGTCGTCGGCGAGGAGTTCACCGGGCGACGGCGAGCCGGGCAGCGAGGTGGCCTCGACGGAGACGGCCTGCGGGTAGTTGCCCCGGAAGTGGGCGGTGTCGACGAGGACGCCCCGGACGACACCGGGGGCACCGAGCCGGACGAGGGCCCAGTCGTGGTCGTCGTCGGTGGGGTGCGGCTCCGCGGCGGAGACGCCCCGGCGGCGGCGGGTCTCCCAGCCGTCCATGATCTTGCCCTTGTGGCCGAAGTGCTCGGGGTCGAACTCGGCCGCCCCGGGCTTCAGCAGGTTCTCGCGCTCGGCGAAGAACTCGTCGTTGGCGGCCACGACGCCCGCGCCGAGACGGCGGTCGGCGAGGTCGGCGTACCGGGTGAAGGAGAAGTCGGCGGTGCGGTAGTCGGCGTAGGGGTCGCCGCCGCCGTAGGGGCTTGCGTCACCGGTGAAGGCGGGTATCGCGGACACGTCAGGTGGTCCTTTCGAGGAGGCGGCCGGTGGGCTCGGCGAGGGTGCCGCGGTCGGCGATCCGCTCGCCGCGCAGCCAGGTGGAGGTGACGACACCGCTGAGGGTCCTGCCCGCGTAGGCGGTGATGCGGTTGCGGTGCTGGAGTTCGGCGGGGTCGACGGTGAAGGTGGCGTCCGGGTCGAGGACGGCGAAGTCGGCGTCGCGTCCGGCCGCTATGGCGCCCTTGCGGTGGAGTCCGGCGAGCCGGGCGGGGCCCTCGGACATCCAGCGCACGATGTCCTCCAGGGTGTGGCCCCGGCGGCGGGCCTCGGTCCAGACGGCGGGCAGGCCGAGCTGGAGGGAGGAGATGCCGCCCCACGCGGACGCGAAGTCGGGCGTCTTCAGGTCGGTGGTGGAGGGCGAGTGGTCGGAGACGACGCAGTCGATCGTGCCGTCGGCGAGGCCCTGCCAGAGCGCGTCCTGGTTGACGGCCTCGCGGATGGGCGGGCAGCACTTGAACTCGGTGGCGCCGTCCGGTATCTCCTCGGCGGTGAGGGTGAGGAAGTGCGGGCAGGACTCGACGGTGATCTTGACGCCCTCGGCCTTCGCGGCGGCGATCAGCGGCAGCGCGTCGGAGGAGGACAGGTGCAGGACGTGGACGCGGGCGTTCAGTCTGCGGGCCTGGTTGATCAGGTTCTCTATCGCGGTGTTCTCGGCGTCCCGGGGTCGCGAGGCGAGGAAGTCGGCGTAGGCGAGGCCGGGCGTCCGGGGCGCGGCGGCGAGGTGGTGCGGGTCCTCGGCGTGCACGATCATCAGGCCGTCGAAGCCGGAGACCTCGGCGAGCGAGGTGGCGAGGCGCTCCTGGTCGAGTTCGGGGAACTCCTCCACGCCGGAGGGCGAGAGGAAGCACTTGAAGCCGAAGACCCCGGCGTCGTGCAGCGGGCGCAGGTCCTTGACGTTGTCGGGCAGGGCGCCGCCCCAGAAGCCGACGTCGACGTGGGCCTTGGCGCGGGCGACCTCCTGCTTGACGCGCAGTCCGGCCACGGTGGTCGTGGGCGGCAGCGAGTTGAGGGGCATGTCGAGCAGGGTGGTGATGCCTCCGGCGGCGGCGGCGCGGGTGGCCGTCCAGAAGCCCTCCCACTCGGTGCGGCCGGGGTCGTTCACATGGACGTGGGTGTCGACGAGACCGGGCAGGACCACGTCGTCGCCGACGTCCTCCAGCCGGGCGCCGGGGGGCGTCCCGGCGTCGTGCGGCAGCACGGCCGCGATCGTCCCTCCGGAGACGGCGATCGACGCCGGGCGCGTCCCCTCGGGGGTGATGACGCGTGTCGAGCGCAGGACCAGGTCGACGTCCACCCGTACCCCTTCCTTCCAGTGCTTCGGCGGAATCCGCCACCAGGGAATTCAACGAACTGTTGAAGGAGTCTTCACTTCCGGACGACACGCCGTCAAGGGCACGCCCCCACCGCCGGGCCCGCCCGGACCCCGCTCGGGCATTTCCACGAAGTGGAATGTAAATTTCGTACAGTAGAACGTAGCTCCGCACATGCGGGAGCGCACCGGACCGCCCCGGACCGTCGGTCACACCGGACAAACACCCCCTGACCGGCGCGGACGCCGAGCCCGGGACCGTGTGCCCCGGCCGGGGGCGCCCGGTAGGCTGCAGCCTTGCCCGCCTGCCCCGAAAGGACCGTTGACGTGCCGACGTCCAGCGCCAGCACCACCGACGCCGCCAAGCCCGCCGCGAGCGGGGGCGTCCAGTCCCTTGAGCGTGCCTTCGACCTTCTGGAGCGGATGGCCGACGCCGGTGGCGAGGTCGGGCTGAGCGAGCTCTCCGTCAGCAGCGGACTGCCGCTTCCCACCATCCACCGGCTGATGCGCACCCTGGTCGCCTGCGGCTATGTGCGCCAGCAGCCCAACCGGCGGTACGCGCTCGGCCCCCGGCTCATCCGGCTCGGCGAGTCCGCCTCCCGCCTCCTCGGGACCTGGGCCCGCCCCTATCTGGCGCGGCTCGTCGAGGAGACCGGCGAGACGGCCAACATGGCGCTGCTCGACGGGGACGAGATCGTGTACGTGGCGCAGGTGCCGTCCAAGCACTCCATGCGCATGTTCACCGAGGTCGGCCGACGGGTGCTGCCGCACTCGACCGGGGTCGGCAAGGCGCTGCTCGCGCACACCCCGGCGGAGGAGGTCCGCGCGCTGCTGGCCCGTACCGGTATGCCCGCCGCGACGGAGAAGACCATCACCACGCCGGACGGCTTCCTGGACGCGCTCGTCGCGGTCCGCGAGACCGGCTACGCGATCGACGACAACGAGCAGGAGATAGGGGTCCGCTGCCTCGCGGTGCCGGTGCCGGACTCCCCCACCGCGGCGGCCATCTCGATCTCGGGCCCGGCGGGGCGGGTGACCGAGGCGGCCACGGAGAGGATCGTCCCGATCCTCCAGCAGGTCGCCCGCGAGCTCTCGGCGGCCCTGGCGAACACCTCGGGCGGCACGGGAGCCTGAGACGCCGGTACGGCTCCGAACCGCACCGCCCCGGTCCGAGGCGGAGCCGTACCGCCCCGAACCGCCCGGGACTCCCCGGCCGAACGCCCGACACCCGGCCGGGTCCGGCGCGGGGCGCGTACGGCTCGGCGCGTGGACGACGCGAGCCCCCACCGGCGCGGGCGAGTGACCAGCATCGGACCGGACCGTGACCGGTATCAGGCTGTGACGGGTTCGGTCAGGCGGCCGTCCTGGACGGTGACCACGCGGTCCGCGCGGGCGAGGTGCGTACGGTCGTGGGTGACGAGCACGGTCGCCGTGCCGCGCTCCCGCGTCAGGCCCGCGAGCAGTTCCACCACCGCCTCGCCGCGCTCGTGGTCGAGCGCGCTGGTCGGTTCGTCGACGAGGAGCACCGAGGGCTCGTTCATCAGGGCCCGCGCGATGTTGACGCGCTGCCGCTGGCCGCCGGACAGCTGGTGCGGGCGGCGTCCCGCGAGATCGGCGAGACCCACCGCGTCCAGCAGTCCGAGGGCCCGGCTCCGCGCCTCCTTCGGCGGCCGGCCGGACAGATGGGCCATGACCTGGAGCTGTTCGGCAGCGGTCAGGGAGGGCAGCAGATTGGGCTGCTGGAAGACGATCCCGATCCGCTCCCGCCGCAGCGCCGCCCGCCCGGCGGAGTCCAGCGTCGCCGTGTCCGTACCGGCGATCTCGACCCGGCCCAGGTCCGGGGTCACCAGGGTGGCGGCGACGGCGAGCAGGCTGGACTTGCCGGAACCGGAGGGTCCGACGACCGCCGTGAGCGTTCCGGCGGGGACGTCGAGGGAGACGGAGTCGAGGGCGGTCAGCCGCCCGTCGCCGTCGGGGTAGGTGAGGGTGACGGTGTCGAGGACGAGGCTCATCGGGCGCTCCCGAGGGCGGTGAGGGGGTCGACGGCGGTGATCCGCCGGATGGACAGGGCGGCGCCGAGGACGCCGAGCAGCACGAGCACGGCGGCGGGCCCGAGGACGGTGAGCGGTTCGAGGACGAACGGCACGTTCCCGCCGCTGACCAGCGCCCCGATGCCGACGGCGAGCGCGGTGCCGAGGAGCGTTCCGGCGGTCAGCATGAGGACGGCCTGTCCGAGGGCGTCCCTGAGGAGGTACGGGGTGGAGGCCCCGAGCGCCTTGAGGACGGCGACGTCACCGCTGCGCTGGATGGTCCAGACGGTGAAGAAGGCCCCGATGACCAGCGCGGAGATGGCGAAGAGGAAGCCGCGCATGAGCTGGAGCGAGCCGTTCTCGGCCTGGTAGGAGCCGATGGCGGTGAGGGCTCCGTCGAGGGTCCGCGCCTCGGTGCCGAGGGCCTTGTCCCCGGCCGCCCAGTCGGTCCCGCCGTTCCCGTTCAGCGCGACGACGGTGGCCTGCTCCTCCGGGCCGGTACCGCTGTGGCCGAACTTCTGCCAGTCGTCGAGGGACGTCCAGACGACCGGGGTGTGGCTGTACGAGGCGTCGCCCGCGACGGCCGCGACGGTCAGTTCCAGGGGGCCGAGCCGGACGGCGTCGCCCGCCGAGACGCCCAGTTCCCCGGCCGCCGACCGGGACAGGACCACTCTGCCGGGGCCCACGGCGCCGGGCGCGAGTCCCGCTCCCGGCGCGGAGCCGAAGGCGGAGACGGCGGCGGTGCGGTCCCCGGCGGCGGCGTCGAGCGTGCGGATGCCGAGGGGCTCGGCGGAGGTCACTCCTGGCCGCTCCGCCCACGCCCGCCACTGCCGCTCGGTCACCGTCGAGTTGGTGAACGAGGCGGACTGCCCGGACGGCGGCGCGGCGAAGGCGAGCCGGTCGGCGGACAGGCCGGTGATCGCGGAGATGTTCTCCCGCGCGAGCCCGGCGGTCAGCCCCGACAGCAATCCGACGAGCAGGGTGATCAGCACGATCACGGTGCCCATGAGGGCGAACCGCCCCTTGGCGAACCTGAGGTCTCTCCATGCCACGAACATGCTCACCAGAGTGGTCCCGGAGGTGGGGCGGGGGCATCGCGCGCCGGATGGCTCCGCGATCAAACTTTCGGTTGAGCCGGAATTGTCCGGCCCCGCCTACGCTGGGGGGACCATGCATCCGCGTCCCCTCACCCCCGCCCCGTTCGTGCTGCGGCTCTGTCTGCACCTGCTGATGGCGGGCCTTCTCGTCCTGGCGGCGGTCCGCGCGCACTCGGTGGCGGGGACGGTGGCCGCGGCGGTGACGGGGGCGGTCTACGCGGCCGGTTCGTACCTCGGGCCGGTACGGACCTCGCAGCGGGCGGCGGCCGGGTGGCTGGCGGTCCTCGGCGCGTCCTGGCTGGTCATGCTCTGGCTGACGCCGGAGGCGCTCTGGGTGGCGTTCCCGCTGTACTTCCTCCAGCTGCACCTGCTGCCCGCGCGCTGGTCGCTGCCCTCGGTGGCGCTGACCGCGGGCGCGGCGATCCTCGCGTACGTGGGGCACGGCGCCCCGCTCAATCCGGGCGTGTTCATCGGGCCGCTGCTGGGCGGGGCGGTCGCGGTGGCGACGGTCCTCGGCTACCAGGCGCTGTACCGGGAGAGCGAGCGGCGGCGGCGGCTCATCGAGGAACTGCTGGCGACCCGGGCGGAGCTGGCCTCGGCGGAGCGGCACGCGGGGACGCTCGCCGAGCGGGAGCGGCTGGCCCGGGAGATCCACGACACGCTGGCGCAGGGCCTGTCCTCGATCCAGCTGCTGCTGCGGGCGGCGGAGCGGGCGCTGCCGCCCGGTTCCCCGGCGGCGGGGCACATCGACCGGGCGCGGCGGGCGGCGCAGGACAATCTCGCGGAGGCCCGGCGCTTCGTCCGCGCGCTGTCCCCGCCGGACCTGGAGCACGGCTCCCTGGCGGCGGCCCTTGAGCGGCTGTGCGACGGGGCGGGGCCGTACGGGACGGACGGGGGCTCGGGGGCGTACGGGACGGAAGTGCTCCTGGAGCCGTACGGGACGGGCGCGGTGTCCTCGGCGCGGACGGCGGACGCCTCGGGCCCGGGAGCCTCGCCCGGCCCTGGTCCCGCTCCTGGTTCCGGGCCTGGTCCCGCTCCTGGTTCCGGGCCCGGTCCGGCCGCCGGGCCCCGGGTCCGGTTCTCGGTGAGCGGTACGCCCGTCGAGCTGCCCACTCCCTACGAGGTGGCGCTGCTGCGGATCGCGCAGTCGGCGCTCGGGAACACCGTGCGGCACGCCGCCGCCTCACGGGCGGAGATCACCCTGTCGTTCATGGACTCGTCCGTGACCCTGGACGTGGTCGACGACGGCGTGGGCTTCGGCCCGGGGGCCGTGCGCCCCTCGTCCGACGCCGGTTTCGGGCTCCCGGCGATGCGGTCGCGCGCGGAGTCCCTCGGCGGCGCGTTCACCGTCGAGTCGGCGCCCGGCCAGGGCACGGCGGTCGCCGTCTCCCTCCCCCTTCCCGCTGGAGCACGCGTATGACCATCCGTCTTCTCCTCGCCGACGACCATCCGGTCGTACGGGCCGGCCTGCGCGCGGTCCTCGACACGGAGCCGGACTTCACGGTCGTCGCGGAGGCGGCGACCGCCGAGCGCGCGGTGGAGCTGGCCGCCGCCGGAGACGTGGACGTGGTCCTGATGGACCTGCAGTTCGGCGCGGGGATGCACGGCTCGGAGGCGACGGCGGCGATCACCGCGACGCCGGGCGGGCCGAAGGTGCTGGTGCTCACGACGTACGACACGGACGCGGACATCCTGGCGGCGGTGGAGGCGGGCGCCTCGGGCTACCTCCTGAAGGACGCGCCGCCGGAGGAGCTGGCGGCGGCGGTGCGGACGGCGGCGGCCGGGCAGTCGGCACTGGCCCCTGCGGTGGCGCACCGGCTGATGGACCGGATGCGGACCCCGGCGGAGGCGCTGACCAAGCGGGAGCTGGAGGTGCTCCAACTGGTCGGCGAGGGGCTGTCGAACCAGCAGATCAGCAAGGCGCTGTTCCTGAGCCAGGCGACGGTGAAGTCGCACCTGGTGCACGTGTTCGCGAAGCTGGGCGTGGACTCCCGGACGGCGGCGGTGGCGGCGGCGACGGCACGGCGGCTGATCAGACGGTAGGGCGGGCCGGACGGGGCCGAACCCGGGGGCCGGGCGTGGCGCCGGGTCGTGGCGCCGGGCCCGGAGCAGGTCGCGGGCCCCGCCGCAGGGGTCCGGCCGCGCCCGTCTCCGTACCGGATCGCCCGTCGTGGCCCCCGTCCCGACGCCCCTGCGGGATTCAGCCCTCGGGCCCGTACGGAATCCGCCGATCGCCGCTCCGGGTCCCCTGCGGGACCGGTCCTCAGGCCCCGGCCCGGCCCGTCGGGCCGGTGGGGGGCGGGCCGAAGAGCTCCACCGCCCGGCGGACCCCGGCGAGGCCCCCGGCGAGGGCGCTGACGGAGCCGACGGAACCGGCGACCAGCAGCAGGGAGCGGCGCAGCCGCCGTACCTCGGGGGCGCCGCTGAGCGCCATCGCGGCGAGCGCGGCGAGTTCCTCCTCGGCGATGCCACGGTCGGCGAACTCCAGCCGATTTGCGGCGAGGTCGCGGCGGAGCCGGGACACGGCGGACCGCAGTTCGGCCACCCTGGGGTCCACGCCCTCGCCGGTCACTCGCCTCTTCTGCCCCACGCTTCGCGACATGGTCCTCCCCCTCGCGCCGTTCCGTGCGCGGAACCCACCGCCCGAACCGTCCGGGCACCCCGGACGAGCCCCTCGGACAACGGTCCGGCGCCGGGGGGGCGCGGGGTCAGTTAACTCCTTCGCGCGCCCGGCGCACCACCCTCCGCGGGGGTGATTCGGGCGGGGGCCTCGTTCTGCCTGATGAGGTATGCAGTTCCCATGAGAACCACGACAACCACGCATGACCGAACGGCTGAACGAGCCCCCGTGGTCGCGGGTCTGCTGCTCGCCGCCGGGGGCGGGCGGCGGCTCGGCGGGCGGCCGAAGGCCCTCCTTCCGCACCGGGGCCGACCGCTGGTGGAGCACGCGGCGGGGGCGCTGCGGGCGGCGGGCTGCGAGGTGGTCCATGTGGTCCTGGGCGCCTCCGCCGGGGCCGTGCGGGAGCGGGCGGAGCTGCCGGGGTGCGTGCTCGTGGACAACCCGGAGTGGGCCGAGGGCATGGGTTCCTCGCTGCGGGCGGGGCTCGCCTCGCTGGCGGCCGATCCGCGCGGGGTGGACGCGGCGCTCGTGCTCCTGGTCGACCAGCCGGGGATCGGGGCGGCGGCGGTGGCCCGGGTCCTCGGGGCGTACGCGGGGCGGGGGACGCTGGCGGCGGCCTCGTACGACGGGGTGCGGGGGCATCCGGTGCTGTTCGGGGCGGAGCACTGGGCCGGGATCGCCGAGCGCGCGGTGGGCGACCGGGGGGCGCGGGACTATCTGGCGGCGCACCGGGACGCGATCGCTCCGGTGGACTGTTCGGAGGTGGCCGAGCCGTACGACATCGACACGGAGGCGGACCTGGCGCACCTGGAGTGAGCGGCCCGGCACCGCGCGCCATGTTGTGTCGATCCTGAGAATCTCGACATCAACAAACCATTGAACTTCCACCATGAGGAAACTAGTATCCACTGATCAGAAGCGCCTGCCGGTTCAGGAGGCGCTCGCGGCCGTATCCCGGCACCTGTGGCACTCCGTGCCGAACCGTGACGCCCGGCGGCCGCCAGGCACCGCCCGTGAAGTCCGCTGAAGGAAGTGACAGTTCATGTCCGCACCAGCGCCGTCCCCCCTGGCCGTCGTCGATGCCGAGCCCCTGCCGCGTCAGGAAGAGGTGCTCACCGAGGCCGCCCTGGCCTTCGTCGCCGAACTGCACCGGCGGTTCACCCCGCGCCGGGACGAGCTCCTCGCCCGCCGCGCCGAGCGCCGCGCCGAGATCGCCCGCACGTCCACCCTGGACTTCCTGCCGGAGACCGCGGCGATCCGCGCCGACGACTCCTGGAAGGTCGCGCCGGCCCCGGCGGCCCTGAACGACCGCCGCGTCGAGATCACCGGTCCGACCGACCGCAAGATGACGATCAACGCGCTCAACTCCGGCGCCCGGGTCTGGCTCGCCGACTTCGAGGACGCCTCGGCGCCGACCTGGGAGAACGTGGTCCTGGGCCAGCTCAACCTGATCGACGCGTACGCCCGGAAGATCGACTTCACGGACCCCCGCTCGGGCAGGTCCTACGCGCTCAAGCCCGCCGAGGAGCTGGCCACGGTCGTCATGCGGCCGCGCGGCTGGCACCTGAACGAGCGTCATCTCGTCCTCGACGGGAGCCCGGTGCCGGGCGCGCTCGTCGACTTCGGCCTGTACTTCTTCCACAACGCCCAGCGGCTCGTGGACCTCGGCAAGGGCCCGTACTTCTACCTGCCGAAGACGGAGTCGCACCTGGAGGCCCGCCTCTGGAACGAGATCTTCGTCTTCGCCCAGGACCACGTCGGCCTCCCGCAGGGCACCGTCCGCGCCACGGTCCTCATCGAGACCATCACGGCCGCGTACGAGATGGAGGAGATCCTCTACGAGCTCCGCGACCACGCGGCGGGGCTGAACGCGGGCCGCTGGGACTACCTCTTCTCCATCGTCAAGAACTTCCGTGACGGCGGCGCCAAGTTCGTCCTGCCGGACCGCAACGCGGTCACGATGACAGCGCCGTTCATGCGCGCGTACACCGAACTCCTCGTCCGCACCTGCCACAAGCGCGGCGCGCACGCGATCGGCGGCATGGCCGCCTTCATCCCGTCCCGCCGGGACGCCGAGGTCAACAAGGTCGCCTTCGAGAAGGTCAAGGCCGACAAGGACCGCGAGGCGGGCGACGGCTTCGACGGCTCCTGGGTCGCCCACCCCGACCTGGTCCCGATCGCGATGGCCTCCTTCGACGCGGTGCTCGGCGAGAAGCCGAACCAGAAGGACCGGCTCCGCGAGGACGTGTCCGTCGCCGCGGGCGACCTGATCGCCATCGACTCCCTCGACGCGAGGCCCACCTACGACGGCCTGCGCAACGCCGTCCAGGTCGGCGTCCGTTACATCGAGGCGTGGCTGCGCGGTCTCGGCGCGGTCGCCATCTTCAACCTGATGGAGGACGCGGCCACCGCCGAGATCTCGCGCTCGCAGATCTGGCAGTGGATCAACGCGGGCGTCGTCTTCGAGAACGGCGAGCCCGCCACCCCGGAGCTGGCCCGCCGGGTCGCCGCCGAGGAACTCGCCGCGATCCGCGCGGAGATCGGCGAGGAGGCCTTCGCGGCGGGCCGCTGGCAGCAGGCCCACGACCTGCTGCTTCGCGTCTCGCTCGACGCGGACTACGCGGACTTCCTGACGCTGCCCGCGTACGAGCAGCTGGTCGGCTGACCCGTACGGCCGACCCGTCGGCCACGGCCACGGTCCCACGGCTCGACGGCCCCGCCCCCGGCGAACGCGCAGTGCCGGGGCCGGGGCCGCGCGCGTCCACCGGCACACGGGACCGACGGCGGGCCCTGGCCGCCGGCCAGGGGCGAGGGGCGGCGGTTCACGGCGGGGTCAGGCCCAGGGGGCCGAGGACGCGCGCGGTCTCGTGCGGGTCCGCCGCCGCCATCGCCCGCAGCAGGGCCGCCGAACCGCCCGGCCAGTCGGCCGCCGCCGTGTCGAAGGCGGTACGGCGGGACTCCAGCGGCCCCTTCTTCGCCGGGAGCCCGTCCAGGACGAGCAGCGCCCGCGCCGAGGTCCGCACCCGGAGCGGGTCGTCGGGCTCGTCGCGGGCCCGCAGGGCCCGATGGGCGTACGCGCCGATCACAGGGTCGGAAAGGGCGTCCCGCAGGGCGTCCGGCGGGGCGTTCCGGGTGTCCAGGACGGCGAACAGGCCACGGACCGCGGCGGCTTCGGAGGTTCCCGCGCGGACCGTGCCGAGGGCTCCGAGCAGCGCCGACCAGGCGTCGGCGGTGTCCCCGCGCGCGTGCAGCCAGTCCGCGAGCACCCGTGCGGCGACCCGGCCGGGCCAGCCCGTGGCGGCGGCCACCACGGCGGGCGCGGACCACGTCCTCACCTCGGCGGCGTCCGGGGCGGCCACTCCCCGCACCCTCAGCAGATAGCGCACGGCGCCCGCACCGCGCGGAGTGAGCCCGAAGGCGTCCCCGGCGCGGAAGACGAGGCCGGTGGCGGCGAGCCGGTCGAGGACCCGGGCCAGATCACGGGCGGGCCGCTCCAGACGGGCCCGGTCCGCCTCGGTCGGCCCGACGGCACCGAGGAGCCGCGCCAGTTCCGGCAGCGGCGGGACCCCGTACGCGTCCGGCGCCCCGTCCGGCACCGGGACGGGCAGGTCCTCCAGATCGGGATCGACGGTCCAGTCCTCGTACTCGGCGGCCTTGCGGGCGACGGACTCCGCCGCGCAGCCCCGCCGGTAGACCACGTACAGCAGATGCGGCGCCTCACCGCCGTAGGGCTCGAACTCCTCCTCGGACAGCTCCTCGACGGCGCCGACGAGGGCGTCGGCGTCCGCCTCGACCGGCCCGGACTCGATCGCGGGCGGCGGGGGCGCGGGGACGGCGGGATCGCCGTGGTCGTCGAGGTGCTCGTCGAGCAGCACATCGGCCAGGACGAGGTGCGGGAAGTCGTCGGGTCCCGGCGCGAAGCGCGCGTACGGCCCGGAGAGCTGCTCCGCGAGCCCGGCGGCGGTCCACCGGTCCAGGAGCCCGCCCGCCACCCGCCCGATGCCGGTGGCGACGGCGTGGTCGGTGAGCAGCGGACCGGCGGGGGGCGGGGTCTCGGCGTCCCGTACGTACGCGCGCGTGAGCGCCTCCGAGAGGAGGACGTCCGCGAGGGCCGTCCGCCCCATGAGGTCGGCGCGGTGCACGCCGTCGGGGAGCGGGGCGCCGTCGAGCGCGGCGAGTCTGCGCCGGACGTCCTCGGGGTCGCGGAGGTCGGCGCCGCAGGTGCGGAGCAGGGAGGCGTACCAGCGGTGCCAGGTGAGGTTGCCGGGGTCGGTCATGGCCCGTTCGAAGTCGGCGGCGGACTCCCGGAGCACGGCGGCGACCGGCTCGCCCGTGCCGTCGAACCGGGCGGCGAGCCGGGTGAGGACGGCGGGGTAGACGGCGAGGTCGCCGGGCGGGGCGTACACGAACGTCGGGAGGTCCTCCACGAGCAGCTGCCGCACCAGAGCGGGCGTCGGCTCGGGGAGCCCGCTCCCCCGGTCGGCGCCCCGGAGGGCGAGCAGTCCGAGGACCGCCTCGGCGGCCCGTGTGAAGACGGGATCGCGGTGCCCGGCGGCTCCGTCGAGGAAACTGTCGAGCCCCATGTTGGTGAGAACGGTCTCGGCCACGCTTCCCAGAGTAGTTCGAAGGGGGACAGATCGGACGCAGGGCGTCCCGGGCGGCGGGGCGGAGACCGCCCGTCTCAGACGTCCGGGAGTCGTCTGCGGAGGGCCCGGACGACCTGCGCCATGTGCTGGACGTGTCCGACGCGGAGCCAGATCCCGGGACCCCCGGTACCGGTGGCACGGAAGGACGCGCGCGTGCACCCGGCGCCGGGCAGGTCGGGGGATTCCGTGAAGGGCGGGCCGGATCCCGCAGCGGCGGCTCCGGTGGGACCCTCCTCGCCGTACGCCTCGGCGCCGGGGTCGGCGCGGCCCGTACCGCACGGACCGGCTCCCCTCCCGCCGCTCCCTCCGCGCGCTCCGGACGCGCAGGCGAGGAGCCAGCGTTCGCCCCGGCTGAACTGTCCGCCCCGGAAGCCCTCCGCGCAGACGATCTCCCGGGCCGAGGCGCGGACCGCGTCCGCGTGGTCCGGTCCCCTGGTCGGCACCCGGGCCAGCACGAAGGTGCGTTCCATCGTGTAGCGGACGGTCCCCCACGGAGCGCCGCCGTCCGTCTTCAGCGGCCGGTCGGCGCTGCCCGCGTGGTCGGCGCCGTAGTCGCCGTACACCACGCGGACGTCCGGGCGCCGGGGCCCGTCCACGACCATGTGCCAGAGGTCCCAGTCGAACCGGTGGGCCTCCGCCAGCGGAGCCCCGTACGCCCCGGGGTACGCGCGCGGGAAGGACCCGGCGAGCAGGACGACGGTCCGCCAGGGGTGGAGCGGGACGAGGAGGTCCAGGGCCCGCAGCGCCCACTTCTCCGCCGGGTGGTGCTCGTCGACCACGGAGCGCAGGTCGAGCAGCAGGTCCACCGGGCAGTGCGCGAAGGCGACGCGCCGCAGGAGGCGCCGGGCCCCGTCCCGGAGGGCCTCGCCGGGCGGGGCCGTCAGGGGGACGCGCACGCCGAGGCCGTCGCCGTTCCCGAGGGCGGTCTCGGCGGTGGCCGTCTGCTGCCGGGCGGGACGCTCGACACCCGTCACCGGCCGGAGCGGGCTGCCGGGGCGGCCGTACCGGAGAAGCCCTCCGGCCGGAGGTCCCGTCCCTCCCTCGGCATGGAAGGCGTCGACCCAGGCGGGGCGTCCGCGCTGGACGGCCTCGATACGGTCCAGAGTCGCCCTCAGGTGCTCGGCGAGGCGGCCGGGGTGAGGGTCGGGGTCAGGGTGGGGATGGAGATCGGGGTCGGGGTCGGGTTCGGGGTGCGGCCAGGGGGCCGTGCGGGGGTGGCGGGGCCGGGCACTCCGGGCGCGGCTCCCGCCGCCCGGGGGCGGCACGGTCCAGAGGGGCGTCACGCACGCGCGTGCCCGGGTCGGCAGGAGGTCGTACGCGTCGAGCGCGCTCGGTCGCGCGGGCAGCGCGGGCACGTAGAGCGGCGGCTCGGCGGCGCCCGCTGCCGGGCGGGCGTCCGTCTCCGTCGACGGGCGGTCCGGCGTGCCCGAGGGCGGGCCCTCGCGGTGTCTCCTCGGCGATCCGGACATCGGCTCGGACATCGGCGCCCCCCAGCGGCCGTCGCATCCCCTGTTCGCAGGGTGCGGGGCCGCGGTCCGGAGCGAAAGGGCGCATTTCAGGCCAGCGCGCCTCCGGTGTCAGCGCACGACGACCGTCCTCGGCGCCGAGAAGTCGCCCCAGGTGCCGTCGGGGAGCTGGGCGCGCAGGGTGAGGGTGTACCGGGTGCCCGGGGGGTCCTGGACCGGGAAGGTGTAGGTGGCCCGGCCCCGGGGCGGGGCGTTGCCCCAGACGATCGTGGTGGCGAAGCGGCCGTCGAGGTCCAGCTGGTGGTGGGTCACGGGGGCGCCGGTGACGGGCGGCAGCCAGGTGACGGTGATCTCGCCCCGGGCCGCCGTGACGACGAGGTCGGCGGGGGCGGTGTTCGCGGGGGCGCCGGGCGAGGGGGCCGTGGTGAGGTCCACGGGGGTGCCGTCCGGAGAGGAGTTCTCGGCCGCGTCGCGGGCGCGGACCGTGAACGCGTAGGCGGTGCCGGGCCGGAGCCCGGTGACATGGGCGCTGGTGGCGGTGCCCGGCACGGTGTGGATGCGGGTGTCGGCCTGGTAGACGTCGTAGGCGGTGACCCGGGTGTCGTCCTTCGCCGGGCGCCAGTGGAGGGTGGCGGCGCGGCTGCCGTCGGGGGCGACCCGGAGTCCGGTCGGCGCGGTGGGGGCCGTGCGGTCCTCGGCGGCGGGGAGGGTGGTGGCAGTGACCGTGGTGCTGGGCGGCGAGACGTTGCCCGCCGCGTCGCGGGCGCGGACCGTGAAGCGGTGGGTGCTGGCGGGGGCGAGCCCGACGACATCGGTCATCAGGGTGGTGGCGGGCAGGTCCTTGACCTTGCGGCCCTCGCTGTAGACCGTGTAGCCGCTGACGGCCCGGTCGTCGGTGGCGGCGCTCCACATGACGTGGACCGTGCGCGAACTGCCCGCCGTGGCGGTGACACCGGCCGGGGCGGTGGGCGGTCCGGTGTCCTTGACCTCGGGTGCGGCGGCGGCGGAGCAGCCCGCGAGGGCGAGGCTGAGCACGAGGGTCGTCAACAGGCTTGCGGCGAGCGGGCGTTGCACGGGCCGGCCTCCATCCTTCGGAATGGTCCAGACCTATATCGCACACGGGGGCCGACTCCGGCAAGGGGGCGTCGGCGGGACGGGTGCGGGGGCGTTGTCAGTGGGGTGCGCTTCACTGGGAACATCACTCTCCGTAGTCGATCCAGGGGGAATCATGACGGACCGTACGATCTACGTGACGCACGTCGGAGTGCGGCGCCGGGGCTGGACCGACACGATGGTGCGGGACCTGCTCGGCACGCCCGACGTGCAGGGCCGCGACCCGCGCCGCTGGTCCCTCACCCCGGTCCGGCTCTATCTCCTCGCCCGGGTCGAGACGGTGGAGCGGACCCCCGAGTTCGCCGGGAGCGCGGCCCTCGCCCCCGGACGGTCCGCCGCCGCGCTCGCCCATGCCGAGCGGCGCCGGGCCGCCGTCCTGGCCGCCGTCCGCGCGGAGCCCGTGGAGGTGCCCCGGCTGCCGGGGCCCGAGCTGGAGCGGCGGGCGGTGCGCCACAGGCGGCTCCTGACGGCCCGGAGCCCCGGACCTGACGGGGAGTCCGCACCGCCCGCGGTGTCCGGGGAGACGCTCGTGCGATGGCAGGTGAGCTATCTGCGGCAGGCCTTGTCACGGTACGAGGCCCTGCTCGACGGCTTGTACGGGGAGACCGGACGCGGCGAGGCCGAACGGCTGCTCAGGAGGCGGCTGTACGAGGCCATCGCCGCCGCCTATCCAGCGCTGGCCCGGGAGTGCCGACGGCGGATCGCGGTGGAGGGGTGAGCGGTGGGGCGGGTGCGGGACGGCGGGGGCGGTGGGGACGGCCGGGGCGGTGGGGCGGGGGCGGGGATGGCGGGGCGGGCGTCGGGGGCGGTGCTCGACGGGGTTCGAGAGGGGCAGCGCGCGGGCCTTGGCCGTACGGTCGCCTCAGCGGGCCCGGCCGCACGGTCCCCGCTGCGGGATCGCGCGCCCCGGCCCCTCTCCCACCGGGCGGACGGCCACCGTGCCCGTGCCCTCAGTCCGGCAGGACCCGGGTGAGCTCGCGGCAGGCGGCCGGGACCGGGGCCACGACGGTGACCCCGCAGCGGTCGCGGAGGGCTTCGGCCGCCTCGCCGAGCGGGCCGCCGCCGATGACCACGGCCTGGGCGCCGTCCCGCTCGGCACAGGCGCGGACCGCCCGCCCCAGCCGGTCGAGGAGCAGTTCCGGTGCGGCGCGGAGGTGTGCGGGGTCGCCGGGGGCGAGGCGCAGCCCGGTGTACCGGTCCGCGAGGCCGAGGGAGAGCACCTGGTCCGCGATGGTCCCGGCGAGCAGGGGTGTGGTGGTGGCGATGCCGAAGCGGGTCCCGTCGGCGGCGGCTTCCCTGAGGGCCGCCTCACCGAGGCCCACCACGGGCACGGTGACGGCGGCGCGCAGCGCGGCGAGCCCGGGGTCTCCGAAGGCTCCGACGAGGAGTGCGGCGCAGCCGTCCCCGGCCGTGGCGCGCAGGCCCGCCGCGAGGACCTCGGGAGCGGCGGCCCGCAGCGCGGCGGGGTCGGTCAGCATGTCGGGCCCCCGGGCCACGGTGACGCCCCGGACGGGCCGGGCGGCGCCGAGGTACCGCCGGGCGAGGGCGGCCATCATCGCGGTCGTGGCGTCGGAGGTGTTGGGATTGATCAGCACCACGGTCCGGGGCCGCGCGGTGCGGGGCGTCATGGTGCGGCCCCCTGGGGTGCGGGCGTCACGGTGCCTGGTGCGAGGGGTTCGGGCGCCACGGTCTCAGGTGGCACGGCCCCGGGTGTCATGTCCCGGGCCGGACAGGTGCGGGCTGCGCGGGTCCCTGCGCCACGGGTCCGCGCGCGGGCGCCGCGGACGCCCCGGCCCCGGGTCCGGCGGGGTGCGCGGGACCCGGGGCGGGCGGTGGGAGGGCGGACGGGTTCAGTGGACGTGCGCCGTCTTCGAGGTGCGGGCGCCGGAGATCTCCTCGCCCGGTTCCATCGGCGCGGTGACCTCGTCGTCGTTCCGGCCCCCGCCCAGGTGGTTGAAGACCACGTTGAGCAGGACGGCGGCGACACAGCCGGTGGATATGCCGGAGTCCAGGATGATCTGGGCGGTCTCAGGGAAGGCGTGGTAGAAGTCCGGCTTGGTGATCGGGATGATGCCGACGGCCAGCGACACGGCGACGATGAGGACGTTGTTGTCCTTCTCCAGACCGGCCTTCACCAGGGTCTGGATGCCGCTGGCGGCGACCGAGCCGAAGAGGACGACACCCGCGCCGCCGAGGACCGGCCGGGGGACGACCGATATCAGCGAGGCGGCGACCGGCGAGAGGCCCATCAGGACCAGGAAGCCGCCGCCGCAGGCGACGACGAAGCGGCTGCGGACCCTGGTCATGGCGACCAGGCCGATGTTCTGCGCGAAGGCGCTGCACATGAAGCCGTTGAAGAGGGGGCTGATCGCGGAGCCGAGGGTGTCGGCGCGCAGTCCCGCCGCGATGGTCTTCTCGTCGGCCGGGCGCTCGACGATCTCGCCGAGCGCCAGCATGTCGGCGGTCGACTCGGTCATGGAGACCAGCATGACCACGCACATGGAGATGATCGCGGCGAGGGCGAACTGGGGGGCGCCGAAGTGGAACGGCGTGGGGAAGCCGACGACGTCCGCCTCGATCACCGGGGAGAAGTCGGTGACGCCGAAGGGGACGGCGATCAGCGTGCCGATGACGAGGCCGACGAGGACGGCGATCTGCTTGAGGAAGCCCCGGGTGAAGCGGCGCAGCAGCAGGACGACGACCAGGGTGATGCCGGCCAGCGAGAGGAACGTGGTCGAACCGTAGTCGGCGGCCTTGGGGTCGGGCCCTTGGGCCCAGCCGAACGCGACGGGGAGGAGGGAGACGCCGATGAGGGTGATCACGGTGCCGGTGACGACCGGCGGGAAGAACCGCACGAGCCGGGAGAACCAGGGGGCGGCGATGAAGCCGAGGACTCCGGCGACGATGACCGCGCCGAAGATCACGGGGAGGGCGTCGGCCTTGTCGCCGGTGGTGTCGACGATGGCGAGCATCGGCGCGACTCCGGCGAAGGTGACGCCGTTGACGAAGGGCAGCCGGGCGCCGATGTTCCAGACGCCGAGGGTCTGGAGGAAGGTGGCGAGGCCCGCGGTGAACAGGCTGGCACCGGTCAGGAAGGTGAGTTCGGTGCCGGAGAGGCCGACGGCCGCTCCGACGATCAGGGGCGGCGCGACGACGCCCGCGTACATGGCGGCCACGTGCTGGAGGCCGGTGGTGAGCATCTTCAGTGGGGGCAGCTTCTCGTCGACCGGATGTGTCTGGTGGTCGTCGGGGGCGGAGCCTGCGTCTTGTGCATTGCGAACCTGGGGCTTTGCGGCCACGGCGGTTCCTCCGGTCGGGTGCGCGTCGGCGGTGACGCGGGTGTCAGGGAGGTGGTGCGATGCGGTGCGGGTGCACGAGGTGCGGCTCGGTGCGGGGTGGTGCGGTGCGGGGGTGGTGCGGTGCGCGCGGAGGGGTGCGGCGCGGGTACGGGTGCCCGATGGGGGGTGCGGGCATGGGTCACCGTCCCGGGAGGTGCCGTACGACTTCTGCGTACGGCACCTCCCGGCCCGGCTGCCGCGGACCCCGCTCGGGTTCGCGGCGACCGGCCGAGGGCCGTCCCCCTCGGCCGGACTCCGTGGGGAGGGTCAGCCCTGGGCCGCGATGCGGGCCAGGCGCTGCGCCTCCGTGCGCGCGTCGCGCGCGATGGTGTCCTCGTCGACGGTGAGCAGACGGTCGTTCTCGACGATCTGCCGGCCGTTGACGAAGGAGGCGGTGACCGGGGCCGCCGCGCCGAGGACGATGGCGGTGACCGGGTCGGCGATCGTGGAGTGGCCGAGGCCGTCGATCTTCCAGAGGACGAAGTCGGCGAGCTTGCCCGCCTCCAGGGAGCCGATGCTGTCGGCCCGGCCGAGGACCTGGGCGCCGCCGTAGGTGCCCAGGCGCAGGGCCTGGCGGGCGTTGAGCGCGGCCTCGCGGTGGGCGCCGAGCCGGTTGACCAGGAGCGCGTTGCGCAGTTCGGTGTGGAGTTCGCCGGACTCGTTGGAGGCGGTGCCGTCGACGCCGAGGCCGACGGGGACGCCCGCCTTCAGCATGTCGGGGACGCGGGCGATGCCCGCGGCGAGCCGCGCGTTGGAGGAGGGGCAGTGGGCGACCCCGGTCCTGGTGCGGGCGAAGGCGGCGATGTCGGAGTCGTTCATGTGGACGCAGTGCGCCATCCACACGTCCTCGCCGAGGAAGCCGGTGGACTCGAAGTAGTCCGTCGGGCCCATCCCGAACAGTTCGTGGCAGAACTTCTCCTCCTCCACGGTCTCCGAGCCGTGGGTGTGCATCCGTACGCCGAGGCGGCGGCCGAGCGCGGCGCCCTCACGGAGGAGTTCGGTGGAGATGGAGAAGGGCGAGCAGGGGGCGACGGCGATCTGGGTCATCGCGTCGAAGGAGGCGTCGTGGTACCTCTTCACCGTCTCCTCGGTCGCGGCGAGCGCGCCCTCGGTCGTCTCGACGGCGAAGTCCGGCGGCAGGCCGCCGTCCTTCTCGCTGCGGTCCATGGAGCCCCGGGCGAGGGTGAAGCGGACGCCCATCTCGGAGGCGGCGCCGATGATGGCGCCCGAGAGGTCACCGGAGTTCACCGGGTACACGTAGTGGTGGTCCATGGCGGTGGTGACGCCGCCGCGGGCCATCATCGCGAGCGAGCCCCGTGCGGCGGCGCGCACCATCGGCTCGTCGATCCGGGCCCAGGTGGGGTAGAGGGCGACGAGCCAGTCGAAGAGGTTGTGGTCGGTCGCGAGGCCCCGGGTGATCCACTGGTAGAAGTGGTGGTGGGTGTTGACCAGACCGGGTGTGACGAGGTGGCCGGAGGCGTCTATGCGCCGGACCACGTTCGCCAGGCCCTCCGGAGCCTTTCCGGCACCGATGGACTCGATCTTGTTGCCCGCGACGACGAGGTGGCCGGAGGCGTATTCGGTGTCGTGCGCGTCGACGGTGGCGATCGCCGCGTTCTCGATGACGATGCGCTGGGCTGCCGAAGGTGCTGCCATGGCGGTGGTTCCTTCATTCCTCTGGGGTGGAGTGGGCACGGCAGGACCCTAGGAGGATTTGAGTGCCGGGGCCGTGTGGGGGCTCCGGGTGCCGAGATGGTGGAAGAACAGGTTGAGCAGGACGGCGACGAGCGCGCCGGCGCTGATGCCGGAGCCGAGGACCGTCTGCGCCCAGGCGGGGAAACCGGCGTAGAAGGTGGGGGCGGCGAGCGGGATGATGCCCGCGCCGAGCGCGACGGCCACCAGGATGATGTTGGAGCTGTCGTCGAGTCCGGCTTCCGACAGGGTGCGGATGCCGCTGACGGCGATCGAGCCGAAGAGGACGATGCCCGCGCCGCCGAGGACCGGCATGGGGACCGTGGAGACGACCGCGCCGAGGACGGGGAAAGCGCCGAGGACCAGGAGGGCGCCGCCCGCGACGGCGACCACGTACCGGGACCGTACCCGGGTCAGCGAGACGACGCCGACGTTCTGGGCGAAGGCCGAGGTCGGGAAGCCGCCGAAGACGGGTCCGAGCAGGGTGGCGATGCCGTCGGTGCGCAGTCCCCGGGTGATGGTCCGGCCGTCGCTGCGCCGGTCGCAGATCTCGCCGAGGGCGAGCATCCCCGCGCTGGACTCGGTCATGAGGACCAGCATGACGATGCAGAGGGAGAGGATCGCCGCGGGCTGGAACTCGGGGGCGCCGAAGGCGAAGGGGGTGGGCAGGGCGGCGACGGGTGCCTCGCGCAGGGCGCTGAAGTCGGCGAGGCCGAAGGGGATCGCCGCGAGGGTGCCGATGAAGAGGCCGAGGAGCAGGGCGATCTGTTTGACGAAGCCCCTGCCGAAGCGCTGGAAGAGCAGGATGACGACGAGGGTGAGGCCCGCGAGCGCCAGGTGCTTCATGGCGCCGAAGTCGGCGGCGGTCTTGTCGCCGCCCTGGGCCCAGCCGACGGGCACGGGCATCAGGGTGACCCCGATGAGGGTGATGACGACGCCGGTGACGAGCGGCGGGAAGAAGCGCAGGAGCCTGCCGAAGAAGGGTCCGACGGCGAGGCAGAAGACTCCGGCGACCATGACCGCGCCGTAGATGGCGGGGAGTTGACGGCCGGGGGCGCTGGTCTCGGCGATGGCGAGCATCGGGGCGATGCCCGCGGAGGAGGCGGCGTTGACGAACGGGAGCCGGTTTCCGGCGAAGCGTCCGATGCCGAGGGTCTGCAGGACGGTCGCGCAGCCGGCGATGAGCAGGCTGGCGGCGATGAGCCGGGTCATCCCGGCGGCGTCCAGGCCGACTGCCTGGCCGATGATGAGCGGAGGGGTGACGACGCCTGCGTACATGGCGGCGATGTGCTGGAGTGCCGCGGGGACGAGCCGCGAGGCGGGGAGCTTTTCGTCCACCGGATGGACCTGACGGGTGGTGTCCGGCGAGGTGGAACACGGGCCTTCGGCGGGTGCCGGCCCCTTTGCGGGCTGTGCCATGAGATTCCCTCCGGTCTGGCGCGGCCCCGGCCCGACTGCGGGCGGGCGGGGGCCTTCACTCAGATGCCGCTTAGAGGTTGGTCATGTCGACCGGGATCCGCGCCGTGGCTCCGTCGCGGAGGACGGTGGCCTCGATGAGGCCGTACATGCGGTCGGCGGCGTAGTAGACCTCGTTGTCGTTCTTCAGTCCGAACGGTTCGAGGTCGACGAGGAAGTGGTGCTTGTTGGGGAGCGAGAAGCGGACTTCGTCGATCTCCGAGCGGTGGTTGATGATCCGCGAGGCCATCTGGTAGAGCGTCTGCTGGAGGGAGAGCGAGTAGGTCTCGGCGAAGGCCTGGAGCATGTGCTTCCGGGTCTCGGCGTAGGACCGCTCCCAGTGGGGCATACGCTGCTCGTCGTCGGTCCAGTTGAACCGCCACCGGCCGGACACCTGGGTGGCCAGGATGCGGTCGTACGCCTCCTGGAGCGTCGTGTACTTGTCCTTGATGTAGCCCCAGAACTCCGAGTTGGTGGAGTTCATGACGACGAGGTCCTTGAGGCCGGAGATGACCTCCCAGTTCTGGCCGTCGTAGGTGATCTGGGTGACGCGGGTCTCCTGGCCCTGGCGGACGAAGGAGTGGTTGACCTCGTCGGCGCCGATGAACTTGGAGTTGGCCTCGGAGGTGGCGATGCGGTCCCAGGCGTACTCCTCTATCCGGATGCGGGCGCGCCGGATCGGCTCCTGGCTCGACACGAAGTGCCGGGCGAGGTGGATGCCGAACTGCTCGGCGGACTCGATGCCGTACTCCTTGGCGAACGCGAAGACGGTGTTCTTCGTCGTGTCGGTGGGGAGGCAGTGGGCGTTGGAGCCGGAGAGGTGGAGGTCCTCGAGGTCGCCGGAGAGGGCGACGGAGACGTTGAGGTCCTTGATGTGGTGGGTGTCGCCGTTCCGCGTGATCTTGACGACGCGGTTCTCTGCTTTGCCGTACTGGTTCTGGCCGAGAATCGTGGGCATGTCTGCTAGCTCCCTCGGTATACGGAGTAGCCGAACGGGTTGAGCAGCAGCGGTACGTGGTAGTGCTCGCCGGGGGTGACGGCGAACGTGATCGCCACCTCCGGGAAGAACGCACCGCTGTCCCTTACGCGGGGGGCGTCCTGCTGCGCCTCGGCTCGGTTCTTGGAGAAGTACGTCTCGACCTCGAAGTCGAGGCGTACCTGGGTGGTGCCCTCCGGCAGGGCCGGCAGGTCCTTGCAGCGTCCGTCCGCGTCGGTGGCCGAACCGCCGAGCGCGACCCACTCCGCGTCGGAGCCGCCGCGGGCCGCGAGCGTGATGGCCACGCCCTCGGCGGGGCGGCCGATGCTGGTGTCCAGGATGTGTGTGGACACCGAGGCCGTGGTGTCGGTGCTCATCGCGCGTCCTCTTCTTCTACGAGTCGGGTCAGCCGAATACGGTTGATCCTGCCCAGTTCGGTGCGGACGGTCTCCCGCTCCGCCTCGGGCGAGTTCCCGATCCGTTCCCGGAGTGCGTCGCGCATCTGCTCTCCGGTCCTGCCGGTGGCGCAGATGAGGAAGACATGGCCGAACCTGTCCTGGTAGTCCAGGTTGAGTTCGAGCATCTCGGCCTTGAGTTCCTCGGAGGCGTCGGCCATTCCCCTCTGTTCGCGGGAGGAGGTCGGGTCCCCTGCCTTCGGACGGCCGATCGGCGGGTGCCCCGCCATCGCCTCGGCCAGGTCCTCACCGGTCAGCTCGGCCATGGCGGCGTCGCTGTTGAGGAAGAGGGCTTCGGCGGTGGTGTACGGGCGCTGGGCGAGGATCTTGTGCCCCCACGCCGAACTGGAGCACACCTCGTGGAGCGCGGCGACGGCCTCGCTCTCCGCCGAGGCGTTGAACCGGGTGAGACCCGGTGTCGTACCTGAAGTCACGGGAAGCCTCCGTGGCTGTTTTTCGCTGTGCGTCGGACGGGCTGCGGATAGCTAACGCCCTCGGCAACACGACGTCAACACTTTGTTGAAAACTCGGCCACGCAAAAGCCGTCGTCCCGACATCCGGACGACGGCTTGCGGCGGCAACCGGTCAACTACTCGCCCTGAGCAGCCTTTTCCCTGCTCAGGGCGGTCTCCCGGTTGAGGTAGTTGTACACCGTGAAGCGGCTGACCCCCAGGGCCCCGGCGACCGTCTCCACCCCGTGACGCACCGAGAACGCGCCACGCGCCTCCAGGATCCGGACGGCCTCCTGCTTGGCCTTGCGGTCGAGCTCGGCCAGCGGCATCCCGTGCCGCCGCTCCATCGCGGCGAGGATGCGGTCCAGCGATTCGGACAGCTGCGGCAGCCGTACGGCGAGGACCTCCTCACCCTCCCAGGACAGGACCACGTCGTCGGCCTCCGCCTGCGCGGGGCCGAGCAGCTCGGCGCCCATCGCGTCGGCCAGCGGCTTCACGGCGGCGACCAGCGGGTGCTCACTCACTCCCCGCCCTCCCCGATCACATTGACCTGGAGGGAGACGCGGGTGGCACCGGCCGCGAGGGACCGGCGCAGCAGCTCGTCGACCGCGCCGAGGACCGCGTCGGCGCCACCCTCCGCCGTGTTGCCGAAGGGGCCGACGTCGACCGCGTCCAGTTCGGCGGACTGGATGACCTCACGGGCCACGACCGCGTGCGCCGGGGCCTCGTCGAGGTCGAACGGCTCGGTCGTGAACTCCACTCTCAAACGCACCATGGCCCCACGCTACGGCCCTGCCGGGACCCACGGGAGCCCCGGACCTGCGGGGACCCCTTGACAAGTACACCGCCCGCCTTGCAGCATTCCGTCAGACAGAAACTTACTTCCGCGATACGGAAGGAGCGCCGCCCCTCATGGGATTCACGGACCAGCGCTTCGATGTGAACCTGTCGATCCTCTTCACGGAACTCCCGCTCCTGGAGCGCCCCGCGGCCGCCGCCGCGGCGGGCTTCACGGCGGTCGAGCTGTGGTGGCCCTGGATCGACACCGCCACCCCCGAGCAGAGCGAGCTCGACGCACTCAAGAAGGCCCTCGACGACGCCGGCACCCGGCTGGTGGGCCTGAACTTCTACGCCGGACAGCTCCCCGGCCCGGACCGCGGCGCCCTCTCCGTGCCCGGTGAGGAGTCGGACCGGTTCCGGACCAACATCACGGTCGCCGCCGACTTCGCGGCCTCGGTCGGCTGCCGGGCGCTCAACGCGCTCTACGGCAACCGCGTGGAGGGCGTCGACCCGCAGATCCAGGACACCCTCGCCCTGGAGAACCTGGTCCTGGCCGCCCGCGCCGCCCACCGCGTCGGCGCGATCCTCCTGATCGAGACCCTCAACCAGCCGGAGTCGCCGCTCTACCCCCTGGTGAGCGCGCCCGCCGCCATCGAGGTCGTGGACAAGGTGAACGCGGCCACCGGCCTCGGCAACGCCAAGTTCCTCCTCGACGTCTACCACCTGTCGATGAACGGCGAGGACGTCAGCCGGGTCATCGCGGAGTACGCCGACAGGACCGGCCACGTGCAGATCGCGGACAACCCGGGCCGCGGCGCGCCGGGCACCGGCGAGCTGCCGCTGGAGCGGCTCCTCGACGAGCTGACGAAGGCCGGGTACGACGGCTGGGTCGGCCTGGAGTACAAGGCCCCCGACGCCGCCGCGTCCTTCGGGTGGCTCCCCGCCGAGGCCCGCGCCGCCCGCTGACCCCGGCGGGACTCCGGCGGACTCCGGCGGACCCCGGCGGGACCCCGAAAGGCGTTCCGCCGACCCCGGCGGGACTCCGGGCAGGCACCCCGCCACCCCGGCGGGACCCCGACGGCGGGGCACCCGCCGACCGGCGGGGCCCGCCACCCGGCACACCCCCGCCGACCGCTCGTCGGCCCGCGACTCCTCCCCCGTACCACCTGTTTCGAGAGGCACCCTCATGAGCACCCTTCCCAAGATCGCGTGGATCGGTCTCGGCATCATGGGCTCCCCCATGTCCGAGAACCTCCTGAAGGCCGGTTACCCCGTCACCGGCTACACCCTGGAGCAGGACAAGCTGGACCGCCTGACCAAGGCCGGGGGCACCGCCGCCGGGTCGATCGCCGAGGCCGTCGCGGACGCCGACGTCGTCATCACGATGGTGCCCGCCTCCCCCCAGGTCGAGGCCATCGCCTACGGTCCCGAGGGCATCCTGGAGAACGCCCGGCGGGGCGCGCTGATCGTGGACATGTCGTCGATCACCCCGCAGACCTCGGTGGACCTGGCGAAGAACGCCGCCGAGAAGGGCATCCGCGTCATCGACGCCCCGGTGTCCGGCGGCGAGGCCGGTGCCGTCGAGGCCGTCCTCTCCATCATGGTCGGCGGCGAGCAGGCCGACTTCGACGAGGCCCTGCCCGTCCTGGAGTCCCTCGGCAAGACCATCGTCCTGTGCGGCCCGCACGGCTCCGGCCAGACGGTGAAGGCCGCCAACCAGCTGATCGTCGCGGTCAACATCCAGGCCTGCGCCGAGGCCGTGGTCTTCCTGGAGAAGTCCGGGGTGAACCTCCGGGCCGCCCTCGACGTCCTCAACGGCGGTCTGGCCGGTTCGACCGTGCTGACCCGCAAGAAGGACAACTTCCTGAGCCGGGACTTCAGGCCCGGCTTCCGGATCGACCTCCACCACAAGGACATGGGCATCGTGACCGACGCCGCCCGCAACGTCGGCGCGGCCCTCCCGGTCGGCGCCGTCGTCGCCCAGCTCGTCGCCTCGCTGCGCGCCCAGGGCGACGGCGGTCTGGACCACTCGGCCCTGCTGCGCGCCGTCGAGCGCCTCTCCGGCCAGCAGGTCTGATGCCCGCCCCGGCTCGCCGGGGCCCCTGATCTCCGGCCGGTGGCGGCGCTGACAACCTGTCCTGTCGCGCCCAGGCGCCGCCGCCGGCCGGAGCACCACACTTCCTTTTCAACAAACTGTTGACGTCCTGTTCGGGCCGAACCTACGCTCCTCGGACCGTCAGCAGAGCCCCCGTACGGAAGGTCACGATGTCGAAGCGCGTGCTTACGACCGAGTCCGGCGCCCCCGTCGCCGACAACCAGAACTCCGCCACCGCCGGCGTCGGTGGCCCCCTCCTCCTCCAGGACCAGCACCTGCTGGAGAAGCTCGCGCGCTTCAACCGTGAGCGGATCCCGGAGCGCGTGGTCCACGCCCGGGGCTCCGGCGCGTACGGCTTCTTCGAGGTGACCGACGATGTCACCGCGCACACCGGCGCGCACTTCCTCGGCGAGGTCGGCAGGCGGACCGAGACCTTCATCCGCTTCTCCACCGTGGCCGACTCGCTCGGCGGCGCGGACGCGGTCCGCGACCCGCGCGGCTTCGCGCTGAGGTTCTACACCGAGGAGGGCAACTACGACCTCGTCGGCAACAACACCCCGGTGTTCTTCATCAAGGACCCGATCAAGTTCCCCGACTTCATCCACTCGCAGAAGCGCGACCCCTTCACGGGCAAGCAGGAGCCGGACAACGTCTGGGACTTCTGGGCGCACGCCCCCGAGGCCACCCACCAGATCACCTGGCTCATGGGCGACCGCGGCATCCCGGCCTCGTACCGGCACATGAACGGCTACGGCTCCCACACCTACCAGTGGACCAACGAGGCGGGCGAGGCCTTCTTCGTCAAGTACCACTTCAAGACGAACCAGGGCGTCCGCAGCCTCTCCGCCGAGCAGGCCGCCGAGCTGGTCGGCAAGGACGCCAACTCGCACCAGACCGACCTGCTCCAGGCGATCGAGCGCGGTGTGAACCCCTCCTGGACGCTGTACGTCCAGGTGATGCCCGCCGCCGAGGCCGCTGAATACCGCTTCAACCCGTTCGACCTCACCAAGGTGTGGCCGCACAGCGACCACCCGCTCCAGCGCGTGGGCCGTCTGGTCCTCGACCGCAACCCGGACAACGTCTTCGCCGAGGTCGAGCAGGCCGCGTTCTCCCCGAACAACTTCGTCCCGGGCATCGGCCCCTCGCCGGACAAGATGCTCCAGGGCCGCCTCTTCGCCTACGCCGACGCCCACCGCTACCGCCTCGGCGTCAACCACACCCAGCTCGCGGTGAACGCCCCGAAGGCGACCGTCGCCGAGAACTACGGCCGGGACGGCCTCATGGCCACCCGCCAGGGCTCGCGCCACGACAAGAACTACGAGCCCAACTCGTACTCGGGCCCCGCCCAGACCGACGCGGCGCTCTCCGCCCCGCTGGCGGTCCACGGCTGGACCGGCACCCACGCGGCCCCGCAGCACACCAAGGACGACGACTTCTTCCAGGCGGGCGAGCTGTACCGGCTGATGTCCGAGGACGAGAAGGGCCGTCTGGTCGCCAACATCGCGGGCGGCCTGTCCCAGGTGTCCCGCGAGGACGTCATCGAGAAGAACCTCGCGCACTTCGCCGCCGCCGACGCGGACTACGGCAAGCGCGTGGCCGAGGCGGTCCGCGCCCTGCGCGAGGACTGATCCTTCATCACCACCCAGACCGCGTACGGCATGTGACGGGAGGTCAGTGTCGTACGTGGTCCGGATCGACCGACCCGGATGAGGGGTGGCCGGTGATCCGGACAGCATGAGGACCGCGGCGGCGACGAGCCAGTGCGGTGGTAAGGGCGTGAGGTCCCCCTTCCTGACCTGAAGGAAGGGGAGTGCCTGCCGCCCGTCGCCGCCGCCGCGGTCCCGACGCCCCCCACTCCGCCCGGCAGCGCGAACGTCCTGTCGCGCCGGCCTCGTGCCGCCGGGCGGTCACCAACAGGAGAGCGCGGAACCAGGGTTACGGTCCCCGGTCCCGCGCTCTTCCTTCTGCACCGCCCCTCGTCTCCCGCACCACCCCTCCCCCCTTCTCTCGCACCACCCCTCCCCCCTTCTCTCGCAGTGCCCCTCCCCCCTTCTCGCGCACTGCCCCTCCCCCTTCTCGCGCCTCTCCTCCTCGCACAGGGCCCTCTCGGCAAGACCCTCTCGCACGGCTCCTTCCCGCCCGAATCCTTCTCGAACGACTCCGCCGAAGCATCGTTTCCGCGGTGAAGACGCACACCCTCCCGGGGGATTTTCCGCGATTCCGCACCACCTCGCCCCGCACCCGGGGTTATGCACTTCTCCATGCTGAAGAACCTGATGCGCGGGCTCGTCCCGCTCGCACTGATCCTGTCGCCGCTGGCCGCCCCCTCCCCCGCCCTCTCCGCCGGGGTCGGGGTGGTCCTGCTGCCCGACGCGCTCGCCGAGCTGCCGGAGGCCACCGAGGACCCGACCGGCTTCCGCCCGGCCGCCTTCCCCCACTGGAACACGGGCCTCGACGCGGCCGACGGCTGCGACACCCGCTCCGAGGTGCTGCTCGCCGAGGCCGTCGACGCCCCCGGCACCGGCGCGGACTGCGCGCTGACCGGCGGCCGGTGGACCTCGTACTACGACGGCCAGAGCGTCACCGACCCGACGACGCTCCGCGTCGACCACCTCGTCCCGCTGGCGGAGGCGTGGGAGTCGGGCGCCTCCGGATGGACCCAGGAGCGGCGCGAGCGGTTCGCGAACGACCAGGGGGCGACCGCGACGCTCGTCGCCGTCACCGCCCGCAGCCAGCGCGCCAAGGGCGACCGGGACCCGGCCGAGTGGGTGCCGTCGGACGCCGGGCAGTACTGCCGCTACGTCGGCGAGTGGATCTCCACCAAGCTGCGCTGGGGCCTGTCGGTCGACAAGGACGAGATGGAGGCGCTCAAGCTGTTCGCTGACGGCCCCTGCGAGGAGACCGTCGTGCTCCGCTCGACGCCTCCGCGCTGAGGGACCCCTCGACGACGGCCGCCCCGGCGGCCCGGCCCCCGTCACCGCCGTCACCTTCGTCACCGCCGTCGCCGCCGTCATCAGGACCGGGGCCGGTGGTCCGGTCCGCCCGGTCCCGGTCCGCCCGCGCCAGGGCGCAGGTGACCGCGAGCGAGGCGACGGCGAGGAGCGTCATGCCCGTACGGGGCGAGGTGTACTGGGCGAGCGTCCCGGCGAGCGCCGCGCTCAGCCCCTGGAGGGCGAGCATCCCGGAGGAGTGCAGCCCGAGGGCGTGCCCGCCCAGTTCCTCCGGCACCAGGCCCATCAGCCGCTCCTGGTGCAGGAGGCTCGCCCCGTACCCGACCGCCGAGACCGTCACCGCGAGCAGCGCGACCGGCAGCGGCGGGTCCAGGACGAACAGCGGGAACGGGGCCGCGAGCAGCGCCTGGAGCGGGAAGCGGAGGCGTCCGCGCAGCCGCGCCGGTACGAAGCGGCCCACCGCGGTGTCCCCGACCAGCATCCCCAGCGCGCCGCAGGCGAAGAGGAGCCCGGCGCGCCCGGGGTCGTACGGCACGAACAGTGACTCGCAGCCGACGATCAGCCCGTTGGGCACCCACAGCGCGAGGTAGCAGCGGCGGCGGGCGGGCGAGGAGAGCAGCAGCCGGTTGGTCCGCCAGGTCTCGGCGACGGACGCCCGCCCCTTCGCGCGCGGCGGACGGGCACCGAGCCCGAGCCGGGCGAGGAGCGCGGCGGCCAGGTAGCAGCCCGCGCCGGCCAGGACCGCGCCGCGCGGCGAGAGCAGGGCGACGAGGAGGCCACCGGTCGCGAAGCCCGCGATCTGGCAGACGCCCGTGGCCATGTTCGTGAGCGAGCGGCCCAGCAGATAGGAGTCACGGGGCAGGATCTCGTTGAGGAGTCCGTACCGCACGCCACCGCCGAGGGAGGCCGCGAGGCCCTCGACGAACAGGATCACGAAGAGCGCCCAGACCGGCAGGCCGGGGACCGCGAGGACCGCCGTGCCCACGGCGAAGCAGAGGGCGATGCCGCCGATCGCGGCCCGCGGCGGCAGCCGGTCGGCCGCCGAGAGCAGGGTGGTGGCACCGACCAGTTGGGCGAGCGAGGGCCCGAAGAGGGCGAGGGCGGCGAGGAGCGGGGAGCCGGTCGCGCGGAAGACGAGCGTGGCGAGGCCGAGCCCGGCGACGGTCTGGGCGGCGTTGTGGGCGGCGCCGGTGAGGAAGAGCGGGGTGAACTCGGGGACGCGGAAGAGGTCGCGGTAGCGGGGCATGTCGGGAGTCTCGGGCCGGGCCCGGCACCCCGGTATTGTTTCGCGCACCGGCGAAAGGCCGCACGGGCCCGGGGCGCGGGAGAGGACGGCGGGCGGCGTGGGCTGGTGGCAGATCGGCACGGATTCGCTGGCCGGGAGCCGGTTCGTCGTCTCGCCGCTCGCCGAGACGGTCGCCGCCCTGAAGACCCTGCACACGGGGACGGGAGCCCATCCGGGTGAGCGCGCCTGGCTGACCGCCCATCTGCCCGCGTACCGGCGGCGGCTCGCCGCCGCACCGCTCGACGCGCTGCTCGTCCGGGCCGCGATCGGGCCCACCTGGAACGCGGACTTCCTGACGCCGACGCCCACGGGCGCGCCCGGCCGGTCCTTCGAGGAGGAGGTCGCGGCCGTCCGGGACTGCGAACCGGGCGATGCCGTACCGCAGTTGGAGGTGGCGGTCGGCGGTCCCGTACCGGAGCCGCTGCGGACGGCGGAGGACCTGCCGGACCGGCTCGCGGGCGTCCTGGAGTGGGTGTGGCGGGAGACGGTGCTGCCGGACTGGGCGCGGCGGCGCCGGGTCCTGGAGGCGGACGTGGTGGCGCGCACGGCGCGGCTGGCGCGGGACGGCTGGGCGGCGGCGGTCGACGAGCTGAATCCGGGCAGGACGCGCTGGCTGGGCGAGGGGCGGCTGCAGGTCAACGCCCGCGCTTATCCGCCGCGTCGGGTGGACGGAGGGCGGCTCCTCTTCGTGCCCGTGACACCTCGGACGGGCTGGGTCTCCTGGGAGGGGTCGGAGCGTTTCGCGCTCGTGTACCCGTGCTCCGGCGCCCTCGTGGACGTATCGGGTCCCGTGGTGCCCGAGGCGCTGGGCGCGCTCCTCGGCGGGGCCCGCGCCGGGGTCCTCGTACGGCTCGGATCTCCGCTGTCCACCAGTCAGTTGGTGGCGCTCACCGGGCAGGGGCTGGGGTCGGTGGGGCGGCATCTGAAGGTGCTGCTCGACGCCGGGCTCGTACGACGTGACCGGGCGGGCCGGTCGGTCCTGTACGTGTGGACGGCGGCGGGCGCGGTGCTCGTACGGGCGCGGGGCGAAGCGCACCGCTCCTGAACGTCCTCGCGGCGGAGGGCCAGGGGCCCTGGGAGCGCCGGACGCCAGGTCAACGGTTGCCGGACGGGGATCCGTCGGGCAACGGCCTTCCGGTGAAAGGCTGTTGAGCAACACTCCTCGTACGAAGGGCCGTCGGGCACGCGGGCGGCCCCCGCCCCGGTGCGCTTCGGGGCGCTTCGGGGCGGGGGCCGTGGGTGCGACGGCGTGCGGGGTCAGACCCGGAGGGGCTTGATCGAGGTCGGCGCGTGGCCGGGCTCGGTCGCCAGCTCCTCGAACTCGGTGACGTCGCTCATGTCCACCGTCTTGCTCATGGCGATGTTGGTGACGCGTTCCAGGATGGCCTCGACGACGACCGGGACCCGGTGCTCGACGGCCAGCTTCTTGGCCTGCTCCAGCGCCTCGCCCAGCTCGTCCGGGTCGGTGACGCGGATGGCCTTGACGCCCAGGCCCTCGGCGACCTTGACGTGGTCCACTCCGTAGACGCCGATCTCCGGGGTGTTGATGTTCTCGAACTCCAGGTTGACCTCGAAGTTGATGCCGAGGCCGCCCTGCGCCTGGCGGATCAGACCCAGGTAGGCGTTGTTCACGAGGACGTGGACGTAGGGGACCTTGTGCTGGGCGGCGACCGCCAGCTCCTCGATCATGAACTGGAAGTCGTAGTCGCCGGAGATCGCGACGACCGGGGTCTCCGGGTCGGCGGTGGCGACGCCGATCGCCGCCGGGATCGTCCAGCCGAGCGGACCGGCCTGGCCGCAGTTGATCCAGTGGCGCGGCCGGTAGACGTGCAGGAACTGTGCGGCGGCGATCTGGGAGAGCCCGATGGTGGTGACGTACCGGGTGTCCCGGCCGAAGGCCTTGTTCATCTCCTCGTAGACGCGCTGCGGCTTGATCGGGATGTCGTCGAAGTGCGTACGGCGCTGGAGAGTGGCCCTGCGGTCCTGCGCGGAGGCGGCCCAGGCGGTGAAGTCGGGGAGCCTGCCCGCGGCCTTCAGCTCCTTGGCGATCTCGACGAAGAGTTCCAGGGCGGCCTTGGCGTCGGAGGCGATGCCGTAGTCCGGGGCGAAGATCTTGCCGAGCTGGGTGGGCTCGATGTCGACGTGGACGAACTTCCGGCCCTCGGTGTAGGCGTCGAGGTTGTAGCCGGTGTGGCGGTTGGCCCAGCGGTTGCCGATGCCGAGGACGAAGTCCGACGCCAGGAAGGTCGCGTTGCCGTAGCGGTGCGCGGTCTGGACGCCGACCATGCCCGCGGACAGCTCGTGGTCGTCGGGGATGGCGCCCCAGCCCATCAGGGTGGAGATGACGGGGACGCCGGTCAGTTCGGCGAACTCGACGAGCAGGTCGGTCGCGTCGGCGTTGATGATGCCGCCGCCCGCGACGATCAGCGGGCGCTCGGACTCCAGGAGGAAGCCCAGCGCCTTCTCGGCCTGCGCGCGGCTGGCGCGCGGCTTGTAGACGGGCAGCGGCTCGTAGGTCTCGGGGTCGAACTCGATCTCGGTCAGCTGGACGTCGATCGGGAGGTCGATGAGGACCGGGCCGGGGCGGCCGGAGCGCATCAGGTGGAAGGCCTGCTGGAAGACGCCGGGGACCTGCGCGGCCTCCAGGACGGTGGTGGCCGCCTTGGTGACCGGCTTGGCGATGCTCGCGATGTCGACGGCCTGGAAGTCCTCCTTGTGGAGCTTCGAGACCGGGGCCTGGCCGGTGATGCAGAGGATCGGGACGGAGTCGGCGATGGCCGAGTACAGGCCGGTGATCATGTCGGTGCCCGCGGGGCCCGAGGTGCCGACGCAGACGCCGATGTTGCCGGCCTTGGCGCGGGTGTAGCCCTCGGCCATGTGGGACGCGCCCTCGACGTGCCGGGCGAGCGTGTGGTTGACGCCGCCCACGTTCTTGAGCTCGCGGTAGAAGGGGTTGATCGCCGCGCCGGGGACGCCGAACGCCTGGGTGACGCCTTCGCGCTTGAGGATCTCAACGGCCGCTGCGGCGGCGGTCATACGAGGCATGGGAGTGCTCCTGCTTCGGCCGGGCGGACCCAAGCCCACCGGTCGGCCCGAAGAGGAGCCGAAGGGCTTGTTTCCGTAATGCGGAAATGCTGTTCTGCCATACGGAAGCAATGTAGGTCGGGCTCCGGAGAGCCGTCAAGGGAGGTCCGCGCAGCGGGACGCGAAGGATGCGCGGAAGTGGCCGAACTCCCACCCCGGGAAGCCCGTTGGGTGGACGATGGGTCCGAACGACAGGGGGTTGACCGTGGGTGATCCGGTACCGGTGCGCTGCCCGGTGTGTCTGCGGACGCAGGCGTACGCGCCGCCCGTCCTGCCCTGCGCGTGCGGGAGCCCGGTCGCGCCACCGGTGGTGGCGGGTGCGACGGCGGAGCCGGTCACCCACCGCAACTGGACCGACGAGTGGGTCACCGTCCGCTGCGACGCCTGTGGCCGTGAGAACGACTGGCCCCACCCGGACCTGGGCTGCTCCTGCGGAACGCTGCTCCGCGTGCCGGTCCTGGGCCCGCGCGAGAACGACGGCCCGGGGACGGCGGACGGCTCCCCCACGGGTACGGCCCCGGGCGCCACGGACGGCTCCCCCACGGGAAGAGGATGGAGTCCGGGGACACCGGGCGGATTCCTTACGGGCACGGGCACGGGGTCTGGTGCGGGCGCGGGCGCACCGGAGCGTTGGGCCGCCGGACCCGGCGCCACCGGACCGGTGGGGCCTGCGGGGCCCACGGGTCCCGGCGGGCAGGGGCCCGGCGCGCTCCCCGGCTGGCCGCTCACGGGCCGCAGGGCGCCGGGCGGCCCGCCCGACGTCCCCGGTCCGGGGCTCGACCTCGGCGCGGATCCGGAGCGGGGACCCCTGACCGGCCGGGGTGCGGGCGAGGCCCCGGGGTCTCGCCCGGCGTCCGGAACCGACAGCGCCTTCCGCGCCGGACCTGGCGCCGGGCCCGGCGACGGCCTGGTCCCGGGCCCCGGCGCCGGTCTCACGCCCGCACCCGCCGACGGGGACCACTCGGGCGCTGACGCCGGTACGGCCTCCGGGACGCGGTCGGGGCCGACGGCCTCGGGCGCGCGGTCGGGGCCCGTAGGTCCCCTGAGCCCCGACGGCCCGGGAGGTCTCCCCGGGCGGGCGGGTGCCACTGACCCCGAAGGGCACACCGGCCTCGCAGGTCCCATCAACCCCGCGAGTCCCACCGGACCTGCCGAACCCACCGGTCCTGCGGGTCCTGCGGGTCCTGCGGGTCCTGCGGGAGGACGTACCGACCCCGTCCCCCCGGCCTCCCCCGTGCCACCGACCGAACCCATCCCGCCCTCCGGCCCGGCCACGCCGACCGGCCCGACCGGTGCCGGGGGACACCCGACCGGTCCCGGACGGGTGTCCCCCGGCACCGGACCCCGCGCCTTCGCCGAGCGGTATCCCGCGCATCCCGCGCACATCCCGCTGCCGCCCACCGCGCCCCGGCCCGCTCCGGTGCGCGGGGCGTTCCGGCCCGTGACGATCCGGACCTCGCGGGACGCGGTCGCCGCGGCGGCCGGGTATCTGCGCTGGCTCGGCTTCCGGGACGTGGTCCAGCCGGAGGAGCGGCCCGTGTCCGGGGTGGACCTGCGGGGGCCGGGACTCGTCGCCCAGGTCGATCCGAGCACCCGGCCGACAGGGCTCCGGGCGGTCGAATGCCTCTGGCTCAACGGGCTGAGCGCCCCGGCGGTGAGCGTGTTCTTCTCGCTCGCGGGCTACACGCCCGAGGCCCGTTCGCGGGCGACCGAGGTCGGTCTGCCGCTGTTCGTGCTCGACCTCACCGGCACCCCGCAGCCGGTGAACGGCGCCGCGGACGATCTGGCGGAGGGCGGCCCCTGAGCCGGGCGGCTCCGGCGCTCCGCTGACGGCGCCCACGGCGCCCACAACACCTCAGCATCCGAAACCGGCCATTCACGCGTGACGATCACGCTCCCCCGGGCACAACACCCTCGGGGGGTGGGCGTGATGCCGACGGCGATGTGGTGGTTCATAGGGGCGGCCTGCGGACAGTTGCTGATCGCCGTCGTACTGCTGCGAACGCGCAGCAGGGAAAGAGGAACGGAGGAACCACCGCAGCCCCAGGCCCTCGCCCTGCTGCGGGGCGGGCGGCGGGCGGCCGTCACCGTGGCCCTGGTGGCGCTCCATCAGCGCGGCGCGGTCGCCGCGGGCCGCAAACATACGATTCGGGCCAACGGCGGGCCGGGCCGCACCCGGGACCCCGTACAGCTGGGTGTGCACGGGGCCCTGGACCGGGCCTTCCGGCTGCGGGACCTGGCGCAGCGGCCCGAGGCGCGGCGGGCGGTGGACGCGCTGAGCGGGGAACTGCGGGGAGCGGGGCTGCTGCGGCCCCGGACGCGGCTGTGGGCGGCGCGGGTGCTCCTCGGCTGTGTGCCGGTGACGGTGCTCGCGGGGGCGTACGCGACGGGGAGGTCGGGCACGACGGCGGTGGGGGCGCTCGCGGCGGGGACGCTGCCGGTGCTCGCGGCGGTCGTCCTGCTGCGGCTGCCGTCGGCGACCCCGGCGGCCCGGCGGCTGCTGTCGGCGCTGCGGGAGCGGCATCCGCTGCCCGCGCACCGGCGCGAGGTGACGGACGGGAAGCTGGTCCAGTTGTACGTGGCGCTGTACGGCGATCCGGCGCTCAGGCTGTTCCTGCCGAGGTTCTCGCGGGACGGCGGGCTCCTCGACCGGCCGCGCGAGGTGGACGGATTCCGGCCGCCGGACGGTGACGGCGGGGACGCGGGACCGGATGCGGTCGGCGGGAGGTGCTGAGGCCGCGCCATACTGTCGTATGCGTATCAGAGCGGCCGCACCGGCCGAACTCCCGCTGCTCCAGGACATCGAACGGGCGGCGGGCGAACCGTTCCGCGGGCTCGGCATGGCGGCGATCGCGGACGACGATCCGCTGCCGCTGGACGTGCTGGAGTCGTACCGGGGCGACGGGCGGGCGTGGGTGGCGGTGGACGCCGCCGACCGTCCGGTGGCGTACCTGCTGGCCGACACCGTGGACGGCGCCGCCCACATCGAGCAGGTGTCGGTGCATCCGGACGCGGCCCGCCGGGGGGTGGGACGGGCGCTGATCGAGCATCTGGCGGCGTCCGCTCGGGAACGGGGTCTCGCGGCGCTGACGCTGACGACGTTCGCCGAAGTCCCGTGGAACGCCCCGTACTACACCCGGCTCGGTTTCCGTCCGCTGACCGGGGCGGACCCGGCCCTGACGGAGGGGCTGCGCGCGATCAGCGCCGCCGAGGCGGCCCACGGCCTCTCGGCCTGGCCCCGCGTCTGTATGCGCCGGGAGGTGGCGGGCCCCTGAGTCCCCCGGGACACCGCGCGGGGAGCCCGGTGTCCCGTGTCCGTTGTCAGGGTGTCCGCTCTGGACGATCAGCCTCGGCAGGCGGGCTGAGCCGGTATCAGTGACACGGTGGGCCCGTACCCAGCCTCTCGGGGATGCCCGGTCTCTGCTTCACCGACCCCAGAAGGATCTTGAATGATCCAATGATCGGCGGCCCCCGGAGGCGTCGGTCGTCATCTTTGCCGTGGCTGTGGCGAGATGAACGATCCGGCCGGGCGAGGCCCGCTCCCCATGCCCCCGCCGAGGGGCGCATTTCTCTCGTTCGACGGCAAGGGATGTGAAGAGCTGGATGAGGAGACCTTCCATAGCGGTGGGCGCGGCCGTGCTGTGCTTCGCTCTGCTCGGCCTGTCCACGGGCGCCGGTAGTGCGACCGCCGCGCCCGGACAACCGGCAGGGACGGCAACGGCATTCGACGGCACGGCGGCTACGCCGACCGGTGAGGCGGCCGGACCGGGCACCGGTGTCCGCCACGACTACAACGGTGACGGCCGCAGCGATCTGGCCGCCTGGTACGACTACGCAGACGGGCACGACGCCGTACGCACCTTCCTCGCGGGCCCGGACGGCGCTTTCGCCGCGCCCGGGGTGGGCTGGGAGACCCCCGCGGGCAACTACTGGGCCGAGAACATGAAGCGCCTCACCGGCGACTTCGACGGGGACGGTGTGGGCGACCTCGCGGCCTTCTACGGTTACGAGGACGGCCGGGTCACCCTGCTGACCTGGCTCGGCCGTGGAGACGGCGGCTTCGCGGGTCCTCTCCGTTCCTGGACCGCGGAGCCGGGCAACTGGAATTTCGACGCCATGACCGCCCAGGCCGGCGACTTCGACGGGGACGGCCGTGACGACGTCGCCGTCTGGTACGCCTACGGGGACGGCAGCGACAAGCTCTTCACGATGCTCGCCCGCCCGGACGGCGGTTTCGGCGGGCACTTCTCGTCCTTCCAGCGGGCCCCTGGGGACGGCTGGTACGTCAACCGCATGAAGTTCGCCACCGGTGACTTCAACGGGGACGGCCGCGACGACCTCGCGGCGCTGTACGGGTACCGGGACGGCAGCGTCAAGCTGATGTACTGGGCCGGGCGGGTCGATGGCGGGTTCGCCGAGCCCGTGCACGGCTGGGAGTCCACGGGCTGGACGTTCCGGCAGCCGAGTCTGCACGCGGGTGACTTCGACGGTGACGGCCGTGACGAACTGGCTGCCTGGTACAACTACGCGGACGGGCGCGACGCGGTGATCGGCTTCCGTCTCGGCACGGACGGAAAGTTCGGCGACCGGCGGGACATGCTGGTCCTCCCGGCGGGCTCGTACGACCATGCGCGCATGAAGATCGTCACCGGTGACTTCAACGGGGACGGCCGCGACGACCTGGCCACTCTCTACGGCTACTCCGACGGACGGGTGAAGACGATCACCTTCACCGCCAGGTCCGACGGTGCCCTCAACAGTCCCCTGCACAGCTGGGAGTCCCAGCCCGGCAACTGGACCTTCAGCCGGGTCCACATGATCGAGGGGCACACCAGCCCCACCGTGCTGCCCTACTGTCCCGCGGTGTTCGGGCACGGCGGGTATCCCCAGCAGCCGGAAGCCTCGGCAGTCGACCAGATCCGGGCACCGAACCACCCCAGGGGCCTCGCCCAGGAGAAGAGCTGGGGCGCGGCCGGGGTGGAGGCCGATCTGCGGCTGACCAAGAACGGCACCAAGGCCGTGATGTGGCACAACGCCAGCACCAACGGGCTGACCGGTCCGCTCGGTACCGTCTCGGAGCTGCCGTGGGCGAGCGGGACGAACCCGCTCAAGGGACGCACCATCACGCGCGGCCCTTACGCGGGTGAGACCGTGTACACGTTCCGCGAGTGGCTCGACAGTGCCAAGTCCCTCGGCATGGTCGTGATGGTGGAGGTGAAGGGGGAGACGAAGCAGTCTCTCCTCCACAGCGACCCGTCGGTCCGATCGACGGCCTGGAACGAGGTGCTCGCACCGATCGCGGAGCGCATCGCGTCCCAGGAGATCATCATCTACACGCATGACCAGGAGCTGGCTCCGGAGCTCCGGAGCCGGGTCAGCGCCGCAGGCCTCTCCGCGGCCCTCACCGGCTTCCCCGACTGGTACGACGTCGTCGACTGGAAGGAACCGCCCCCGCCGGCCTCCGGCAACTACGCCTCCTGGCAGCGGGCGCTGGACGCCGATGTGACCCGGCTGGCCACCTCGTGGACGAAGGGCCTCACCGACTGGATGGGCGGACGCTGCGTCTGACGTTCGCACCGGGCCGCGGGGGAGGCGATGAAGTCCGCCTCCCCGCGGCCCGGTGCTTTCCCCATGCCGCTCCACGGCCGGATCAGCGGGAAAGCGCAGTAGGAGCCGCGAATCCGCCGTGACCAGCTTCCACAATCAGGACAGACGGCCCCAGCCACCGCGCTTCGGGCCTCCATGCGTACCGCCTCGTCGCTCACGCCGGGTAGACCAGTCCACGGCGGCCCGCTCGTCGGGGAAGTGGCCGCGGACCTTGACCGCCCGTCGGATCCTGGCGTTCACGGACTCGACGGCGTTGGTCGTGCGGACGATGCGGCGGCTCTCGGTGTCGAAGCGGAGGAACGGGGTGAACTCTCGGTGTCGCCGAGGAGCGGGGCGGTGGAAGTCCCGTGCGCGTAGGAGGGGTTCACACGAGGTCCCCCTCGGTGTACTCCGTGCCGCCGCCCTCCGCCGTCAGACGGCGCAGCTCCACGCGCCGGATCTTGCCCGAGACCGTCTTGGGCAGCTCGGCGAACTCGATGCGCCGGACGCGCTTGTACGGCGCGAGGACCGCGCGCGAGTGCGCGAACAGGGCCCTCGCGGTCTCCGCCGTCGGCTCCCAGCCCGCCGCCAGGACGACGTACGCCTTGGGGACGGCCAGCCGCAGCGGGTCGGGCGCCGGGACGACGGCAGCCTCGGCGACGGCCTCGTGTTCGAGCAGGGCGCTCTCCAGCTCGAAGGGGCTGATCTTGTAGTCGGAGGCCTTGAAGACGTCGTCGGAGCGCCCGATGTAGGTGACGTACCCGTCCGCGTCCCGCGCACCGATGTCACCGGTGCGGTAGTAGCCGCCCGCCATCGCCTCGGCCGTACGCTCCGGATCGCCGTGGTACCCGGTCATCAGGCCCACCGGGGCGGCCGACAGATCGAGACAGATCTCGCCCTCGTCCACGTCCGGGCGGCCGGTCACCGGGTCGAGGAGGGTGACGCGGAAGCCGGGGCTGGGGCGGCCCATGGAGCCTTCCTTGAGCGGCTGACCAGGGCTGTTGGAGACCTGGACGGCGGTCTCGGTCTGGCCGAAGCCGTCCCGGACGGTGACGTTCCAGGCCCGCCGCACCGACTCGATGACCTCCGGATTGAGGGGTTCGCCCGCCGCGACGACCTCGCGCGGCGGGGTCTTCAGACGGCCAAGATCGGCCTGGACCAGCATCCGCCACACTGTCGGCGGGGCGCAGAAGCTGGTGACGCCGTTGCGGTCCATCTCGTCCATCAGGCGGGCCGGGTCGAAGCGCGTGTAGTGGTGGATGAAGACGGTCGCCTCGGCGTTCCACGGCGCGAACAGGTTCGACCAGGCGTGCTTGGCCCAGCCGGGCGAGGAGATGTTGAGATGGACGTCACCGGGCCGGAGACCGATCCAGTACATCGTCGAGAGGTGCCCGACCGGGTACGAGGCGTGGGTGTGCTCGACCAGCTTGGGCCGGGCGGTCGTGCCGGAGGTGAAGTACAGCATCAGGGTGTCGTCGGCGCGGGTGACACCGTCGGGCTCGAAGACGTCGGAGGCCTCGTACGCGTGCGCGTATCGCAGCCAGTCGGCGCCGACCTCGGTGCCGTCTCCCCCTCCGGGTCCGGGTCCGGCTCCGGCTCCGGCTCCGCCGACGGCGATCCGGGTGTACGTGCCGGGCACCTCGTCGAACTTGGCGGTGTCCTCGGCACGGACCACGACATGGCGGGCCCGCCCCCGGTCGACGCGGTCGCGCAGATCGGCGGGGCCCAGCAGCGGGGTGGCGGGGATGAGGACGGCGCGCAGCTTCATCGCGGCGAGCGCGGTCTCCCACAGCTCGACCTGGTTGCCCAGCATCACGACGATCCGGTCGCCCGCGCGGACGCCCTGGGCCCGCAGCCAGTTCGCGACCCGGTTGGAGCGGGCGGACATCTCGGCGAAGCCGACCCTGGTCTCCGTCCCGTCCTCCTCGACGATGTGCAGGGCGGTCCGGTCGTTGCCCGCCGCGATGACGTCGAACCATTCGAGCGCCCAGTTGAACCGCTCGGGCCGGGGCCAGACGAAGCCCTCGTACGCCGTCCCGTAGTCCTCGCGGTGCTGGAGCAGGAAGTCCCGCGCGGCCCGGAACTCCTCCGTCGCGCTGGTCGCGCCCGTATCGGTCATGCGTCCTCCTCGTTGCGGGACCGGTCCAGGACATCGTGTAATCAGTGCCCCGGGTCTCACCACCCCCGTTCGGGGGTGAACCCGGCGGGATCTGCGGCGAGGGCGGCGAAGGAGTGCGCGGTGCGTGAGCACGTCGAACCGGTGGAGCTGCGGGGCGCGCTGTCGCGGCTGCGCCGCACCACCGGTCTCCCGGTCGTCTTCGGCGGACTGCTGCACGAGGGGCGGGCGCTGCGGATCGCCGAGCTGAACGGGGCGGTGACCCCGGCCCTGCGCGGTCTCGCGGTCTCCACCGGCTCCGGTCTCGGCGGGAAGTGCCTGGCCCTGTCCCGGCCGTGCGCCGTGACGGACTATCCGTCGGCCCGGCACATCACCCACGAGTACGACGGTCCCGTCACGGCGGAGGGACTGCGGTCGGTGATCGCGGTCCCGGTGGTCGTACGCCGGAAGGTGCGCGGGGTGCTGTACGGGGCACTGCGGGAGTCGCTGCCGATCGGGGAGAGGGTCTTCGACGCGGCGGTGGCGGCGGCCCGGGACGTGGAGCAGGCGCTCGCCGTCGGCGACGAGGTGCGGAGCCTGCTTGCGCCGGAGCAGCAGGGGCCGCCGTCCGGGCCGTCCTGGGAAGAGGTCCGGCAGGCGTACGGGGAACTGCGCGAGCTTGCGCCCCTGGTCGCCGACCCGGACCTGCGGGAACGTCTGCTCGCGGTGTGCGGGCGGCTGGAGACGGCCTCCGGGGCGACCGGCGCCGCCCTCGGGGTGACCCTGACACCGCGCGAGAAGGACATCCTGGCGGCGGTGGCCTCGGGGGCGACGAACGCGACGGCGGCGACCCGGCTGGGGCTGCGCCCGGAGACGGTGAAGGGCTATCTGCGCTCGGCGATGCGGAAGCTGGGCGCGCACACCCGGACGGAGGCGGTGGCGGCGGCCCGGCGGGCGGGGCTGCTGCCCTGAGCAAGGGGTCTGCCGTGGGGCCCTTCCCCGGGGCGGGTCATCTCTCAGGGGTGTCGACGCGGATCTCGTAGGGGACATCCGTAGGGGTCATGATCCTCAGGGTCCGCTCGGCCTCGGCGAGGAGGTCGGTGCGCGGGGCGCGTCCGAGCGGGGCGAACGGTTCGACGGTCAGGACGGTGCGCTCCTTCGTCTCGTCGAGGTGCCAGAGCCCGGCCAGGAAGCCGTCGGCGAGGAAGACGCGGTGGGACCGGTTGCCCGTCCAGGTGCGGGAGCGGTGCTCGGCGGCGGCCACACGGCTCCGGTCGGCGTGGGAGAGCAGCAGGTTGTCGAACTCGGGCAGGAACCGGGGCGGGGCCGGGGTGTCCGGGTCGGGGCGGGGCGCTTCGGGCAGGTCGAAGAGTTCGGTGCCGCGCTCGTCCCGGAAGGTGAGGAGCCGGGGCCGGAGCCGTTCGAACGCGGTACGGAGCCGGGTCAGGCCGCACCAGGACCGCATGTCCTTGACGGAGGCGGGCCCGAAGGCCGCGAGATAGCGCAGGACCGTTTCGTCGAGGTCGGCGGCTTCCCCGCCGGGGGCGCCGAACCAGTGGTCGGTGGTGGTGAGGGCGACCTGCCCGGAGCGCCCCCAGAGGCCGCGCGGGGTGACCTGGACGAGGGGCAGGAGGCAGCGGGCGGCGACGGAGAGGGACGGCGGGTCGGCGCCGGGCCACTCCCGGGAGAGTTCCTCCCGCAACTCCTTGGGGGTGCGGGGCCGCTCCTCGACGAGCGAGCGGGAGAGCGCGGCGAGCCGGTCGAGGTCGACGCCGTCGAGCCCTCCTCGGGCGACGAACACGGCGATCTCCCGGTCCACGGCCCCGGACTGGGCGAGCCCGCGCAGCGCGACGGCGTCCCGTGCGGTGTGGGTGTGCACGGTGGAACGCAGGCTGACGATACGGGCGACGGCCCGGGACTCCATGAGCGCGGACAGCGCCTCGGGCCGGAAGCCGTCGAGGCGGGCGGCGAGCGCGTAGTACGGCGGGCTCGTGTTCTGCGCCTGGAGCCCGAGGAGGTGCTCGACCGCATCGGCCACGCCCATGGGGGCGCGCTCCAGGAGGAGCTGCCGGTGGAGGGTGGCGCGGTTCAGGGCGCGGGTGCCGAGGACGGGAGGGCTCGTCTTGGGGGCCATGGCGAGCACGTTACTCGTCCTTGCGGACAGGAACGGTCCGCAAGGGCTGGTGGTATCCCAGCTCGCCGGCCACGTCCTCTTGTGATCGGCCCCGTAAGACCCGAGCCCGGCGGATCAGTTCACCGACCCGGTGCACCTCGCCCTGCGTGTCGACCATCTCCGCCACGGCCCCTTCTGCCGAGACCGATCCTGCCTGCTCAACCGAGCCCATCTGCAGGGAACTTGTCCGCCATGCACAACGTGCATGAATGATGCAGGGGCTGCGCGGCACATCGCGCAGCCCCTCCTGACCCGCTTGCCTGGTGGAACCGCAGCCCTCCAGGAGGCTGCTCATGGAAGTGCACGAGGTCACGCTGACCGTCACGAGTACGCCCGAGGGCGCCGCTCGCGCCCGGCACCAGGTGATGAACGAGATCAGGGGCTGGCGCTCGGTCATCGGCACCGACGGCATGTGCGTGGCAGAGGTCCTAGCTGGCGAGCTGCTGGCGAATGCCGTTCAGCACACGGGAAACGAAGCTGCTTCCGTAACCGCTCGCCTGCGCGGGAGCCGACTGCGCTTCGAGGTCCGCGACCGGAGTTCCACCCTCCCCCACGCACGCCCACCCCGTACGGACGCCGAGGACGGCCGCGGGCTGCTGATCATCGACGCCCTCGCCGACCGGCACGGCGTCGACCACAGCGCGGTCGGCAAGTCCTGCTGGGCCGAGCTCGATCTGTCCGCACCCACCTCGGTCACGCCATCCATCACGCAGCCTCCCCTGCAAAGGAGTTGAACATGGCACCCACTCAGGCCCTTGCGACGAGCGCGGAGGTCATCGCCGTACGTCCGGGGAGGCCCCTCTCCGGGTCGGTCACCGTCGACGGCTCCAAGAACGCCGCCCTGCCGCTGCTGGCCGCCGCAGCAGCCGTACGCCGGACCATCCAGCTGGAGAACGTCCCCGCCAGCGCCGACGTCCACTGGATGCTCACCTTGATCCAAGGGGCGGGCTGGCACGTCGCCCGACCCGTGGGGCGGCCCGACAGCGTGGTGATCATGCCCCCCGACGTCGTACCCGCGGAACTCGACCTGGCCCCGGCCGCACGGATCCGCGCGTCGTACTAACTGGTGCCCGCACTCCTTGCCCTCCAGGGGAACGCCCGGCTGCCCTGGCCCGGGGGATGCCGGATCGGGGAGCGCGGCATGGACCTGCACTTCAAGGTGTACGAGGCGTTCGGCGACCGCGTAACCGTCCATGACGAGGGCTATGACGTCGAGGCCGGTCGACCCGCCACCGGAACGGTCTCCCACACGTTGCCGTTCCGGTCGCGCGGTGCGACGGTCGTCGCCGTCCTGCGTACGGTCGTCGCGGGCCGTGCGCTGCGCCTCGGTCGGCCGAACCTGTCGCCGGAAGTCCTCACCGTGCTGGACGCCCTGCGCTCGGCGGGATGGGAGGCCGGAGCCGGGGAACAAGTCCTGAACCTGAGCCCGGCAGCGGTATCACCGGCCGAGATGCCGGCTTGGCGCGTACCGGGCGACAAGATCGAGGCAGGCACCCTGGCCTGCGCCGTCGCCGCCACCGGTGGGACCGCGCGCATCGAGGGCGTCCAAGGTCGGGATGTGGTGCCGTTGCAGGCAGCCCTACAGCGGCTGGGCATCCCCACCGCGGTACGGGAAGACGTCCTCCTGGTCGACGGGAGCGCCGCCCGTCCGACGGGCCGCCCCCTTCGCGCCATCGCCACGCTCGCCACCGGCGGCCTGGACGCCGACTTCGAACCTCCCCTGATGGCACTGGCCCTCGGCCAGCCCGGCACACACCTGTTCGCCGACTCCATCAACCCCGGCCGCCACGGGAACCTGCTGCCCCAGTTGGCCCTGCTCGGCGCGGAGATCGAGGAGATCTCCCCCACCGAATGCCGACTGACCGGCCCGCAACGCCTCACCGGAGCCGAGGTAGAGGCCACCGACATCCGCACCGGCTCCGCGCTCATGGTGGCCGCGCTGACCGCCCGCGGCATCACCACCCTCGGCGGAGTCGACCAGCTCCGCCGCGGCCACGCCGACCTGCCCGGCAAGCTCCTCCACCTCGGCGCCGACATCTGCGAGGTCGCGCCATGACCGCGGCCCGTTCTCTGCGTCAGATCATGGCAACCACCGACGTCCACTCCGCTCTCGACGCCGACGGCCCGCTGCTCGGGCACCTCCACCAGGCACGCACGGACGGCCTGCTGGTGAACTGCGGCGACTTCTTCGAGGGCACCGGGTACTACCCGCCTCGGCCGGGGCGCGCTCGAACGGGACATCCTGCTCGCCCTGTACGACGTCGTCGCTCCCGGGAACCACGGCTGGCCGCCCAAGCTGGCCTCCGCCAGCGGACCGTATGCGCCAACGTCGTCGAGGACCCCACCGGCAACGCGCTCTTCCGACGTCTGCGCATCGTGGACATCGCGGGCAGAAGGACGGCCGTCACGGCCGTGATCGGCCTGCAGGCGTTCAACTCGATCCCGGCCGGGCAGCGGTCCGCCCACCGCGTCACCGACCCCGTCCAGGCTCTCCGCGAACTGATGCTCGCGCACCACCACGAGGTCGACTCTTGGGTCCTCCTCAGCCACTCCGGCTTCGAACAGGACCTCCAGCTCGCCGAGACGTGCCCCTTCCTCGACGTGATCTTCGCCGACCACTGCCCCAGCGAACACACCGGACCCGAACGGGTCGGCAGCACCCTCGTGCTCAAGGGCCAGGAACTCGCCGTCGGCTACGCAGTCGCCGAGCGCTCCCCCGAAGGCTGGGTCGGACGGACCGCCCGCTTCCCCGACACCTCGGGATCCGTCCTACCGACCGAGCTGGCCTCCGTCCGTCAACAGATCGCCTCCATCGACGCACAGCTGGCCGAGCCGTTGGGACGTCTCGTCGCGCCCTATCGGAACCAGCCTCTCGACCGCCACGCCCTGCTCCGCGAACTGGCAGACCGTCTGTGCAGCGGACTGGGCAGCGAGGCGGTCGTCCTCAACGAGACCGCCGTGCGCACGACACCACTGGGCGAAAGTCCTCACCGCGGGAAACCTGCTGGCCATCGAGCCGTTCGACAACAGCCTGGTCGAGGCTCAGGTCTCGCCGACCTTCCGCCACGACCCCGCTGCCCTGCTCGCTCACCTCACCGAGCAGGCAGGACCCCTGATTGCCTCCCCCGATCCGCTCCCCGTCGGTCTGACGAGGGTGCTGACCACCGACTACCTCGCCGACACCTGTCTCGGCAGCCGAGCCCACCCCGCCGGCCTCAGCCTCGGCTCGGCGATCAGGGGCATCCTGACCAACGGAGACGACCAGTGATCCTCACCGGACCCGAGATCACCTCCGCCTCGAAGGACGGACGGCTGCGCATCTCCCCCTTCACGGCGACCCAGATCAACCCGAACAGCTACAACGTCCGCCTGGGCGGGACCCTGCTCACCTACACCGACCAGGTACTCGACACCCACCGCCCGAACCCCACCCGCCGCACGGAGATCGGCGACGACGGCCACGTCCTGCAGCCCGGTGAGCTGCACCTCGGCCACACCCTGGAGCGGACGGGCTCCGAGTCCTACGCCCAGCTCCTCAACGGCGACCGGACCACCGGCTCCCTCGGCATCTGGGTCCACGTCTCCGCCCCGCTCGGACACCAGGGCCACGCGATCCGCTGGACCCTGGAGATCCGAGCCACCCGCCCCGTGCGCGTCCGGCCCGGCATGGCCTTCGGCAAGCTCGTCTTCCTCCGCACGCACGGCTCCCCGGCCAGCTACCAGCAGCACGGCCTCAAGTACCGCGCCAGCGAGGGCATCGAGACGTCCCGCCTCTACGAGGAGAACCCCGGAGGCCGCCGGTGAACCGCGTCGTCGCCACCGCCCTCGACCTGCCGTTCCCCAGCCCCGGCGGAAGCGTCGAACTCTTCCTCGACCTCTACGCCGGCACCCAGCCCGCGATCCCCGCCCGCGCCTTCATGCTCGCCCCCAACGGCGCCCGGCCCCACCCCCCAGCCGGCATCGACCCACTGCACGCATCCGGCAAGTGCCTCGACGGCCACGCCTTCAGCCGGTACGTCACCAACCTGCGCCACGCCATGACGGCCGCCATCGACCCGCACCAGATCAGCGTGCTGCACCTGCACCACCTGGCCTTCGGCGCCACCCCCGCCCTCCTGCGGGCCCTACCCGCCCACCCCCGGATCGCCTTCGTCCACGGCACCGACCCCCAGGACATCCGCGACGGCGTCCTACACGAGGCCCTCCACCGCCCGCCCGGCGAAGCCGTCGAATACACCGACCGAGCCGCCCTCGTCCTCGGCTACCTCGCCGAGCACCTCTCGGGCCAGCCCCTGGACCAGCTCGCCACCGATCGCATCTGGAACCCCCTGGGCATGACGCAGACCCGCTTCGGCCCCCTCCCCGATGCCGAGGCGGCCCGCTGCGCCCCCACCGAGTACAACGAGACCACCGGCACCCACCTCAAGGGCACCGCCCACGACTTCTCCGCCCGCCTCCTCGACGGCGTCTGCGGCATCGCCGGCACTTTCTCGGTGCTCGACGATCTGGCCCGCTTCCTCCGCCACATGCTGGCCCCCACCCAAGCAGCCTTCGGCCCGGCCTGGATCAAGGGATCCCTCCGCGTCCAAACTGGCGGCCTCACCCCCGCCCGCGGCCTCTTCTGGCACCCCGCCCCCGGCACCGACCCCACCGGGGACATCTGGGTCCACTACGGCTTTACCGGCACCGGCATGTGGATCAGTCCCACCCAAGACAGGTGGGCCTCCTCACGAACAAACTCCGCTACAACCGCGACCGCGAGCCCCTCACGATCGTCCGGAACGAGTTTCGGTTGATTGCCTTCGCTACGGAACAGTGGTGAGATCCGTTCGGCACGAGATAAGCGAACCGTCGGGCGCCAAAGCGACGCCTACGAGATCCAGGTCGCCATCCCCGCCGGCGAGGACCGACTTCTCGGCCACGAGAGCCGGCATTTTCAAGGACCGTCCGGATGGACGCGGATGACTACCAACTCCTAGCTGGAAATTGCGTTGTGGTGCGTGTGCTGCGGCTGAACCAGATGACCGAGGTCTTCCAACAACGCATCAGCCACCAGCTCCTCGACCACGGCAGTACCGTGGTCTGCCATGGCCTCTGCCAGCTCGGCATCCCACGGCGCTTCGGTAATGCGCCCGGGCTGAGGACCGCGCGGGTTGCGGACGACTGCGGCACGGTAGTCCGCAGCCGTCATGCGCCAAGGCAGCGCCGATGTCTTGTCCAGGACGTATGCGGCGATACGGATGCCTTCGCCATCGAAGTCACCGTGGTAGCGAAGAGCGGCGCCGTGGTTCGCGATCAGGCGCAGGAGCTGGACGGCAGCGCTATTGGGCCAACCGGAGGTGCAAACGAGCGGTGGACAGTGGGCACCGAAGCGGCGCAGGGCCAGTGCGAGGATGCTGGGGTTCTCCACCACGTGGAGAACCGGTACGGAAGCTGCGGGCAGGGCGAACTCGCCCGGGTACCGGACGTGGGCGAGGGTGAGGCTGGCGGCATGGCCGGCATCTGTGCACGCACGGGTCAGGCGGGCGAGCAGGCCATCACCGGGGGGACGTAGTCCACCGACGAGGACGGTGGAGGACAGTTCGTCGTCGGCGACGCCTGCGCGCGCCCACAGTCCCCGCCGGTCCGCCGCGGACTGCGGCGGACCGGTGTCGTACAGGGCCGCCAGGGCTCGCAGGACGAGTGTGGACAGAGGGGTCCCGTCGTCGAGCTCGTGGGTACGGCCGCTCAGAACCCGGGCGGCGAAAACGGGCAGTGGTTCGGCCTGGGCGGGCAGCTCGGCAAGCACCTTGAGCCCGTCCGTGAGCTGGGCACGGGTGTGTTCCACTGAGCCGCCCACCAGTCCGGCGGCGCGACAGGAGGCGGCCCATCCGGAGAGCACCGGCTGGGCCCGCACGATGTCGTGTTCGGTCAACCAGGTCCACAGCTCGGCTCGTTCGCGTTCCTGACCGCGCCGCTCACCCGCTCTGTCACCGATGGGGCCCACGAGCTCGGTGACGATGTCCCGCACGGTCCGGCCTGCGGACAGTTCGATGACGGCCTCTTCAAGGCGGCGCAGGGGGATGGAGGGGCTGGGGTCAGGCAGACGGTCCAGGCCGAGAAGGTCAGCGAGTGCCTCGCGCTGGCCGTCGTCGAGCGGTCCGAGGCGCACCCGCGTGACGGGGCGACCGGAGGAGAGTCGACTGTGGACCATGTGCCAGAGCGGCTGGAGTTCGGGGCGGCGCAGGGTGTCGTCACCAGGGGCCGGCTCCGTGGGGATGGAGGTCATCCCGCCTCCATGCCAGTGCCGTTCCAGACGAAGCGCGCGCTGGTGACGGCGTCGTCGTCGCCGTCGGTGAGGAGTTGGTGGACAGCGATGCCTGGCAGCTCGCGGTAGGTGCCCCACTCGTGGTCGGAAGTGATCACGAGATCCAGGTCCAGTGCGGTGAGCAGGGCGAACACCTGTCCGCGGTTGACCGTGTCAACGCCGACGAAAACCTCGTCGAGGAGGATCGGGCGGGGCGCCAGAGGCACGTCCTCGTAGTGGGCGGCGACGGCGGCGAACAACGGCAGGTGCAGGGCGATGGCCTTCTCCCCGCCGGAGAGCGCCCCGTGCAGCCTCTTGGTCAGTGCCTGCCAGCCGTTCCCGTCCGCCCGGTCGACTTGGACGGTGAAACTGTGCCAGGCGGTGTAGTCGAGCACCTCGCCGAGGTGTTCCTCCCAGGTCGCAGCCGTGTCTCTGCCCTTGGCGTCCTCGATGCGGGCGCGGAAGAAGGTGTGCAGGGCTTCCCGGTCGGACTCGGTGACGCCGCTGGGGTCCTTCAGGAGCAACTGGCGGGCGGTGCGTGTGCTGTCCGGGAGGTCGGGCCGGACGTTCCAGACGAGTTGGACCGCAACCTTGGAGGCGGTACGGACCCGCTCCAGATGCGCGTTCATGTGATCGACGAGTTCACCGGCCCGGCGGATTCGGGCGGCGAGATGGCGTCGAATGTCGCCCGTGAGGATCTGGTCGAAGAGCCGGCGCTCACCGGTGCTGATGTCGCCACGGCTGCGGTCGCGTTCCTGAGTGAGCGTGGTGAGCAGGGCGGTCGCGCCGACGCGTACGCCGTCCAGGGTGGCGGTGAAGAGCTGGACGTCTTCGTCGGGTTCCAGTTCCAGGTCCGCACGGATTCCGAGGCGTCCACGTGCCTCGTGGACGGCTTCGGAGAGTCGGGTCGCTGCGTCGCCGAGGTTCCGGGGTGCGTGCGGGAGGTCGGGCCACCGAGCCGCGGTCGCGCGGGCGGCCTCCAGGGTGGCCTTCGTGCCGTCTCCGGCGTCGAGTTGCGGTGCGATTCCGGCGTCCTGGGCCAGACCGACGAGGCACAGGTGCCGGAAGCGGTACGCCGCTCCGTCCCGGGCCGCAACTGCCCTCTCACGTCGCTCGACGTCCTGGCCGCTCCTGGCCTTGAGCTCCCCGATGCGACCTTGCAGGTCCACGAGGAGTCGGTTCGCCCTCCGGACGTCCTCCCGGCAGCGGTTCCGCTCGGCACGCGCCTCCGCGACGCGGGCGACGATCTGCCGGTAGTCCTCTCCGACGGTCGCCTCCACCGCCTCCAGACGCGCAGTCATCCCGGCGGCCTTCGCCTCGGCGGTGGCCGCGTCCCCGGCCCTCTCGTCCGCGATGCGGCGGGACTGGTCCGCCTGCACGGCCGTCTGCCGAGCCCGCTCGGTGGCGGTGGCCGCGGTGAGACGGGCGTCGACCCAGCTGTCGGCACGGTCGCGGAACCGCTCGACGTCGTCGGAGAGGGTCCGCAAGCGGTCGCGGTCGGTGGGCAGTCCGTGTTCCGCGGCTCGGCGGCTCAGCGTGCGCAGGGCGTCCGCCACGCCGGTTTCTCGCCGGCCGAGGTTGGCCGTCGCGTCACGTACGACCTCGTCCCGGGCGGCCACCTTGTCCTCGGCCCGGTCCCAGTCTCGTCGGCGGGCGTCGAGTTCCCGGTGGTCGGGCAGGGCGGCGCGGTCGGCCTCCAACCGGGCGGCACGAGCGTCGAGCTCGTGGAGCTGCTCGTCGAGGGCCCCGAGGGCAGCGTCCGCCTCCTCGATGTGCCCGGTCAGTTCGGCGATCCTGCGTCGCCGGGACCGCTGCCTGGCGAGAGCACCGATGAAAGCGGGTTCGGGTTTGCTCCAGGTCCCGGTGACCGGCGCGAGGCGCCAGGCTCCCTCGGCAGAGACGGCCGCGGGGTGGCCGCTGGGCAGAGTGGCGCCGTACGCGACACCGGCGAGGATGCGGGCCACGGCGTCGGCCGGTACGGGGATGTCGTCCTCGGCCCGCAGCACGTCGAGCAGGCTGGGGCCAGGCGCCGTCGCGGCCAGGGCGGCCTCGACACGGATGTCATGACCCGGCAGCGTGATCCCGTCCGCGGTGCTGACCCACGCGTCAAGGAGGCCCGAGGCCTCCAGCGCGGCTTCGACCGCGGCCTGGACACCGACCGGGACGCCCTCGCGGAAGGCCACCAGGCGCCACAACGGCGCTCCCGCCGCCATCGTGCGAACGGTGGTGCGGGTGGGAGGAGCGAGTGGCGGAAGGTCAGCTTCGCCACTGAGCCGGCGCACCTCTTCGTCGAGCTTGCCCCGTTCCTCCCCCAATTTCCTGCACGCAGCCCGGACACCGGCTAGCGCCGTGGTGATCTCCTGGTCCAGCGGTCGTGCGGCGGTATCGGCCAATGCCCGTACCTCCGCTTCGACCGCCGCCCGGGCCGCCAGTTCACCGGGGTCGGCGATGCGCAGTTCCGTGCAACCCGCGGCCCATGTCAACAGCCGTTCCGCCTGCGCGGTAACGGCGTCGTCCCAGGCTCGGGCGGTTCCGTCCCTGTGGACGATCGCCTCCCCGAGCCTGGTGCGTGTCTCGTCCAGCAGGGCCTCGGCGGCTCCCCGGTCGCGTACCGCCCGGTCGTACTCCTCGATCGCCGCCGTCATGTGCGTGACCTGCTCGCGTCGGGCGGTGACCGCACCTCGGAGCAGTCCGCGGGCCCGGCGGGCCGCGTCCTCACCCACTGTACGAGCGAGGACACCGGAGCCGTTGGGCCGTCGGCCGCTCGTCCCAGTCCCCTGGCCGTCGGTGAGGGAATCCGCCGGTTCCACCTCGAGGATCGCCCTCATCTCTTGGTGGACGGACTCCATGCCCGCGGCCCGGGCCGACCGGTTTGCTTCGTCCGCGGCGTCACGTGCGTGCTCGTCGAACGTGCGGGCGTGCCCCGCAGTCTCATCGGCGATCTTCCGGACCTTCTCAGCCTCGGCCTCGGCGGACCGAGCGGAGGCGCTCCGCTCTTTGGCAGCCGTGACCAGATCTGTGGTGTCGCGGCGGAGCCGATCGAGTTCCTCACCCTTCTGGTATGCGTCGCTCTCACGCAGACCCTCGACGGTCTCGTCCAGTGCGTGTGCCCGCAGCTCCCCTTCGTCGCGCACGCTCTGGGTCGATTCGCTTTCTGCGAGCGCCTCGTCGAGATCCTCGGCACTCTGCCGGGCGGCACGGGTGAGGTTGTCCATGTCGGTCGTCGCGGAGATCAGACCGGCCGCGCCGGCGCGCAGGACCCGGCGTGCGTAGGCACGCTGCCGGGAAGCGACGGTGTCGGCCGCCGTCACTTCGGCGTCGAGCCGGTCGAGGTGGTCGCGCTGCCGGTCCAGACGTTCGAAGCCCTCGGCGAGTTCGGTGACCTCTCCCTCATCGAGCGGCGGCAGCGCGCGGGACAACAGGGTGGACAGCAAGGACGGGTCGAGCCGTTCGGACAACTTGGGCTGCCGCAGCTGGAGCAGCGCGGAGACCAGCGAGTCGTACCGCTGCTCCGCCATGCCGGCGAAAAGTGCGCGCCGGACAGCGGTGCGGTAGTCGGCGGCTGACAGGTGGACCTCACCTCGGTCGCGGAGAGCCTCGGCGAGAGCGGCTTTGGTCAGGGGCTGGGCCGCCTCGTTGACGAGGGATACGCCGTCGGAGTGGGCGATCCGGGAGTCGGCTGTGAAGTAGTCGGCGTGTGCCGTGCTGGTGTGCGCGCTCGCCTGCAGGCGAGCACCGCAGCCGAACCACTGTTCGGCGCCGTCGTCGCCGACGCGGCGGAACTCCATCCACACGTACCCGACGCGCGTCTTGCCCGAGGCTCCCGCGCCGAGCAGGTTCCAGTGCATGGTCCGCTCCGAACCGCCGAAGGTGGAGAGGCGGTTGGGGCGGAGGCTGGCGTCGAAAAGGAAGGGGAGGAGCAGTTCCAGGGCCTTGGACTTGCCGGATCCGTTCTGGCCGCGCAACAGCAGGCGCCCCTGATGGAAGGTGAAGGCCTCGTCGTAGTAGCGCCAGACGTTGAGGATGCCCGCACGGTGGGGCTGCCAGCGGCTACGGGCGGCGTCCGCCCATCGGGGCGGTGGCGGCTCAGTGATCTCCTCGGGCCGTCGCTGGAGGGGGAACTCCGTCACGCTCACTGCATGTCTCCTTGCGTGGCGACGCCGTTGGAAGCGGCGGTGTCTTGCGGGTCGTTCTTCGGTCCCGGACTCGTTGCCTCTGTCAAGCGGTAGCGGTAAGCGGCCGGTCGTGCGACGACGCGGCCCCTGGCTCTGCCGGCCAAGCCGAGGTCGAGCAGGACGCGTACGGCGTCGTCGGCCAGTCGCGCCGGTCCGTCCTCGGACTGGTACGCCTTGGCCCAACCCGGGAAGCGGCGCAGCTGATCGGCTCCGGCCCCGGCCAATTGCTCCGGCAACATCCCTGCGGGAGCCGCACAGAGCGGTTCGAGGAGGAGCAGCGCGGCGACGCGGGCGGTGGACGTGTCATCTGGGAAACGGACATCAGTGGCGATGGCGTCCGGGTCGACGAGGAGGAAGCCCTCGGCCCGTTCCTCCAGGAGGAAGCCAGCCTGTTCGACCGAGCGTCGCAGGATCTGGCGGCCGGTCAGGGAGGAAGCGTACGCGAGCTCGTCCTCGGCGAGGTCCGCCCGGTACAGCACGGGGTCGTCGAAGAGGTGGCGGAGTACCGAGTGGCGCAGCCTCAGGTTGCGTTGGGCATCAGTAGTGGCGGTCTCGCCCGACGACTCGTCGGCCAAGCCATCGACGGCCGCGCCGCCGTAGCGGCGCTCCCGCACCAACCCGGCGAGGAGGTCCTCGAACCGTGCGGGCACCTCATCCGGGGGCACGGCGAGCCGGGAGGCACCGACTGGCGCGGCCGGCAGCCGCATCAGAAGTGTGTTGTCCACCCGATACAGGACCTTCGCCCCCGCGGAGTCGACGTACGCCTCGGTCGTTCCGTCGACGGCGCGCAGCACGTCGTACGACTCCAGCAGCTTCAGGACGTCGACGAACGCCGTTCGCTCCGGCCGGTGGACCGGGTCGAACGCCGGCAGTGCCCTGTCGGCCGCCGTCGCCTGGACGACGCGGTCGGCGAGCATGCCGATGGTCGTCATCGGCATGGACAGCAGCTCGGCTGCGGTGACGCAGAGCAGGACGTACCGTCGGCGGTCGAACGGGGCCCTGCCGGACCTCGCCCTGTGTGCCGGGCGGGAGCCGTCGGGGCTCGCGCGAATCTTGGTGAGGCGGGCATACCCGCGGCGCGGCTCCACGACCAGGCTCCAGCCACACGTGTAGTCGAACCAGCGGGCCAGTGGGTCTCGACGGCGTCGCACCAGTTCGAAACCGGTCGGGTCGGCCGTCTCGGTGAGCAGCGGACGGGCCAGGAGGAGACGGATGGCGCGGCCGACCTCCTCCCGCTCCGCTGAGGCCAGTTGGTTGGCGAGCGTGCTCATCCCGCCGCCTCCTGTCCCGTGGCGGCGCGGCCTGCCGGGAAGGCGGTCGCTCCACCTGCGGCCATGATGTGGACGACGTAGTCCGGGCCTGCCAGGGTCCCCTTCGAGGTATGCAGTAGGGCGGTACGGACGTCGGGAGCCCGCGACAACACGACCTCCACCCCGCCGTCCCCGGTGGTGGCCCGCCGCCGACCGCCCACGTCCGGCGGGGCGGCGAGGGCCCGGCCCAGCAGGTCCAACAGGCGGTCGAGGACCGCCGGATCCAAGGTGCCGAACGAGGAGAGCCGCACTGGGCCGTCCGTCTCCAGCACCTTCCAGGCGCGCGCGAGTTCCGAGCGCTCCGCACGTGCCCGCTCGGCACGCTCGGCCCTCACGGCTGCGACGTCCCGCACCTTGCCGGTGCGTGTGAAGCGCTCGGTGCGTCCGCTGGTCCGCAGCAGCGCCGACACCTCCACGGGCGGCGCCTCGGACCAGGAATGGGACGAAGGGACCAGTTCCGGATCGGGGTGGGCGAGGTGGGCGTGGCGCGCCGGACCGAGACCGAAGGCCGTCGACCACAGGCGGTGCAGGTCGTCCTCATCGGGAGCCGCCGCGAACCAGCGCGCCAGCTCCCGGAAGTCCTGTACGACGCTGGAGGAACGGCGCCGGGACTCGTTGATCCGCTCCAGGACCTGCAGGAGGGAGACGATGGCGCGCCGGGCGACGTCGTGCAGCTGCTCGATCCGGGGGCGCGACCCGTCATCCGGCAGGAACCAGGCCCTCAAACCTGCCCAACGCGCCCGCCGACCCTCCAGCCACCCGGCTGCGGGGTCCTCCCCCGGCACCGGCGGCAGCTCGGCGCCGCACAAGGCCCTCTCGCGCAGCACCGCGATTCCCTGCTCCTCCACGCGGGCCACGGCGGCGGCGACCGTCTCGCCCCGCCGGTCGAGATCGACCAGGAACTCCTGGAGGTACGCGACGGTGGCGGCCTTGACCTCACGGAACACGTCCAGGTCCACGCCCTCGGCGCGCAGGAGCCGTTGAAGCTGACCGTTGAAGGCCTTGGTGTTCTCCACCAGGGCCTCCAGATGACTTTCCAGCTCCCGCAGGGTGCTGAAGATCCGTCGGTCGGCCGCAGCGGGTTCACCGGACAGCACGGTCAGCTCGTCGAGCCGATCGGTGATCGCCTCCAGCACCGCGGTCTGGAGCGCCCCCGTCGAGGCCAACACCTCAAGGGCGTGCCGCACCCCGGCGAGCGCGGCCTCCCCCTCACGGGTCAGTGAGTAGTGCAGGTTCCGCCGCTCGTACTCCTCGGCCGTGCGGTAGTTCTCGGCGTGGTTGTGGACCACGTCGAGGAGTCTCCACCCCACCAGCCGCTTCAGCGCCTCGTGTAGTTCCTCGTCCTCGAGGTCGGCGATCCAACCCACCGCACGGAGCCGCTCACGCACGCCGTCGAGCCCGAGCGTGGTCTCCAGGTGTTCGCCTGCCACACCGAAGGCCTCGAGCACGGCCCCGTTCAGATCGGCCTTCTCCCCCGTGGTGAACCGGAACATCGCCTGCGGAACCCTGCGCATGCCCGTACCTACCCTCCTCTTCCGCCACCCCTGCGGCACTGCGAACTCCACCGTAGGGGGCGGATCCGAAGCCCGGCCTCGATTCGCTGTCATCACTGTGACGGCTGTCATGGTGGGGCTACTCCATACTTTCGAACGGATAGACGAGACTCTGCGCACCCCGGATGCCGGAGACCAGTACGTTGCCGCTCAGCCGGTAGGGCAGGTGCTTCAGCGGCTCCAGGATGATCCGTACGGTGACCGGCGCCGTTCCCTCCTCCAGGCCGGAGACGACAACGAGGAAGAAGTCGTCGCTCGCGACCGCCCGCCGGAACTCCGCGGGCGTGAGCTGGATCGTGTCCGGCTCGGTACCGCCGTACGTCTTGAGTTCGTAGAACCGGGCCAGCTCGTCCACCGCGTCCGCGCCCAGGCCGTGCTGGGCCCTCAGGTCACGCAGTTCGGTCTCGTCCAACGCCAGTGCCGAGCGCACGAGGTCCAGCGCCACTTTCTCCTGCTCCACGGTCGTGTAGGGACGCGCAGAGGTTCGCTGCTGGGGGATGGCTGAGCCGGACCGGGGCTGCGACAAACCAGACAGGCGCCTCCTCGGGGCGGTGCCGGTCACGGGCCCGGCCCCGGATCGCGGTGGCGTGAGGCTCCCGCCGTCCACGGCGAGACGGAGGGTGCTGGGGTCTACCAGCCGGCGGAACACGGCGGTGGGCTGCCCGGCCGGGACGGAGGGGAACCTGCCGGGCTCGACCACGGGCGGTACAGGTCCCCGGCCGCCAGTCGTCGGCGAGGCTCCCGCAGGCGGGCGCCTTCTGCTCGCGTTCGTCCGGCCGCGTCGGTCCACTTCGTCCTGCATCCCCCTGAGCCGACGGTCGCGTTCGGCTGCGGCGGCTTCCCGATCACGGCGCACCCGGTCCTCCGCGAGGCTGAGGTCCACGGCGGTACGGCCCTGCTCCGCCCGGTCGCACGCGGCAGTCCAGGCGAGAGCCGCCTCCCGGCGGTGCCCCGGGAACCGGGCGGCGATCGAGGCACCGCCCGCGGAGGGCCGGTTGACCGCCGACGGTTCGCGGACGTGCAGGGTGCCGAAGGCCCAATCGACAGCGGCGTCGACCGCCACTTCCGCCGAGGTGCCGGGCAGCTCCACCCGGCAGATCAGGTCCGGTGCCACGCTCACCGTGAGTGCCGCGAGATTCTCCCAGGAACAGTCCAGGCTGCGGGCCACCGCAGGCGCGTTGCGCTGCAGGTCCTCGCGCAGATGGGTTACGGCCGCACGGACCAGTTCCGTCGCGTCCGGATCGTGCGACGCGGCGATCGTGCCGTACACGCCGAGTTGCTCCGCCCCGATCCACGTGAGGCGCAGGGCGCCCGCCAGCGGTTCGAACCGCTCCAGTTCCGCTCCCGGCCGCCACACTGCGTGCTCCCGGCCCAGCCCCTCGGCGACCATGGGATCCTCGACCGCGTACACCGGCCTCTTGCTCAACCAGCCCTTGCTGGTGACCAGGGGCAACCCACCCAGCCGTCCTGCCGTCAGCTCCTCCGGCCGGACGGCGGCCGGGTCGCAGAGCATCTTCAGCGTCTCTAGGACGACCGACTGGGTGGTTCCTTCCGGAACGTCCCGGCGCCCCTTCTTGTCCTGCTGCGCCATCTCCCTGATCACCTTCACCGCGTCGTCAACGGTCGGACGGCGCGCCCCGAGCCGCGTCCAGAACGCCTCGCCACCGGGGAACGTGGGAGCGAAAGCCCGAGACGCCCCGAACAGCGGCTCACCGATCAGGCACTCGCCTGGGGGTCGCCAGCCGGAATTCGTGAGGACCAGCCCCTCGCCCGTCGTGAAGGCACGGAGTACCTCGTTGAACGGCATGTCGCCCGACACGCCAGAAGCCGCCCTTCCGGTTACGCGCTCGGCCAGCGCCTCGTAGACGATCAGTGCGGCAGGGGCGTTCGGGCCGGCCCCGTCCTTCTCCTCACGACGGAGCCGCCGCAGGCACTCGACGAGGTCCCGGGTACGGGCGTCGCCGACCACCTCCAACGCCCTTAGCACCTCGGTACGGCGGCGCGCCTGGTCCTGGATCTCCGGGTGCAGGAAGTGCGCGTCCCCGGCCCCGTAGACGGCCACGGTGCCCGTGGTGCGGGTACGGAGCCTGAACGGGCTGGAAGGGACGCCGCTCCGGTCGTCCAGCCATGCCACGTCGCGCAGCTGCCAGAGCCAGAAAGCGGCGATTCGCCCTCGGTGCTGCCAGGAGTGGTAGTCGAAGGCCGCGCTGACCTCAGCGCGTTCGGAGAAGCGGCTCCACGAGCGGCCGAGTACGTGGAGGAGCGCGGCCGCCCTGCGCCGGCGGCGGGCGGGATCGTCATCCTTTGCGATGTCGGTCGCGACGGAGTACAGGTCGGGGCAGTCGTAGTCGTCGAGGGTGTAGGTCGCGTGGAGGGCGTCCAGGGCTTTCGTGCGGGTCTCCGGCCCCGAGGCGAGACGTGCGGGCAATCCTCCGGGACCTCGTTCGAACCGCGCGCGCTGCCCACGATGGCTACGCGGCCGTGGGGCGGTCTCCGCGCCGAGCAACCGAAGGAACCTCAGTGCCCCGATGCTGCCGCCCTGCAGCACTTTGGCGTAACGGGGCTTCAGCCATACCGGCCCGGAAGCCGCGCGGGCCGCGAAGGCGAAGCTCTCGTCGCGCTCGGCACTGTCCAGCCCGGACGGTAGATAGGCCCGGGCGGGGGCGGTCTTGACGTCCTCCCGTTCCCCGTCGACCGTGTAGCGGTGGCCCTCCAGCCGTACGGCCAGGCCGACTCCTCTGCCCCAGGGCTCGCGTCGCTTGTCCGGCACGTGTGCGAAGCCGTCCCGCAGCAGCACGAGCTGACCGTCCGTGAGGGACAGGCCCACAGTGCTGCCTCCTGCGGACCCGAAGTCCGCGATCCGCCGGATCACCGCCGCCGGATCATCGTCGCCGAGCAGCACGTCCTTCTCACCGAGCCATTCCCGCACAGCCCGCGCGTCGTCGGTGTCGGCCAGAAACACCGGATGAATCTCACGGGCAAGCCCCAGTTCGACCGCGAGCCCACGCGGGGCCGCGGAGAACATCACTGGGGCCGCGCCTCGCGGGCGGTACCGCGCGCCGGAGCTGTCCACGAGCCACTCGTGTGACAGCAGGCAGACGCTCCAGCCCGCTTCGATGACTCGCGCGGCCAGTTGCACCGTCACCTGCGGTGACCGGCTCTCGTCACCCAGCAGGCCCCTCGCGTCATACACGTCGACTCGGACCGGCGCGCCGGCCCCGTGGTTCTCCCAGTCCGACAGCACCTCCCGCCACCGGCCGTCCGGATCGCGCATCGTCTGGGGCAGCGTGGATGGCACGTCGGCCAGGCGGGCGACCTCTTCCTCCGTCACGACGCCCTCGAGTGCTTCGTCCTCCACGGCAAGGGAGTCGAGACGGAGCGACCCCTTCCCCGGCACCTCCAGCAGCAGCTTCGCGGACACAAGCAGTCGGGCATGGTCGAGCAGTCGGCGCTCCAGGGCGGCGCCAGGGCCTTGGGCGTCACGGACGTCACCGGGCAGCGGAACAGCGCCCCACGCATGGACTGGGTCCTGCCTGAACTGCCACAGAATGGCCGCTGTCCACAGATCGGCCACCAGCGGAACGAGCGCGGTGTTCCACGGGGTCTCGTCGAGCCTCTGCCGGCTGGCGAGCGGATCGAACTGGGCGCTCGCCCAGAGGGCCGGCCCGGTCTCCTCGACCGGGAGGCCGACATGGATCCGGCCGGGACCACCGTGTCCGAGCGACAGGGCGACGGCGATTGTGGTGGTGGGGCCTGCGGCCTTGTGGGCCCTGGCCACTCCGGCCGGGCTCGGAACTGTGGTCCGACACACCAGCCACCGGGGTCCGGCGTCGGCACGCGCGAGGTGGGTCTCGACTTCGACCGGCCCACCACCGGCCTCAGTCTTGAAGGCGGAGCCGGGCTCCCGGGTCAGGGCGAGCCGACGTCGGACGTCGCCCCGAGCGTCGAGGTGCGTGACACCGGCCACCCGACCAAGGAACAGGAGCGCGCCGGCCGACCAGGAGTCGAGCCACTCGTCCACCGTCTCCGCGGCGAGGGCTCCCTGCTCCAGAGGAATGCGGAGTACGGTCCAGGCTTCGTCGGCAAACCAGCCCGGCACGGCGAGCGGTTCGGCGACGGAAACGTATGGGTCCCCGATGCGGACGCTGTAGTGGGCGTTGTGCACTTCCAGGTGGGGTGAGAGGGACTGCAGGGTCATCAACCCGATGCCGAAACGTCCCGTCGACTCGGCTTGGTCGGCCTTGCTGGACAGCCACGGCAGAGCTAGGGCCACCACGTTGGGCAGCCGTACCGGGGCACCGTTGTGGGCGACCAGTAGGTCCCGTTCCCTAGTGAGGACGCGCACGTCGGTGGCGCCGAGGTCCTCCGCGTTCTGGACGATCTCGGACAGGCCCTGCAGCCGGTCGCTCGACAGATTGCCTGCGTGGCCCCTGGTACGGTCGAACGCATGGCGCACCAGCCCCGGCAGGGCCGCGAACAGCGCCCCCAGGTGCTCGACCGCCGCCTCCGTCGCTGCCCGCCCCTCCGGCTCCGGTACGTCGTCCGCCTCCCTCATCCCCTCCTGGTCGAGGAGCCGTTCGGCGAACCGGCGGGCCCGTTCCACCGCCTCTGTGCTAGGCGTCTCCATGTACCTCGTCCTCGCTGTCCTCATCGGTGTCGAAGTCGAACGTGAGCTGGCCGGAGCCGTTCCGGACGACGGGCCCCGCGACGAGCACCGCGACCGGTCCAGCCGCCGGGTCCACCGCCTCCTCCTCGTCGTGCGGCAGCGCGTACTCGTCCGCGAGCCGTGCCAGGTGAAGGGCGAGCGGCAAGCCGAGCACATCCCGGTAGTCGTCCTTGCAGATGCGCTGCTGGTGGACGAACGCGGCCCATGCATCGGGGTCGTCGCCGGGCTGGAGGCAGGCCGGGGTGAGTTCCAGGAGTTCCGGGTTCCACGCGTTCGCCGTAGGCCGGTGGGCGCTCCTTGCCCGAAGGCCCGGCCGGGCCTTCGCCGCGTCGCGGGACGGACAGTCGTGCGCCTCGTCCGTTCCCCCTCCGGTGCCCGGCCCGATCCTGACCGGCCCCTCGTTCCCCGTCATCCATTGCGGCGCACGCCACGGCGCGTCGTCGGTCACGGCTTTCCCCTCCCGGTCGAAGCACGGAGATCCACCGGCCGTCGCTAACCCCGAGGCCGTGTCGCCGAGCGTAGCGCATAACTTTGGAACTCCTTGGAGAAGTTTGGAAATGGAAGGGATCGGCGGTAGAGTGCGCCCATGACCGCATCGCTGGAGGATCTCGAGGAACGCCTGTCGCGCCTTCGCGCCCTCCTGCGAGAGGCCAGACGGGCCCGCGACAACGTGGCGACCGCCCGCATCCGCACCGAGCTCCGCGAGGCGGAAGTCGCGTGGGAGCGGGCCTTGGACGCCGAGGAGGGGGAGGTGGCAGCTCCACCTGTCTCTTCACCCTCGCCACCGCCCAGCGGAACCCCGGCACCCACCCCCACCGCTGGGACCGCATCCCGCTTCCGGCCCCAGGCCCACGGAAGGCAGCCCACCCACGGCGCCGTCCCGGTCCGCGAGCAGGTACACCAAGCGCTCACCCTGCTCGGTGCTCCCGCGCCGCCGAAGCTGATCTCGTCCGTGTACGAGGCGTTCTTCACCGAACCGCTGATCGCGACGAAACTCGCTTCGCTCCGCCGCGACGAGGAGAGGTCCTTCAGCGCACAGGGCTACGCGCGCCCCTACTACATCTGCGCCGCCCTCGCCCACGACCGGCTCACCCCCGCCCGCGGTCTCCTCGCCGTGTCCGTCTGGCCCCTGGAACGGCGCATAGTCGGTCCGCTGAGTCCGCGCACCGACTTCCTGGTCCATGCCATCGGCACTGCCGAGCAGGTCCTGCGACTCGACGCGGCCGGTTATCCCGCCTCCGATGCTGCCCACCAACTGCTGCGCCGTTTCGCGCTCAACATCCCCGGCGCGTACGACGACGAGGAGATCGACCCCGAGCGCGTGATCTCCGCGGCACGCACGGAGGCCGCAGTGCACCAGGAGGCGGACGATTCACTGCGCCGCGCGGCCGCCGACCGCGCGCGTGGCCAACTCGCCGACCTGCAGCAGCTCTTCGGGGCCCCGCCCATGCACGACGCCCTGCGCGGCTCGGCCGGCTTCACCGCCTGACCGACTGCCGGATTCCTCCGGTGCCGCCACAGAATTCCGCGTAAGAAGAGAAGATGCCTCCGCAGCACCCCTCTGCCCCCTCCCCGGGAAGGCTCGCCGTCCTCCGTGGACCGCGCCCTCCACAGGAGTACACGGCACGCAAGATCACTGCCCTCACGGCCAACCCGGCCTGCGCCCGCCGCGCCGTACTCGACGCAGCGGGCGTGGACAAGGCCCTTCTTGCCCAACGCCTGGGTCATGAGCCGCGTTTCGGCCGGTCCCCCTTCGCGATTCGGCGCGAGCAGAGCTTTGAGGCCCTGGTGAAGTGGGGCGGATACGCAGAGCTCATCCGTCTGCTCCGGGAACAGCTCGACGCCCCCGTCGAGGAAGCCGCGGTGGCGGACCTGTCCGAGGTGGGCGGCGAGACTTCGCTCGCCGTGCGAGCGGGCGAGACCCGGCGGTTTCTGACCCGACTGGCCTCCGGAGTCGACGAGCGGCTGATCCTGGACCGACCCGTGCTGACCTTGGAAGTCGCCGGCCAGACCGCCCACGTCATACCGCAGGCCCTCAGCCACCGTACGGGCGGACAGTTCTACGTAGTGGAGATCCGCTCCTTCGCGGCCATCGACGGCCAGGCGAGCCCGTCGGCGGTCGCCCAGACCACGAAACAGGCCGCGGTTTCCGTGCTCGCCCTGCGGCAGACCTTGACCGAACTCGGCCTCGATCCCACGGTGATCGCCCACGAGTTCCTTCTCATCTGCCCGAAGGACTTCTCCAACCGTCCCTACGGAAAGCTGATCGACCTCCGCCAGGAACTCGATGCCCTACAGTTCCAGCTGTCCCGTCTGCGCAGGGCCGACGATCTGGCGCACACCCTCTCGCTTTCCGCGACCCTCGACACCGAACGGCCGGAGGCCGAGATCGACGCCACGATGCGCGAGTTGGAGGCCAGCTTCACCCCCGACTGCCTCTCGTTCTGCGAGATGTCCCGGTACTGCCGGGACGAGGCCACGGTCTGCGCCTCCCCCGCGCGGCTTGGCACAATGGTGCGCAGCAGCCTGCCCGGCATCGACTCCACCCGGACCGCCCTCCGCTGCCTCGACGGCACCAGCGCCCCGGGCCCCGCCGAGGAAGCGGTCATCAACAGGCTGCGGGCCGCCGAACATCTCCGTCGGCTGCGGGGAGGAGCGACCGCATGAACGCCATCGCCACTGTGGCTGCCCTCCGGGCAGCCGAGTCCGGAGACGCCGAGCGGCTGACGACCGTGCGTCACGTGCACCTGGACGACGCCCCCTTCGTTCTCGTGCCGCTCACCCTCGCTGGCGAGGCCTGCGCCCCGCTGGCCGCACTCGCCGGCACGGATCCCGACCACCCGGCGCTCCTGACGGTCCGCCACCCCCACGACCAGACTGACCGATTCGACTTCGTCGAGAGCCTCGGGGACCTCCTCCTGCCCTACATAGAGGAGTGCCGCGCGGCGCCGAAGGAGCCGTACACGGTCGGGCGCGGCAAGGACAAGGAGGAGCGGGAGCGGCCCCTGCGCGCACCCCAGTTGCTCGTCCCGAACTCCGGGGGGATCTCGTACGTCCGGCTGCTCGGCCGCCTGACCCGACTGCGCGCGACGGACGGTCCGCACGCGGTCTCCCTGTCCGTGCCCCTGCTCGGCAAGTGGCTGACCTGGTTCGCCGACCGGGCCGAGTTCCCGGACTCAGGCCTGCTCCAGGCCATGACGCGGTCCCTCTCCGCCCACTGGGCCACCGGGCAGAGCCCCGCCCAGGACGCGCACCTGGCTTCCCTGCTCGGTTGGATCGATCCGCCCGCCGGACGCACCGGCGCCGAGACCGCCCGGGAGCGCGAGGATCCCGCGACGTGGCCGCCCGCGGGCCCGGCGACCGACCCGGTCTTCGATCGCACGCTCGACGAGCTGATCGCGAAGTACGACAGCGCGCCAGGGCAGCGGGGGCAGGACGCCGCCGCCCGCACCATCGACCATGAACTCCGGTCCCAGATGCTGCCGACGTGGCAGCTGATGTGGCAGGGAATCAGTCGGCTGCGAGAGCTCCCTGCGGGGGAGCACGTCGCCCGCCGACGGGCCTTCGACCGACAGCTGTTCGGCGAGTACGCCGCCTATCTGGACGACGACGGCCGACCTCAGGCCCGCCGCGACCACGCGGTGGGGGCAGCCCGCCGCCTCGCCCGTATGGAGGAGGCCCAGGCACGGTACGACGCCGAGCGCGCGTACGACGATCCGCTGGTGATGGCGGAGTACGAGCTGACGGGAGATGCGTTCACAGGCCTCGTCACTGCTCGGGACGAGGGGCGCACCGTCCCGGGGAAGCGGCCCGGATCTCCGCTGTGGCGTCCGACCATCACCCTGCACTGTGACCTCCCGGTGTCCATGGCGGCCGGGACCTCGGTCAAGTGCCCGGCCAGGCCCGGGCAGAAGGCCGAGATCCTTGAGGTGATTACCCACGGAGCCGGAGCCGGAGTCACTGTCCTGATCCAGTTGAACGGCGGCTTCGACAACAAGCGCAAGCCCCCAGCACCTGAAGGGACCTTGGCCGACCTGGGAGAGACGGTCACCTTCACCTCGATCGACCCGAGGAGCATGCCGTCTTCGCTCCCGGCCGAAGAGGACACTCCCTGGACCCACGGCGGCCCACCGCAGCCGTACGAACCCACCGGCGAGGACGCGGAAGAGGTTTGGGAATGACTGCCACCCCGGAGGACGGCAACGACGTGTCGCCCGGCGCACTCGCCGACCGTGCGGTCGCCGAAGTGCTGTCCGGCCTTGATTCCGCCGCCGGACGGGGAATCGTGGTGGACTCCCCGCCCGGCGCCGGAAAGTCCACGCTGGTGAAGCGGGCCACTGGCCACCTGACCTCGGCCGGCCATCAGGTCATGATCGTCGCGCAAACCAACGAGCAAGTTGACGACCTGGTCGACAACATCGCCCGGGAGTATCCTGATCTCCCCATCGGACGCCTGCATGCGAGCGGGTTCGCCCTGCCCGAACGAGTGCGCCGGCACGGCAGCGTGCGCGGCAGCAACGATGCAGCCGACCTGCGCGACCTACCGGTCGTGGTCTCGACCGCCAAGAAGTGGTCGTACGTGACCCCGGAGAAGTGTCCGCCGTGGCGCTGGGCCATCGTGGACGAGGCGTACCAAATGCGATCGGACGCCCTGCTCGCGACGGCGCCCTTGTTCAGCGGCGAAGGATCGCGCGCCCTCTTCGTCGGCGACCCTGGCCAGCTGGACCCCTTCGCCACTGTCGACACCGACCGCTGGCACGGCCTGACCTGGGACCCGCTCCGCAACGCCGTCGACGTCACCCTGGCACACAACCCCGACCTGTTGCGGCTCAAACTCCCCGTCTCCTGGCGGCTGCCGGAAATGGCGGCTCCCCTGGTGGAGAAGGCGTTCTACCCGTTCTACCCGTTCGTCTCCGGGAGTCGGGCAGGAGACCGCGTGCTCACCTACGGCACCGCTCCACACGGGGTGACTCCGCCAGATGCTGTACTGGCCCGCGCGGCCGAGTCCGGATGGGGCCTGCTGGAACTCCCCGCCCAGCACACCCTCGATGACGACCCAGAGGTCGCCGACGCCCTCGCGGACACTGCGGCCCGACTGCTGGCACGCGGGGCTCTCGTGAACGGCGAAACGCTCACCGCGTCTCGCATCGCCATCGGTGCGGCCCGCACCGTCCAGGCTGACTCGGTTCGCACGCGGCTGCACGCGCGGGGCCTTACGGACATCACGGTGGACACCGCCAACCGCCTCCAGGGGCGCGAGTTCGACGTCACCTTGGTCTGGCATCCGCTCTCCGGCCGCCAAGACGCCTCCGCCTTCCACCTCGAGACCGGCCGCCTGTGCGTCCTCCTCTCCCGCCACCGCTTCGCCTGCATCGTGGTGGCGCGGGCCGGCATCACTGACCTCCTGGACCGTCATCCCCGCAGCAGCCCCGTCTACCTCGACGTTCCGCCGAAGTTCCCGGACGGCTGGCGGGCACACCAGGTGGTCATGGAGTACCTGGAGAGCGAAGCCCTGCCACGCCCGTGAACCATAGGAGCCGTTGGCCGAGTGATTCTGAACCTGGAGCCAGAGGCTGTAGGCGAGTGGCTGACGAATGAGGCCGGCGCCCGGCCGGGAACCATTCCAGCCCCGATATACAGGCAGGATCCCGACTCAGACAGACGCCAGGTCATCCAGAGCTTTGTGAAGGGCAACACCCGTGGATGGCGTCGCCGCAGCCAGCTTTCGCACGTCCTCGTCGGTCAGGTACCTGTAGCTCCGCGGTGTATGGAACGAGCCGGTGGCTCGGAGGGACGCCAACGGAACGGGCACCTCGAAGCTGACCGGTTCCTCCAGCGAGAGACCGCTGGCCCGTGTCGCTCCGCTCATGTATTCGTCGTACTCGCGCCGGTCGGTATCGCCGTCCTAGGTCGTGTATCGAAAGTTGATCTTGGGCTGTGGATGATCACGGTTCATGGGCCGGGGAGATCTCACGGACGAGCAGTGGGCGGTGCTGGAGCCGTTGTTGCCGAGGGGGGCGAAGGCGGGTCGGCCGCCCGTCTGGCCTCGGCGGCGGCTCATCGATGGCGTACGGTTTCGGGTCCGGACCGGTGTTCCGTGGCGGGACGTGCCCGTCGAGTACGGACCTCGGGGCCGGGTCTACGACTGTTCCGCCGATGGCAGCGGAACGGCACCTGGCACCGGATCCTGACCCGGCTTCAGTCCCTGGCCGACGCAAGAGGCGCGATCACGTGGGACCTGAGCGTCGACTCCACGGTGTGCCGCGGTTATCAGCATGCGGCCGGGGCCCGCACGCGAGGTGACCTTCAGAAGGAACCACCGGGCGGCATCTTCACCGAGCCGGAGGACCACGCGTTGGGCCGGTCGCGCGGCGGGTTCACCACCAAGCTCCACCTGGCTGTCGAGCAGGGCCAGAAACCCATGTCAATCGTGGTGACCGCCGGACAGCGCGGGGACTCACCGCAGTTCGAACCGGTGCTGGAGAAGGTCCGCGTGCCCCGCCTCGGGCCGGGCCGACCACGCGTTCGTCCCGATCGCGTGCGGGCGGACAGGGCGTACGCCTCCCGCGGAATCCGCGCCTACCTGCGTCACCGTGGGATCCGCTGCACCATCCCGGACAAGGCCGATCAGGCGCGCAACCGCCAGAAGCTCGGCTCCCGCGGTGGCCGGCCACCGCGCTTCGACCCAGTCGACTACCGCGAGCGTCACGCGGTCGAGTGCGGGATCAACCGCCTCAAGAGGCACCGTGCTGTCGCCACGCGATACGACAAGCTCGCCGTCCGATACGAGGCGACCGTCCTCGTCGCAGCCATCAGCGAGTGGCTGTGACCCTCACCGTCACACGGTGGGATCCATGGTCCACATCTCCGGCAGATCGCTGCCGTAGAGGACAAAGACGAAAGGTGGGGCAGTCGAACGGCGGCGACCATGCCCTGTTGCCGGGCCGAGCACCGTCAACGACATCACTCACTGATCTGAGTGTGTGCTGGTCCCGAGTCGTAGCGGTTGAGAAACTCCTCCGCCGGGAGGTCGAGCGCATGCAGTTGGGAGAACACCTCTGTACCTGCGACCACCTCCTCGTCGCCGTCGGAGATCCTGTACGCCTGCACCATGTCGAAGACTTCGAGGTCGCTCTCCTCGGCGTACTCGGCCGACTCCCGCTCGGCCAGTTCGATGGCCTCGTCGAGGGACCGTGCCCGGAACAGCACGACACGCTCCTCGTAGGAACGATTTTCCCAGGTCAGCCACCTGTAGAAAGTTCTGGCGCTGTACCACGCCTTCGGCTCTTGCTTCATTGCCGGTTCGTCATCCCCTCGCGCCAAACCGTGATCGTCGCAAAGAAAGATCTACTTTCGCAACAGGCGCTAAAGGGTGTTGCACAACGGCGATCATGCTCGGATGATGTCATCGGTGACAAGGTCAACTATCCGCTTATGCGGCGATTCTTCCGTCCCGTTGACCGCCTGGATACTGGCTTCTGGAGATCATTCCGGCCTTGTGCAACACCCTTTAGGCGGAGTTCGTCCGCCTAAAGCGTCACCGCTGCCGGAGAGACCACCTTGACGCGCGCGACGGCCCAGGCGATGTCGGCCAGTCGCACGAACTCGGGCTCTCGGGTCACCAGCACCTGCAGGCCGACACAGGAGGTCTCGGCCACGTACCGCAGACGAGCGCGCAGGTCGCCATCGAGCGCGACACCGGGCAGCTCCTTGCCCACGGCCGTGATCAGCTCCTGCTGGCGGGCGACCACTGCGGCGGCGTCGGGCGTCAGGACACGAAGCCTAGACAGACCGGCGCGCTGTGGTTCCGCTGCTCACGATCTTCGACCGCCTGCACGTGGAGGAGGAGCTGTGGCGTGTAGGCGAGTTCGACCAGGTCTGCGAGCCACCCGGCCTCAAGAGCCCGCGACTCCTCGACCGCGTTCTCAGCGCCCGCGCCGCGAAGTCCGGAGAAGACGGTGTGGTCGGCGGTCACGACCAGCAGGGCGTCGCTCTGAGCTCCGGCGAACAGATCCTCGTGACCGTGGTCCAGCCACCAGGTATCGAGGGTCTCCTTGTCACCCCCTCGTCCCAGGCCCTCACCCTTCGGAACGAAGCCGAGACCGCTCCACGTGGCACTGAGCCCGTAGTTCCGCCGGCACCTGGCCCGAATGCCGAGCCGATGTCCTTGGCGACGGCGGAGCTCTGCGATCAAGCGGCTTGCGATCCCCTTGCCCCGACGCCCCTCCGCCACGCATAGGTGCACGAGACGAACGTGCTGGCTGCGCTTGGGCAGCCCGAAGAGCGCGTAGCCGACGAGCTCGCCGCCTTCTAACGCGACCAGCAACCCACCATCGTCGGCGTACTTCCGGTACGCGGGCGGCGTCAGCAGCCCCAGCCCCTTGGTGTACCTGTTGCCCAGGGCGATGGCCGCGCCGAGCATGTCCGGCTGTTCTCCAGTCACCGGCAGAACTTCGATCATCCTGTTCCCCCTCAGCCTCCTTGCGTGTCCAGCCGATCACGCCCCCACCGCATAGTGTCGAACCACGAGGACACCGGGCCACCGTTTGGTCAGATCCGGCTAGGTCGGCGCGAATTGCTCCTCATGGGCACGTCACTGACTGCTGTGGCGACGGTCGAACAGATCCAGCGGGCAGACCGTGCCGGACCGCGGGGCGGTTACCGAATCGGCAGCCACTAGTTGTCCGGGAGTGGAGACCAACGACAGCCGCAGAGGCGTGCCGAGTCCGCGGGACGCGAATGCCAGGAGGGTGATGGTGGCCCAACGCAACCGAGACACTGCTCCAGAACTCGCCTTGCGACGTGCTCTTCATTCCTTGGGCTTCCGCTACCGCGTGAACTTGCCCGTCCCCGGGATGCCGCGCCGCCGCGCTGACGTCACCTTCACCAGATGGCGAACCGCAGTCTTCGTCCAAGGATGCTTCTGGCACGCGTGCCAGAAGCATCTGCACGCTCCGAAGCACAACTCCGAATGGTGGCGCCAAAAACTCGAAGGCAATGTCCGCCGCGACGAGGAGACCGACGCCCACCTCGTACGCCTGGGCTGGCTGCCGCTGCGCATCTGGGAGCACGAAGGCGTGGACGACGCCGTTGGCAGGGTGACTGCGGCACTGGCGACCCGTGACCATCCCCGGGCCCTACGTCTGGGGGGCCAGGGCATGGCCAAGTGACGTGACCTGGTGGGGCCACTTCGATCGGTCCGAACAATGCCTCCGCGTCCGCCGTGCTTCTGTCGCATCAGGGAACGGGGCGGATCACACTGCGGCCGTGTCCGGTTCGTCTGCGGCCGATGGGTGCACGTGCCTACCGGGGTTGAACGGTGTGAACCAGGCGCCGAACGCCATGGGAGCAACGCCGAGGGCCGAGCCCACCGCGCCCTCGTCGATCCCGTCCATCGAACCGTCGTACAGCCACTCGTGGTCCATGTCCTCGTAGACGTTGTCGGCGAAGACTTCTAGAGCGTTCGAGACGCCGTCGTCGAGCAAACCGAACAACTCCAGGGTGACGGTCGTCTGGCTCAAGAGCAGCCTCAGGGCAAGTTCCTCTGCGACGCAACTCAGCTGGTCAAAACTGCCGTTGGTGAAGCGGGTGGTCATGGCGATCACGGTCACCAGGAAGCGGCGGGCGAATCGTGTGTCGTACTGGAGGACGTACCTCTCCGGCAGGTCCTCCAGGTGCCACAGCGGGCCGTCGCACTCTCCGACGTTGGTGTCCTCCTGTTCCAGGGTGTGCACGTCCTCGAACAGCTCGTCGATCAAAACCTCGGTGGCGTAGATCAGTGCGCCGGCAGCCAGCGTGGCGTCCTCGGGCGCGACTGCGAAGCCGTAGTCGTCGCCGTCCTCCTCCCCGGGGTCGTCCTGCACACCGAACATCACTGGTGGAAAGGAACGCAGCTCGTCCGCCAGCACGAGCATCCGGGCGCGCACTTCCTCGGCCTTCGCTTGCGCGTCGTACTCGCCCCCTTCGGCTGCTGCGGGCGGCTCGGCATGACGGGCTTTGCGGGCCGCGGGGTCGTCCGGCGGGCCGTCCGGGCCGTCGGCGGCGGCGAGGCTCTCCTGGGTGAGCTCCGGGTGCAGTTCGACTTCGCACCGCTCGACCTTCCAATCCGCGAGCAGCTCGGAGCGTCGAAGCACTTCGCTCACAACGTCCCGGACGGCATCCTCCGCGAATTCGAGCGCCTCGGCGTCGACGAACACCTTGAGCAGTGCACCGCCTGGGTACACGCCCACGATCGTGTCGAGGAGGTCGACCTCCATGCCGTCCGGCCCGTCGATGCCGTCGACCGAGGCGAAGCCGCTCTCGATCAGCGCGACGGCCCCGGCACGCTGCAGCGGGTCCATCTCCGGAGTTCCCTCCGAGATGCAGATGTCTACGGTCACTACGTACGTCACGTGTCCGAGCCTGGCAGACGGATCGGAGACGAGGGGGAGAATCGAATCGGTTCGTCAAGCCGTCACCCCACGAAGGCGACTGCCACCCTCGCTCCGACTCCCTCGCACTACGTTGCGTAGCTCTGCACGACGCTTGAATCAGGCTCTGGCCAGCGGCGCCCCGTCCTCCCCAGCAGCAGTAGCTGGGGAGGATGAAGCCCCGCTGGGGAGCGGCTGGGGAGGATCGGCTGCATGAGTCGGCAGCACGGCGAAAGAGCCGGAAAGGTGGATCGACACAGGTCAGAGCACCGCTTCAGCCGGTTCCCGCAGGTCAGTGGCCTGAAGGCGACGACTTCAAGAAGATCTCCTCGTGGGCCGCCATCCTCTTTGCACCCACATTCGTGGGAACCAGCTCCGGCATGGACCTCGTCGCGATGCCGGAGCTGGACTGGGCCTTCGGGTATCCGTTCGCGATCCTGCTGATGGCGGTGGTGTGCGCGAGTCCGTACTTCGTCTTCAAGAGGCGGCACTGGCTGTAGACGGTGATCGGCCGGCCTCACGTCTCGTGCGGGTCGATGTCCAGCCGAGGCAGCAGGACCCGGAAACAGCACCCCTCAGCGGGCGCCGACCGCAGTTCGACACGGCCCCCGTGCGCGCTGACGAGTGCCTGGACGATGGCGAGGCCGAGTCCGGAGCCCCCGCCCGTCGTCCGGCTGCGCGAGTTGTCGGCGCGGTAGAAGCGTTCGAAGACCCGTTCCTGTTCGTCGGCCGTCAGACCGGGGCCGGTGTCCTCGATCTCGATCACCGCGTGGCCGTCCAGGGAACCGACGCCGACCCGGATGCCGCTGCCGGGCGGAGTGTGGTCGACCGCGTTTCCGACCAGGTTGCTGACCACCTGCCGCAGTCGGGCCTCGTCCGCCAGGGCGGGGGCCGAGGTGGCCTTGCCGGCGTCCGGGCCGGTCAGTGTGACGCGCCGGGCGGGATCCATGGCGTGGATGTCGTGCAGCGCGTCGACGGCGAGCGTGCGCAGGTCCATGGGCGCGAGTTCCAAGGGGTACGGGGTCGGCGCGGCGGCCTCCGGCCGGGTGAGGTACGTACTCTCGTCGAGCCTCGCGAGCAGCAGCATGTCCTCGACGAGCCTGCCCAGGCGCTCGGACTCCCGGGCGATGCGCCCCATCGTCTCGTCGACGTCTCCACGGCTCGGCAGCGCGCCCATGCGGTAGAGGTCCGTGTATCCCTTGATGCCGACCAGCGGGGTGCGCATCTCGTGACTGGCGTCGGCGACGAAGCGACGCATGTGTGCCTCTGCCTCCTCCCTGGCCTGGAAAGCCGTCTCGATCTGGACGAGCATCCCGTTGAGCGAGGCGGTGAGCCGGCCCGCCTCGGTTCGCGGCCCGGCCAGCGTCGGCACACGGCGGGAGAAGTCACCGTGAGCGATCGCCGCCGCGGTCTCCTCGATGCGGGTCAGCGGGCGCAGGCTCGAGCGCACGGCCAGTCGGCCGACCGCCGTGAGGAGGCAGAGCAGGACGCCGCCCACGGTGGCGGAGATCGTACGGATCTCGCTCACCGTGTCGTCGACGTGGGAGAGGGACGCCGCCACGATCACGTTGTCGGGCCGAAGGGAGTCACCGGCCGGGGCGTCGGCGCCCGGGACGTAGGGCACGGCCATGACCCGCCATCGCCCCTCCCCGTTGCGGGAGTCGACGGTGAACGGATCTCCGTTCCGCGCGTCGACGGCGTGCGCGTCGAGGGTGGGGAGATCCGGCCCGCCTCCCGGCGGAGTCTCCGATGGTGGTGTCCGGGTGAGGACCGTGCCCCGATCGTCCGCGTAGAAGACCACGGGGTTGCTGAACCGGCTCCACTGCGGGGGAAGTCGCCCGGATCCCGGTGAGGCCGCCAGCACGGCGGCGGGCAGCCGGGCACAGATCTGCGTGGTGATCTTGAGACGGGAGTCGGCCTGCTCCATGAGGTATCCGCTCAGCGCGCCGCTCACGAGGAACGCGTTGGTCACCAGACCGACGGCGAGCAGCGTCGCGGACAGGAACAGCAGACGCGCGCGCAGGGAGTACCGGTTCACCGTCCGCCCGATCCGCGACGCGGCCAGGGACACCCTCACGGGCGCGGGCCGCGCATCACGTATCCGATGCCGTGCACGGTGTGGATGAGTTTCGGCCCACCGTTCTCGATCTTGCGCCGCAGATAACTGATGTAGGTGTCGACGATGCTGGGATCGCCACCGAAGTCGTATCGCCATACGTATTCGAGAATCTGCGACTTGGACACCGTGCTCCCGGGGTTCGAGAGAAGGAAGTGCAGCAGCCGGAATTCGGTGGGCGAGAGGCGGACGGGCACACCTCCTCGGATGGCCTGATGCCCGTCGAGGTCGAGTTCGAGGTCGGCCATCCTCAGGGTCGACCGGGGATGTCCCTTGGTCCTCCGCAGAATCGCCTGTATGCGGGCGATCAGCTCTTCGAGGTCGAACGGCTTGGTGACGTAATCGTCTCCGCCGAGCAGAAGTCCGTTGACCTTGTCCCGTGTCGCTTCGCGGGCGGTGAGGAAAAGGACGGGAATGGGGCCCGGTCGGCCGGTCGTCGCCGCGTTCGGCTGCTCGCGGAGGCGTCGGATCACTTCGAATCCGTCCATGTCGGGGAGCATCACGTCGAGCAGGACCAGGTCCGGTGGGTGCTGCGCCGCCCTGTCCAGGGCCTCTTCCCCGGTGGCGGCCGTGTCCACGGTGAACCCGGCGTAGCGCAGTGCGGTCGGCAGCAGTTCCCGGACGGTCTGCTCGTCGTCGACGACGAGCAGGTTTCCGCCGGTTGTCGGGGAGGGTGTGGTCATCGTCGGCATCCTGGACGGGAGTGGTCGCCTTGTGGCGGGTTCACGGGTGCTCGGCGGCCGCGGGTGCGCGCTCCGTCGGCGTGGACGGGCTCGGCCCCGGGCCGGGCCGTTGCTGCGCGACGTGAGCCGTGGCCGGTCGCAGCAGGCGATAGAGGTGGCTTCCACCGTAACCTGCGGCGCCGCCGAGCAGACTTCCGGTCAGACAGGCCAGGAGCCAGTCCCCGCTCAGGTCGGCCGTGGCGCCCCCCAGCCGCATACCCATGACAACGATGCCGAATCCGCCGGAAGCCGTCGTGAGCCAGGACACCAGGGCCGTACACAGGGACGTGACGACACCGATGCGCACGGCGATCAGCAGATGGAAGCCGAGCAGTGCGTTCGCCGCCTCACGCGGGGCGGGGCGGGGGGTGCGGGCGGTGGCCACATAGCCGCAGACGGACAGTGCGGACAGCAGCAGTGCGAGCCCGACGATCCACAGGGGAATCCCCGCGACGGCGACGTCCATCACGTTCTTGCCGCGGGGAGCCGACTCGGGGGGCGCCTCGGCCTGGCCCGCGAGCATGTCCGCGAGACCGCCGCCGCCCTGATTCCGCTCCAGGGTTCCCTGCCAGGCGGAGCCCTGGCCCGCGGTGAGGAGGATCGTCAGCAGATTGGGGGTCAGGAGCAGCAGCCCCCCGACGGCCTTTCCGGCGCCGCCCGGCAGATCGCCACCGCCCAGCGCCGCGGCGGCGAGGGCCGCGGCCGGTACCAGCGGAACGAGGGCGAGCACGAGGTGGACACCGACGACCGCGGAGGCCGCCGGTGTCCACCTGAGCCGGAGGGAGGACATCGCGAGCCCACGGGGCAGGCTGGTCCGGCGAGCGGCGACACAGCCGATCAGCAGGACGACCAGCGCCCAGGTAAGGCCCTGTACGGCGACCGCTCCGGCGTCGACACCGACGCCGACGTCCTTCATCGCCTCACCGAGTCCACGTCCCCCGGGGCGGCCCCCGCCCTTGCCCTGGCCGAGCTTCGAGGTGACGGACCCCGGCAACCGCAGCTTTCCGGACGCGTGGGAGGCGATCGCGGCGAACAGCGTCACCGCGGCGAGGGCAGCCCCCGCGAAGCGGGCGCCGAGCACGGGCCCGGTGGGCCGCGCCCGTCGCCCGAGCGGCCGGAAGAAGAGTGTGGCGAGCACCACGGAGCCGACGAGCGTGAGCGACAACGGCATGAGGTCCAGGCCGCCCGTCACCTCCAGGCGCACGCCCCCCGCGCCTCCTGCTCCTCCTGCTCCTCCGAAGGGACCGCCCGGCCCGCCGCCGGTGGCTCCGTCGGCCACGGCCCGCCCGCCGCCCGCCGACGACAGCGTCAGTGAACCGCCCACCGCCATGGCCAGGAGGAGGGGCACCAGCCGCGTCGGCGTGCCGACCGATTCGGCGTGCAGAATCAGCAGGGACAGATATCCCACGAGCGCCATCGTCATGACGGCGACGACCACCGAACCCGCGCCTTCCAGAAGGTGGCGGGGGGCCGATCCCCGACCTTTCGGTGCAGATTCCCGCGATGTTTTCTTTTCCGACGGGATAGGCATAAGGAGTTCCCTCTCCGTTTTCGACTGTCAGGGACGGCTGGCGTGCGCGAGTGCGACGGAATCTCCGCGCCCCTCTTCGGCCCGTAGGCGGTCCCCTTCGACATCCAGATGGGGCAGGACGGAATCGAGTCGGCGGGGAAGCCACCAGGCCTTGTCGCCCATGAGTGCCAGTACGGCCGGAACAAGGGTCATCCGTACGATGAAGGCGTCGATGAACACGGCGACGGCGAGGCCGAAACCGATGGTCTTGACCATCTGCTCGTCCGCCCCCATGAATCCGGCGAACACGGCCATCATGATCAGGGCCGCGGCCGTCACCACACGTGCGCTGTGCCGGAATCCGGCGGTGATCGCTTCATGGGCCGTCCGCCCGTTGACGTATGCCTCGCGGATGCGGGTGACGAGGAACACCTCGTAGTCCATGGCGAGGCCGAAGACGATTCCGACCATGAAGACCGGCATCATCGACATCACGGGCCCCGGCTCGGTGACGCCCAGCAGCGAGGAGAACCAGCCCCACTGGAAGACCGCGACGACAGCGCCCAGCGAGGCGGCGACGGAGAGCAGGAATCCCAGGGCGGCCTTCAGCGGCACGGCCAATGAGCGGAAGACCATGACGAGCAGGAGGAAGGCGAGTCCGACGACGACGACGAGGTAGGCCAGGAGGGCGTCGTTCAGCTTCTGCGACACGTCGATGTTCATCGCCGTACTGCCCGACACCATCAGTCGGCCGCCGTCGCCGTCCATGACGTCGCCGCCCGCCTCACGGACGGCGTGGACGACGGCCTCCGTCTCGGCGGCTCCAGGGCGTGACGCGGGGATGACGGTGATCATGGCGGTGTCGCCGACGGCGTTGAAGCGGGGCGGGCCGACGGTGACCACTCCCTCGACGCCCTTCAGTGCCGTGGCGAGTTCGCCCACGGTCCGCTTCGGATCTCCGCTCCCCCGCGCGTCGGCGACGGCGAGGAGCGGTCCGTTGAAGCCGGGGCCGAAATGCTCCGAGATGAGGTCGTACGCCTTGCGCTGCGTACTGGCCACCGGCTGGGAGCCGTCGTCGGGCAGCCCCAGCCGCAGGGACGCCGCCGGAACGGCCAGCGCGCACAGCGCGACCACACCGACCGCCAGCACGGCGATCGGCCGACGGATCAGGAACGCCGCCCAGCGGCCGCCCGTGTTCGGTGCCTGCGGTGCGCGGGGGTCGTCCACGGGCTCGGAGTGCGTCGGCCTGTTCCGCGTCCTCGGTGCCTCGATACGCCCGCCGGCCACGCCCAGGAGCGCGGGGACGAGGGTCAGCGCGACGAGTACGGCCAGGATCACGGTGCCCGCCGCCGCGACGCCCATCTTCGTGAGCGGCGGGATGCCGACCACGGCCAGGCCAGCGAGCGCGATCACCACGGTCAGACCGGCGAAGACCACCGTCGAGCCCGCCGTGCCGAGCGACCGCCCGGCCGCGTCCTCCGGCGACCGCCCGTCGGCCAGCTCACCGCGGTAGCGCGACACGATGAACAAGGCGTAGTCGATGCCCACGGCCAGGCCCAGCATCATGGCCAGCACGGACGTGGTGGAGTCCAGTCCGAACAACGACGCCAGGGCGGTGATGGAGCACACGCCGATGCCCACGCCGATGAGCGCGGTGATCAACGGCAGCCCGGCGGCGGTCAGCGATCCCAGGGTGATCAGCAGGACGACGGCCGCGACGGCGAGCCCGACCGCCTCGGCGGCGTGGGATCCCCGCTCTCCCTTGAGGACCGCGCCTCCGGCCTCGACCGTCATACCCGAACGGGAGGCTTTCGCCATCGTGTCGCGGAGGGCCTGGCGGGACCGCTCGGAGAGTTCCGTGCCGGAGACCTCGTACGTCACCTGCGCGTACGCGGCCGACTCGTCGGCGCTGACGGTCCCGGCCTCGAACGGGTCGGTCGCCTGGGCGACTTCGGACCCGGAGGCGATGGCGTCGACGGCGGCCGAGACCACGTCCCGCAGGGCCGGGTCGGTGATCCTGCCGCCCTCCGGCGCTTTGAAGACCACCCGTGCCGTGGCGCCGTCGGCACGCTGCCCCGCGAACCGCTCGTCGATCAGGTCGTGGGCCCGCTGGGACTCCGTGCCGGGCAGGGCGAAGGACGCGGGTCCAGCCGCGGGCGCCCTGGCAGCGGCCGCACCGCCCAGCGTGAGCAGTGAGATCCACACCAGGACCACGAGGGAGCGGTGCCGGTGAGCGAACCGGCCCAGTCGGTGGAGAAGGGCTGCCACGTGGGACTCCTGAGAGGGGATCGGCATACGGGAGACCGCCGGCGGACGACCTTGACGGGGCAGTCGCACGGCACCCGCGCAGAGGTGTTCGGCGGAACGTCACGTTCCGCAGGGCGAACATGACGTCCGCCGGTGCCGTCGTCCGTCGGCGTGCCCGCACTCTCCCAACCGGACTTCGCAGCTTTCGGAGAGTTCCTGGGAGTTTCCTGGGTATCGGGCCTCGCCGTCGCCGTGAAAAGACCAGCATTGCCCCGATATCCGCCCTCACGCGATTCGGGGATTCCCAGAGAACACCCAGAAAGGCACCGCCGGAGATGAACTCGGGATCGCCGTGGCGGCCAAGCTGATACCCGCGACGGCAGTTCTCAGGAACGGGCGGGGCCACGGCGTACGGCCGGACCCCCGTCGAGCTGCCTCACCGCTTCATGCTCTCGCCCTGTCTTCCCCACCTCCCGGGCAGCGCCGATTCCGCGTCCCGCCCGGCACAAGGAGCGAACTGTGCCCAAGCCTGAACAGAACCTGTCGCGACGAGCCTTCGGCGGCGCGGTCGGGGCAGGGGCCGCCGCCGCGGTGGTGGGCCTGCCCGCCCCGGGGGCCCATGCGGCGCCGGCCGCGTCCGAGGCCCCCGGGGAACGGCCCTTCCGAGCCGCCACTGACCGCAGGGCCGAGAGGCCGAACCTCCTCCACATACTCGCCGACGATCTCGGTTGGGCCGATCTCGCCTGCTACGGGTCGCCGCACATCAGGACCCCGAACCTCGACCGACTCGCCGCGCAGGGGGTGCGGTTCACCGATGGCTACGCGGCGTCCTCGACGTGCTCGCCCACCCGGCTCAGCCTCTACACCGGCCGCTATCCGGGGCGTACGGAGGCCGGGCTGGAGGAGCCGATCATCGAGCGGTCCACCGTCGGTCTCGAACCCACCCATCCCACGCTGGCCTCGCTCCTGGGCCGGGCCGGGTACACGACGGCGATGATCGGCAAGTGGCACTGCGGCTTCCTGCCGGACCACTCCCCCACCAGGTCGGGCTGGGACGAGTTCTTCGGGAACTTCGGCGGGGCCCTGGAGTACTACTCGAAGCTCACGAGCGACAGGATCTACGACCTGTACGAGGGCGAGACGCCCTACGAGGACCTGCGCCATTACACCCGGGTCCTCACCGAGCGGGCGAGCGAGTTCATCGCACGCGACCACGACGAACCGTGGCTGCTCAACCTCAACTTCACCACCCCGCACTGGCCCTGGATCGCCGAGGGCGACACCGAAGAGGCCGGGCGGCTGGAGAGGCTCGTCCTCGGGCTACCCCTCGAACAGGCCCGACTCGCCCTCGCTCATCTGGACGGCGGGTCCCTGGCCAAGTACCGCGACATGGTCGAGAGCCTCGACCGCTCCGTCGGCGAGGTCATGCGAGCCCTCAAACGCTCGGGGCAGGAACGCGACACCCTCGTCGTCTTCTCCAGCGACAACGGAGGGGAGCGTTACTCCGACAGCTGGCCGCTGACCGGAGGCAAGTACGCGCTGCTCGAAGGCGGAATCAGGGTGCCGACCATCGTGCGGTGGCCCGCCCGTGTCGACGGCCGCCAGGTCAGCCACGTGCCCGTGTTCACTCCGGACTGGACCGCCACCTTCCTCGACGTCGCCGGAGCCCGCCCCGACCGGGCCGCTCCACTGGACGGCGTGAGCCTCACCGGATACCTGCTGCGTGGTGAGGGGGAACCCGAGCGGGACCTCTTCTGGCGCACCCGCGGGGAACGGGCCCTGCGCCGCGGCAAGTGGAAGTACCACCGCGCCGCCAGAGCCAGGTTCCCCCACAAGGACGGCAAGGACACGCTCTACGACCTGGCGCAGGACCAGCGGGAGTGTGCCGACCGGTCGGCACACGAACCACGGCTGGTGGCCGAACTCAGGGCCGCCTGGGAGAAGATCGACGCGGGGCTGCTGCCCTATCCGGCCTAGGGACACGGCGCCGGGCGCCGTGAGCGTCGCTCGACCGCCCGCCGCCCGGCTTCCCCCGTACCGCCAGTCCCGGCCCCCTCAAGCAGCCACGAATCGGAAAAAGCCACCGCTGATGTCCCACGACCACACACCGCCCGAGCCCACCGCACCGGAGACCGCTCCCCCCGAGGCCGCCGCCCGGGAAGCGGGGGCTTCCCGGGCGGCCGGGCCCGAGGCCCGCCCGGAGACCCCCCCGGCCCGCCGCCGCACCCGCCGTTCCCGGCTCCGCCGACGCCTGCTGGTCGGCCTCGCGAGCACCGTCGTCCTCGTCCTCGGTGCCGCCGCAGGGCTGCTCTGGCTGGCCGCGGGCAGGCTCGTCCACCCCATGGACGACACCCCGCTGAACACCCGGGTCGTCGCCTCCGCACCGGGAACGGTGACCCTGCCCGCCACCACCGAGAGCCGCGCCACCGGCACGTACGGCCTGGTCTGGCATGACGAGGAGACCGACCGGCGCCACCACGGCACCCTCGGCCCCGTCCTCGTCTCCGACGACGACACCGTCACCCGCGAACTCACCGCCGACATCCCGCCCGCCCCCGGCGCCAAGGCGAAGGTCATCGTCACCGTGTGGAACTCCGACCCTGGGCGAGCCCTCGGCCTCGATCACCAGGACGTCACCTATCCCGGCGAACTCGGCCCGATGCCCGCCTGGTTCCTCCCCGGCACCGGCACCACATGGGTCATCCAGGTCCACGGCCTCGGCGCCGGACGCGCCGCGGGACTGCGCACCATGCCCCAACTGCACGACCTGGGCCACCCCGTCCTCGGCATCACCTACCGCAACGACCCCGGCGCGCCCCGGGACAGCGGCAACACCCGGCACTTCGGCGACACCGAATGGCGCGACCTCGACGCCGCCGTCCGCTACGCCCGCGACCACGGAGCCACCGGCGTCGTCCTGCTCGGCCACTCCATGGGCGGAGGCATCGTCGAGACCTACCTCCAACGCGCCGCCGACACCAGCGCCGTGCGCGCCGTCGTCCTCGACTCGCCCGCCCTCGACTACCGCGCGACCCTCGACACCATCGTCACCGGCCTCGGACTCCCCGCACCCGTCGCCGCCCTCCAAGCGGGGATCGTGGGCCTGCGCGCCGACGTCGACCTCGACGACGTCGACGCCCTGGCCGCCAATCGGCGCACCGGCGGCCCCAAGCAGCCCGTCCTCCTCTTCCACGGCACCGGTGACACCGTGGTGCCGTACGCCACCAGCGCCGCGTTCGCCCATGACTGGCCCGACAAGGTCAGACTCGTCACCGTGGAAGGGGCGACCCACACCGGCGCCTGGAACGCCGACCCCGGCGTCTACGCCGAGGAGCTCGCGGCGTTCCTCGCACAGCACACCTGAGGGCGTGCCCAGGCAGCTCGCACAACGGGCCGACGCCAGATCACTCCGCCACGATCCCGCTCCCGTACCGCACTGCGGGAAGAAGCGGGGCCGGGCAGCGAGAGCCCGTGCGCGATCGGACCCTCGGCGTCCGGGCCGGGTGGCGCGAAGGGCTCCTGAACGCGGGCACCGCACCGACGACGCCGACCAGGCCGCCTACGGCAAGGGCGGCACGAGGATCGGTACGTCCGACCGGGACGTTACCCGCGGCGTCAACCCGCGACTCCCGCCCGACGCAGCCGTGGAGGGCTCGCCGCCCGCTGCGTGCTCTCCCCGAGGGCTGTCCCGTGGTCCCCGGCGGGCGCGCGGCGACAGCCACGGCACCTCCCGCGTCGTCGGACTTCGAGGCCGGCACGCCTCACACGACGGTCCGTGCGGGTCAGCACGCCGAGGGCGAGGACCTCAAGAAGATCTCCTCGTGGGCGGCCATCCCGTTTGTCCCCCACTCGTGGGAACCGTCCACGGCACGAACTTCGAGACCGTGCCGGAGCTCCGGTGGGCGGTCGGCCACCCCTTCGCGATCCTGCCGATGGCCGTGGTGTGCGCGAGCCCGTACGTCCTCTTCAAGAAGCGCGACCGGTCGTGGACGGCGGGCAACGGTCACTGGTCGAGTCCGCCGCATCGAACGTCTCCGAGGAGCCGGTTCGGGGCGCTGGCTAGCCTGTCCCCGTGAAGCCCACCGATGACCTCCAGTTCCCCGCCGCGCTGGCCACCGCGATGGCCGTTCGATTCGACTACGCCGACGGGAGGACCGGGGTCGACTTCGAGCCCTTCCCGGCCTTCCTGTCCGCTGCCGAGACCACCGACTGGTTCCGGGCGTGGACCGGGAACAGCGAAGTGGACGGAGGCGACTTCCGCGTGTTCGGACAGGACGGCACGGGCGGGTACGCGGCGATCTGGCTCATCCGCCCGGACCGGCCCCTGGCCGAGCAGCCCGTCGTCTTCCTCGGGTCCGAGGGAGAGACCGGTGTCGTCGCCCGCGACCTGGGCGACTTCCTGTGGCTGCTGGCCGACGGCTTCGGCCCCTGGGAAGCCGTCAACTCGTACGAGCCCGGCTGGAGCGCCCGCCCCCGTCCGGAGCTGAAGGCCATCGCTGAACGATTCGCACCACACCGGCCCCGGTCAGCCACTGCCGTGATCGAACTGGCAGCCCAGGAGTTCCCCGACTTCGACGACACCCTCATGGGGCTCTGCCGCTGACCCGGACGGCGGCCCCTTCACCTGCCCGACCGGGACAGCGGGAAGAGGCCCGGCTGGATCGTGGTCCTGCCGGGCCTCAAGGGGCCGAAGCGGATGGCGTTGCCGCCACCGGGGCCGTTCCCGCCCCGATCGCATACCAGCACGTACCAGCTCAAGCAGTTGCTCGACTGCCGCCAGCCGCACCCGCGCCGGATCAGCCCTCCGTGCCCCGCGCATGAGGGGGAAGGTGCGAACCGGGTTGCCCTGCGGCGTCGTTCAGGCGCGGTCGCTCGCGAGCAGCGCCCAGACCTCCAGGTCCTGCCGCACTCCGCCGAATGCGAAAACCTCACGCAGCGTGCCCTCGTACCGCATTCCGAGGCGCTTCGCTACGGCAATGCTCCGCTCGTTCGCCGGAGTCACCCGCCATTCCACCCGGTGCATTCCGCGCACCCGCAGTGCCCAGTCGGTGAGATACCCGGCGGCGCGTGTGACGAGGCCTTTTCCCTGGACGTCAGGGGAGAGCCAGACGCCCATTTCGCACACGCCGGTCGGCACGTCGAAAATACGGAAAAGCGCCCCGCCCTCCATTCTGCCGTCGACCCAGATGCCGAAGATCCGGCCGCCGTCCTGACTCTGGGTGTCCGCGTACCGCTGGAGAAACTCGCGGGCCGAGTCCGTGTCCACGACGAAGTGCGCCCAGGGCAGCCACGGCGCGAGATGCGGCCGTACCCGGTCGACGTACTCGGCGAATTCTCCCGCCTGCCACGGCTCCAGTGGGCGCAGTCGGGCGCAGTCTGTCAGGTCGTGGCCGAAGAGCGTCACACGAGCCTCCCTCGAGTCGGATCCGGTTGCCACGACGGGCAGATGACGCACGCCCGCCCCTCGGATGAACTCTGCCCACCATAGGTGAGCGCCGATGACCCCGCTCACCTGGGCAGTCCGGGATGCCCGTTTCACCGGTCCGCATGATGATGCGCCGCACAGGTATGCGCTCGCGGTTCATTGATCCGCGCTCCTCGCTCATCACACGATGTGGACGTCGGAAAGCAAACGCGGCCGAAAAGCTTCGAAGGCCGTCTACTGAAACGGAGAACGATGCGTACCCACCGGTTCGTCAAGTCCACGGGATTGGCCTTCTCGGCCATTTTCCTCGCGACCGCTCCGGCTGTCTCGGGTGATCTCCTGGCGGGTGCCGGTTCCCTGGCCGAGACGACCAGCCGGAACGTGGCGGACCACGGCTGGGGCCGGTTCATCGGCGTCGAGCCCGCGGCGAAGGACGGCCTTCTCGCCCTCGCCGGCGGAACCGAGGACCACGGCTGGGGATGATCCCGTCCGTTCGACGCGCAGTTCTTTCGATTTCAGCGGAGAGGCAGGAAATGACGGCAGTCGGCGTGCACCACGTCGTGGCTCAGTGGGTCGAGCGGGCGCCCGACGTCTGCGCGGTACGCGAACCGGCGGGCGGCCGGGCACTCTCGTACCGGGAGCTGTGGCGGCGCTCCGGCTGGCTGGCCGCCGAGCTGGCGAGCCGGGGGGTCGGCCGGGGCGATCTCGTACCGGTCGCGCAGGACCGCTCGGTCGACCTGATCGTCACCTTCCTCGGCATCCTGCGCTGCGGCGCCGCCTACCTCCCGCTCGACGCCCTCGCCCCCACCGGGCGGCTCGCCGACATCGTCCGCGAGTCCGGCTCCCGGGTGATCGTCCGCGCGCCGAAGGCCCGGCAGGCCGACACGGGCCGCTGGTCCGGGCTGTCGTCCTGGCTTCCCGAGGGCGTAGAGCCGCTCGACCCGCCCGAGCACGACCCCGGTCTGCCGGTGCCCGCGCCGACGGGCGACGCCGACGACCCGGCCTACGTCAACTTCACCTCGGGTTCGACCGGCCGCCCCAAGGGTGTCGTCGTTCCGCACCGGGCCGTGCTGCGGCTCGCCCTCAACGCGCTGTTCTGCACGGTCGAGCCGGGCGACCGGTTGGCCAGTTCCGCCAATCCGGCCTTCGACGCGACCACCTTCGAGGTGTGGAACGCGCTCTGCGGCGGCGCGACGGTCGTGGTCTTCCCGTCCGTGACCGAGCTGGCCATGGACGAGTGGACCGCGCTGATCCGCGCCGAGCGGATCGACGCCATGTTCCTCACCACCTCGCTCTTCCACACGGTGGCGCGCGAGAGCGCGGACGCCTTCTCCACCGTGGGCACCGTCGTGGTCGGCGGTGAGCAGCTGGAGCTGGGCGCGGTGCGCAGGGTGCTGGCGGCGCGACCGCCGGGGCGGCTGGTCAACGGCTACGGCCCGACCGAGACGACCACCTTCGCGGCGTACTTCGACTGCACCGGGGCGAGCCTCGCGGGGCTCGACCGGGTGCCGGTCGGCTTCGCGCTCCAGGAGACCTCCCTCCATCTCCTGGACGCGGACCTGAACGACGTGCCGGTCGGTGAGACCGGTGAGCTGTGCGTGGGCGGGCCGGGTGTCGCGCTCGGCTATCTCGCCCGCCCCGAGCTGACGAGGGATCGTTTCGTCACGCTGCCCTCGACCGGTGCGCGGATCTACCGCACCGGAGACACCGGCCGCCTGCTCCCGAGCGGCGCCGTCGAGCTCTTCGGCCGCACCGACCGGCAGGTCAAGCTGCGCGGCTTCCGCATCGAGCTGGAGGAGATCGAGCGGGCCGCGACGACCGGCGGCCTCGCCGACGCGGCCTTCGTCGAGAAGACCGGGGACGGCGCCGCCGCCACGCTCGTCGGCTTCGTGCTGCCCTCGCCCGAGGCCGACGCGAGGATCGGCCGTGCGGAGCTGCCCGCCGCGCTCCACCGGCACCTCGGCGAGACCCTGCCGAGCTACATGCTCCCGTCGCGCTGGCTGGTGCTCGACCGGGTCCCGTTCGGTTCGACCGGCAAGGCCGACCGTACGCAACTGCTGCGGCTGCTCGACGCACCCGCCGCGCCGCCGGGGGGACCGGCGCCCGCCGTCTCCAGCGGCACCGGGCCCGACGCCGCGCCCGGCCACGCCCCGGCTCTCGCCGTACTGCGGGACATCTGGCGCGAGGTGCTCGGCACCGAGGCCGTGGAGCCCACCGCCAACTTCATCGACCTCGGCGGCAACTCCATCCTCGCCATGCAGGTGACCGTCCGGGTGAGGGAGCGCCTCGGCGTCCGGGTCGACGCCGGTGCGGTGCTGCTGACCGACAGCCTCGACGAGCTGGCCGCACATGTGGCCTCGACCTCCCTGGCGGGCGCCTCATGACCGGAAACCGGCCCTCACCGCTCTCCTTCGCCCAGGAGCGCCTGTGGTTCGCCGACGCCACGTCGCCGGGCAACCCGACGTACAACGTCCCGCTGTTCTTCCGCGCCCCCGGGCCGCTCGACCCCGAGGTCCTCTCCCTCGCCCTGGCGGCGGTCGCCGAGCGGCACGAGCCGCTGCGCACCGTCTACGGCCTCGTCGACGGCCGCCCGGTGCAGGAGGTGCGCCCGGCCGAGCCGGTGCCGGTCGAGGTCGTCGACCTCACCGGTGAGCCGGAGGCGGCGAGCCGTGTCGAGCGGGAGGCGCGGGAACGCGGCCGGGCGCCCTTCGACCTGGCGAGCGGCCCGCTGGTGCGGTGCACGCTGTGGCAGGGCCTGCCCGAGGGCGACGCCGTGCTGTTGACCATCCATCACATCGCTGTGGACGGCTGGTCGTTGGCTCCTCTCTTCGACGATCTGGCCGACGCCTACGAGGCGGTGGCCGCCGGAGGTCCGGCGGAGCTGCCCGCGCTGCCCACCCGTTACGCCGACTTCGCCGCGCTCGAACGCGCGGCCGAGCACGACGCGGTGACCGTGCGGGCGCTGGACGAGCGCGTCGCCGAGGTGCTCGGGGTCGCTCCCGGCCTCCGGCTGGCCGGGCGGGCCGACCGGCAGGCCGGGCCGGACGGCACACGGCCCGGCGAGCAGCTCACCGTCACCGTCCCGCCGCAGGTCCGCGGCCGGGTCGAGGAGTTCGCCCGCGCGCTGCGCGTCACGCCGTACGTGGTGCTCACCGCGGCCGTCCAGGCGGTCCTGGGGCGCTGGTCGGGGCGTGGCGAGTTCCTGCTCGGCACGATGACGGCGAATCGGGACCACCCGGGCCTCGAGGAGGCCGTCGGCTTCTTCGTCAACAACACGCCGCTGCGCTGCCGGATCGATCCGGCGGACTCCTTCCGCGGGCTGTGCAAGGCCACCCGCAAGGAGGCGTTCCGTTCGCTGTCGCACCAGCGGGTGCCGTTCGACCGGCTCACCGCGGCCGTGGCAGCCGCGCAGGGGGCGGGCCGTCGGCCGCTGGTCGAGGTCGGGTTCGTGTACCAGAACGCGCCCTCGCCCCGGTCCGGCCGCAGTGGCTGGACCGCGCCCGCCGTCCTGGGGACCGGCACCGCCAAGTTCGATCTGCTTCTGATCCTGGAGGACGGGCCCGCGGGTCTGGCCGTCACCGTCGAGTACGACTCCGAGCTGTACCGTCGTTCCTCCGCGCGGGCCCTCGCCGAGGGCGTGGCCGCGCTGCTCGACGCGGCGGTCGCGGATCCTGACGCGCCGCTGGACGCGCTGCCGGAACTGCCGGGCCAGCCACGGGCCGACGAACTGTCTCCGCCGCCCGAACCGGTCGTCCGGACGGCCGTCCCGGCCGAGGGCCGAGCGGCCGACGTGCCCCCGCCCGGTGCCGCGCTCGGCGGAGCGGAGGCCGAGGCTGCCGAGCTCTTCGTCACCGCGCTCGCCCAGCGCGGCGGGCTCGCGCCCGCGCCCGCGGCGGCGACGCTCACCGCCGACACCGACTTCTTCGCGCTCGGCGGGCACTCGCTGCTCGCGGTCAGTATGCTCGCCGAGGCCAAGCGCAGGCACGGACTCGCCGTCTCGCCAAGGGACTTCCTCCCGCGGCCCACGGTCGCCGGTCTCGCCCGTCTCCTCACCGAGGCGCGGGCCGCCGGGGCCGCGCCCGAGCCCGCCGAGCGGCCCGCCACGGTGCTCACGGGCGTGGACACCGAGCTCCACCAGGCCTCGCCGGTGCAGCAGCGCTTCTGGTTCCTCGACCGGCTGCCGTCGCTGCGCTCCGCCTATCTGATCCCCACCCTCGTCGAGTACACCGGAGCCGTCGACCACGACGTCCTGCGCCGGGCCGTGGACCTGGTCCTCGGCCGCCACCCCGCGCTGTCCTCGGTGTTCTGTCTCGACCGGCGCAGGCGCCACGTCTGCTACCGCACCACGGTCGCCCCGGCGCCGGTCGAGGTCATCGATGCCGCGAACTGGCATCCCGACCAACTGCGCGTAAGACTCTCCCAGTTGTGCTGGGCACCGATGGACCTCGCGCAAGAGGCGCCCGCCCGTGCCGAGATCCTCGGGTTCGGCCCCGAACGGACCGTGCTCGCCCTGGTCGTCCACCACATCGTCGCCGACGGCTGGTCACGCGACCTGCTGCTCGCGGAGATCGGCACGGCCTACCGCGCCCTCTCCGACGGCGCCGCTCCCGTGCTCGCCGAACCGACGCATCCGGCCCACCTCGGACCGGCCGCCCCGGCCACTCCGGCGCAGGAGCGGGAGCGGGCCGCCGCGCTCCTCGGACACCTGGACGGCGCCCCGAACGACATCGCACTGCCTCACGACTGGCCGCGATCCGAGCTCCAGTCCACCGAAGCGGCCTTGCTGACCGCCCGGCTGCCCGAGAAGACCGTCGCCCGGCTGCGCGCCGTCGCCGCCGAGGTCAACGGCTGCACGCTCTTCATGACCACGGCGGCGCTGCTCGCCGTGGCCCTGGCCCGGCGCGGCAGCCAGCGTGACTTCCTCTTCGCCTTCCCGTGGGCGGGCCGCGAGGAGCCGTCCGCGACCGAGGCGATCGGGATGTTCGTGAACACCCTGATCCTCCGGATCGATCTGCGCGGCGAGCCCACCTGGCGCGAGCTCCTCGGCCGCGTCAGGGAGAGCTGCTCGGTCTCCTACCAGCACGCCGACGTGGCCCTGGACGTCCTCGCCAACGAGCTGCACAGCGACCGCGACCTCAGCCGGCCCGCCCTCACCCCGGTGTTCCTCAGCGCCCAGAGCGGCGACACCGGACCGGCCGCCCTCGCCGACGGCATCGGAGCCCGGTTCCTTCCACTGGAACCGCTGCACATCAAGTACGAGCTCGAACTCGTCGCCACCGAGGCAGCGGAGGACCAGCTGGACCTCTGCCTGGCGTACGCCGTCAACCTCTTCACCCGGGACACGGCCGAGACGCTCCTCAGCGACGTGGTCGCCGCCGCCGAAGACCTCGCCGCCGCCCCCGACTCCCACCCCTTCACCAGGAGCATCTCGTGAACAACACCGTGGCCACGACCCCGCTCAGCGAGGCCGACCTGCTCGACCGGGTCCGGCGCGCCTGGGCCGACGTACTCGATCTGGACAGCGCCGAGCAGGTGCCCGAAGGCGTCAACTTCCTTGAAGCAGGTGGCAGTTCCCTGCTGCTCATCATGCTGTGGGAGGAGCTGGAACCGCTGACGGAGCGGACCCTGAAGGTCTCCGACCTGTTCCAGCACAGCACCGTCAAGGCCCAGGTGGCCCTGCTGGCCGACACCTCCGGCGCCGAGGAGCGGCTGACCGACCTGGGCGCGCGCAACCGCGCCGGTCTGCTCGGCCGCGCGCGCCGCGACCAGAACGTCTCCGAGTGAGCGAGGGAACCCGGACCATGACCAACGCCACCGACATCGCCGTCATCGGCATCGGCCTGCGCTATCCCGACGCCACCACTCCCGAGGAGTTCTGGCGCAACATCGACCGCGGCGTCGTCTCCATGCGCGAGATGTCCCCGGAGCAGCTGAAGTCCTCCGGGGTCAGCGAGGAGATGCTCGCCGACCCCGCCTTCGTCAGCGTCGCCACCTCGCTGCCCGGCGTCGAGGACTTCGCCTCCCCGTTCTTCGGCTACCCGCCCCGCGAGGCCGAGACCATCGACCCGCAGCAGCGGATCTTCCTGGAGGCCTGCTGGGAGGCGCTGGAGAGCGCCGGGCACCCCGCGAGCAGGAACGGCCCCGTCGTCGGCGTGTTCGCGGGCAGCGCCGCCGGAAACTACTCCGCCGCCCTGCTCGCCGCGAAGGCCCGCGAGTCCGGGCTGCGCGCGGCCGTCGACGACCTCGAACTCACCGTCGGCGGACAGGCCGACTTCATGACCTCGCGCGCGGCCTACAAGCTGGGGCTGCGCGGCCCCGCCGTCAGCCTCCAGACCGGCTGCTCCTCCTCTCTGTACGGTGTGCACTACGCCACCTTGAGCCTGCTGTCCGGCGAGTGCGACATCGCCCTGGCCGGTGGCGCGACGGTCCTCGAACCCTTCCGCGGCTACCGCCACCAGCCCGGCGGCGTACTGTCCGAGGACGGCTACTGCCGTTCCTTCGACGCCTCTTCGACCGGCACCACCTACAGCTCGGGCGTCGGCGTCGTCGCACTGCGCCGTCTCGACGACGCGCTCGCCGACGGCGACAACGTGCTCGCGGTGATCCGGGGCAGCGCCGTGGGCAACGACGGCGGCGACCGGCTCGGATTCATCGCGCCCAGCCCGCGCGGCGTCGCCGACGTCGTCGCCGCGGCCCTGGGCACCGCCGGGGTCGGCGCCGACAAGCTCCGTTACGTGGAGGCGCACGGCACCGCGACACCGGTCGGCGACAACATCGAACTCATCGCGCTGGACCGGGCGTTCCGGGCCAGCACCGACAAGACCGCGTACTGCGCGCTCGGTTCGGTGATGTCCAACATCGGTCACACCGGTCCGGCCGCGGGCATCGCCGGTTTCATCAAGGCCGTGCACGTCGCCCGCACCGGCAAGATCCCGCCGCACCCGACCTTCGAGCGGCCGCGCGACCCGGGCATCCTGGACGAGAGCCCGTTCTTCGTCACCACCACCGGCGAGGAGTGCGTCGACGCCGACCGTCACGTCCTGGTGAACTCCATGGGCGTCGGCGGCACCAACGCCGCCATCGTGCTCGCCGCCCCGCCGGAGCCGGTGCGCCCCTCGGCCCCGAGCCGCACCACCGTGCGCCTGGTGCTGTCGGCCCGTACCCGCGCCGAGCTCGACCAGGCCTGCCGCAGGCTCGCCGACGCCCTCGACGAGGGTGACCTCGACGCCGGGGACGTCGCCCACACCCTGCGGGCGGGCCGGGCCGTCTTCGACGAGCGACGTGTGGTCAGCGCGCCCCGCGAGCGCCTGGCCGCCGCGCTCCGGATGCCACGGCCGCCCGCCGTGCGGACCGAGCGGGCCGCCGGCCGCCGCCCCGTCCTCGTACTGCCCGCCACGGACGCCCCGCAGCCCTCGGCCGCCCTGCTGGCCGGTCTGCGTGCCGCGCTGCCCGAGCTGGGCGAATCCCTGACGGATTCTCGGGACAGCCTGCCCGAGGGCCGGTTCCCGATCCTCGTCGGGCACGGCGAGCCCGCGAAGGGCCGTCATGTGGTGGCCCTGGCCGACCCGCTGGACGAGGAGGCTCTCGCCGAGCTCCTCGACGACGCGGTGACCACCGCGTGGCTGCACGGCGCCGAGGTGAACTGGTCCGCGCTCGACGGCCGACGGGGCCGCCGCGTCGGGCTGCCGACGTACCCCTTCACCCGCAAGCGTCACTGGGCCCTGGACCATCTCAGCTACGACGGTCCGGTCGCCGCCGCGCCCGCCGTCACCGGCACCGCGTCCACCGCGGCCGAGGGCAGCGTCGAGGCCGGTCTGGTCCAGCTGTGGAAGGACCTGTTCGGGCACGAGACCATCGGCCTGGACGACGAGTTCGCCTCGCTCGGCGGCACCTCGCTGCTGTCCGTGCAACTGGTCCTGGAGATCCAGCAGCGCTTCGGCGTCCTGGTGAACATCCACCGGGCGGGCGGCAGCCAGGCCACCGTCCGCCGCCTCACCACCATCGTCGAGGGCCTGCTGAACGGCGCGGGTCTCGGCGACGAGGAGGTCGACCCGGCGGCCGACGGCGACGGCGTGCTCGTCGACGCCGACCTGCAGATCGCCCTGGAGCCGCTCGCCAAGAAGACCGCGCCCGGCAAGGACGTCCTGCTCACCGGTGCCACCGGCTACCTCGGCGCCTTCCTCCTCGACGAGCTGGTGCGCGCCTCGAAGGGCCGTGTCTACTGCGTGGTCCGGGCCGCCGACGAGGCCGAGGGCATGGCCCGGCTGCGGGCCACGGCCGCCAAGTTCGGCCTGGCCGAGCCCGACCCGGAGCGCGTCCACGCCGTCCCCGGTGACCTGCGCGGCATCGCCGAGGTCTGCGCGACGTACCGCGGCGGTGAACTCGCGGAGCGGGTCGGCCATGTGCTGCACTGCGCCGCCAAGGTCGTCTTCACCGAGCCGTACCGCATGTTGCGCGAGGACAACATCCTGCCGCTGGTCGCCCTGCTGAACTGGATGCGTCCGCTCGGCATCCGCGACATCAGCTTCATCTCCACCGTCGCCGCCACCGCGCCCGCGGGCACCGACGGACGGCTGATGGAGACCCGCGAGCAGCCGCTCGACCCGCAGCTCGGCGGCTACGGCGTCAGCAAGTGGGTCGGCGAGCGGCTCCTGGAGCGCGCCGACCAGGACGGGATGCGGGTACGGGTGTTCCGTCCCGGCCTGATCATGGCCTCCAGCGCGACCGGCGCCTGCAACGACAAGGACCTCATCTGGTTCCTGCTCGCCAGCGGCCTGGTGGTCGGCGCCCGTCCGGTCGACGACCGCGGAATGCCGGTCTCCCCGGTGGACGTGCTGGCCCGCGCGGTCGCCGAACTCGCCCTGTCCTCCAAGTCGGTGGGCCGCGCCTACCACCTCGTCGACGAGATCTCGCCGAGCCTGGAAGACCTCTTCGAGGCGCTGGAGGAAGCGGGGCTGCCGACCCGCACCGTGCCCCTGACCGAGTGGCAGCGGCTGGTCGCGGAGCGCGCCACGGCCACCGGCAGCAAGGTTCTGGCGGCGACCGCCCTCTACGAGATGGAGGGCCACGAGCTGGACGAGGCCGGTGTGCAGGCTCGCGGCTGGCAGCCGTGGCTGCGGAAGGCCGGGCTCTCCCCGCTGGTCACCGGCGAGCAGCTGCGCAGCGGACTGGCCTTCCTGGCCCACCGCACCCAGGACATCGGCTCGCTCCTGCCCGCCCTGGCGGCCGAGGGCGCGGGCACGGGCATCGAGGGGGAGAAGTGAGCGACGACCCGACGCGGTCCGGCGACGAGAGCGCCGTCCCGCCCGCCCGGCACCGGCTCGCCGTCATCGGCGCGGGTGTCATGGGCACCGGCATCACCACGCTGGCCCTGGGCCGTGGCGTCGACGTGATCCTCGTCGACGTCTCCGAGGAGATCCTCGCCAAGGCCCGTACCGCGACCACCGGGCAGCTGCGGTTCGCCCGGATGATGGGCAAGCTGCCGCGCGAGGGCGCGACCGGCGAGCTGGTCACCACCACCCGGATCGAGGACGTGGCCGGGGCGACCGCCGTCGTCGAGGCCGTCACCGAACTGGCCCCGCTCAAGGCGAAGGTGCTCGCCGAGGTGTCGGCGGTGGTCGCCCCCGGGACCCTGCTGATCTCCAACACCTCGGCCGTCCCGATCGACGAGCAGGCCGACTCGGTGGCCCGGCCGGAGGACCTGGTCGGCATCCACTTCATGAACCCGCCCTATCTGATCCACACCTCCGAGCTGATACGCGGTCCCCGCAGCGGCGAGGCCGCCGTCGCCGCCGCCCAGGTCCTCCTGGAGGCCCTGGGCCAGCACGGGGTCCTGGTCGGCGACGGGCCCGGCTTCGTGATCAACCGGATCCTGCAGCGCATGATCAACGAGGCCGCCCGGATCGTCGCCGAGGACGTGGCCGACCCGGCGTCCGTCGACGCCGCCTTCGAGGGCTGCCTCGGCCACGCCACCGGTCCGCTGGCCACCGCCGACCTCATCGGTCTCGACAACGTGGTCGACTCCCTGCGCGTCCTGCACGAGCGCACCGGGGACGCGGGCTACGAGCCCTGCGCCCTGCTCCTGGAAAAGGTCGCCGCCGGCGACTTCGGCCGCAAGACCGGCCGCGGATTCTTCGCCTACGGAGGAAGCACGACATGAGCACCCCCACCACTCAGCAGGACGTCGCCGGGCAGGACGCGGCCGGGCAGGACACCGCCGCCATCCGCGAGACGCTCACCGCGTTCCTGGAGCAGCGCACCAGGACCGAGGTCACCGCCGACGTCGACCTGTTCTCCACCGGCCTGGTCACCTCCCTGTTCGCGATGGAGCTGCTGGTGCACGTCGAGCGGTCCTTCGGGGTCCAGGTCGGCGGCCCCGACCTCACGCTCGACAACTTCCGCAGCGTGGACGCCATGACCGCGCTCGTACTGCGGCTGCGGGAGGGCGACGATGAGTGAGCCGACGGCGGGCGGCGACGCCCGCGCCGAGGCGCAGCAGCTGGCCTCCGAGCTGATCGGCGACCGCGCGGACGGCTGGGACCGGTCCGGCGAGCTGCCGCTCGACGTGCTGCGCGAGCTCGGCGGCAAGGGGATGCTCTGCGCCCAGGTTCCCGCCGCGTACGGCGGTCTCGGTCTGAGCAGCGCCGACAACGGCGAGCTGACCGCCCATGTCGGCGCCCTGTGCTCCTCCCTGCGCAGCGTGATGACCTCGCAGGGCATGGCCGCCTGGACCGTCGAGCGGCTCGGCAGCGACGAGCAGAAGGCCGTCCACCTGCGTGAGCTGACCTCCGGCCGACTGGCCGGGGTGGCGTTCAGCGAGCCCGGCGCGGGCAGCGACCTCGGTGCGATGGGCACCACGATCCGCACCGAGGGCGACACGATCGTCCTGGACGGCCGCAAGTCCTGGATCACCGTGGGCGCCTACGCCGACCTCCTCGTCGTCTTCGGCCGCCACGGCGCCGGGGCGGGCGCGGTGGTCGTCCCCACGGACGCGCCCGGCGTGACCGTGGAGCGGATCGCGGACCCGATGGGCTGCCGGGCCGCCGGACACGCCGACATCACCTTCGACGGGGTACGGCTGCCGGCCGACCGGCTGCTCGGTGGCGCCGGGCTCCCGGTCGACTGGCTGGTGACCTCGGCGCTCACCTTCGGCCGGGTCTCCGTGGCCTGGGGCTGCGTCGGCATCCTGCGGGCCTGTCTGCGGGCCGCGGCCTCGCACGCCGCGACCCGGCGGCAGTCCGGCACACCGCTCGCCGAGCACCAGCTGATCGCCCGGCACCTGGCCGAGCTGCACGTCGCCCACGAGGCATCGGCCCGCTGCTGCGAGCAGGCCAGCCGCTGCTGGGACGAGAACACCCCCGAGCTGGTCACCTCCGCCGTCACCGCCAAGCACCTCGCCGCGGGGCACGCCGCACGCGGCGCGGCCACGGCCGTGCAGGTGCTCGCCTCGGCGGGCGCCCGGGACGGCGGCCCGGTGGCCCGTGCCTACCGGGACGCCAAGCTGATGGAGATCATCGAGGGCAGCAACGAGATCAGCCAGCTGCTGCTCGGCAAGCACGCCCTGGCGGTGTGGTCATGAGCCGCACCGCAGCCGGGGGCGCCGTCGGCGCCGGGACCGGCACGGACACCCGTATCGGCATCGGTGTCGTCCACACCGTCCTGCCCACCGTCCGCACCGCGCCCGTCGACCTGCCCGAGTTCTCCGAACTCGCCCCGCAGGAAGCCGAGTTCGTGCGCGGCAGCGGCATCGGTACGGTCGGTGTCCTGGAGGACACCACCGCGGGCGACCTGGCCGCCCTGGCCGTCCGCGGTCTGCTGGACCGGCTGGACGGGCTCGCCGGGAACGCGCCCGCCGCGGCCCGGCCCGACACCCTGATGCTGGTCGGGCCGCGCGCCCCCGACGTCCTGCTCGGCTCGGACGCCTGCCGGGTGCAGGCCGAGGCGAAGCTCGACGGCGCCTTCGCCTTCACCCTCGACGGGCTCGGCTGCACCGGATCCAGCGCCGCCTGGGCGCTCGGCCGCGACCTGCTGCTCGCCGACCCGTCACGGCAGAGCGTGCTCATCGCCCACGGCAGCCGCCCGACCGGCCTCGACCGGGTCCGGTACCCGGTCACCGTGATCGGTGACGGCGCCTACGCGATGACCCTGGTCCGGGGCGGCCGACCGGTGCTGCGGGCCCACCGCCAGGAGACCGACGGCACCTTCCACGACCTGTTCCGGGTCGACTACAAGCAGGTGCCGTACTACGAGTGGCGCGAGGAGTGCGCCTCGGCCGACCGGTACCGCTTCGAGCTGGCCATGAACAGCCGGATGCGGCTGGCCCGGATGGTCGACGAGGTGCTCGCGGAGGCGGGCGTCGACAAGGGCGCCGTCGCCACGACGCTGATGCAGAACGTCACCGCGAGCGCGTACCAGTTCTACGAGACGCTGCTCGGCCTGCCGATCCATCCGGTGTGCGGCGAGCATCTCGCCGTGTACGGGCACCTCGGCGCCATGGACGTGGTGCTCAACCTCGACCGGCTCCTGGCGAGCGGCGAACTCGCCCCGGGCGACCTCGTGCTCGTGCTCAACAACAGCCCGGTCGCGGCCTGGGCCGTGACCCTGTGGGAGGTGTGACCGTGCCCCAGACCGCCGGGACTTCCGAGATCCCCGACTCCCCCGTGTCCCCGGACTCCTCCGGGACCTCCGGAACCGCCCCCGTCACGACCGTCAAGTGCCTGGTGTGGGACCTCGACAACACACTGTGGCAGGGCACCCTGCTCGAAGACGGGGAGGTCGTGCTCCCCGACGGGATCCGGCAGGTGATCACCACCCTCGACGAGCGCGGCATCCTCCAGGCCGTGGCGAGCAAGAACGACCACGACCACGCCTGGGGGAAGCTCGAACAACTCGGCCTGGCCGAGTACTTCGTGCACCCGCAGATCGGCTGGGGCGCCAAGTCCGGCTCCGTGCGCACCATCGCCGAGCGGCTGAACTTCGCCCTCACCACCCTCGCGTTCATCGACGACCAGCCCGCCGAGCGCGCCGAGGTCGGCCATCACCTCCCCGAGGTGCGCCGCTACCGGGCCGAGGAGGCGCTGGAGCTCACCGGGCTCCCGGAGTTCAGCCCGGTCGTCACCGCCGACTCGCGCCGTCGCCGTGAGATGTACCAGGCCGGATCCCGCCGAGAGGCGGCCCGCCAGGACTTCACCGGCGCCGACGAGGAGTTCCTGCGCACCCTGGCCCTGGTCATGACGATCCGGCGGGCCGACGAGGCGGACCTGGCCAGGGTCGAGGAACTCACCCTGCGCACCAGCCAGATGAACGCCACCGGTGTGCACTACGGCGACGCGGAGCTGCGCGCGCTGCTCGCCGACCCGGGGCACGAAGTACTGGTCGTCACGTTGAGCGACCGCTTCGGCGACCACGGTGCCGTCGGCATCCTGCTGCTCGAACGGCTCCCCGGCGTCTGGCACCTCAAGCTGCTCGCCACCTCCTGCCGGGTGGTCTCCTTCGGCGCGGGCTCGGTGATCCTGCGCTGGCTGACCGACCGGGCCGCGGCCGCGGGCGTGCACCTCGCCGCCGACTTCCGGCGCACCGAGCGCAACCGGATGATGGAGGTCGCCTACCGCTTCGCGGGCTTCACCGGCGACGCCTGCCCGTGCGCCGCCGCGGTCACCGGCCCGGACCGGGAGGGCATCGAGCTGCTGCACATCGAGCCCGTACGGCAGGAGCCACCGACCACCATGCGGCTCGACGCCCCCGACCTGGCCGTCCCGCGCGCCGGGGCCGACACGGCCGTCGCCGCCGAGGTGTCGCATGGCTGAGCCCGTCCCGGGGGAGCTGCCCGGCACCCTGTACGAGTGGTTCGACCGGACCGTCGAGCGGCACCCGGACGAGCCCGCCGTCGAGGCGGGCGGCACCGTGCTCCGTTACGGCGAGCTGCGGCGGGCCGCCGAGCACGTCGCCGCCCGGATCCTGGCGGCGCACGGCTCCGCGCCCCGCCGGATCTCCGTGATGGCGACCCGCTCGGTGGCGGTCCTCGCCGCCTATCTGGCGGGTCAGCGGCTCGGCGCGTGCGTCACCCCGGTCAATCCCTCCTTCCCGGTGCAGCGCAACCGGATGATCGTGGAGCTGGCGGGCGCCGAGGTGCTGATCGTGGACGCCGAGGACACGGCGCAGCTCGACGGCGGTCTCGGCGGCTGCGCGCCCACCGAACTGCGTCTCGACACCGCCGAGGTGGCCGCCGCCGGGCGTGCGGCGACGACGCCCGCGCCGGAGCTGCCGCCGTACACCACGGGACCGGACGAGGTCGCGTACGTCCTGTTCACCTCGGGCTCGACCGGCCGCCCCAAGGGCGTGCCGATCCGGCACCGCAATCTGAGCCCGTATCTGGGGCACAGCATCGAGCGCTACGGCATCGGACCCGGCTGCCGGACCTCGCACACCTTCGATCTGACCTTCGATCCTTCGGTGTTCGACCTCTTCGTCACCTGGGGCGGCGGAGCGACGCTGGTGGTGCCGGGCCGGGCCGAGCTCCTCTCGCCGGTCGACTACATCGTGGAGAACGGGGTCACGCACTGGTTCTCGGTGCCGTCCGTGGTCTCCGTCAGCGCTCAACTCGGCAATCTTCCGCCCGGGTTGGCGACGGACCTGCGGATGAGCGTGTTCATCGGCGAGCAGCTGTCCTACGACCAGGCTCGGGCCTGGCACGCGGTCGCCCCGCGGGCCTCGATCGAGAACGTCTACGGCCCCACCGAACTGACCGTGGCGTGCACCGAGTTCGCGCTGCCCGCCGATCCGGCCGACTGGCCCGCCACCTCCAACGACACCGTGCCGGTCGGGCCCGTCTACGACTTCCTCGACCATCTGGTGCTCGACGAGGCGGGCCGCCCCGCCGAGGAGGGTGAACTGGTCGTCCGTGGTTCCCAGCGCTTCGACGGCTATCTCGACCCGGCCGACAACCGGGGTCGCTTCCTCCGCCATGACGAGGACGGCGCCACGCCGTACGACGGCGAGGGCCCGCTCACCGCGGCGCACTACTACCGCACCGGTGACCGGGTGCGCTGGGAGTCGGGGCTGCTCGTGCACCTCGGCCGACTCGACAACCAGGTCAAGGTACGCGGCTACCGCGTCGAACTCGGCGAGATCGAGGCCGCCATGCGCCGCCACCCGGACCTCGACCAGGCCGTCGTCATCGCGCTGAAGCAGGGCGACGACGTCGAACTCGTCGGCTGCCACACCGGCACGCCCGTCGAACCTCAGCAGCTCGGCCGCTGGCTGCGCAAGCGGATCCCGGTCCACATGGTGCCCCGGCGGTTCCGGCACCTGGACTCCCTGCCGCTGAACCCCAACGGAAAGATCGACCGGCCACGCATCACCGGCGATCTCCAGTCCCCCAACCTCGCCGCGGCCCGACCGGCCGGCGGCAGCGGAGGCCACCATGGCGTTTCTCGATGACATCATCCCGCCACCGGGCATCGTACGGACCCTGTGCCTGAGCAACTTCGCCAAGACCGCGGGACACGGTGTCCTGATGGCGGTCAGCGTGCTGTTCTTCACCCGTACCGTCGGCATCCCCGCCGTGCAGGTCGGGCTCGCGCTGAGCATCGGCGCGGCGATGGCCATGGCCGCGAGCATCCCGGCCGGCCGGCTCGCCGACATCCTGGGCCCGCGCAACACGACCGTCGGCTTCCTGCTGCTGCTCGGCGTGTTCGTCGGCACGTACGCCTTCGTCGAGAGCTTCGCCGCCCTCGTCGTGGTCACCAGCCTCGCGCTGATGGCGGAGTCCTCCACGGACGCCGCCCGCGGCGCGCTGATAGCCGGGCTCATCCCGCAGGAGGACCGCGTCCGCGCCTGGTCGTACATGCGCGCCGTCAGCAACCTCGGCGTGACGCTCGGCGCCGCCGCCGGGGCCGTCGCGCTCTGGTTCGACAACCGGCCCGCCTACATCGGCCTGCTCGTCGCGGGCGGTGTGATGTTCCTGATCGCCGGAGCCGCCTACACGACCGTGCCGTCGGTCGCTCCGGTGCCGAAGGAGAGCAGCGGCCCCAAGTGGGTGGTGCTGCGCGACCTGCCGTACGCGGCGGTGGCGCTGCTCAACTCCGTCCTGGTGATGAACGTCGCCATCCTCACGGTCGCGCTGCCCATCTGGATCACCGGCCACACCAACGCGCCGAAGTGGCTGTACTCGGTGATCCTCATCCTCAACACGATCATGGTCGTGCTCTTCCAGGTCCGTGCGGGCAAGGGCAGCGAGGACGTCCGCGGCGGCGCCCGCACCCTGCGCCGGTGCGGTGTCTTCCTCGCCGTGTGCTGCGGGTTCTTCGCGCTCGCCGCCGACCGCCCGGTGTGGGTCGCGGTCGCCGCGCTGCTCGCCGGAGCCGCCGTGCACGTGATCGGCGAGATGCTGTACAGCGCCGGCTCCTGGTCGCTGGCCTTCGGCCTGGCCCCCGATCACGCGCAGGGCCAGTACCAGGGCATGTTCGGCATGTCGACCCAGCTCGGCTCGATGGTCACCCCCGCGCTGGCCACGCTGCTCATCGTGCAGTTCGGCTGGCCTGCCTGGATCATCTTCGCGGCCCTGCTCCTCGGCGCCGGACTCGCCGCGCCCGCCGTGGCCTCCTGGGCCGAACGCACCCGCGAACCGGCCCCCGATACGGGAACAGCGGCCGTCGCCTCCTGACCGCCGCCCGAACGGAGAACGCACGACATGGACTTCAGCCTCTTCTACTTCGCCAACGACAGCACCGAGTCCGCCTCCAAGCGCTACGAACTGCTCCTGGAGGGAGCCAAGTTCGCCGACCGCAACGGCTTCAGCGCGGTGTGGACCCCGGAGCGCCACTTCCACCCCTTCGGCGGCCTCTACCCCAACCCTTCGGTGACCGGCGCGGCCATCGCCGCCGTGACCGAGCGCATCGGCATCCGGGCGGGCAGTGTCGTCGCCCCGCTCCACCATCCGCTGCGCATCGCCGAGGAGTGGTCGGTCGTCGACAACATCTCCGACGGCCGGGTCGGGCTCTCCTTCGCCTCCGGCTGGCACGCCGCCGACTTCGCGCTGCGCCCGGAGAACTACGAGAACCGCCGCGAGATCCTCCTGGAGCAGGTGGAGCAGGTCCGGGCGCTGTGGCGCGGCGAGCGGATCACGGTCACCGACGGGGTCGGCAGCGAGCAGCGGCTCGGGATCTACCCGCCGCCGGTGCAGCCCGAGCTTCCGGTCTGGGTGACCAGCGCCGGTGGTGCCGAGACCTTCCGCAACGCGGGCCGGTCCGGTTCGGGTCTGCTGACGCATCTGCTCGGCCAGGACCTCGACGACCTCGCGCACAAGATCGCCGAGTACCGCAAGGAGGTCGCGGCACTCGGCCGCGCCGACGGCTGGACCGGGCATGTCGCCCTGATGGTGCACGCCTTCCTCGGCCCGGACGAGGACGCCGTCCGCGAGACCGTACGGGTCCCGCTCGGCGACTACCTGCGCAGCTCGCTCGGGCTGCTGCTGGGCTCGCGGCTCGACGGCAGGCGCTTCGACGCGTCCAAGCTGTCGCCGGAGGACGTCGACTTCATCGTGGCGCGCTCCTTCGACCGCTACTTCGACGACGGCGGACTGCTCGGCACCGTCGACAAGGCGGAGCGCATGGTGGAGCGCTTCCGGGCGATCGGCGTGGACGAGATCGCCTGTCTGATCGACTTCGGACTGCCCACGCCCACCGTCCTGGCGAGCCTGGAACACCTGAACCAGCTGCGTCGGCGCACCTCGCTCGACGGAGAGGGCGGCACGTCATGACCGAACGCGTCGAGCACCCCGGAAGGGCGGGGACGCGGGCCCCGGGCGGGATCGTCGACTTCGAGGTGGTGTTCCCTTCGTCGGCGGTGGACGTGCGGGAGCTCCACGAGTCCTCCGGCGTGTCCGTGGACGACATCCTGGCCATCACGCACACCGAGCGGTTCCCCGCCCTCGACGAGGACGAGGCCGCGTGGGAGCTGGCCGCGACCGCCGCCCGCACCGTGCTGGAGCGGCGGGGGATCGACCCGGACGACATCGGTCTCGTCGTCTACGCGGGTTCGGGCGAGTGGGACCTGCCGTTCTGGTCGCCCGCCGCCAAGGTCGCCGACGAACTGGGCATCGGCGGCGCCCACTGCTTCGAGATCGCCAACTTCTGCAACGGCGGGATGACGGCCGTCCGCACCGCCCTGGCTGAACTCGCCCTGGGTGCCGGTCCGTACGCCCTCGTGCTCATCGGCGACCGGCTCAGCAGGCTCGTCGACCACGAGGACCCCGAGTCCAAAGCCCTGTTCAACTTCGGCGACGCCCCGGCCGCGCTCCTCATCGGCCGCGAGAACTGTCTGCTCGACGTGCTGACCTCGGCGATGCGCACCGACCCTTCGTGGGCCGACTACTACTCCGGCGACGTGGAGGACGACCGGGTCCTGATGCGCCGCCGCGGCCGTCGGCAGGGGCTCGCGGACGCCTATCTGGAGAACTTCCCGGCCCGCGTCGACGACGTGCTCGCCACCCTCGGCAAGCGGATCGCCGACGTCGACTGGTTCCTCATCAACCAGGGCGACAAGGGGATGCACGAGAAGCTGCTCGCCAGGCTCGGCATCCCGCCCGAGAAGAGCGTCTTCAACTACCACCGGTACGGGCACATGGGCGGCTCGGACCCGTTCATCGCGCTCGGCGGCCTGATCGCGGACGAGCGGATACGGCCCGGGGACCTGGTCCTGGTCGCCGCCAGCGGCATGGGCTTCAGCTGGAGCGTGACGGCGCTGGAGTACCGAGGCCGATGACCGCTCCCGTACGCCCTTACGCGGGCTGGAAGGACCTGCGGCGCCTCCTCGCCCCGGTCACCGCGCCCGTGGTCCGGCCGGTCGGCGGCGGCACCGCGGGCCCGCCCGACGGGGCCACCACGGCGCCGTTCACGCTGCTGTTCGTCCATCACGCCGGTGGATCGGCGGCGGCCTTCGCCCCGCTGCCACGGCACCTGCCCACCGACTGGCGGCTGCTCGCCGTGGACCTCCCGGGCCGTCTGATGGCCATGGGCGAGGGCGGCTGCCGCTCCACCACCGAGGCGGTGGCCTGGCTCGCCCCGCTCACCCGGCAGCTGCTCGACGGGCCGTACGGCGTCTTCGGCCACAGCATGGGCGCCCTCGTCGCGTACGAACTGGCCCGGGAGCTCTCCCGGGACGGACGGCCGCCCGTCTGGGTCGGGCTCTCCGGCGCGCCCGCGCCCGGCCACCGCCCCGACCGCGCCCAGCGGCACCTGTGGTCGCGTGAGCGGCTGACCCGTTTCATGCGGGAGCTGGGCGGCACCCCGGAGGAGGTGCTCGCGGTCCCCGACCTCGTCGGCCCGATGGTGGAGGCGCTGCGCGGAGACCTCGCCGTCGTCGACACGTACGAGGAGCGGCCCGGCCCGCCGCTGGAGATGCCGCTCTCCCTGTTCACCGGCGCGGACGACCCGGTCGCCCATCCGGCGCTCGCCGCGCCCTGGGCCGACCGCACCACCGCCCCGGCCGAACAGCACTCCTGGCCCGGCGGCCACTTCTACCTGTACGAGCACGCGGCGGCGGTCTGCCGGACCGTCGTCCGTGACATCACCGCGGCCCGTGTCCGCGATCAGTACGTCGGCTCCCCCGCGGAACAGCCTTCATGACACCTCGGTTGTCGGCCCCGGGGTCCTGACCGGGGGCCTTCCGAAGAGATCGCCGACCATGTCACCACCGCGGGGGAACTCGGGAGTGCCGGGGGGGGCTTCCGTCAACCGTCACGGCGGGCAGTCCCGTTCGCTCGGCGAGTCCGGCAACAGCCCCTTGGTCGCGATCAGATAGCCGAGCTGGGCCCGGCTGACGCTGCCGAGGCGCCGCGAGATCCGGCTGATGTACTCGGCCACGGTCCGGCGGCTGATGCCGAGTCCGCGGGCGATCTTCTCCTCCGTGTGTCCGGCGACCAGGAAGCGGACGATGCTCTGCTCCAGCTCGGAGACGACGTTCTCCGGCCTTTTTCCGGCGGCCGGGTCCACCGGAGTGCCGCGCGCCCAGGCGTACTCGAAGACATTGGCCAGATACCGGACGACATGCGGATCACGCACTTCCAAAGCTTCGTCCGGAGAATCGGAAAGCGTCGGGATAAAGGCCACGGCACGGTCGCAGATGATGACCCGGTCGAACATTTCATCAACGGTCCGGATGCCGCCACCAGCTTCCACGACGGTGCGGATGTATTCCGCCGTGGGCGGATGATTCCATACGGCATGTTGATAGAGAGTGCGCTGCGAGACACCTCTCGACAAGAGGTCGAGATTGCGTCGGACGACCGCTTCGAGGATCTGCGGCGGTCGTCGGCCGCCCGGCTGGGCGGTCAGCAGCTCCGCCTTGCACAGTCCGACCGCGGTGTCGATCGTCTCGGCGATCTCGGCGGCGCCGCGTAACACCCTCGACGACTGCGGACCGCCTTGGCGGCCCTCGGTGTACACGGCCTCCGCCGTCTCGAACGACTTGGCCAGAGCCTCCAGCCGACGTCCGCTCTCCGCGAGCTCCCGCTCCAGCGGAGCCAGCGTACGGCCGGCCGCTATCGTCGGAGCGACCGGCGCCAGGAGCCCCGGTTCGCCCGGCACCGGCACCAGCAGCCCCAGTTCGGTCGCGCAACGCACCGGTGGCTCGGCCGGGACCGGCCCGCCAGTGACGGCGCTTTCGTAACGGCGTAGTCCCGACTCGCACAACCCTGGTCCACACCGTGCACCCACACACCCTGTTTGTAACATTTGCCCCCCTGCGTGATCATGCGCTGCGCATACATGTTAGGTCAGAAAGTTGTTGCAGCAACTGTGCGGCGGAAAGCATGAGTGGGCCCACTCCCAGCAGTTCGACACCGCATTTACCAAGGGATGGAAATGCCTCATTCGATTCACAGCGAAGAGTTCCGTACGGCGGTCGCCCGGCTGTCGGTGCCCGGAATGGGCACGGAAGTGGTCGGTCCACTTCTCGCCAACCTCGTCCAACTTCTGCGCCCACAGCGGGTGTTGGAGGTCGGGATGGGGTATACGACGCCCTTCCTCGCCGCCGCGCTCGCCGAGGCCGAGCAGACGGTGGCCGCCGAGTCCCTCGCGCTCGCCGCGAAGACCCGCGAACACCTGGACGCCGGCCGCACGCTCGACGACGGCTGGCTGCTCGCCGAGCCCCCGCTCGTCACGCCCGCCTCGCATCTGGAGCCGTACCGTCCGATGCTGGCCGCCGTGGACAACCTGTCCATCGCCGAGTCCTCCGCGGGCCGGGTCCGCGAGGTGCTCGCCGAACTGGGCCTGGACGAACGGGTCACCGTCGTCAACGCCGATCTGAAGGACTCGCTGGACAAGCTCCCCGAGGAGCTGACCCCGATCGACTTCGCCTGGGTCGACGCCTGGGAGTGCCTGTGGTTCTTCGACCACTTCTGGCCGCTCATCAACCCGGACGGCGGCCTCGTCGTCATGCACTACCTGATGACGTACCCGGAGGGCGACGCGGTCCGCCGCTACATCGCGAAGTTCCAGGAGCGTCACCCGGGCGAGCTGGAGGTCGTCAGCCTGCTGGAGTCGCAGAAGCTCATGCAGAACAGCGTCACAATCCTGCGCCGCACCTCCGGGGCGCGCAAGCTCCGGTACGCGGGCCCCGGCGGAGCCATCGACTACTCGGACCAGTTGCACAGCGACGCCCGGGACCACCTCCGGCTGGTCGCCGACCGCCAGGCCTGACCGCCGTGCCCGACCAGCCCGCCCGACCACCACGAGCAGTGAGGACTGCTGTGACTGCCACGCTCGAATCGGTACGCAGCCGGAGCTTCACCTTCATCCTGGGCAGCCCGCGCGGCGGCGGGAACACCGAGACCCTGGCCCGGTACGCGGCCGAGGGCCTCCCGCCGGACGCCGCCGCGGGCTGGCTCAGCCTGAGCGAGCTGCCGCTCCCCGCCCGTCCGTCCGGACCGCTCCTGGACGGCCCGGAGAAGGTGCTGCTCGACGCGACCCTGGACAGCACGGACATCGTCCTCGCGTCCCCGCTGCACTGGTACAGCGTCTCCGCCGCCACGAAGCTCTACCTCGACTACTGGGCCCGCTGGAGCGGGCTGCCGGACGTCGGCTTCCGGGAGCGGATGCGGGGCAAGAACCTGTGGGCCGTCACCGCGTACGCGCGTGGTGACGACACCGACACCGAACCGCTCACCGGGATGCTCCGCCGCACGGCCGACTACCTCGACATGCACTGGCGCGGCGCCCTGCTGGCCCGCGCCCACGGCGAGGGCGATCTGGAGGCGGACCCGGCGGCACTGGCCCGCGCGGCGGAGTTCTTCGATCCGACCGACTGAACCCACCGGACCCACCGGACCCACCGGACCCACCGGACCCACCGGACCCACCGGACCCACCGACGAGAACGAACCCACCAGGCGGGAACGGACCCACCGGCGGGAACGAGCCCCGCGTGATCTCCCCTTGTCGCTCTCCGCCCCGTACACCAAGGTGGCTCCCATGACTGCAGCACACACGATCGCCGTCCTCGGCCTGGGGCGCTTGGGCGACGCGATCGCGGCCCGCCTCACCGACCAGAACCGGAACGTCGTCGGCTGGACCCGCTCCGGGCGCGGCTCCGACACCGTGAAGACGACCTCCGACGCGAACGACGCGGTGGCGCGGGCCGACCTCGTCGTCCTGGCGCTGTTCGACGGCCCGGCCTGCCGCCAGGTCCTCGACGACGTCCGGGGCTCGTTGCGCCCGGACACGACGGTCGTGAACGTCAGCACCGTCGCGCCCGCCGAGGCGGCGGAGCTGGCCGGGCTCCTCGGCCCGTCCTATGTCCACGCGCCGGTGCTCGGTTCCGTTTCGGCGGTCGCGGCCGGTGCCCTGCGGATCCTCGCCGCCGCGGCCGACCGCGACACGCTGGACCGGGTCCGGCCGGTGCTGGAGGTCCTGGGCACCGTACGGCCCGTGGAGGACGCGGCCACCGCCGCGGCGCTGAAGCTGATCGCCAACAACAGCCTCTCCGGAGCCGTTCTCGCCCTGCGTGACACGCTGCGGCAGGCCGACGCGCTCGGCCTGCCGCGCGCCGAGGTGCTCGACGTCCTCGAACTCGGCCAGCTCGGCGGGCTCGTCGCCCGCAAGCGGGCCTTCCTGGCGGCCGAACCGGCCGCGCCCGCGGCCGAGTTCACGATCGGCGCGCTGGCCAAGGACATGGCGCTGCTGGCCGACGCCTCCGGCCTGCCCCTGCGCAGCGCTGCCGGGCTGGCCGACCTCCCTGCCGACGCCGCGGTCGGTGCCGAGTCGGACATCGCCCTCGCCGCCACGGTCCCCGCCGTGCCGGACGCCGTGCTCGAACCCCTCCGCGCCTACGTCCGCGGCCACGCCACCGGCGATCCCGCGCACTTCCGTGCGGCGTTCCTGCCCAGCGCCCACATCGAGGGGGTCCGGGAGGGTGCGTTCGTCTCGTGGCCCCTGGACACGTACTGCACCCTCTTCCACGGTTCGCCGGCCGCCGACGAGGCCACCCGGTCACGCCGGATCGACGCCGTCGACGTCCACGGCTCCGTCGCGACCGCGACCATGACGCTGGCGCACGGCGCGGACACCTTCACCGACATCTTCCTGCTGGTACGCGCCGAGGACGGCTGGCGCATCGCCAACAAGGCCTACCACCGCCACTCCTGAGCGGAGCCGCCCGCGCCTCGTGCGCGCGAACGTGGATCACCTCGGCGGCCGGTCCGCACCGGCCGCCGGGAGACCCGGGAGAGACAAGCCCGGGAGAGACGAGGCCGTCCCGGACAGACGGGTCCCAGTGTGTCGTGCTCGCGACGACTGACGACTAGCGACGTCTGCGGGGGCCCGGTGGCGCCCGGCTGGACCCGCCTCAGGTGGGCGGCGGTCCTCGGCGGGTGCGGGCGGTGCCGCGACGCGTGGGAGGAAGCCGACGCACGGGAGGAAGCCGCCCCCGGGCGCTCGCCGGAGGTCCGGGGCGCCGGGGCGCTTGGCGTTCGGGGTCGGCGGGACCGGGTAACGTCGTTGTCATGTTCTTCCAGACACCGATTGCCGAGTGAGAGCGTGACGGGCCCCCGCTGACGTCCTTCGGCGTCGCCGCGCCCGTCCCCCACCGACGCATCCACAGCTCACTTCACATCAGCACCGGGAGAACCCGTGACCGACAGCAAGAACATCAACAACCCCGTGGGCCAGGGCGGCGGCCAGCGCAAGAGGCAGTCCCGCGCCGAACGCCAGAACAACGGTCCGCACCGCAACTCCGACCGTCAGAACGCCGCCGACCAGAAGGCGGAGCTGGTCCGCAAGATGCGCGAGAAGACCCGCGGGGCCGAGGGCGCCGAGCAGGCGGGCGACGCCGCCGCGCAGAGCTGAGACACCGCCGCCACGGGGCGGCACCGCACGGGGCAGGGCCCGGACCGCGACAGACGGTCCGGGCCCTGCCCCGTATCGGGCCCGGCCGCGGCTCGGCGACAGCCACCGCATCGGCGCGGCCGGTCCCGCTCGGCGCTCGGCCGGGGTCGGCCGCCCGCGCGGGCCTCACCTCAGCCGCCGTCGGAGAGGCAGGGGCCGAAGCCGCCGCCGCACGCGCGGGGCGGCTCGTGGTGTCGCGGTGGGCGGAGGCGATCCCGGTCCCTACGACGCGGGGCCGACAATGGCCGGGGTCAGGGAGAGCGGGGTCGGGGGGAGCGGGGTCAGGGAGGCGCGTTCCAGGGGGGCGGACGGGTCGGTCGAGACGTCCAGCGGGGCGGGCTCGGCGCCCGCGCGGACGAGGAGCTCGCCGACGGCCGCGATCATGGCGCCGTTGTCGGTGCACAGGGTCATCGGCGGTACGCGGAGTTCCACCCCGGCGGCGGCGCAGCGCTGTTCGGCCAGTGCCCGGACCCGGGAGTTCGCGGCCACTCCGCCGACGACGATCAGGGTCCGGACGTCGTACGCGGCGCAGGCGGCGAGGGCCTTGCGGGTCAGGACGTCGGCGACGGCCTCCTGGAGGGCGGCGGCCCCGTCCGCGACCGGAAGGTCCAGGCCCTGGAGGCGGTGCTGCTCGACCCAGCGGGCGGCGGCCGTCTTGAGCCCGGAGAAGGAGAAGGCGTACGGGTCGTCCCCGGGGCGGGTCAGGGGACGGGGGAAGCGCACCGCGCGGGGGTCGCCGTCGCGGGCGGCCCGGTCGACGGCGGGCCCGCCCGGGTAGGGCAGGCCCATGATCCGGGCGACCTTGTCGAAGCACTCCCCGGCCGCGTCGTCGAGGGTGTCGCCGAGGTGCGGGATCGGGTCGCGCGCCAGGTCCCGTACGAGGAGGAGGGAGGTGTGGCCGCCGGAGACGATCAGGACGACGCACGGGCCGGGCAGCGGCCCGTGCTCCAGGGTGTCGGCGGCGACGTGACCGGCGAGGTGGTGCACCCCGTACAGCGGCACCCCCGCCGCGTAGGCGAGGGACTTCGCCCCGGCGAGGCCCACCTGGAGGGCCCCGGAGAGGCCGGGTCCGGTGGTGACGGCGACCGCGTCGATCCGGCTCAGCCGCAGTCCCGCCCGGTCGAGGGCCTCCCGCACGACGGGGGTGAACGCCTGGAGGTGCGCGCGGGCGGCGATCTCGGGCACGACACCGCCGAAGAGGGCGTGCTCGTCCATGCTCGACGCCACCACGTGCGCGAGCAGCTTCCCGTCCCGCACGATCCCCGCGCCGGTCTCGTCGCACGACGACTCGATCCCCAGCACCACCGGTCCGCTCACCATGTCACTCCTTTTGCAGAGTTCCCGCACTTGCAATATATGTGCAAGAAGGGGATGCGCGGTCCACGCCCGGGTCGGCGGGGGCCACGGGAGGTCCCCTCGCCCGGGAACCCGGCGCCACCTCCGTACGACTCCCTCACCGCACCGACACGGCGGCGGCGAGAGGCACGGAATGGGCGGACTGGACATGCACCTGCGCGAGGTCGCCTGTCGGCACGGCGCCGAGGAAGCCGTCTCGGGGGTGGACCTGGAGATCGCCGCCGGGGAACGGGTCGCGCTGACCGGGACGAACGGCTCGGGGAAGACGACGCTGCTGCGTGCCGTCCTCGGGCTGCACCGGCGGACCACCGGCACCATCGAGGTCGGCGGGCGCGGTGCGCGCTCGGCCGCCGAGTGGGCGTGGCGGCGCCGGTCGTGCGCCTGGATCCCGCAGAAGCCCGCCGCCGGACGGTTCCCGCTGCGCGGCGACGAACTGCTCGCGAGCAGCGGGGCACCGGCCGAGGCGGTACGGGCCGCAGGGCGGCTCGGGGTCGGCGCGCTGGCCGCGCGCCCGGTCGGCACCCTGTCCGGCGGGCAGTTGCAGCGGATGTACCTGGCGCGGGCCCTCGGCTGTGTCGCGGCGGGCGCGCGGGTGCTGCTCGCCGACGAACCGACCGCCGCCCTCGACTTCGCGGGGCAGGAGGAGGCGGCCGACGTGCTCACCGCGCTGCCGGTCACGCTGGTGGTCGTGACGCACGACCGGGCCCTCGCGGACCGCTGCGACCGGGTCCTGGAGATGGCCGCCGGACGGCTGCGGGAGGTGCGGTGAGCGCGCTCGCGACCGCCGACCTGGGCGCCGTGCTCCAGCTCGTGCCCGTCCAGCGGGCGGGGCTCGCGCTGCTCATCGCGGCCGTCGGGCTTCCCGTGATCGGCGTGGTCATCGTGGGCCTGGACATCATGCCGGTGCGCTTCGCCATGATGCACGTGGCGCTCCTCGGCATCGCGGTCGGGCTGCTGACCGGCATCGATCCGATGCTGTGCGCGCTGGTGGCCTGTGCGCTGTCGGGGGCATCGGTCGCCCCGCTGGCGCGCACGCCGACGGGGCTCTCGGGGGCGATGGGCCTGCTGATGAGCCTGGCCGTCGCCGCCGCGCTGCTCCTCCTGGCCGTCTCCGGTGTCAACGCCTCCGGGGCCTTCGCCCTGCTGTGGGGCTCGATCCTGTCGGTCGGCACGGCCGACCTCGTCGTGCTCGGCGCGCTCGCCGTGGTCGTACCGGGGCTGTTCTGGTGGCGGCGCCGGGACGTGGCGCTGCTGCTGTACGACCGTGAGCTGGCCGAGGTCTCCGGTGTGCCCGTCCGGTTCCTCACGACGGCGCTCCTCGTCCTGGTCGCCGTCGCGGTCGCCGGGGCGATCCGGCTGACCGGGGCGCTGCTGGTCGACGCCCTGACCCTGCTGCCCGCGCTGGCGGCCCGCCGTCTCGGCCGCTCGCTGGGGTCGATCACCCTGTGGGCGGTCGGCATCGGTGTCGTGGTCAACGCCACGGGCTTTCTGCTGGCCCTGTGGCTGGACTGGCCCCCGGGCCCTGTCCTCGTCCTGACGGCGGGGCTCGTCGTCCTCGCCGCTCATCTCGTCCCCGAACGGAGAAACCGCTCATGGCGCGCATCCGCGTCCGTCACACCCGTATCGTTTCCCTCCTCGCACTGAGCGCGGTGCTGGCGCCGCTGACCGGGTGCGGAGCCGGGGGGACGGCTCCCGTCGCAGGTCCCGGGGCGGCCGGGCGCGAGCCGGTGGTCGTCGCCACGACCACCTGGGAGGGTGCCTTCGCGCGGGCCGCCGGGGCCGAGGACGTCACGGTGCTCGTACCGCCGTCCGTGCGGCACACTCCGGACTACGAGCCGAAGCCGTCCGACCTGGCCGCCGTGGCGAAGGCCGACTTCGTGCTGTACGCGCCGTTCGAGCCGTACGCCGCGAAGATCAAGGAGGCCGCCGGTTCGAGGGCGGAGCTGGTCGAGGTCGGCCTCGACAACGATCCGGCCGAGGCAGGGGCCGAAGTACTGCGCCTCGGCGGCCTGTTCGGTACGAAGGACGCCGCCGCCCGGTGGAAGGACCGGCTGGACCGCGAGGTCACACGGCTGAACGGGGAGCTCAGGGCCGCCTGGCCGGGCGGCCGGAGCCCGGCCGTCGTCTCCCAGGTGTTCACCGCCTGGGCGGCCGGTCTCGCGGGCGCGAGGACGGTGGGCACGTACGGCCCCGAACCGGTCACCCCCGCCCGGCTGGCCGAGCTCACGGCGAAGCGGCCCGCGTACGTGCTCGACAACGCGCACATGTCCACCGGGACCGTGCTGCCGGGCTCCGGCGCCCGGCAGGTCGGGATCGTGAACTACCCGGGGGAGGACCTGGATCTCCTGGCGGTGTACCGGGGCGCGGCGACCGAGCTGAAGAAGGCCATGGGCGGGTCCTGACCGCGCGCCCCTCGGGGGAGGCCGGGGGAAGCGGACTCGCCTCCCCGGCCTCCCCCTCCTCTCCCCGGCGTCCCCCTCACCTCCCCCGCTCTCCGGGCGTCCCCCGTCACGCCTCGACGAGCGCCGCCGCCGGGTCGGCGGCGAGCCGGGCCCGCAGTGCGGACCAGTCGGGTTTCCCGGCCGCGGTGAGCGGCAGTGCGGGGAGGACGAGCAGGTGCTCGGGGTGTTTGTGCCGGTCGAGTCCCCGTGCCGTCAGGTGCGCCGCCAGTTCGGCGAGGGACGGGTCCGGTGAGCCCTTGGCGACCAGGCAGACGGCGAGCCGTTCGCCCATGAGCGGGTCGGGGACTCCCAGACAGACCGCGTCCAGGACGCGCGGGTGGGCGACGAGCGCGCGCTCCACCTCGGCGGGGCTGATGTTGGCGCCGCCGCGTATCACCACGTCCTTGAGGCGGCCCACGACGTGCAGGACACCGTCGTCGAGGAGGCCGAGGTCGCCGGTGCGGACCCAGCCCCCGGCCGTGCGGTAGCGGGCGTCGAGCTCCGGAGCGCCCACGTAGCACAGCGGGGTCATGGGGCCGCGCGAGACGATCTCGCCGATCCGTCCGTCGGGCAGCGGCTCGTGGGTGTCGGGGTCGGTGATGCGGATCTCGGCGACCCGGGGGTCGGGGCGGCCCGCGACGACGCCCGAGGGGGTGGTCGGCGGGAGGGTGTGCCGGAGTCCGGTGTGGCAGTTCACGCCGTCGGCCGAGCCGTACAGGTTGACGACGGGGCAGCCGAAGGCGGTGGCCGCCGCCCGCGCGGTGGTCTCGTCGAGGGGGGCACCGCCCAGGACGAGCGCGGTCGGCGCCGGAAGGGGCGGCGGGGTGTCCTCGTTCTCCAGGACCTCCAGCATCATCCGGATCATGGTGGGCACGCCGAAGACATGGGTGGGGGCGTGTTCCCGTACGGCGGTGAGCGCGGCCTCGGGGGTGAAGTGGTCGAGCAGGACGAGGGTGCCGCCGTGCCGGGCGAGGGCCACGGCGGTGCCGTTGGAGCCGAAGGCCGAGGCCAGGGGGACCAGGAAGAGGCAGCGGGGCGGGGTGCCGTCGGGCATGAGGGAGGCCAGGAAGTTGCCGCGACCGCCGGCCAGCGCGTTGTGGGAGTACGCCACCATCTTCGGCTCGGCCTCGGAGCCGGAGGAGACGAGGATGCGGGCGGCGCTGTCGGGGTCGGGGCGGGCCGGGACGAAGGCCGTGGGCGGGGTGCGCAGCAGCCGGGCGAGCGGAATCGTTCCCTCGGGGGCGGTGCCGCGACCGGCGGCGACGACGTGCCGGAGGGCGGGCAGCGTCGGGGCGAGGAGCAGGAGGTCGGCGGCGGGGGTACGGCCCCGGTGTTCCACGGCGGCGACGACCGCGACGGCCTCCGCGCGGCGCAGCAGCCGGGCGGCCTCCACGGCTCCGCGCCCGACCGGGAAGGGCAGGGCGACCGCGCCCAGGGCGGCGAGGGCCAGGTCGGTGATGACGGCGTGGCGGTCGTCGGGGAGTTGTACGGCGACGATGTCACCGGCCCGGACGCCGAGTCCGCGCAGTCCCTCGGCCAGACATCGGGCCTTGCGGTCGAGGGCCGTGCGGCAGAGCGCTCCCTTGCCGTCGATCACGGCCGTGCGGTGCGGGTCGGCGATCTGTCCGGCCCGGTGGAGGCTGTAGAGGTCGAGGTCGGGGCAGGTGCCGTCGGCCGCCCAGGAGCGGCGGAGCGCGGTGGGCAGGAGGTCGGTCAGGGGCGTCACGTCAGGCTCCAGGGGTCGGGGACGGCGGGGGCGCCGTGCGCGTCCCGGCCGATCGGTCCGGACAGGCGCGGGTCGTGGTGGAGGGCGGAGAGCTCGGTGGTGACGGCGGTGGCCGTCAGCCCGTGGCCGCGCAGCAGGTCCAGGGCGTCCTCGGTGCACATGCCCGTGACGTCGTGCGCCGAGGCGGCGGTGGCGGAGGCGTCGGCGGGGGCGACCCAGCCGTCGGAGGTGCGGAGCGGGTGGCGGAAACCGGCGGGGCGGCGGGGGTCCGCGCCGGTCGCGGCCCGCCGCAGGGCGGGGGCGAGGAGGGTGTCGGCGGCGCCGAGCAGGGAGGAGTCGACCCGTACGCCGTGTCCGGTGCGGGCGCGCAGCAGGAGCCCGGCGAGGACGGCCTCGGTGCCGTGCAGGCCGCCCAGGACGTCGAGGAGCGTCATCAGGGACGGTACGGGCGGTTCGCCGGAGGGGTGGACGGCCTCCCCCGCGCCGGTGCGGGCCTGCACCATGAAGTCGGTGCCCATGGGGGCGTCGTCGAGGCGGTCGGCCCAGCTGCCGGTGTGGGCGTACACGAGGGACGGGTTGAGCGCGGCCAGGTGCTCGGCGTCGAGGCCGAGCGCGGCGGCCTTGCCCGGGGCCCAGTTGTGCAGGAACACATCGGTCTCGGCGACGAGTCCGCGCAGCCGTCGGCGTCCGGCGGGCGAGGTGATGTCGGCCTCGACGGCCGTCTTGCCCCGGTTGAGGGCGAGCCAGCGGGCGGAGATCCCGCCGCACGCGGGCGGCATCCCCCGGAGCGGGTCGCCGCCCGGTGGCTCGATCCTGATCACCCGGGCGCCGAGCAGGCCCAGCAGATGGGCGGCGAGGGGTGCCTGGATGCGGCGGCCCGCCTCCAGGACGGTCAGCCCGGACAGTGGCCGGGCGGGCTGCGAGGGGGCGCCGTCCGGCCGGTGCCCCGGGCCGAGCAGGCGCAGGGTCCACGGGTCGGCGCCGTCGTCCTCGCGGGCCCGCTCGGCAAGGGTGCGCAGTCGGCAGACCTCCGCGCCGGAGAGCGCGGCGGCCTCGCGGACCAGCGTCCACGGGTGCCCCCGGGTCACCTCGTGCAGGACGGTCGGGAAGGCCGCACCGGCGGTGGCGTACCGGAACTGGAAGGGCCGCCAGCCCGCCCGGATCGCCTCGTCGGGGGCCGCCAGGGCCCGCCAGAACGCGGCCCACGCCTCGGGGTCCAGCGTCTCCAGTTCGAACACGACGCCGTCGCCGGAGGTGAACGGCGGCCCGCCGGGGGCCGGTTCGACGGCTTCCGGTTCGTCGGCCCCGGCGGCGGCGAGGTACTGGGAGACCGTGAGCAGACCGGCCCGGTCGGCCGTCGTCGTCACGCGGACCGCCGGGCCGCCCCGGGCCTGGCCGACGAGTGCGGCGAGCAGGCCCTGGACGGTGAGCACGCCGGTGGCGGTGGCGAGGAGGTCGACCCCGGTGCCGCGCGGGGAGCCGTGGCGGCGGCCGTGCACGGCCATCACGCCGGTGGCCGCCTGGGCGGTGGCCTCGTCCTCGATGCCGGAGCCGCTCGCGCCCCAGGCGGTACGGGCCGTGAGGGGTGCGAAGCCGCCGCCGACGCCCTCGATCTCGCCACCGACGCCCTCGGTCCCGACGCTGTCCCCGTCGTGCACGTGTGCCCCGAGCCGTCGCAGATGGTCGGAGACGACCCGGGTCAGGGCCGTGGGGCCGCCGACCCGGAAGTCCAGTGCGTCGAGGGGACGGGCGGTGTCGAGCGGGGGACGCGCCTCGGGGCGCGTGGCCGGTGGTGACGCCATGGCTCTCCTCTCCTGGCGCGGCGGTTCGGGCCGCCGCGCGGGACTGTCACGGGTGCGGGAACTGGGGCGGGGCCGCGCCCGACCACTTCCACGGGCAGGCAGTCGGACGGGCGTTCCGCCGAGTTCCCGGAACGGAGGAAACGGTGAGGGACCATGACGTAACGGATGCCGGGTCGCTGCGGGGGCGGGTCGCCGAGTTCGTCCGCGACCGGGTGTTCCCCCGCGAACCGGAGCTGGACGCGGGTGGGCCCGGCGCCGGGGAGGCCCGGGAGCTGCTGCGGTCACAGGCGCGGCGGGAGGGCCTGTGGGCACTGCCCCTGCCGTCCGAACTCGGCGGCGGGGGGCTCACGTTGGAGTCCTACGGGTCCCTCGCCGAGGCGGAGGGCGCCAGCGATCACGGTCCGGCCGCCCTCGGTTCGGCGCCCCTCCTCGATGTGCGGATGCTGTCCCGGCACGGCTCACCGCGGGTCCGGGCGGAGTACCTGCCGGGCCTGGTCTCCGGCGCCCTGCGGAGCTGTTACGCGATGACCGAGCCGGACACGCCCGGAACCGAGCCCGCGCTGACCGCCACCCGGGCGGAGCGCGGCCCCGGGGGCGGCTGGCGGGTCACGGGCCGGAAGTGGTTCGTGTCCCACGCGGCCGACGCGGACCTGGTGACCGTGCTCGCCCGCACCGGCGGATCGCCCGGCGACCGCGACGGCCTGTCGCTGCTCCTCGTACCGACCGCCTCCCCCGGCTTCCGGATCGTGCGCGAGCTGCCCGTCCTGGGGTCGACCGGGCAGTACGAGATCGCTCTCGACGGTGTCACCGTCGGCGGGGACCATCTCGTGGGCGAGGCCGGACGGGCCCTCGCCGTCGCCTCCGAACGCCTCCAACTGGGCAGGACACTGCGGGCGTTGCGCTGGATCGGGCAGGCCCAGCGCGCCTTCGGCCTGCTGTGCGGGCGGGCGGTGTCCCGCCGGGGCGCCCGGGGTCCGCTCGCGGACCATCAGCTCGTGCAACAGCATGTGTTCGAGGCGCTGCTGGCGCTGCGGACCGCCCGTCCGCTGGCGTACGAGGCGATGGCCCTGGTGGCCGAGGGCCGTGACGCCCGGGTGGAGGTGGGTCTGGCGAAGACGGCGGCGGCCCGTGCGCTCCAGGAGGTCGCGGACCGTGCCGTCCAGGTCTTCGGGGCGGCCGGGCTGGGACCGGACACCCCTCTTCCGGCGCTGCTGCGCACGGGGCGGACGGCCCGCATTCTCGACGGCCCCGACGAGCAGCACGTGTCCTCGGTGGCCCGGCGCGTGCTGCGGAGCCACCGCGACCCGGGGGTCACACCCGTCTGAGGTCCGTCCGGCCGAGGAGCGCGGACAGGCCGAGGGCCAGGAAGAAGTCCCCCCAGACGAGTTCGTGCCGGACGGCGGTTCCGGCGTGGGCGTCGTAGCAGCCGTCGAGGAGCATCCCGGGCGGGCGGGGGCCGCCCGGCCGGGTGAGGTGGGCGGCCGTGAGCCCGCGCAGGACCGCTTCCGCGCGGGCCGCGCACGCGGCGGCCCGTCCGAAGCCGGGAACGAGGGCGAGTTTGAGCAGGGCGGTCGCCGCGACGGCGGCGGCGGAGGTGTCCAGGGGGCCGTCGGGACGGTGCGCCTCGGCGGGCGGGACGAGCGGTCCGGTGAGGAACTCGCCCGCCGCGAGGAGCCGTTCGGCGTCCCTGGGCCAGCGGGGCGGGGCCTCCGGAAGCAGGAGGGCGTCCGCGACGGCCAGGAGGAGCCAGGCCTCGCCCCGGGTCCAGCCGGGCGCGGGGTCCGCCTCCGCCGTCCAGCGGCCGGGTACGGGGTCCGCCTCCGCCCTCCGGCCACCGAGCACAGGGCCCGCCTCCGCCGCCCGACTTCCGGGCGCGGGGTCCGCCTCCGCCGCCCAACCGCCGAGCACAGGGCCCGCCTCCGCCGTCCGACCGCCGGGCACGGGGCCCGCCTCCGCCGTCCGACCGCCGGGCACGGGGCCCGCCTCCGCCGCCCGACTTCCGGGCGCGGGGTCCGCCTCCGCCGTCCGACCGCCGGGCACGGGGCCCGCCTCCGCCGCCCGACTTCCGGGCGCGGGGTCCGCCTCCGCCGTCCGGCGTCCCTCTTCCCGTCGCCATGCCGGGTGGGGCCGGGCCGGACGGGACCGGGGGCCGGTCGTCGGGGGCAGGCACAGTTCCAGGTGCCGGTCCAGGTGCGCGGCGGCGGCCGTCCGTCCCCCGGGGCCCGCCGAGGCAAGCAGCGGGACGAGGCCGGGAACGCCGTCGGCGCGGGCCCGCAGCCGGGGGCCGCCGAGCGCCGCGCCCCACGGGACCAGGCCGAGCCGTGGGTCCCACGCGGCGAGGACGGCCCGCGCCGCCCGCTCGCGCAGGGCGTCCACCGTCCCGTCCCCGTCCGCGAGGGCCGTGCCGTACCAGAGGATCAGGCCCCGGGCCGCGGTGTCCGCCTCGGCCCAGGGGGCGAGCCGGGCGGTGGCGGCCCTGGCGGCCGTACGGTCGGCGGGGGCGCCGGTGTGCCCGGCCCGCAGGTGGAGGAGCCCCGCCCAGAAGCCGCCGGTCCACGAGCCGCGCCCGGTGGTCGTCCACCGGCCGTCGTCCGGGTCCGCGTACAGGGGGAACCGGTCGCCCACCCGCGCGGCGGTCTCCCCGACCCGGGAGATCAGCAGTCCGAGGGCCTCCTCGGCCCAGGGCCCGGCGGTCACCCCGGCCCCTCGCGCCGCCGGTCCCGCACCGCCCAGGCCAGGGCGACGGCCGCCGCGGCGCAGAACTCCGCCGCGACCAGGACCCAGCCCTCCGCGTACCGGCCGCGCTCGGCGAGCAGGCCGAACAGGGGCGGGCCCAGGGCGAATCCGGCGAAGAACCCGGCGGACACCAGCGCCGAGTCCTGACCGGCCCGGCCGGGCGCGGAACGCTGGAGGACCAGGACCATCGAGACCGCGTTGCCGGACACGGCGAAGACGCCCACGGCGACGGCGGCCGGCCACACCAGCGGCCCGGCGCTCACGGCCGCCGCCAGGAGCAGGGCGGCACCGACGGCGCCGCCCGCGAGCAGGCCGGGCAGCCACCGGGCCCGGCCGGGCGTGGCCGCCCGGGACCAGCCGATCCGGCCGCCGACACCGGCGACGCCGAGGACGGCGACCAGCGCGCCCGCCACCGTCGGCCCCAGGCCCAGGCGTTGGACCCCGAACAGGGCGAGATAGGTGTTGACGGAGGCGATCCCGGCGCCCAGGAAGAGCGAGAACGCCGCCAGCCAGGGGACGGGAGCCCCGCGCCGGTGCGGCCCCCGCTCGGTGGGTGCCTTCGGCGCCGGAGCGTCGGGGCGCAGCGCGCGCCGGGCCCACAGGGCCGCGCCGAGCGCCGCACCGGCAGCCGCCCACACCGCGACGCGCCAGCCGAGGAGACCGGCCGCCGCCGCGAGGGGCAGCCCGGCCACGAACGCGCCCAGTTGCACGCCGGACTGCTTGGTCCCGGTGACGGCTCCCCGCCTCGGCGCGGGAACGGCGGCCAGGATCGCCTTGTTGGTGGCCGGGTTGGCGAGCGCCTGCGGAAGACCGCCGAGCGCCACGGCGGCGAGGAGCAGACCCGGCCCGGGGGCCGCGCCGATCAGGGCGAGCGCGACCGCGGAGACGACGAGCAGCCACGTCAGGGCGCGCCGGGGGCCGAACCGGTCCACGACACGGCCCCCGAGGGGCGAGAGGAGGGCCGCCGTGCCGAACCCGACCGTGGTGGTCAGGCCGAGGAGCGTCTCCGACACGCCGAGCTCGTCGACGAGCCGGGGGCCGAGGGCGCCGAGCAGGAAGAGCTGCATCATCGAGAAGGCCATGGCGGTCGTCAGCAGCGCGGTCAGCCCCCGGTCCGCGCCCCGGCCGGTTCCGGCCGCCGCCGTGTCCACCGCGCTCACCCCGTACCTCATCTCCCCCACGATGCGCGGGTGTTCACCCCCGTCACGGAGGAGTCGTCACGGGTGCGCCGGAAGTTCCCGAGGCGCTCTTGTGGGGTGCGCCACAGTCGCGTACTCATGTGTCGACGGGTCCCAGGGGCGCCCCCGGCACGATCGTCACCGTCCTCATGCCTCCGGGGAAGGGGTGCAAGGATGGGCGCGCCATGACACCAGGCCGATGTGCGCGAGGGGTGCGGGCCGCGACCTTCGCGGCCGTCTGTGTGCTGCTCGCGGCCACCGGCCACGTCCTGATGTCGGCGCGGGCCCTGCCGGGTCCGGTCCTGGCCCTCGCCTTCGCGGGCACCTGGGCCGTCGCCTGGGCCCTCTCGGGCCGTGAGCGCGGCCTCGTGGCCGTCACGGCGACGAGCATGGCCGTCCAGAGCGCGCTGCACACGGTGTTCGGCTGGTCCCAGTCGGCCGGGTCACCGGCCACCGGCGCCCCCGCCACGACGATGACCTCCCTGGTGGACGGGGCCGTCGCCCACGGGACGGCGGAACCCGGTGGCCCCGCGCACGCCGCCATGGACCACGGAGCCGTCTCCCGGGTCGGCGCGGCGCTCGGCGAGATGCCCGCCGCGCACGACATGACAGACATGGGCACGTCCTTCGGGATGTTCTCGGCGCACCTGCTGGCCGCGTTCCTGAGCGGGGTGTGGATGGCGTACGGCGAACGGGCCGTGTTCCGTCTGCTGCGGGCCGTGCCGCTGGGCCTGTTCCGGCCGCTGCGGCTGCTGATCACGGCCTTCGCCCCCGTGACGCCGGACCGGCCCCGGCCCCGCACCGCGCGCGCCGGTGACGAACGCGCGCCCCGGCGGCTCCTCCTCGCCCACTGTGTCGTCTCGCGGGGACCCCCACGGGTGACCGCTGTCCTCTGACAGCCGGATTCCCGAGTCCGACGGCTTCCCGAGCCGTCGCTCGGGCATCGGTCCTGCCGTCCGGCAGGCCGTACCCGTGACCGGTGCCGCCCTTCGCGCGCCACCGGATTCCCCTTGCCCCGTAAGGACTTGTGGCGATGACTCCTGTCCACGACACCTCCCGCCCGGGACCGGCGCGACCGGCCCGGCTCCCGCACACCGCCGACGCCGACGCTGCGACGACCCGGCTCGCGCTCGCCGCCCGGGACGGCGACCCGGCCAAGACCGATCTCTTCGTACGGGCCCTGCACCGTGACGTCTGGCGGTACGTGGCCCATCTCAGCGCCGACCGGCAGGCCGCCGACGACCTCACCCAGGAGGTCTTCCTGCGCGCGCTCGCCGCGCTCCCCCGCTTCCAGGGGCGTTCGTCCGCGCGTACCTGGCTGTTGTCGATAGCCCGCAGGACGGTGGTGGACAGCCTGCGGCACGCGGCCGCCCGGCCCCGGCTCTGCGACCGCGAGGACTGGCAGAAGGAGGCCGAACAGACCCAGCCCCGGGGGCTTCCCGGCTTCGAGGACGGTGTCGCCCTCGCCGAACTCCTCGCCGCTCTCGCGCCGGAGCGCAAGGACGCCTTCGTCCTGACCCAGATGCTGGGCCTGCCCTATGCCGAGGCGGCCGAGACCATCGGCTGTCCCGTCGGCACGGTCCGCTCGCGCGTCGCGCGGGCCCGCGCCTCGCTGATCGCCCTGCTGAACGGGGAGGAGGACCCCGGGCCCCCGTCCGCCCCGGGCGGCGGAGCACCGGCGCGCGGGAGGTCCACGAGGACCCCCGCCCTCGTCTGATCCGGGAGGCGGGCCCCGCTTCCCGGGCCCGCCTCCTTCTCGCGGGAACCGGACGGGCCCGCCGTCCGACCACCTCGGGAGCGCGCCCGATCGGCCGGCGCGGATCGTCGTCGCACCCGGAGGGACGAGCGATGGACGCACCACGAGAACCCTCGCGGGGCCGCAGGCCCCAGTGCACCGTGTGGGGATTCCTCCTGCTGCTGGCCCTGGTCTTCGGGGGCTCGTACGCGCTCGGCTCCGCCGTGGGACCGCTCGGACCCGTCGTGGGGCCACTGGGCCCCGGTCCACCGCCGTCCTCCCACGGCGGCGGGGACGGCCGGGAGCAGCGTGAGGGCCATGACGCGCGGGAGCACCGGGGGGACCACCGGTGACGGCGCTCAGGTGCGGGGGGTCTGCCCGTCCCGGGGCGGGGCCGGGCTCCAGGTGGCATCGCCGGGGGCGGCCCGTACGACGCGCGGGGGTGCCTGCTCCTCGGACTTCATGGCCCTGGCCTCGCTCTTCAGGATGCGGGCCGACTTGCCCATGGAGCGGGCGAGTTCGGGAAGTTTCCTGGCGCCGAATATCAGCACGACGACGATGAGCAGGATGGCGAGTTCGCTGATGCCGAACATGCGTGGACGTCTTCTCCCCGGTAGCGGGTGGCGGGTGGGTCCGAGGTGGCCGGTGGGGTCCGCCGGGAATCCCCGGAAGGTACGGCCGTCGGCCGGTTCCCCGGGGACGGACCCGCGTCGGGCTGGCCCGGGGCGGGAGACCTCGGCCGACTCCCATCGGTTTCCTCGCGAGGTCGCCGCGCGGAGGCGGGCGGGCCGCACCCGCAGCGACGACCACCCGGAATCTACAGGACTGTAGAAGCGTGGGACAGGGGTCCCCGCACCTCGGCCCGAACGCCCGGCGCCGCCCCGCGCCGCCCTCGGGGGCCCGGGGCGGCGCGGAAGAGGTGCCGGACGCGGCATCAGGCGTGGCGTCAGACGCGGTGCCGGACGCGGTGTCAGACGTTGACGCCGAAGTCCATGGCGATGCCGCGCAGCCCGGAGGCGTAACCCTGGCCCACGGCCCGGAACTTCCACTCCGCCCCGTGGCGGTAGAGCTCGCCGAAGACCATCGCGGTCTCGGTGGAGGCGTCCTCGGACAGGTCGTAGCGGGCGATCTCCTGACCGTTCGCCTGGTTGACGACACGGATGAACGCGTTGCGGACCTGACCGAAGCTCTGGCCCCGGTTCTCGGCGTCGTGGATGGAGACCGGGAAGACCACCTTGGCGATGTCGGCGGGCACGCCCGCGAGGTTCACCTTGATGGACTCGTCGTCGCCGTCCCCCTCACCGGTGAGGTTGTCCCCGGTGTGCTCGACCGAACCGTCCGGGCTGGTGAGGTTGTTGTAGAAGACGAAGTGCCCGTCCGAGACGACCTTGCCGGAGGCGTCGCACAGCAGGGCGGACGCGTCCAGGTCATAGGCGGCGCCGGTGGTGGTGCGTACGTCCCAGCCCAGTCCCACCAGAACGGCGGTCAGTCCGGGGGCCTCCTTGCTGAGGGACACGTTGCCGCCCTTGGCCAGGGAAACTCCCACTTTTCTTCCTCACTGTCGCTTCGGTGCCGTACATCCGGCCTCTCACCTTGAGGAACGCCGGGGTCATCACCCCAGTTCCCTCATTTGCGCAATACCTGAAACGTCGGGTGCGCCGGTCCGGGCGCTACCGCGAGGCGGCGCGGCCGTCCTCGCCGAACCCGGGAGGGGGCGTCGGCGCGGCGGCGGACTCCGCGCCGTCCTCGCGCAGGGCGCGCGTCTCGCTCTTGAGAATGCGCAGCGACCTGCCCAGGGACCTCGCCGCGTCCGGCAGCCGCTTCGATCCGAAGAGCACGATGAACGCGATCGCCACCAGCAGCAGGTGCCACGGTTCCAGCGCGTTGCGGAGCATTCGGCCACGCCCCCTCTTGTCGGTTCCAGGCGCGCCCCGACCGGTCCGACCGGAGGGAACGCTTGCCATATTGCGCAACTGTACAACCGGAAGGAGTGAAGCGTGTCGCTCACCCGGGTGGCCCACGCGTGACGGACCTCACGACACTTCTGGAGTTGCGCAAGCTTTAAAGTCTCCTCATGGGGACGAGTGACATGAAGGACGGTCGGAACGCGGTGCTCCTCGGCGGCCCCGCGGACGGGGTGGAAGTGACGGTGACCGGCCGCCCGCCGGTGCTGCAGGTGACCTATCCGTGCGCGGCCGAGGGGGCGGGGGCCGGGGTCCGGATCGAGGCGCTCCACGTCTACCGGCTGGACGGGGACACCGACGACGGACGACTGCGGTACGGGTACGACCCGGCGAGCCCGTGACCGCGTGACCGTCCGGCCGGTGTTCCCGCACCGGCCGGTCCTCGCGGCACCCCCGGCCGGAGCGCGGACGGTCCGGCGCACCGTCTTGCCGGCTTGCGCAGTCGTGCAACCCCGGGGGCCCGTCCACCGTCCCCTCATACGAGCCGCGACGAATGAGGGCACACAGATGACAGGCGGAAACCGCAGCACGCACGGGCGCCGTTCCCCGGCACCGCACGGGCGCCGGGGGCGCGGCCGGGGCGGACGCCTCCTCATGACCGCGCTGGCCGTGCTCGTCCTGGCGACGGCGGGCATGGGCTGGGCCTATCTCAGGCTCAACGGCGACATCGACACCTTCGGCGCGGACGGTCTCTCCGACGACCGTCCCGCCGCTTCGAGTACGGGACAGAACGTCCTGGTCATCGGCTCGGACGCGCGCACCGACGGGAACAGCGACCTCGGCGGCGGCGACCGCCACGACATCGGCCGCTCCGACACCGCCTTCCTCCTGCACGTGTACGCGGACCGCAGGCACGCCGTCGCCGTCTCCTTCCCCCGCGACAGCCTGGTGGACATCCCGTCCTGCCGGCTGCCCGACGGCCGCTGGACCCGGCCGGTCGGCGGCGCCATGTTCAACTCGGCGTTCAGCGTGGGCCAGACCGCCGAGGGGAACCCGGCGTGCACCCAGAACACCGTGGAGAAGCTGACCGGGCTGCGCGTGGACCACACCGTCGTGGTGGACTTCAAGGGCTTCGCCGCGCTGACGGACGTCGTCGACGGCGTACGGGTGTGCCTGCCCGACGACGTGTACCAGAAGGACCTCGACCCCAAGCGGGCGACCCGGGGCGAGCTCCTCTTCCCCAAGGGCGAGCAGACCGTGGCCGGTGAGCGGGCCCTGGACTACGTACGGCTGCGCCACGGCATCGGCGACGGCTCCGACATCGGGCGCATCAAGCGCCAGCAGGCGTTCGTGGCCAGCCTCCTCAGGAAGGTGAAGAGCGAGGGGCTCACCCCGACCCGGCTGCTGCCGCTCGCGGACGCGGCGACCAGGTCCCTGACGGTGGACCCCGGCCTCGGGTCGGCCGACAAGCTGATCTCGTTCGCGATGTCCCTGAAGGACGTCGACCTGCACAACACGAAGTTCGTCACGATCCCCTGGCGCTACCAGGGGGCGCGCGTGGCGATCGTGGAGCCCGAGGCGGACGCCCTGTGGGCCGCCCTGAAGGCGGACCGCACCCTCGACGGCGAGCGGACCGGCGGCGGGAGCGGTGCGGGCGCGTCGGCGCCCACCGCCGCCGCGCCCCCCTCGCCCGTCTCCGGGGAGGGCATCGCCGTCGCCGTCCACAACGGCACCCGGACCCGGGGGCTGGCCGCGCGGGCGGCCGAGACCCTCAGGTCCGAGGGGTTCACCGTCACCGGGACGGCCACCGCCGCCGCCCAGGACCACCTCGGCACCGTCATCGAGTACGGCCCCGGCGAGAAGGAGAAGGCCGAGACGGTCGCCCGGTTCTTCGCCGCCGCCGAACTGCGCCCGGTCGCCGCGGCGGGCATCGACGTCGTCCTCGGGCAGTCCTACGCGGACAACCCCTCGGCCTCCCCCGCCGGGACGCCCGCGGCCGTGCCCACCCGGGACACCCGCTCCGCCGACGACGACCCCTGCTCGAACCTCTCGTACGGCTGAGCCGGGCGGCCGGGAGACGGCCGTGGCCGTCCGGGCGGGCCGGGCGGCGGTCCGGCGACCACCGGGACGGCTACGGCGTCCGCGTGTCCCCGGGGGCGTCGAGCCGCCGGTCGTAGCGGGCCCTCGCCACCCGCAGCGCCACCGCGTACAGCGCGAGGACGGCGGCGAGGAGCCCGTAGTACAGCGGGGGCAGCGGTGCCATGTCGAGCGTCGGTCCGAGCGGTGACAGCGGCAGCAGGACGCCGATCGCGGCGAGGGCCCCGGCCGCGTACCGGATCGGGCCCGGTGTGCCGCCGCCCCGGGTGCTGCGCAGCAGGACCATGACCAGGGCCTGGGTGAGCAGGTTCTCGGTGAACCAGCCCGCGTGGAAGGAGCCCTCGACGTCGGCGGAGGTCCGGGTCGTGGCGAGGAGCACCCCGAAGGTGGCCAGGTCGGCGACCGCGTTGAGCAGTCCGAAACCGCTGATGAACCGCAGGAAGCCGCGCGGCCTGAGCCGGGTCGGGGCCTTGAGGGCGGCCGGGGCGGGCCGGTCGTGGGCGAAGGCGAGCTGGGCGGCGTCGAAGCACAGGTTCTGCGCCAGGACCTGGGCGGGGAGCATCGGCAGGAACGGCAGCAGGAGCGCGGCGGCGAGCATGGCGATGACGTTGCCGAGGTTCGAGGACAGCGTGATGTGCAGATAGGTGGCGATGTTCCCGCCGCTGTGCCGTCCGACGGCGATGGCGTGGTTCACCGCCGTGAGGTCCTTCTCGGCCAGGACCACGTCCGCGGTGTCCCGGACGACGGCGACCGCGCCCTTGGGGCAGAGGCCCACGTCGGCCGCGCGCAGGGCCGGCACGTCGTTGACGCCGTCGCCGAGGAACCCGGTGACGTGCCCTTCGGCGCGCAGGGCCGCGACGATCCGGGCCTTGTGCTCGGGGGCGCAGCGGGCGAAGACGACGGTGTCCCGGGCGGCCTCGGCGAGCGCGGTGTCGTCCAGCCGGTCGACGTCCTCGGCGGTGAGGACCCGGCCGGGGGCGAGTCCCAGTTCGCGGCAGGTGTGGACGGCGGTGCCCGGGTGGTCGCCGGTCAGGACGCGGACGCTGACGCCCCGGTCGGCGAGGCTGTCGAGGGCGCCCGCGGCGGTGGGGGTGAGGGCGTCGTACAGGACGACGAAGCCGAGGAAGTCGAGTCCGCGTTCGTCGGCGGGCGTGTACGCGCGGTCGCGGGCCGGGCGCTCGGCGACGGCCACGGCGAGGAGGCGGGCGCCGGTGTCCGCCTCGCGCGCGGCCAGGGCGAGCAGACGCCGCCGCTCGGCGTCGTCGAGGGCGCTGCGCTCCAGGACGTTCTCCACGGCGCCCTTGACGACCAGGGTGTGGGTGCCGAGGCGGCCCGGCCGTCGTACGACGGCGGTCGACAGACGGCGCACGGGGTCGAAGGGCAGGGCCGTCACCCCGTCGCAGTCGGGCAGCTCGTCCTCGCCGGTCCGGTCGAGGAGCGCCTCGTCGAGGGCGTCGGGGGTGGGCAGTTCGGCGAGCTGGAGCGTCCACCAGGCGTTGGCGGCGGCCCAGCGCAGCACCTCGGGGTCGTCCCGGCCGTGGGCGTCCACGGAGCGGGCGACGACGGGCCGGTCCTGGGTGAGGGTGCCGGTCTTGTCCAGGCAGAGGACGTCGACGGCGCCGAGGTCGTGGAGCGCGGGCAGCCGGGTGACGATCACCTTGTGGGCGCGGGCGAGCCGGGCGGCCCCCCGGGCGAGGACGGTCGTGACGACGACCGGCAGCATCTCGGGGGTGAGGCCGACCGCCACGGCGACGGCGAAGGGGAGCGTCTCCAGGCCCTTTCCGTGCAGCGCGGCGCCCGCCATGAGGACCAGCGGCGGGGTCAGCAGCATGAACCGGATCAGGGTCCAGGAGATGCCGTGGACCGCCTGGTCGAAGGCGCTCTCCCCGCGCGGCCCGGCGGGCCGGTGGGCGGAGGCGAAGCGGGTACGTACCCCGGTGGCGACGACCACGGCGGTGGCGCTGCCGTAGGCCACGCTGCTGCCGAGGAAGCACAGGTGGGGCTCGGCCGCGGGGCCGGGTCCCCCGGGGGTGGCCGGGCCGTCGTGGGGATGCTTCTCGACGGGCGCGGACTCGCCGGTGAGGGCCGCCTCGTGCACGCGCAGCCCGGCGGCCCGCAGCAGCCGTACGTCGGCGGGGACGAGGTCTCCGGGGCCCAGCCGGATCACATCGCCGGGGACGAGTTCGGTGGCGGGCATCTCCCGGGGCCGGGCCGCCGGGGCGCCGGGTGCCGGGCGGCGCAGTACGGTCGCGGTGGAGGCCACGGACTCCCGCAGCGCCGCCATGGAGCGGTCGGCCCGGTGCTCGCCCGAGGAGCGCAGCAGACAGCTGACGACGACGAGGAAGAGGATGACGCCGCCGGTGCCCCAGGCGGCGACGACCACGGAGACGAGTCCGAGGCAGAGCAGGACCGCGGTGAACGGGTCGCGGAGGCTGCGCAGGAAGCGCCGGGACCAGGGGACCGGCCGCCGGGCGGGCAGGAGGTTCTCGCCGTGCCGGGCGAGTCGCCGCTCGGCCTCGGTGTCCGTCAGGCCGCGCGGTCCGCTGTCGAGCGCCCGCAGCACCTGGAGCGCGGTGGGCGGACCGGGGGTCTCCGGGGCGGCCGGGGCACGGCTGTCGCCGGTGTCCGGGGCGCGCGGGCCCGGGGCGGTCGTCTCAGGCACCGGTGCCGATGCGTCGGAGGGGCGCCGGGTTCCGGGCGGTGAGCTGGCCGACCATCACCCGGACCACGGTCACCACCTCGGGGTCGTCGACGAGGTAGACCTGCCGTCGTCCCTCGCGCCGCGAGCGGACCAGACCGGCCAGTTTCAGCTTGGTGAGGTGCTGGCTGACCGCGGGGAGCGCGCCGCCGACGCGCTCGGCGAGTCCGGTCACGTCGCTCTCGCCCTGGGCGAGGGCCCAGACGATGTGCAGCCGGGAGGGCGAGGAGAGCAGTCCGAATGCCGCGGCGGCCTCGGCGAGGACCTCCGCGGGAGGATCCGTGAAATCGCCCGCGTCTGCCGCCACCGTCGCTCTCCCTTTCCGCGTGCCCCCGAAGGGGTCCCAGTCTAGGTCGTCTCCCGCGGAGTCCCGCCGGTCAGGGCCGCGTCCGGCCCGGAAGGGACGGCCGGGGGCCCGGGGGCGAGGTTCCCGCCGGTCAGCTCCGTGGGCCGCGCCCCTCGCCCTCGGCGAGGACGACGACCGCGTCCCGGGGGCCGAGGGTCAGGGGGGTGTCCTTCGGCGGGTTGAGGAAGATGCCGTAGCCGGGCGGTCTCTCGCCGTGCCGGGCGAGCCGGTAGCCGATCGCCGTCTCGCCCACGCGCCGGGCGGCTTCGACGACGGTGGCGAAGGTGGCCCCTGCGCCGGGGACGACGTAGTGGGCGGCGGGCTTGAGGTAGATCTCGGAGCCCTCCGGGTTGAAGAGGTCGGTGAACACCTCGTACAGGTCGCGGTTCTCGGTGAGCTGGGTGAGCAGCAGGCTGATGACCTTGGTGCTGACGATGAAGTCGTCGGCCTTGGTGACCTGGGCGACCTCGCGGTTGGCGTCGTCGTTCATCTCGGTGACGATCGAGTAGGGGTCGCCGAGGCGTTCCTCGATGTCCCGCAGGTGGAGCAGGGTCACCAGGGTCCGGTCGTCGGCGGGCCCGGGGGCGAAGGTGTCGTCGGAGAGCACCACGATGTGCTGGTAGCCGCCGAGGTCGAGGGCTTCGAGGGACGCCCTGCGGGTCGGCTCGCAGTGCTTGAACCCGACGGTGAGGTGGGCGACGGGCTGGGCCAGGGCGGCGTCCGGCCTCCGGGGCGCCGCGATGTCGAGGGTCGAGCCGGGCTGTACGAAGCTGTCGAGCAGGGTGACGAGCTTGGTGGTGCGGGAGTTCTCGCCGATGAGCAGGGTGCGGTCGAGCCGGGGCGCTCGGGCGGGCGCGGAGGTGATGGCCGCTTCGACGATCCGGGGCGGGGTCCTGGCCGCCTTGATGAGCAGGTCGTCCTCGGCGATCACGAGGAGCTGGTCGCCGGGTTCGATGACCGTGTCCATGGCGGGGTTGACCAGGACCCGGCCGTCGTTCCCGCGCAGCCCGGCCGGTGCCCCGGTCTCGAAGGCGTGGAGGGCCGCCCCGTAGGTGGTGCCCACGAGGGCGGGTTCCTCGCGCAGGTAGAACTCGTTGCCGACGAAGCTGAGCAGTTCGTCGAAGACGCCGGAGAGGCCGGTCTGCCGGTGGGCCTGTGCCATCAGGCGTACGGCGATGTCCTCGGCGTCGATCACCAGGGCGCCGTCCCCGGCGGCGAGGCGGGCGGCGGCGAGGTTGTCCGAATCGTGCACGGCGGCCACGACGTGGGGCCGGGGGCCCTGCCAGGCGCGGCTGTTGAGGAGCAGCAGGACCTTGATGACGTCCACGTCCCGGTCGTCGCCGACCGGGGGCAGCACCATGACCGATTTCGCCGTGTCGGGGCTGACCAGTTCCAGGTCCGCCCGTATCAGGGGGTTGCCGGAACGGCAGATGACCCGGGTGCGGCCCATGTCGGGGATGCGGGTGCGGATCGCGTCCTCCATGGTGACCTTGTCGCGGTCGGCGAGGACGACGACGCAGGAGCGGCGTTCGCTCTGGTTGGCCTCGACGAGTTCGGCGATCACCGTGAAGACCTGGTCCGACCAGCCGAGGACGATGGTGTGGCCGCGTTCCATCAGCCGCGAGCGGCCCTTGCGCAGTTCCTGGATCTTCTGGTTCAGGCCGGTGGTGAGGACACCGATGAGGGCGCTGACGATGAAGATGCCGCCGATCGTCACCGCCAGCATCAGGCCGAGGAACACCGGGCCTCCGGTGTCCCCGCCCATGGTGCCGGGGTCGAGGGTGCGCAGCAGGCTCATCCAGGCCACCCCGGACCAGCCGCCGTTGTCCTCGGCGTCGGTGTCGGTGAAGACGACGACCAGGGTGGAGGCGGCCACGATGAGCAGCACCGAGGCCAGTGCCAGCCAGCTGATCAGGGCCGGTGTGCCCCGGTCCATCGTTCCGTCGAACCAGTACCGGAACCGGGTCCGTAACCTGCCGTGCTTCACCGAAGACTCCCCCGTCGTCCGTGTCGTCCCGTAGTGCGCCCGTCGGTCAGGCGCGGGCCCTGAGGCGTTCGAGCGCGGCGACGCCCGCCGCGGCCAGGGCGATCTGGATCAGCCATTCGATCCAGTCGACGCCCTTGGTGTCGGCCACGCCGAGGGCGGCGGCGACGGCGGTGCCGACGAGGGCGGCGGCGATGCCGACCGCGATCGTCCACAGCACGCCGATCCGCTGCCGTCCCGGGAGGACCAGCCGCCCCAGGGTTCCTATGACGACGCCGATCACGATCGCACCGATGATGCCGGAGATCTCCATGCCGTTGCTTCCCTTTCCGTGAGCGGGGTGGGCCTCAGAGGTCGAATTCGTGCGGGGGGAGGTCGAGGGTGTAGCAGGCTTCGCGGACGGCGGCTTGTTCGGTCTTGTCGAAGTCGCCGTCGGCGCCGCCGATGACGATGCCGATCTGGATGACGGCGCGGGCCTCGGCGGGCTTCTTCTTCGCCTTGGCGATCTCCTGGAGGACGCCGACCCGGCCGAAGTCGAAGTCGGCGGCGAGCGTGTCGAGGTGGGCGTCGAAGCGGCGCTGGAGGTCGGCCGCGTCGAAGTTCCGCAGGACCTCGTTGGCCGCGATGAGCTGGGCGACCCGGCGGCGCTCGGCCGGGTCGACGGTGCCGTCGGCGGCGGCGACCAGCGCGCACATGGCCATCGAGGCGTCCCGGAAGGCACCGGACTTCAGATCGTTCTTCTTCGCCGTCAGCTGGGTCTGCATCGTCGATGCGGATTCCCTGACGCGGTCCCACAGGGCCATGAACACTCCAGACGTCGGGGTGGTCCGCTGCCGGGGCGGCACCGGACCACCAGATCTTCTACAGGATTGTAGAACGTCGTGGGGCGGGTGATCGTTCCCGTACGGCTCCACGACGGCGGTTCCGGCGCCGGGACCGGGCGCGGGAGCGGGCGCGGGAGCGGGAGCGGGCGCGGTCCGGGACCGGACGGGTCGGGGCCGGACCGGGTCGGGGCCGGGCCGGTCCTTGGCCGATCCGGGTCCCGGCCCAGGTTCCGACCCAGGTCCCGCCCGGTCCCGGCCGGGACCTGGCCGCACGGAGGAAGGCCGGGCGCCTCTCGATGTCCGATCACCTTTCCTTTACAGTGATGTAGAAATCCGCGTGCCCGTCCGGCCGCCGATTCCGCCCGAGGACGACCGAGGAGTGAGCGACCCGCACATGGGTGAGCCTCCGAGTACCAGCCGTGCCGCCCCCTGCCCCGGCCCCTCCGCACCGGAGGGCGAGCGCGGCACGACGGCCGACGCACGACCCGGCACGGGCGCCGAGCGGCACAGCGGACACGGCCGAGGACGACGCCGATCCGGCCCGGAAGCACGATCCGGCCGAGGACCGGGTTCCGGCCGTCGGCCGAGTGCCGGCCGAGGACCGAGTTCCGGCCGAGGACCAGGATCCGGCCCGGGAACACGATCCGGCCCGAGGCCGGGATCCGGCCCTGGAGCACGGTCCGGCCGGGGCCGCCCGCGTCCGCTCCCCCGCACGGGCCGCGCTCACCCCGGCGTCCGGCGCGCCCCCGCGTGCGCCCACCGGCACCCCGTACCCCGTACCACCCCCCGAAGGAGCCCCTTCTTGTCCGCCAGTCCGACCCGCCCCCGCGTGATGAGGTGCGGCAGCCGATGAACGCCGCTCTCGGCCTCCTGGCCGTTCTCGTACTGACCGCGGGAACCGGCTACTTCGTCGCCCAGGAATTCGCCTACGTGGCCGCCGACCGCCTCGCGCTCGCCCGGGAGGCGGAGGCGGGCGACAAGCGGGCGGCCCGCGCGCTCACGGTCCTCGGGCGGCTCTCGTTCATGCTCTCCGGCGCCCAGCTCGGCATCACCGTCACGGGACTGGTCGTCGGCTTCCTGGCCGAGCCGTCCGTCTCGGCGATCCTGAAGCCCGTGCTGGAGGGGGCGGGCCTCCCGGACGGCGCCGTCTCCGCGATCTCCGTCGTCCTCGCCTTCGTCTTCGCGACCGTCCTCCAGATGGTCCTCGGCGAGCTGGCGCCGAAGAACCTGGCGCTCGCGGTGCCCGAGCGGCTGGCCAAGTCGCTGGCCTCCTCCACCCTCCTCTACCTGAAGGTCGTCGGGCCGGTCGTCCACGTCTTCGACGGCGCCGCGAACAGGCTGCTGCGCAGGATCGGCATCGAGCCGGTCGAGGAACTGCACCACGGCGCCACCCTGGAGGAGCTCAGCCATCTGATCGGCGAGTCCCACGAGCGGGGCGAACTGCCGCCCGACACCGCCGAGCTGCTCGACCACGCCCTGGAGTTCTCGGAGCGGACCATGGCCGAGGTCATGGTGCCGCGCGCCGACGCCGTCTTCGTGCGCGAGGACGCCACTCTCACCGACGCCGTCGGCCTGATCGCGGAGCACGGCCACTCGAACTACCCGGTCCTCGGCGACCACCCCGACGACGTCGTGGGGGTCCTCGGCGTCCGCGACCTGGTCCGGGTGCCCGTCGGCCGGTTCGGCGGGCTGACCGCCGGTGCGTCCTGCCGCCCGCCGCTGCTGCTGCCGGACACGCTGCCGCTGCCCCGCGCGGTGGCGCAGATGCGGGAGCGCGACGACGAGTTCGCCGTCGTCCTGGACGAGCACGGCGGCATCGCCGGGGTCGTCACCTACGAGGACATCGCCGAGGAACTGGTCGGGGACATCGCCGACGAGAGCGACACCGTCGTCGCCCTCGCCGTGCCGGACGGGGACGGCTGGCGCGTGGACGCCGGGCGCCGTCTGGACGAGGTCGAGGAGGCCACCGGCATCGTCCTGCCCGAGGAGGACGACTACGACACCGTGGCCGGACTGGTCATCGACCGTCTCGGCCGCTTCCCGACGATCGGGGACCGGCTGACCGTCGACGGCGTCCGCATCGAAGTGCTCAGCCTCGACCGCCACGTCCCCGAGCGCGTCCGCGTCGAACGCCTCGCCCCCACCGCCGAGGAGACCCCGGCATGAGCTTCCCCATGGCTCTCTTCGTCACCGTCCTGCTGCTCATCGGCAGCGGCTTCTTCGTCGCCGCCGAGTTCGCGCTGGTCGCCGCCAAGCGGCACCGCGTCGAGAAGGCCGTGGCGGAGGGCAGGCGCGGCGCCAAGGCGGCCCTCGCCGGGATGCGCGAGCTGTCCCTGATGCTCGCGGGCGCCCAGCTCGGCATCACCATCTGCACCCTCGGGCTCGGCTCCCTGTCCAAGCCCGCGATCTCCCACGAGCTGGACCCGCTCCTGGTGAAGCTCGGCCTGCCGACGGCCCTCAGCTACGGGGTCTCCTTCGCCGTCGCCATGACCGTCGTGGTCTTCCTCCACATGGTCGTCGGCGAGATGGCCCCCAAGTCCTGGGCCATCGCCCACCCCGAGCGCTCCGCGATGCTCCTCACCCCGGCCTTCCGGGCCGTGGTGAACGCCGTGCGCCCGCTGCTCTGGCTGCTCAACTCGGTGAGCAACGCGCTCGTACGGCTCTGCCGCGTGCAGCCCCGCGACGAGCTGACCGCCGTCCACAACCGGGAGCAGCTCACCCATCTGGTGGAGGAGTCCGAGCGTCTGGGGCTGATCAACAAGACGGACTCCCAGCTCATCACCCGTTCCCTCACCGAGCCGCAGACCCCGGTCTCCGCGCTCCGCATCCCGGCCGACGAGATCGTCGCCGTGCCCGCCGACGCGGATCTGGACACGGTCCTGGCGTGCGCCGCGGACACCGGCTTCTCCCGGCTGCTCGTACGGGACGGGGAGAGCCTCCTCGGCTCGGTCCACGCCCGTGACGTCCTGGTGGCCGCCGCCCGGGGGCGCCGGGCCGAGGCCCGCGACCTGGTCCGGCCGGTGCCCGAACTCGCCTCGGACACGACCGTGTCGGAGGCGGTCGAGCAGCTCCGGCAGCGCCGCGCCTCCCTCGCCCTGGTGCGGGACGCGGACGGCGGGCTCGCGGGCCTGGTCAGTCTGGACGACCTGCTGGTCCGGCTGATGGGGCCGCAGCCGGTCTGACGTCCGGCGGCCCGGGGGCACGGCGTCCACGTGACGCCCGTGCCCCGCTGTCGGGCGCGGCCTACGGCGCGGCCCAGCCGTCCCGGTTGGAGTACGACTCGTAGCTGTAGCGGGTGGCGCGGTCCCATTCCTGGCCGGTGAGCCGCTCGTACGCCTCGTCCGGCACGGAGAGCAGGGCCTCGGCCCAGACGAGGGCCTCGGCGTACGGAACGAACCGCTCCGGGTCCCGCAGGACGCTCTCGTACTCCTCGCGCCCCGCCGCGACGACCGCCGCACGGGTGTAGAGGAACTGGTCGCCCGACAGGTCCTCGCCGTACTCCCTGCGGTCCAGCCGGTACAGGGCCAGGGAGAGCCGTTCGGCGAAACCGGCCACCTCGGACACCGGCCCCCGGGCCAGCCGGGCCGTCAGGGCGGCGGCGAGTCCGTCGCCCTCGGGGTCGGGGGCGGCGGGTCGGCACGCTTCGATGAGCTGCCAGAAGGCGTTCTCGTCCATGGCACAGAGCATGGCGCGGGGGTCTGACAGCGGGGCCGGGTCCGGCCGTCGGCCGCGCACCGCCCCGGCCCCGACCCCTCTCGGTCCGACCCCTCTCGGTCCGGCCGCTCTCCGTCCGGTGCGCTCTCCGTCCGGTGTGCTCCCCCGTCCGGTGCTCCCCGGCCTCCGGGCGGTGCGCCCGCCCTCCCTACCGGTGGGGCGCTCCCCCGCCCTCCGGCGGGTGCGTCCCGCCGCCCAGGGTCTCGCGGAGCAGGGACGCCTCCTCCTCCAGATGGCGCAGGAGCGCTTCGAGGGCGGGGGTGCGGGTGCGGTGGGCCGCCTCGGTGATGCCGACGGTGCGGCCCACGGAGGGCAGTTCGACGGGGAGGGGGGCGAGGTGTTCGTCGTCGCGGAGGACCAGTTCGGGCAGCAGCGCCACCATGTCGGTCTGGAGGAGCAGGGCCCGCATGGTCAGGATGGAGGTGCACTCGACCCGGTCGGCGGGGAGCGAGAGCCCCCGGTCGACGAAGAGGGCGCCGATCTCCTGGCGGAGCGCGGTCTGCTCGACCGGCAGGATCCACGGGTAGCCGAGCGCGTCGGTGAGCGCGGTCCCGGGTCCGGCCAGGAGGGGGTGGCCCGCGCGGACCGCGAGCCGGATGGGTTCGCGGTAGAGCATCCGGTGCCGCACCCGCTCGCCCTCGCCGGGTGCGGCGCCCACCCGGCCGACGATGACGTCGAGTTCGCCGCCGAGCAGCGCGGGGTGGAGGACGTCCGGGGTGCCCTCGCGGACGACGACGGTGAGCCGGGGGCGTTCCCTCTTGAGCCGGGCGACCGCCCGTGGCAGCAGCACGTTGGCCCCGGCGAGCAGGGTGCCGACGGTGACCGTGCCGTCCTGCCCCTGGCGCAGTCCGGTGAGGTGTTCCTCGGCCCGCCGGACCTCGGCGACGACCGCGCGGGCGTGGCCGACGAGCGCCTCGCCGTAGACGGTGGGCCGCATCCCGCGCGGGACGCGGACGAAGAGCGGGAGGTCGGCGACGGTCTCCAGTTCGCGCAGGGTGCGGGTGGCGGCGGGCTGGGTCAGGTGGAGGGTTTCGGCCGCGCGGACGACGCTGCCGTGTTCGTAGACCGCGATGAGCAGGGTCAGGTGCCGGAACTTCAGCCGGCCGTCCAGGAGGTCCATCGCCACGGGTTCCTTCCGGGGAGGAGGGGTGCTCACGAGGGGTGTCGTGCCGGGGCGGCGGGCCCGTCGGCGGGACGCCTCCGGGGAGCGCGCCACCACGGCATACCGGGATCGCTATACCTCCCGCGTCGAAAGGCATTGGATCGGCATAGGTGGGTGGGCGCACTATACCGGCACGCCCCGGGGTCGAGTTTCGGACAGTCCCCGGCCCAGCAACGGAGGTCCCCAAGGTGAGTTCACCCGTCCGGCATTACGTAGGAGGCGGGTTCGACACGTCCGGCGTGCCGTTCCCGCTCGTCGACCCGGTCACCGGGAACGCCGTCGGCGAGGTGCCGGAGGCGTCCCGGGAGCTGGTCGACCGGGCGGTGGACGCGGCCCGCGCGGCGCTGCGCGGGCCGTGGGCCGCGTGGAGCCCGGCGGACCGGTCGCGGCTCCTGCACCGGATCGCGGACGGCATCGAGCGGCGCTCCGGGGAGTTCACGGCCGCCGAGTGCGCCGACACCGGCAAGCCGTACGAGCTGGCCTCGACGGTGGACGTGCCGCGCGCGGTCGCCAACTTCCGCGCGTACGCGGACCTCCTCGCGGGGCGCGGCGAGCGGTCCTGGCACACGCCGACCCCGGACGGGCGGGGCGCGCTGAACTACACGGTGCGCAAGCCGCTCGGGGTGGTCGCGGTGATCTCGCCGTGGAACCTGCCGCTGCTGCTCCTCACCTGGAAGGTCGCGCCCGCCCTCGCCACGGGCAACACGATCGTCGCCAAGCCGTCCGAGCTGACCCCCGGCACGGCCTGTCTGCTCGCGGAGGTGATGGCCGAGGCGGAGGTCCCTGCGGGCGTCTTCAACCTGGTGCACGGCCGGGGCGCGGACGCGACCGGCCAGTGGCTGACCGAGCACCCGGGGGTGGACGCGGTCGCCTTCACCGGCGAGTCCCGCACCGGTACGGCGATCATGCGGGCGGCGGCGGCCCGGCTGGCGCCGGTCTCCTTCGAACTGGGCGGCAAGAACGCCGGTCTCGTCTTCGCGGACGCGGACCTGGACGAGGCGGTGGCGGGCACGCTCCGGTCGTCCTTCACCCACAGCGGCCAGGTCTGCCTGTGCACCGAGCGGGTGTACGTGGAGCGCCCGGTCTTCGAGGAGTTCGCGGCGAAGCTCGCGGCCGGGGCGAAGGAGCTGACCGGCTACGGCCCGATGATCTCGGCCGCCCACCGCGACAAGGTCCTGGGCCATGTGGCGCGGGCCGCCGCCGACGGCGAGGTCCTGGCCGGTGGCGGGGTGCCGCGCTTCGGGGACGGCCGGGACGGCGGCTTCTGGGTGGAACCGACCGTGCTCGCCGGGCTGCCGGAGGACCACCCGGCGGTACGGGACGAGATCTTCGGCCCGGTCGTGCACCTGGCGCCGTTCGACACCGAGGAGGAGGCGCTCGCCCTGGCGAACGCGGGCCCGTACGGGCTCGCCGCCACGGTGTGGACCGGCGACCTGCGGCGCGCCCACCGGGTCGCCCCGGCCCTGGAGGTCGGCATCGCCTGGGTCAACACCTGGAACCTGCGCGACCTGCGCACCCCGTTCGGCGGGGTGAAGGCGTCCGGCATCGGGCGCGAGGGCGGCGACCACTCCCTGGACTTCTTCTCCGAGCCCATGAACGTGTGCGTGAAGCTGTGACGACGACCCGCGAGAACCCGGCGGTCACGGCCGCCGCCGAGCGCCTCGACCTGGCGCGCCGGACCGGTGTGCCGTGCGATCCGGTACGGGACCTGCTGCCGCCCGGCGACCTGGACACGGCCTATGCCGTGCAGTCCCTCCTGACCGAACGCCGTCTGGCCGAGGGCCGCCGGATCACCGGCTGGAAGGTCGGGCTGACCTCGGCCGCCGTGCAGCGGCAACTGGGCGTGGACACACCGGACTTCGGCGCCCTGTTCGACGACACGGCCGTGCCCGACGGTGCGGAGCTGCCCTGGGGCGCGGTGCTCCAGCCGAAGGCCGAGGCCGAGGTGGCGCTCGTCCTGGAGCACGACCTGCGGCACGAACGGCACACGGTGGCCGAGGTGATCCGGGCGACCGCCTTCGCGCTGCCCGCCGTCGAGGTGGTCGGCAGCCGGATCCGCGACTGGGACATCACGGCCGTGGACACGGTCGCCGACAACGCCTCCAGCGGCGCGTACGTGCTCGGCACCCGCCCGGTGCTCCTGCGGGAACTCGACCTGCGGACCGCCGGGATGGTCATCGAACGGCGGGGCGAGCCCGTCTCGACCGGCGCGGGCGTCGCCTGTCTGGGCAACCCGCTGCACGCCGCCGTCTGGCTGGCCGACACCCTCGTCCGGCTCGGCAGGCCGCTGCGGGCCGGGGACACCGTGCTGACCGGTGCGCTGGGGCCGATGACGGCCGTGGCGCCGGGTGACGTGCTGGAGGCCCGGATCGACGGACTCGGTTCGGTGCGCGCGGCCTTCGGGCGCGCCGGGACGGAAGGAGAAGCCCGATGAACCCGACGGCACTGGCCGAGGCCCTCGACACGGCGGCGCGGGAGGCGCGTCCGCTGCCCGGGGGCGGCAGCGGTCTCACGGACACCGCCGGGGCGTACGCGGCGCAGGAGGCGCTGGTGGCGCGGCGGCTCGCCAGGGGCGAGCGGCTCACCGGGGTGAAGCTGGGCTTCACCAGCGTCGCCAAGATGCGGCAGATGGGCGTCTCCGACCTGATCCACGGGCGGCTGACGGACCGGATGGAGATCCCGGACGGGGGACGGTACGACGTCGCGGGGCTGATCCACCCCCGGGTGGAGCCCGAGGTGGCCTTCCTCCTCGGCTCGGTCCTGGTCCCGGGCGGCGACCCGGCGGCGGCGGTCGCGGGCGTGGCCCCGGCCCTGGAGGTCATCGACTCCCGCTACGACGGCTTCCGCTTCTCGCTGCCCGAGGTGATCGCGGACAACACCTCCGCCGCCGGGTACGCGGTGGGCCCCTGGACCGCGCCGGCCGAGCTGGGCGGGCTGCGGGCCCTGGCGAACCTGGGCGTGGTCCTCGAACTGGACGGCCGCCCGGCCGAGACCGGCTCCACCGCCGCGATCCTCGGCGACCCGCTGCGCGCCCTCGCGGCGGCGGCCCGCCTCGCCGGACCGCTCGCCCCGGGGACGGTCGTCCTCGCCGGGGCGGCGACCGCCGCCGTACCGCTGCCGCCCGGCACGCACGTACGGGCCGTGGTCGGGCGCCTCGGCGCGGTCCGGTTCACCACCGGGGAGGTCTCGTGATCGTCCCCGGCGCGGCCCCGCCGCGCGGCCGGTTCCCGCACCTGCGGCGCGCGGGCGACCTGGTCTTCGTCTCGGGCACCAGCTCGCGCCGCCCCGACGGGACCTTCGCGGGCGCGAGCGCCGACCCGATGGGCGTGACCGACCTCGACATCCGGGTCCAGACCCGGGCCGTGCTCGACAACATCGCGGGCCTGCTCGGCGCGGTCGGCGGCGGCCTCGACGACCTGGTGTCGGTGACGGCCTACCTGGTCGGCATGAACGACTTCGGCGGCTACAACGAGGTCTACGCCGAGTACTTCGACGAGACCGGGCCGTCCAGGACCACCGTCGCCGTGCACCAACTGCCCCACCCCCACCTGCTGATCGAGATCAGCGCGGTGGCCCATCTCCCGCAGAACGAGGAACAGCACCGATGACCATGAGCCCCTTCAACCTCCAGGCGTGGATCGAGGAGCACCGCCATCTGCTGAAGCCGCCGGTCGGCAATGTGCAGATCTGGCAGGACGCCGACCTGATGGTGACGGTCGTCGGCGGCCCCAACCGCCGCACCGACTTCCACGACGACCCCATCGAGGAGTTCTTCTACCAGCTCAAGGGCGACATGGTGCTCCGCGTCATGGAGGAGGAGGGCCGTCCGCCGCGCGACATCCACATCCGGGAGGGCGATGTCTTCCTCGCCCCGGCGCACCTGCGGCACTCCCCGCAGCGGCCGGAGGAGGACAGCATCGGTCTGGTCGTCGAGTTCGCCCGGCCGCAGGGCCACCGCGACGCCTTCGAGTGGTACTGCGTGGAGTGCCACCACCTGGTGCACCGCAGCGAGGTCCAGCTCACCTCGATCGTCGACGACCTGCCGCCGGTCTTCAGCGCCTTCTACGCCGACGAGTCCGCCCGCACCTGCGGGAACTGCGGCGCCCTCCACCCGGGCAAGGACTGGCCCGAGGAACTGCGCCCGCGCACCCGGCGCGACGAGGCGGCCGGGGCATGACCGTCGTCGACATCCACGCGCACGTCTTCCCGGCGATCGGCCGGGCCGAGTCGCGCCGGATCACCGGCTCCGACGACGGCCCCTGGCTGCGCACCACGGACGGCCCGGACGCCGGGATGATGATGGCCGGCGCGGCCGAGTACAGGCCGGTGCGGCGGACCCTGTGGGACCCGGAGACCCGGGTCGCCGACCTGGACCGGCTCGGTGTGGACGTACAGGTCCTGTCCAGCACCCCGCTGCTCTTCGGCTACGGCCTGGAGGCGGCGCGGGCCGCCGACTGGTGCCGGACCGTCAACGCGCACCTGCTGCGGTACGCGGAGCACGCGCCGGACCGGCTGGCCCCCCTGTGCCAGGTGCCGCTCCAGGACACCGAGGCCGCCTGCGAGGCCGTCAGCGAGGCGATGCGGCAGGGCTTCCACGGCGTCCACATCGGCAACCACCTGGGCGACCGGGACCTCGACGACGGCGCCCTCCTCGAATTCCTCGCGCACTGCGCGCAGGAGGACGCGGCCGTCCTGGTCCACCCCTGGGACCTGCCGTCCGGGCCGCGCCACTCCCGGTACATGCTGGCCTGGCTCGCGGGGATGGCGGGCGAGACCCATCTGACGATCCTGTCGCTGATCCTCTCCGGCGCCTTCGAGCGGCTCCCCGCCTCGCTGCGGCTGCTGTTCGCGCACGGCGGCGGCAGCTTCCCGTACCTGCTCGGCCGGGCCGAGAACGCCTGGCACCGGCGGGACATCGTGCGCGCCGACAGCCCGCACCCGCCGTCGTACTACACCGACCGCTTCGCGGTGGACTCGGCCGTGTTCGACCCGGGGGCGCTGCGGCTCCTGGTGGACGTGATGGGCGCGGAGCGGGTGCTGCTCGGCTCGGACCACCCGTTCCCGCTCGGCGAGGAGTCCATCGGCGCCCTGGTGCGCGAGAGCGACCTCACGCCGGAGGAGCGGGCGGCCGTCCTCGGCGAGAACGCCGTCCGCTTCTTCGGACTGACCCCGCTGACAGAGGAGGCCGTACGGTGAAGGCCGCAGTCATCGGATCGGGCAACATAGGCACCGATCTCCTCATCAAGATCATCCGTGGTTCGGGGAACGTCACCGCCGCCGCGATGATCGGTATCGACCCCGGCTCCGACGGGCTCGCGCGGGCCCGCAGGCTCGGCGTGCCGACCAGCTCAGACGGCGTCGCCGGGCTGATCGGGATGGACGGCTTCGACGAGATCGACGTCGTCTTCGACGCCACCTCCGCCGCCGCCCACCACCGCAACGCCGCCGCGCTCGCGCCCTACGGGAAGACCCTGGTCGACCTCACCCCGGCGGCCATCGGCCCGTACGTCGTGCCGCCCGTCAACCTCGACCAGCACCTCGGCGCGACCAACGTCAACATGGTGACCTGCGGCGGGCAGGCCACCGTGCCGGTCGTCGCCGCCGTCGCCGCCGTCACCCCGGTGCACTACGCGGAGATCGTCGCCTCGATCGCCTCCCGCTCGGCCGGACCCGGCACCCGGGCCAACATCGACGAGTTCACCGAGACCACCTCCCGCGCCCTGGAGCAGGTCGGCGGCGCGGCCCGGGGCAAGGCGATCATCGTCCTCAACCCGGCGGAGCCCCCGCTGCTCATGCGGGACACCGTCCACTGCCTCGTGGACGACTGCGACACCGACCGGATCACGGCCTCCGTGCACGCGATGGCCGCCTCGGTCGCCGCGTACGTACCGGGCTACCGGCTCAAGCAGGAGCCGCAGTTCCGCGCGCTCGCCGCCGACGACCCGCTGGTCCGGCTCGGCGGCGGGGGACGGCTGCTCGTCTCGGTCTACCTGGAGGTGGAGGGCGCCGCCCACTACCTCCCCGCCTACGCCGGGAACCTCGACATCATGACCGCCGCCGCGCTGCGCACCGCCGAGCGCCTGGCCGAACGGAGCCCCGGCCGATGACCCAGGTCTACGTCCAGGACGTCACCCTGCGGGACGGGATGCACGCCGTCTCCCACCGCTACACCCTCGACCAGGTGCGGGCGATCGCCGCCGCCCTCGACGCGGCGGGCGTCGACGCCGTCGAGGTCGCCCACGGCGACGGTCTCTCCGGCTCCTCCGTCACCTACGGCCCCGGCGCCCACACCGACTGGGAGTGGCTGGAGGCGGCGGCGGACGTCCTCCACCGGGCCCGGCTCACCACCCTGCTGCTCCCCGGCATCGGCACCGCCCACGACCTGCGCCGCGCCCACGCGCTCGGCGTCACCTCCGTCCGGGTGGCCACCCACTGCACGGAGGCGGACGTCTCCGCCCAGCACATCGCGCTCGCCCGTGAACTCGGCATGGACGTGTCCGGCTTCCTGATGATGTCCCACCTCGCTCCGCCCGCCGAACTGGCCGCGCAGGCGAAGCTGATGGAGTCGTACGGCGCGCACTGCGTGTACGTCACCGACTCCGGCGGACGGCTGACGATGGACGGCGTACGGGACCGGGTCCGCGCCTACCGGGACGTCCTCGACCCGGCCACCGAGATCGGCATCCACGCCCACCACAACCTGGGCCTGGGCGTCGCCAACAGCGTCGTGGCGGTGGAGGCGGGCGCCCGGCGCGTCGACGCCTCCCTCGCCGGGCAGGGCGCGGGCGCGGGGAACGCGCCCCTGGAACCGGTGGTGGCGGTCTTCGACCTGCTCGGCTGGGAGCACGGCTGTGACCTGTTCCCGCTGACGGACGCGGCCGAGGAGCTCGTCCGGCCCACCCAGGACCGGCCCGTCCGGGTCGACCGGGAGACCCTCACGCTCGGCTACGCCGGGGTGTACTCCAGCTTCCTGCGGCACGCGGAGGCGACGGCCGCGCGCCACGGCGTCCCCACCCGGGACCTGCTCGTCGAGGCGGGCCGACGGCGGCTGATCGGCGGACAGGAGGACCTGCTCACGGACATCGCCCTGGACCTGACCCGGGCCCAGGACCCCGCCGGGGCGGGCGCGGCCCCGGCGGCCGGAGAGGCCCCGGCCGCAGGAGCACCCGCCGCACCCGCCGCACCCCCGGCGCCCGACGCTTCCGCCCCGCCCGCCACCGCCACCGCCACCGCCGATGCGGACGCGCACACCATCCCCGCCGCGTCCGGCACGCCCCTCGCACGTGATCACGGAGACACCGCATGACGACCGACCCCACCGCCACCGACCCCACCGCGACCGGCTCCCCCGGCGCGGACGGGCTCGCCGCGCGCGCCGCCGCGCTGGACGCCGCCGACCCGCTCGCCGCCGTCCGGGACCGCTTCCTCCTCCCCGAGGGAGTCGTCTACCTCGACGGCAACTCCCTGGGCGCGCTGCCCGCCGCCGTCCCCCCGGTCGTCGAGGACGCCGTGCACCGCCAGTGGGGCACCGACCTGATCCGCTCCTGGAACGCCAACGGCTGGTGGGACGCCCCGGTCCGCACCGGCGACGCGATCGGACGGCTGATCGGCGCGGCCCCCGGGCAGGTCGTCGCCGGGGACTCCACCAGCGTCCAGCTGTTCAACACCCTGCTCGCCGCCGCCCGGACGCGCCCCGGCCGCCGTCTGCTGCTGACCGACCCGGACCACTTCCCCACCGACCAGTACATCGCCGACTCGGTGGGCCGGCTCCTCGGGCTCGACGTCCGCCGGGTGCCCGCCCGGGACGCCGCCGGGGTCCTCGCCGAGGAGGCCGGGAACGTGGCCGTCGCCGCGTACGCACCGGTCGACTACCGCACCGGCGAGCTGTACGACATGGCCGCGCTCACCGCCGCCGCGCACGACGCCGGGGCCCTCATGCACTGGGACCTGTGCCACGCGGCGGGCGCCCTCCCCGTCGAACTCGACGCGATCGGCGCCGACTTCGCGGTCGGCTGCGGCTACAAGTACCTCTCCGGCGGGCCGGGCGCCCCCGCGTTCGCGTACATCGCCCGGCGCCACCAGGAGACCTTCGACCACCCCCTGACCGGCTGGCACGGGCACGCCGAGCCCTTCGCGATGTCCGGCGCCTACGCACCGGCGGCGGACGTCACCCGGGCCCGGATCGGCACGCCCGCGCTGCTCTCCCTGCTCGCCCTGGAAGCCGCGCTCACCGCCTTCGACGGGGTCGCGATGACGGAGGTGCGGGAGAAGAGCCTCTCCCTCACCGGCTTCTTCCAGGAGTGCGCCGACACCCTCCTCGACGGCCTCGGCTTCACCCCGGCGACACCCCGCGACCCGGCGCACCGGGGCAGCCAGGTCGCCCTGCGCCACCCGGAGGCGTACCCGCTGGTCGCCGCCCTCACCGCCCGGGGCGTCATCGGCGACATGCGCGCCCCCGACCTGCTCCGCTTCGGCTTCAACGCCCTGTACGTCAGCCACGCCGACGTCCTGCGCGCCGTCGGGGAACTGCGGGACATCACCGTCTCGGGGGCCCATCGCACCCCCGAGTTCCAGCAGCGCCCGACCGTCACCTGATCCCCGCACCCTCCCGCGTACGCCTTCGAAAGGACCGTCCGATGCGCTCCACCCGCAGAAACGCGGTACTCGCCACCGTCGTCGCGGCCGCCGCCACGGCCACCCTGCTCGTCCCCGGGACGTCCGGCGCCGCCGACCGGACCGCCGCCGCGCCCGCCGCCGACCCGGACGTCCGCGCCGTGTGCGCCGACCGCCGCCCGGAGCCCGCCGACCCCGGGGCGTACGGGATGCAGCTCGACGGCACCTTCCGGCACCCCTCCGTCACCCCGGTCGACGAGGAGTCCGACCATCCGTTCCCCGGCCGGAACGCCGACTACGACACCCGCTCGTACATCAAGAACATGAAGGTCGAAGCGGCCTACGAGGGCGCCGACTTCACCCCCGACTACTTCCACACCTGGCAGAACGTCGTGGACTTCGGCGGTCGGCGCTACCTCTTCCAGTACGACCGCTCCGAGGGGCGGGTCTACGACGTCACCGACGTGAAGAAGGTGAAGGTCGTCGAGAAGCTGAGCCGCGAGGACGTCGACGGCGACGAGAACCGGGCCAACGGCGACTGGGCGGCCGGCGACTACTGGGGCGCGTCCACCATCCAGTGGAGCCGGAAGCTCGGCGCGTACGTCATGGTGCAGAGCTTCGAGAGCAAGCGGCAGATCTCCGAACTCTCCGACCACCCGCCGCTCGACAAGTACAACAACCCCGACGGCGTAAGGAAGTTGCGGGCCAAGCCCGGCCTGAAGGGCTTCAAGGTGTACCGCCTGGACGGCCCGCGCAAGAAGGACTGGAAGCTCCTCGCGACCGTCTCCACGGACTCCACCCAGACCGATCCGCTGCGCAGCGACCCGGCGTCGGCGCAGCAGGGCTCCGGCTCGATCGACGTGCCGTACTGGACCGGCGAGAAGTACATGTTCCTCGCCACCGCTCCGGACGACACGTACTCCGGGACCGAGTACCCGACCAACCTGCATTCGGCCGGCTACCAGTCCTGGGACATGTCCGACCCGGCGCACCCCAAGCTCCTCGACACCTGGCACCTGCCGGGCCAGCGCACCGGCGAGGACGCGGCCTACCGGAAGAACCCGCGCTGCGGCAACCGCACCAGCTGGATGGGGGCCCGGATGCCCCTCTTCCTGCCCAAGCCGGTGGAGAAGGGCGGGCGTTACGCCTTCGCCGCGATGGGCGGCTACGGCCTGACGGTCCTCGACGTCTCCGACCCGGCGAACATGCGGACGGTCAGCCACCTCGACCTCCCGGCGTCGGTCGCGGGCACCGAGGGCGACAACATCGACGTCTCCCAGTACGAGAAGACCGGGATGATCTACTACTCGGGCTATCCCCTCACCGAGGACTGCTACGAGCCGTACAAGGACGTCTACCAGATCGACGCCCGTAACCCCGCCGAGCCGCGCGTCGTCGGTGTCCTGCCCCGCCCGGTGCCGCCGAAGGCCGCCGGATTCACCGACTACTGCCAGCGGCGCGGCAGCTTCGGCCCCAAGCGGACCGGCTACTACACCAACCCCGGCAAGCACGACGCCGGACTCCTCGGCTACGGCTTCTACAACGCGGGCGTGCAGTTCTTCGACGTCTCGGACCCGGCCGCCCCGAAGATCTCCGCGTACTTCGTGCCGAAGGCGTACGGCCGGGACACCGCCGAGTACGCGTACGGCAACCAGACCCACGGGGTCTACGTGGAATGGGACCGGAACATCGCCTGGGCCCTGACCAACCACGGCATCTACGCCCTGTCGTCGAAGGTCCTGGGCAAGCCCCGCCTCGGCGCGCCCGAAAAGCCTTTCCGCACCAGCGAGTTCTGAGCCTTCCCCCTCCGCACTCCCCCGACCCCCGCGCAGAAGGGCCCCACCGCCATGGCCGCACCCGGCGACTCCGCACCCCCCGCCCCGGCCGCACCCCCGGCCACCGACGGCGCCAGACCGGCGCCCGCCGCCGGTGAGGGACTCGTCCGTTCCCTCACCCACCGGCAGACCACCATGATCGGTCTGGGCTCCGCGCTCGGCACCGGCCTCTTCCTCGGCTCCGGCTCGGCGATGTCCGTCGCGGGACCCGCCGTGATCGTCTCGTACGCGATCGGCGCGGTCCTGGTGGCCATCATCGCCGTGCTGCTCGGCGAGATGTCCGCCGCGCACCCCGTCCAGGGCTCGTTCGGCGCGGTCGCCCACCGCTATCTCGGCTCCTGGGCCGGTTTCCTCAGCCGGTGGCTGTACTGGTTCAGCGCCGTCGTCGTCATCGGCACCGAGGTCGTCGCCTCCGCGCTGTACATCCGCTGGTGGTGGCCGGACGTCCCGATGTCGCTGGCCATCCTGGCGGTCGCCGCGATCGTCCTCGCGGTCAACGTGATCAGTGTGAAGTCCTTCGGCACCACCGAGTTCTGGCTCTCCACCGTCAAGGTGGTGGCCCTGTGCGCCTTCATCCTCTGCGCCGCCCTGCTCGTCTTCTTCGGCCTGCCGGACACCGAGGCGACCGGCTTCGCGCACCTCACCGACGACGGCGGTTTCCTCCCGCACGGGGCGGGCTCGATCTGGCTGGCCATGTCCGTGGTGATGTTCGCGTACGCCGGGTTCGAGGTCGTCGCCATCGCGTCCGCCGAGGCCGCCGACCCGCAGCGCACCATCCGCACCGCCATGCGCCAACTTGCCTGGCGCCTCAGCTTCTTCTACCTGCTCTCCATCACCCTGGTCCTGGCCCTGATCCCGTGGCGGCGGATGGCGGACGGCGACGGCAGCATCGAGGCCAGCCCGTTCGTCCGGGTCTTCACCGAGGTCGGCGTGCCCGCGGCGGCGACCCTCACCAACATGGTCGTGCTGATCGCCGCCATGTCCGCAGCCAACGCGCACCTGTACGGGGCCTCCCGGCTGCTCCACTCGCTCGGGGACGACGGCCTCGCCCCGGCGCCGATGGCCCGGCTCAACAAGCGGGGCGTCCCGGCGGTCGCGATCGGCGCGTCCACCCTCGGCATCGCGGCGGCGGCCCTGCTCGCCTTCTACGACGTCAGCGGGCTCTTCGGCATCATGATGTCGATCGCGATCTTCGCGGTGCTGCTCGTGTGGCTGCTGATCCTCGCCTCGTACGTGGCCTTCCGCCGCCACCGCGACGCGCACCCGGAGGAGTTCACCGGCTTCAGCATCCGGGGCGGCGACAAGCTCGCGGTCGTCGCGGCGGTCGGGGTCCTCGCGGTCGCCGCCACCGCGGTGAAGGTGCCCGACATGCGCCAGGCGGCCCTCATCGGCCTCGCCTTCACCCTCGCGCTCCTCGTCTGCTACGCCCTGACGACCCGTCGGCGCCGCCCGTAGCGGGCCGCCGGGAGAGGGGAAGGGGCCGGTCGCGCGCGACCGGCCCCTTCCGCACGCGTCCGCGTGGTGTCCCCGCTCAGGCCAGGTCGAGGAGCTGCTCGTGGAAGCCGCCGAAGCGCTTCTCCCGGTCGACGAAGTGCAGTTCGAGGATCCAGTGGCACGGGCGGCCGGTGCGGTCGGTGCGGCGCAGCGGGTGGTGGTTCTCGGGAGTGATGTACGACTCCGCCTTGGCGCCGTCGTTCGTCTCGTGCGGGAACTCCCCGACGAGGTGCCCGGCGTGCCAGATGCCGATGTCCCAGCCCGCGTCGGCGGCCAGCCGGGCGACCTCGGCGTACATCCCGGCGCCGGTCACGTCCTCGTGCGCCCGGAAGAAGGCCCGTCCGGCGTCGAAGACGCGCGGCAGGTCGGCGGCCAGCCGGTGCTTGTCGGGGTCGCCGCCGAAGACGTAGGTGCGGCCGAAGTCGGCCTCGTACTCCTCGAAGACCGGGCCGAAGTCGGCGAACGCGATGTCCTCCTCGCCGATGGTCCGGTCCGGCGGGTTGTCCCGGTAGGGCAGCAGGGTGTTGGGACCCGAGCGGACGATCCGCTTGTGCCAGTGCTTGGTGGTGCCGAACATGTCGTTCGCCAGGTCGCGGATCGCGTCGCTCACCTCCCGCTCGCCCCGTCCCGGCACGACCAGACCGCGCGCCTCCACCTCGGCGAACAGCGCGACCGCCTTCTCCTGCGCGGCGATCAGACCGGTGGCGCGCCCGTCCTCCACGACTGCCATGTCCGTCCCCCTCCGTCCTCACTTATGCCGGTGATTCGATCATCAGGGTGGCACACGCGGGGAACCACCCGGGGGCGCGGGGCGACGGGGTCGCCCTGGATAGGGTGCGGGGATGCCGTCGTACAGCATGGGGCAGGCCGCGCGGCTGCTCGGAGTGAGTTCGGAGACCGTTCGCCGGTGGGCGGACGGCGGCAGGCTGGGCGTGGAGCGCGACGGGTCCGGCCGCCGCACGGTCGAGGGGGTGGCCCTGGCGCGCTTCGCGGCCGAACGGGGAGCCGGTGCGCACGCCGTCCCCGAGGACGATGTGCCGACCTCCGTACGCAACTCGTTCGTGGGGATCGTGACCGGGGTACGGCTCGACGAGGTCGCCGCGCGGGTCGAGATCCAGTCCGGGCCGCACCGCCTGGTGTCGCTCGTGACGCGCGAGGCGGTGGAGGAACTGGCCCTGGACGTCGGTGTCACGGTCACCGCCCGGGTGAAGTCGACGAACGTCCACGTCGACCTGGGCTGAGCCGCGCGCCGGTCAGCGGCAGAGCAGCGCCGCCCGCAGGTCGAGCCGGTGGTCCAGGCTCGACAGGTCCCTGCCGGTCAGGGCCTCGACGCGGTCGATGCGGTAGTGGACGGTGTTCACGTGGAGGTGCAGGGCCTCGGCGGTCCTCGTCCAGGAGCAGTCGTGCGCCAGGAAGACCTCCAGGGTCTCCAGGAGGACCGCACGGGAGCCGCGCCCGGCGCGCAGCAGGGGGCCGAGGACGGTGTCCAGGTACGCGGCCCGCACATCGGCGGGGACGCCCGCGAGAAGCGTCCTGAGGTCGGTGAGGTCCCGGAGGCGCGCGACCCCGGCCGTGGCCGCGGGACCGGTCGCCGGAGGGGTCGCCGGAGCGGTCGCCGGAGCCGTCGCCGTCTTCGCGTGGGCTCCGGCCAGCGCGTAGCGGGCCTGGGCGAGGGCGCGCGGGAGGTCGCCGGGACGGTGGACGGGGTCGCTGACGCCCGCGTGCGGGGCCGCCCCGGGGCGGCAGGCGTGGAGCAGCGGCCACACCTCGCGGAGCCGGGCCGGGACCTCGCCGTCCGGGTCGGGGCCGTGCGCCAGGACCGCGACGGCCCGCCCGTCCGGGCGCCCGGCGACCGCGAACCCGACCGCCCGCTGGTGCCGCAGCGCCTCCGCAAGGGCCGCGGGGGCGTCTCCCCGGGCCGCCGGTCCCGCCGGGTCGGCGACCACGACGGTGTAGGCCTCGGCACCGGCGAGACCGCAGGAACGCAGCGCCCGCTCCAGGCCGTCGGCCTCGCCGTACACCGCGTCCGTCCGGGCCACCAGTTCCTCCTGGGCCCGTACGCGCGGGGCCGCCCGCCGGTCCTGTCGCCGACGGTGGCGGCCGATCAGCTCCCCGATCTCGTGCAGGATGCGGGGCGGCACCCGGTCCGGCTCCGGCAGGTGCAGGTACCAGGTGTCGTAGACGCTGTCGTCGGCCTCGACCCGTACGGTCGTCCCGTGTCGGCCCCGCAGCGCCTCCACCGCGCGCTCCGGCGGGAGTTCGGGGGCGGTCGCGGTCCGGGCGACCGTCCGTCCGCTGCCGCTGACCAGATGGCAGACGGGTGTGCCGAGGTGCGCGAAGGACAGGCCGAGGAGTTCGGCGGCGGAGGCGCCCCGGTCGAGCGCGCGGGCCAGCTCGACGCGGACGTTCTCCGGCAGCGCGTAGTGGTCCGTGGGGCGGCGGCTCAGCTCGCCCCACTGCCGGAGGTAGACCGCCTCGGTGATCGCCCGGAAGCTGGTGTGCGTGGGGACGGCGAGCAGCGGGACGCGGTGTCTGCGGCAGGCGGCGGCCAGTTCGCCGGGGACCTCGCCGTGCGTCTCCTCCCCGGCGAGCAGCGCCACGGCGCCGGTGCCGCTCAGAGCGGACACGAACCGGTCGGTCCTGGCGGGATCGCCGTCGCGGCCCCACCACACCAGGCCGCTGAGCACGATCTCGCCGGGCTGGAGGAAGCGGGCCGGGTCCTCCAGGTCGGTCGCCGTCACCCCGCCGATCTCCTGGCCGAGCAGCGACTCCTCGCCCCAGACCAGCGCGAGGTCGAGGCCGTCGAGGCGGAGGAGGTGGTCGACCCGCATAGGAGGCTCCTTGTGTGCTCGCGGACGAGGGTCCGCACCTCATGTTCACCAGGCGAGTACGCGTCCCACCATCGTAGATACAAGCCAAGAGGGCGAAATACCTCTCAGATGATCCGCCAGGGGAAGGCCCGTCGCGCTGGAAGATCCCCATGGGCCGCAGGTCGACGAGACACGGACCGAAACCGTTCGTAGTTTTCTCCATCCCCGCTCGCATCCGCGATGGAGGGTCGTACGGGTTTGTTGCAGATGAGAGCCTGAGCGACCTACGGTGTCGCACATGCAGTCCAACACCATCGGGCGGGCCGCTCGGCTGCTCGGCGTCAGCGCCGGCAGCGCGCGACGCCGGGCGGACGCGGGGAGGGTCGCGACGCACCGCGACGAGAGCGGACGGCGTGTCATCGACGGGAAGCCGCTCGCCGCGTTCTCCCCGGAGATCACGCGGAGCGGCGACGGCGTCTCCCGCACGCCGGTGCGCGACGCGTCCCCGGGCAACGTCACCGCGGTCGGGCCCGGTGACCTCGCCGCCCAGGCGACCGCCCAGGCCGGTCCGCACCGGCTGGTCCCCCTCCTCACCCGCGAGGCCGTGGTGGAGCCCGGCCCTGAAGTCGCCATCCGGGCCACCGCCCGCGTGAAGTCGACCGGCGCGCACATCGACCGCACCTGAACACCCCTCACGCAGTACCGCACCGCAGCGGCCGTCGACACGGCCGGCCTCCCACCGCACCTTCCGTCCGATCCAAGGAGTCCAGCCCTCATGTCCCTCACCCTCACCAGACGCCGTGTCACCACCGCCGCCCTCACCGCCGCCCTCCTCGTCCCGCTCGCCGCCTGCGGCGACGGAGGCACGAAGGGCGACGGCGCGAAGGCCACCGGCACCCCCACCGGTTCCGCGAGCGCGGCGCCCGCCGCGAACCTGACGGTGCTGGCCGCCGCCTCCCTGACCGACGTGTTCAAGACGGCCGGTGCCGCCTACGAGCAGTCCCACCCGGGCACCAGGCTGACGTTCTCCTTCGCCGGTTCCCAGGAGCTCGTCGCCCAGGTCGCGCAGGGCGCCCCCGCCGACGTCCTGGTCACCGCCGACACCAAGAGCATGGACAAGGTGAAGGCCGACACGGACACCCCGGTCGTCATCGCCAAGAACCGTCTGGTCATCGCCACCGGCAAGGGCAACCCCTTCAAGGTCGACGACCTCAAGGACCTGGCCGACACCAAGCTGAAGGTCGTCCTCGCCGCGCCCGAGGTCCCGGCGGGCAAGTACAGCGAGCAGATCCTCGACGCCCAGAAGATCACGGTGAAGCCGGTCTCCCAGGAGCCCAACGTGCGCGCCGTCCTCAGCAAGGTCGAGCTGGGCGAGGCCGACGCCGGTCTCGTCTACAAGACCGACGCCGAGAGCGCCCGGGACAAGGTCGTCGCCGTCGAGATCCCCGACGCCCAGAACGCCATCGCGAAGTACCCGGCGGCCACGCTGAAGGACTCGAAGAACGCGGGGGCCGCCGCCGCGTTCGTCGCCTGGCTCTCCTCGCCCGAGGGCCAGAAGATCCTCCAGGACGCCGGCTTCCAGAAGCCGTGACGCCCAGGGTCTGACGGGACCGGGCCCCGACGGGCGTGGCGCCCGGCGGGACCCGGCCGTTCCCCGGCAGGACAGGCCCGGGACCCCGCCGTTCCCGGGTCCGACCGCCCGGGGACCCGGCCGTTCCCGGGACCGGCCGCCCGCCATCCGGCCGGGTCGGGGCCCGCACGCCCGGGACCCGACCGCCCGGAGCCGCCGCGGCACCGGAGCCGTACCGCTCATGAGAGGGTCGCCCGGTACCGGGGAGACGGGCGGCCCCCTCCTCATCTCTCCTCACCTCTGCGGGGTCATCCATGAAACGAGCGGACGCCCGGCGGCCCGGCGGCGGGCCGCCGCTGCTCCTCGTCCTGCCCGCGCTCCTCGCCGTGGCGTTCCTGACCCTCCCCCTGCTCGGCATCCTCGTACGGACCGAATGGGGCGAGCTGGCCGGACATCTGACGTCCCCCGGGACCGTCGAGGCGCTGAAGCTGTCCCTCCTCGTGTCCTTCTGGGCGCTGGGCCTCTCACTGGTGCTCGGGGTGCCCCTGGCCTGGCTGCTCGCCCGGGTCCCCTTCCGGGGAAAGGCGCTGGTCCGCTCGCTGGTCCTGCTGCCGATGGTGCTGCCGCCCACGGTCGGCGGCGTGGCGCTGCTGCTCGCCTTCGGGCGGCGCGGACTGCTCGGGCCGTGGCTGGAGCGCACCTTCGGCATCACGTTCCCGTTCCACACGTCGGGCGCGGTCCTCGCGGCCACGTTCGTCGCCATGCCGTTCCTGGTGATCAGCCTGGAGGGCGCGCTCGGCGGGCTCCGGCCGCGTTACGAGGAGACGGCGGCGTCCCTCGGCGCCTCGCCGGTCCGGGTGTTCTTCACCGTCACCCTGCCGATGGTGGCGCCCGGCGTCCTCGCGGGCGCGGCGCTCACCTGGGCGCGGGCGCTGGGCGAGTTCGGCGCGACGATCACCTTCGCGGGGAACCTGCCCGGGACGACCCAGACGCTGCCGCTCCAGGTGTACCTGCTCCTCCAGGACGAGCCCGAGGCCGCCACCTCGGTCTCCCTGCTGCTGCTCGCCATCGCCATGGGCGTGCTGGTCTCCCTGCGCGGACGGTGGACGGGCACCCCGGCCGACCGGCCTCGCCGGTCCGCCCCCGCCGCGCCCGACCCGGCGGCGCCCGACCCGGCCACGGCGCAGCCGCTCGCGGCGGGCGGCCCCTCCGCCCCGGTCGCCGTCCCGGTCGCCGTCCCCGGGGAACGCTGGGCGCTGCACGCCGAGGTCACCGGCTTCACCCGGCTCACCCTGGACGCCGGGCCCGGTACCACCATCGCGGTCGTCGGACCCAACGGCGCCGGGAAGACCACCCTGCTGCGGGCCCTGCTCGGCCTCACCCCGCGCGCCCACGCGGACCTCCGGCTCGGCGACGAGGACGTCACCGCGCTGCCGCCGCACCGCCGCCGGGTCGCCTGGGTCCCCCAGGACGGCGCCCTGTTCCCGCATCTGACGGCCCTCGCCAACACCGCGTACGGGCTCCGCGCCCAGGGTGTCGCCCGCGCCGCGGCGCGCCGCGAGGCGGGTGCCTGGCTGGACCGGCTCGGAGTGGGGCACCTCGCCCACCGCCGTCCCGGCCAGCTCTCCGGCGGGCAGGCGCAACGGGTCGCCCTGGCGCGCGCCCTGGCCGCCCGACCCCGGCTCCTCGTCCTCGACGAGCCGCTCGCCGCCCTCGACCAGACGACCCGGGCGCACGTCCGGCACACCCTGCGCACCCATCTCGCCGGGTTCGGCGGTGTCTGTCTCATCGTCACCCACGACCCCGTCGAGGCGGTGTCGCTCGCGGACCGGGTCCTCGTCCTCGACGAGGGCCGCGCGCTCCAGGACGACACCCCCGCCGAGGTCACCCGACACCCCCGCTCCCCCTGGGTGGCCCGGATGCTGGGGCGCAACGCCTGGCCCGGCACCGCCACCGCGCACGGTCTCGACCTCGACGGCGGCGGCACCCTGGTCGCGGCCGAACCGCCGCCGCCCGGCACCCGGGCGCTGGCGATCGTCGCTCCCGAGGCGGTCTCGCTGCACCGGGAGAGGCCCGGGGGCAGTCCGCGCAACGTCTGGCCCGGAACCGTACGCGAGATCACGAGCAGCGGCAGCCGGCTGCGGGTGCTCGTGGCCTCCGACGAGGCACCCGACCTCGTCGCCGAGATCACCCCGCAGGCCGCCGCCGAACTCGGTCTCGCCGACGGGGTGTCCGTCTGGACCGGTGTGAAGGCGACCGAGACGACGGTCGTGCCCCTCTGACCGGCCGAGACGACGGCCGTCCCGCTCTCGCCGGCCGAGACGACGGCCCCTTCCCTCACCGGCCCGACCACGGCCGTCCCTCCCTCCGGCCGTTACGGTGGCCGTGCCCCTCACCGGCCGACCGAGCCCGCCCCGGCGGCGGAGATCGCGAGCAGGACATGACGGAACGACAGGACGACTCCACCGTGCGGGACTGGCTGCGGGGCATCGAGGTGTTCGCCCGCCCGCTCCCTGAGTTCGATCCGGACCTGGCTCCGGCCGAGCCCTCCGCCCTGTTCCTCTCGTGGCTCGCCGAGGCCGTGGAGTCCGGGGTCCCGGACCCGCACGCCATGACGCTGTCGACCGTGGACGCGGACGGACGGCCGGACGCCCGTGTCCTCATCCTCAAGGACGTGGGCCCGGCGGGCTTCCGGTTCGCCGCGCACGCCGCCAGCCCCAAGGGCGTCCAGCTCGCCGGTACGCCCAGGGCCGCGCTCACCTTCTACTGGGCGGAGGCGGGCCGTCAGGTCCGGGTCCGGGGCGCGGTCGTGGCGGAGTCCGCCGAACGGTCGGCGGCCGATTTCCTCGCCCGTTCCCGCACGGCGCGGGCCGAGGCCCTGCTCGGGCGGCAGAGCGAGCCGCTCACCGATCCCGCCGGACGGGACCGGGACCTGAAGGAGAGCCTGGCCCGGATCGAGGCGGACCCCGGGCTGGTCGACCCCGCGTGGACGCTCCACACCGTCGTGCCCGACGGCGTGGAGTTCTGGCAGGCGGCGGCGACCCGCGTCCACGTCCGGCTGCGGTACGAGAGACGGGCGGACGGCTGGCTGCGGCGCCCGCTCCGGTCCTGACCCGAGTCCGCCCCGGCCCGGGGAGACGGCGGCGGGCCCGGAAGCATCCCGCACCACACTCCCCTCGATCCTCATCAGCGAGACCACTTCCCCCATACAGCTCGCAGATGCACACCCGAAAGCCGCTTTGGCCTCTTGGACGATCGACTGTAATCATCCGGTCCACGAGGGCGTGTTTCTGTGGCTGCGTCCAATCGCCGCGTACGGTGGGCGCCTGGTTGACTGACGGCACCGGCCCGGCGCGGTGGAGTGGCTCCCGCCACGGCGGAGAACCGGCAGGGCCCCGCGCACCGCACGCGGTGTCCGGTGCGCGGGGGCCCGTCGGCACCGGCTGCCGCGAGCGAGGTCCCCAGGGAACTCCGCCCACTTCCGCTGTTCCTGCTCATGAGGCGAGGCAAGGCAGATGACCACATGTACGCGGACGCACGACGGCGGCTCCGGGGTCCTCGGCCACGGCCCGCCCGGCCGTGACCGCTCCGTCCGGCGGCGGCCCGACGGGCGGATAGCCCTCTTCGTCGCCCGGTCGCTCGGCGGGGCGCGGACCGTCCTCAACGTGGGCGCGGGCACGGGGACGTACGAGAACGCCGTCCGCGCGCTGGCACCCGGCGGGCCTTCCGCGTCCCCGGGCACCGCTCCGGCCGTCGACGCGGTGGCCGTCGCCGCCGCCGGGGAACTGCCCTTCGCCGACGGCGCCTTCGACGCGGCGATGACCTTGTTCAGCGTGCACCAGTGGGGCGACGTCACCGCCGGGCTGCGGGAGACGCGCCGCGTGACGCGCGGCCCGGTCACCGTCCTGACCCGCGACCCCGCGCGCGTACGGGACTTCTGGCTGTACGCGTACGCTCCGGGGGTCCTGGACATGGAGGCCCTCAGGTACCCGCCCGTCGACGAGATCGCCGCCGCCCTGGGCGGCACGGTGACCGTCGAGGCGGTCCCCGTCCCGTTCGACTGCACCGACGGTTTCAACGAGGCCTACTACGGGCGCCCCGAAATGCTCCTCGACCCCGCCGCCCGGGAGGCGTGCTCCGCCTGGAGCTTCGTCGACGACACGGCCCGCGAACGCTTCGACCGCACCCTGCGCCACGACCTGGCCTCCGGCGCCTGGGACGCGCGCTTCGGCCATCTGCGCACCCGGCCCGCCTACCGGGGCTCCCTCGTCGTCGTCCGCGCGGAGCCCTGACGGGAGGGCGGGACCGGGAGCGGGGGCGGCGGCAGGGCGGGGCCGTGACCGGGTGTCCGGCCGGGTCCCTCCCGGGAGCCGGGTGCCCTGGTTCCTTGGTCCCCTGGTCCCTCGGTGGACGGCGAGTCCACGCCCCGCCTTCCGACGCCGGACGGACGCCCTTCCGTCAGGTCGTCGTCCCGGCGGCCTGTTCCGGGATCTGGAGCGGTGCCCCGTCCGGCATCCGCAGGACGACCGTCATCGTCAGGCCGCCGCCCGGGGTGTCCTCCGCCGCCAGGCTGCCGCCCATCGACTCCACGAAGCCCCGGGCGACGGCGAGACCGAGGCCGACGCCCTCGCCGCGCGGGGTGTCCCCGTACCGCTGGAACGCCCCGAAGATACGGTCCTTGGCCTCGTCGGGCACGCCCGGCCCCCGGTCGACGACCCGGAGTTCGACCCGGTCCGCGAGGGCGCTCGCGGCGACGAGGACGGGCTGGCCCGGCGGGCTGTACTTGACGGCGTTCTCCACGATGTTGGCGACGGCCCGCTCCAGGAGACCCCGGTCCACGGCGACCATCGGCAGCGTCTCGGGGATGTCCAGTTCGACGCTGTCCTCGGGGACGCCGAGCAGCGCCATGGGAACGACCTCGTCCAGATCGGTCTCCCTGATCACGGCGGTCACCGTGCCCGTCTCCAGCCGGGACATGTCGAGGAGGTTGCCGACGAGGTGGTCGAGACGGTCGGCGCCCGCCTCGATGCCCTCCAGGAGTTCGGCCCGGTCCTCCTCGGACCACTCGACGTCGTCCGAACGCAGCGACGTCACCGACGCCTTGATGCCCGCGAGCGGGGTCCGCAGATCGTGGCTGACGGCGGCCAGCAGGGACGTGCGGATCTTGTTGCCCTCGGCGAGCTTACGGGCCTCCCCGGCCTCGTCGACGAGCCGCTGCCGGTCGAGGACCACGGCCGCCTGCGCGGCGAACGCGCCCAGCACCCGGCGGTCCTCGGCGGGCAGGACCCGGCCCGTCAGGGCCAGCGCGAGATGGTCGCCGACGGGGATGTCCACGTCCGCGTCGTCCGGGCGGGCGCAGGGACCGTGGCCCGCGACGGCGACGCACGCCCACGGCCCCGTCTCGTCCGGGCGTTCCAGGAGGGAGACCCCCTCCATGGAGAAGGTCTCCCGGACCCGTTCGAGGAGCGCTTGGAGGGTGGTCTCGCCGCGCAGCACACTGCCCGCGAGATAGGAGAGGGTCTCCGACTCGGCCCGCAGCCGGGCCGCCTGATGGGTGCGCCGGGCCGCCAGGTCCACCACCGAGGCCACCGAGATCGCCACGCTGACGAAGACCCCCAGGGCCACCATGTTGCGGGGGTCGGCGATCGTCAGCTCGTGGATCGGCGGGGTGAAGAACCAGTTCAGGAGCAGGGAGCCGACCGCGGCGGACGCGAGCGCGGGCTTGAGGCCGCCGAGCAGCGCCGCCGCGACGGTGAGCGTCAGGTACAGCAGGACGTCGTTGGCGAGGCCCACCTCTGGTGTCGCGGTGCGCAGCAGCAGGGTGAGGAGGGCGGGGCCCGCGAGGCCGACGAGCCAGCCCCAGACCGTCCGGGACCTGCCGAGCCGGGCGCTCCGCGCGACGGGCAGCCGACGGCCCTTGGCGGCTTCGTCGTGGGTGACGATGTGCACGTCCAGGTCGGGCCCGGACTCGCGGGCGACGACGGCGCTGACGCCGGGGCCGAGGAGGTACTGCCAGGAGCGGCGGCGGCTCACGCCGAGGACGATCTGGGTGGCGTTCACCCCGCGCGCGAACTCCATGAGCCCGGCGGGGACGTCGTCGCCGACGACGTGGTGGAAGGTGCCGCCGAGGTCCTCGACCAGGGTGCGCTGCACCGCCAGTTCCTTCGGGGACGCCGAACTCAGCCCGTCGCTGCGGGAGATGTAGACGGCGAGCACCTCGCCGCCCGCGCCCTTCTCCGCGAGCCGGGTGGCCCGCCGTATCAGGGTGCGTCCCTCGGACCCGCCCGTCAGTCCGACGACGATCCGTTCCCGCGAACCCCAGATCGTGGAGACGCGGTGCTCCGTCCGGTACTCCTGGAGGTACTCGTCGACCCGGTCGGCGGTCCACAGCAGGGCCAGCTCGCGCAGGGCGGTGAGGTTGCCGGGGCGGAAGTAGTTGGAGAGGGCCGCGTCGACCTTGTCGGACTTGTAGATGTTGCCGTGGGCCATGCGGCGGCGCAGTGCCTGCGGCGACATGTCGACCAGCTCTATCTGGTCGGCCCGGCGCACCACCTCGTCGGGGACGGTCTCCTGCTGCCGGATGCCGGTGATCGACTCGACGACGTCTCCGAGCGATTCGAGGTGCTGGATGTTGACGGTCGAGACGACGTCGATGCCCGCCACGAGCAGTTCCTCGACGTCCTGCCAGCGCTTGGCGTTGCGGGAGCCGGGAACGTTGGTGTGGGGCAGTTCGTCGACGAGCGCGACGGCGGGCCGCCGGGCGAGGACGGCGTCCACGTCCATCTCCGTGAAGGACGTGCCCCGGTACTCGATGGTGCGGCGCGGGATCACTTCGAGGCCGTGCAGCATGACCTCGGTGCGCGGACGGCTGTGGTGCTCGACGAAGGCGACCACGCAGTCCGTGCCGCGCTCCACCCGCCGGTGTCCTTCGGAGAGCATGGAGTACGTCTTGCCGACACCGGGGGCGGCCCCCAGGTAGATGCGCAGCTTTCCGCGTCTCATGTTCTGCGTTTCTCCTACGGCTCGACTGCTGCTGTACGGGCCTGCGGCCCGGCTTCCCGCGTCCCGGCGGCGGGCCGGTGACTCCGGGGGTGCCACGGTCCGGTGCCTCTACGGCTCGAACCGGTAGCCCATGCCGGGTTCGGTGATCAGATAGCGGGGGTGCGACGGGTCGTTCTCCAGCTTGCGCCGCAACTGGGCCATGTAGACCCGCAGATAGTTCGTCTTCGTCGCGTAGCTCGGCCCCCACACCTCCTTCAGGAGGCGGCGCTGGCTGATGAGGCGCCCCGGGTTGCAGATCAGGATCTCCAGGAGGTGCCACTCGGTGGGCGTGAGGCGTACGTCCCGGTCCCCGCGCCGCACCCGCTTCGCCACCAGGTCCACGGTGAAGTCGTCCGTGGTGACCCGCCCGCCGGGGACCGGCTCGGACACCGGTGCCTCGGCGGCGCGCCGGGTGGCCGCCCGCAGCCGGGCGAGCAGTTCGTCCATGCTGAACGGCTTGGTCATGTAGTCGTCCGCGCCCGCGTCCAGCGCCCGGATCTTGTCCTCGGAGCCGCTGCGGGCGGAGAGGACGAGCACGGGCACCCGGCTCCAGCGCCGCAGCGCCCTGATGACCTCGACCCCGTCCATGTCCGGCAGTCCGAGATCGACGATCAGCACGTCGGGCGGCTCGGCGGCGGAGAGGGCGAGTGCCGTGGCGCCGTCCCGCGCGGAGTCCACCCCGTACCGACGGGCTTGCAGATTGATCACCAGCGCTCGTGCGAGCTGGGCGTCGTCCTCGACCACCAGCACCCGGGTCATCGGCGCGCTGCCTTCCTCTTGTACGGGCTGAACGGTCGGCACCTCTGTCGAGGGGGTCCTCTGCCGAGGAGGTAAGGCCATCAGCCCTTCGCCGCCAGGAGGTTCTTCAGGGCGGTGTTGAGCTGGAGGACGTTGACGCGGGGTTCGCCGATGAAGCCGAGGATCCGGCCGTCGGTGTGGTCGGCGAGGAGCTGTTCGACCTGGGCCACGGTCAGGTGGTTGCGTTGGGCGACGCGGTGGACCTGGAGTGCGGCGTAGGCGGGGGAG
>NZ_JBIUZD010000002.1:0-223993 GCF_044744885.1 Streptomyces sp. NPDC087215
CTCCCCCGCCTACGCCGCACTCCAGGTCCACCGCGTCGCCCAACGCAACCACCTGACCGTGGCCCAGGTCGAACAGCTCCTCGCCGACCACACCGGCGGCCGGATCCTCGGCTTCATCGGCGAACCCCGCGTCAACGTCCTCCAGCTCAACACCGCCCTGAAGAACCTCCTGGCGGCGAAGGGCTGAGAGTCGGCACCCCTCCCGCTCCTCAACGAGCCGGGAGCAGCCGGGTCTCGACGGCCGGGAGGCCCTTGACCCACCAGTGGTCGTAGCGGCCGTAGACCCGGGGGTCGCGGTCGGCCAGCAGGGCACCGAGCGCCTCGGCCTCGGCCGCGAGCCCGTCCCACACCCGGGCGGGCAGCGGTTCGAAGGCCGAGGCTTCGACGCCTCCGTCGACCGGGCGCCAGACCCCGGCCACGTACCCGTCGACGAGGAGGGTCGGCAGGGTGTCGCCGTTCACCCGGATCACGTGCTTGCGGTACGCGGGCGGGAGGACGCGGCTCCGGTCGACGTAGGCGAGCAGGACGCTGTCCCACATGGCCATCAGGCGGGGCGGCGCCGGGACGTCCTCGTCGGGCAGCGGCGCCCCCGGCACGTCGTACAGGACCGTCCCTCCGGGCCCTTCCCGCTGCTCCAGGGCGTCGCCGAGCAGCCGTACCGCCGTGAGCGCCTTGCCCCGGGAGGTCAGGGCGAACTGGGCCATGTCGGGGACGGACGCCGGGCCGAAGCCCTCCAGATAGCGGCGGACGAGGACGGCGAGCCCCGCCGCCGGGGCCTCCGGGTCGGCGATGTCCGGCCGGGTGCTCGCCGTCACGAACGACTGGGCCGTCCCGAACGACCACGGCGGGCCCGTCGGCGCGTGCCACAGCGGGGCGTACTGCCGGATCATCCGCCAGACCACGGCCTCCACGGGGCCGCCCCGGGCCTCCTCGATGCGGGAGCGCAGCTCGGCCCCGCTCCGGGCCGTGCCCGCGTACTCCAGGAGACCGGGCAGCAGGGCGTCGGCGTCCTCGGCGGTGAACCCGGCCGCCCGGTAGCGGGGATCGCGCAGCCGGGAGCCGCGCAAGGTCGGCTCCATGGCCTCCCGGAAGGCCCGGTAGTCCTCGGCGTGCACGATGTGCAGCGTGAGCCGCATGAGGGTCGTCCGGATCAACTCGTACTGTTCCAGGGCCTCGTCGAGCCGCTCCGGGGCGAAGCCCTCGACACGGTTCCACAGTGCCACGTACGGCGAACCCGGCTGCTGCGCCTGGAGCGCGACCACCCGCCGTACGGCCTCCGCGACCCCGATCTGTTCCCGTCCGAGCAGCAACTGCCGGGCGAGCGTGGACCGGTTGAGGGCGCGTGCGGTGATCGTCATGGCGTGATTGTCCCCGGTGGCGACCGGAAACCGCCACCGGTTCCCGGCCCGCCCCCGAGGTGCGGCGAACCCTCCAGCGGACGCCCGTGGTTCACACGGCCCACGGCCGGAAGTCACCTGGATCTCACCCTTCCTCATGAGCATCGTCCCCATGACCTCCACGCGCATGACCTCCACGCCCCGGGCCGCCCGCCCCGCCGCCGCCGTGTCCGCCGTCGCCCTCGCCTCGGCCGCCGCGCTCCTCGTCCCGTCGTCCCCCGCGTACGCCGCCGCCAACGCCGTCCCGTCCTACGAGGTGAAGATCAACCTCACCGCGTCGGCCCTGGACGCCTCCCACAACCCCGGCGCGGCGGTCAAGTCGGCCTTCGGCATCACCGGTTCGGCCAAGGCGCGCTCCTACGGCTACTACGACACCGACGGCCTGGCGCTCGACGCCCAGGGCTGGAGCGTCCGGCTCCGCCACAAGGACGGCTCGTCCTTCGAGGAGACGTACAAGAAGCGCTTCCCCGTCACGGACGGCGACATCGACGCCGCCCTGACCACCGCGAAGGCGGCCGGTTTCGACAGCGGTGACACCAACTACAAGGCCGAGGTCGACTGGGGCTACGCCAAGCAGACCCTCAGCTTCAGCACGGAGAAGAGCCGCAGCGCCAAGGGCTACTCCGGCACCGCCCTCCCGGCCGACGCGACCGGCCGCGACTGGCTCGTGAACGACGTCCCCGGCAAGCTCGCCGACTGGAACTCCACCGGCTGGGGCACCGGCACCCTCCGGACCTCCCGCGTCCACGGCGGAGTGACCGCGAAGGTGTACGGCGGTGCCTGGGGCGCCTCGGACGACGCGAGCATCGAGGTGCTGCCGGTCGTCGGCGCGAACGGCACGGGCACGGAGTACGTCGTCGAGCTGTCCTTCAAGACGGACTCGTACACCGATGCGGCGAAGCTCCGCGCCGACGCCCTGGCCGTCGCCGAGACCAACGGCTGGCTGTACCACGGCGACATCCTCAAGACGCGGCTCGTCCTCGACCGTTACTAGGACACCGCCCGGCCGGGCCGCCGGGCCCGCCGTCGCCGCCGGGCGTTCACCAGGAACTCCCTCTCCCTTCGCACCCGCGATACCCCTCGTTGTGGCCGGAATCGGACCATGAGGCGGGCCTCACGGGCCACCACCATGTGTTCAAGGGAGTTCAGATGAATCCGCGCCTCCTGCGCCGGCCCGCCCTCGTTGTCCTGCCGCTGTCCGCCGCGCTCGCGCTCACGGCGCTCACGGGGACGGCCGGGGCGGAGCCCGCGCGGCACGGTCACGCCGCCCAGGTCGTCTCCACCTCGACCCTGCCCGACATCCCGTTGGGCCGGTTCAGCAACGCCCTGCTCCCCGGCAGCGTCGGCGACGACCGGAACGTGGACCTCGGCGGCATCGGCAGCGACCTCTACCCGGCCGGACGGCCCGGCGAGTACTGGACCGTCACCGACCGGGGCCCCAACGGCCAGATAGCGGTCGGCAAGGACAAGCGGCGCACCTTCCCGGTCCCCGGCTTCGACCCGGCGATCGTCAAGGTCCGGACCGTCGGCGACCGCCTCCGGGTCGTCCGGGCCATCCCGCTCACCACCGCGTCCGGCGCCCCCGTCACCGGCCTGCCCAACCAGCCGGGCCGCGACGAGGCCCCGTACACCTACGACGCCTCGGCCCCGCTCCCGTACAACCCGAACGGCCTCGACACCGAGGGCGTCGTCCGCGACCGCGACGGCAGCTTCTGGCTCGTCGACGAGTACGGCCCCTCGCTCGTGCACGTCTCCGCCCGGGGCCGGGTCCTCGCCCGCCACGTCCCCAAGGGGCTGGGCCTGACCGGCGCCGACTACCCGGTGGTCGAGTCCCTGCCGTCCGTCTTCCTCAAGCGCAAGATCAACCGTGGCTTCGAGGGCCTCGCGCTGCTCCCCGACGGCGACCTCGTGATGGCGCTCCAGAGCCCGCTCCTCAACCCCGACAAGGCCACCGGCGAGGAGTCCCGCAACACGCGCCTGGTGCGCTTCTCGCCCCGGAAGAACCGTGTCACCGCCGAGTACGCCTACCGCTTCGACCCGGTCGGCGTCGTCGAGCCGGGTCAGACGAAGACCTCCGAGCTGAAGATCTCCTCCGTCGTCGCGCTCGGCGGCGACCGCCTCCTCGTCCAGGAGCGCACCGACAAGTCCGCCCGCGTGTACGAGGTGCGGCTCCGCCGGAGCTCCGACATCCTCGGCTCCGCCTGGGACACCACCGCCTCCCCGGCCCTGGAGCAGCTCGACGGCCCGGCGGCCGACCGGGGCCCCTTCCTCGCCAAGCGCCTGGTGCTCGACCTGAACACCGTCCCCGGCGTCCCCGGCAAGATCGAGGGCATCGCCGTCGAGGGCTCCTCGACGCTCGTCGTCGTCAACGACAACGACTTCGGCATGACGGACGGCCCGGAGGCCTTCGACACCAGGGGCCGGCTCGTGGACAGCGGTATCGAGACGAAGCTCGTCCGCGTACGGCTGGCGCACCCGATCCGCTGACCCGATCAGCTGACCGGTCCGCCGCCCCGGCCTCCCGGGGGCCGTGCGGGTGATCTCGGCGGCCGTACGGCGACCCGCGTCCCGTACGGCCGCCGTCCCGATCAGGTGGAAGATCGTTCCTGCTGCCGGGGGCACCGGTACGGCCCCGGGGTCGGTCGCCTTCCTCCAGGTGACCGTTGCGGGTCCGGCTCGTTGCCCGGTCGATATCGGTCACACGACGGAGGTGTGCAGTGAGCGGAGAAGTGAGCGGAGAACGGACGGGCACGGCGCGGAAGCCGGTCATGGGCGACGCCGAGGACGTACGCGGGGCGGCCGAGGCGCTGGGCCGGGGGTGCGCCGTCGCACACGGCTTCGGCAACCTCTACGCCCTCACCGCCCGCGCCGACCGCGAGGTCGTCGAACGGGTCAACCGGATGAAGGGCCGCCCGGCCACCCAGGTCGGCAGCGTCACCACCGTCCGCGACCGGGTCCGTTCCCTCTTCGACTGGCCCCGGCTGCCCGCCGAGATCCCCCGTCGGCAGATCCAGGACCTCGTCGACGAACTGTTCGCCCTCGGCCCCTTCGGCTTCCGGGGCCCCGCCGCCGCCCACGTACCGCCCCATCTGACCGCCGTCCAGGACGGCGTGCCGACGGTCCAGCTGATCGGCCCCGGCTACCGCTGCCCCTCCAACCGCTTCCTCGCCGAAGCCCTGGCGGGCACCGGCGCCGGATTCCTCTCCGTCACCTCGATGAACCTCTCCCGGCACCGGACCGGAGCGGACCACGAACCGGCGCACTGGCGCGCCGACGGGGTGGCGGCCGATTTCGGCCACGAGCCGGAGGTCCGCATCCTCGCCCACGAGGACGAGACCGCCGCCCGCCTCCGGCACCCGCACCACGCCACGACCTCGACCACGCTGCTGTCCTTCCACCACACGCCGGGCCACGGCCGCTCCGGGCTGCCCGCCCTCACCCTCGAACGGCACGGCTCCCTCTCCGCCGACCACACCCGCGCGGTCGCCGCCAACCACGGCTTCGCCCTCGTGGTCCCGCCCCGGGCCGCACCGCGCCTGACCGCCCGGAGCTACCCGTCGGGCTGAGACGGGCCCCGGACGCTCCCGTGCCCCGCCGTATCCATCCCCCGCACCTGCCGGGGGATACCCCCACCCGCAGGAGCCCGGCTGACTCCATTTCCGCTGGTCGACCCCCTGACTACGGTCGGAGACACAGTCGGTCGGCGAGGAAGGGAACATCATGGGGCGGCGTCGGGACAGCGGAGACACCGAACGGCACGGGGGCGCGACCCCCGCGATCGAGGTACGTTCCGTCACCCGCTCCCACGGGCGGGGAGCCGGGGCCGTACGCGCCCTCCACGGGGTGGACCTGACGCTGGAGCGGGGCAGCTTCACCGCCGTGATGGGCCCCTCGGGCTCCGGCAAGAGCACCCTCCTCCAGTGCGCGGCCGGTCTGGACCGGCCGACCTCCGGGCAGGTGCTGCTCGGCGGGGAGGACATCACCGGTCTCAGCGAGGACCGGCTGACGAAACTGCGGCGCACCCGCGTCGGGTTCGTCTTCCAGTCCTTCAACCTGCTGCCCTCCCTGACGGTCCTCCAGAACGTGCTGCTGCCCCAGCGGCTCGCGGGCGTACGGCAGGACCGGCGGCGGGCCCAGCAGCTCCTCACCGAGGTGGGGCTCGCGGACCACGGCGGCAGGCGCCCCGGTCAGCTGTCGGGCGGTCAGCAGCAGCGGGTGGCCATCGCCCGCGCGCTGATCACGGACCCGGAGGTGGTGTTCGCGGACGAGCCGACCGGCGCCCTGGACACCCGGTCCGCCCGGGAGGTCCTGGGGCTGCTGCGGCGCGCGGTCGACACGATGGGCGCCACGGTCGTCATGGTCACCCACGACCCGGTGGCCGCGTCCCACGCGGACCGGGTGCTCTTCCTGGCCGACGGGACCCTGGCGGGCACCCTGCGACAGCCGGACCCGCAGACGGTGGCCGATCGGATGAACAGGCTGACGGGCGGGGCGGGGGCGTCGGGAGAGGCGGGTGGGGTCGCTGGTGCGGCTGGTCTGGCTGGTCTGGCTGGTCTGGCTGGTCTGGGTGGTGTGGGTGGTGCGGGGGGCGCAGGTGGGGCGGCTGGCGCCTGGTCCACCACCGGTACCACAGACATCATGGGCACCACGGGCACCACAGGCACCACGGGCACCACGGGCACCACAAGTGTCACGGGCATCACCGGCACCGACGCTGCTCAGGGCCGTGCGGGGGCCGCCGCGTGACGAACGGTCTCGCACGGGCCTCCGTGCGCTTCAGACCGGCGTCCTTCGTGGGCAGCCTCGTCGCCCTGTTCCTCGCGGCGGTCGTCATCACCGCCTGCGGCACCCTGCTCCAGACCGGCGTCACCGCCCACGCGCCGACCGTGCGCTACACCGGGTCCCCCGTGGTCGTCTCCGGCGACCCCTACGTCCGGATCACCTTCCAGGAGGCCGGGGAACGGCAGTCGCAGCAGAGCCCGCTGCCCGAGCGCGCCCGGGTCGCCACGGCCCTCGCCGCCGAGATCGCCGCCCGGCCCGGCGTCGCCGGGGCCGTACCCGACCTGTCCTTCCCCCTCCTGACGGCGGGGGGACCGGACGCGCCGCCCGCCCTCACCGGACGGAACTTCTCGGCCACCGCCCTCATCGCGGGGAACCCGCCCCCGGGCCGCGCCCCCGGAGCCGGAGAGGTCGTCCTCGAAGAAGGTGCCGCACGGGCGGCGGGCCTCGCTCCCGGAGACAGGGTGTCGCTGAACGCCCCTGGAGGCGGCGGGAGTTACCTGGTGGCGGGGCTGCTTCCCGCACCGGCCGACGGCCCGAGCGCCTGGTTCGCGGACCCGGTGGCCGACAAGCTGTCCGGACACCCCGGGACGGCCGACGCCATCGCCGTGACCGCCCGGGACGGCGTGTCCACGGCCGCCCTCGCGGAGCGGGTGCGCCGGGCCGTGGACGGCCGCGCCGAGGTCGCCACCGGTGACGCGCGCGGCGCCGTGGAGGTCCCGGCGCTCGCCGGGGCCGAGGAGGTGCTGACCGGCCTCGGCGGCTCCTTCGGCGGCATCGCCGCCCTGACCGCCGTCTTCGTCGTCGTGGGCACGATCGCGCTGGCCACCGGACAGCGGGCCCGGGAGTTCGCCGTGCTGCGGGCGATCGGCGCGACGCCCCGGCAGATCCGCCGCACCATCGCCACCGAAGCGCTGTTCGTCGCCCCCGTCGCGGCGGCCCTGGGCGTCCTGCCCGGTGTGGCGCTGGCCCGCTGGTGGTTCGGCGAACTCGTCGACCGGGGTGCCGTACCGCCCCAGGTCTCCCTGGACACGGGCGTCCTGCCGATGGCGATCGCCGTGGGGATCTGCGCGCTCGCCGCGCTGACGGCCGGCTGGGTGGCCGCCCGCCGCCCCGCGCGGCTGCGCCCCGGGCAGGCGCTGGGGGAAGCGGCCGTGGAGCCCGCCCGGCCCGGCGCCGTCCGGATCGTCCTGGGGCTCGGGGCCCTCGCGGGCGGCACCGCGCTCGCCGTACTGGCCGCCCGGCTCGGCGGCGAGGACGCCGCCGACACCGCCCTCGGCGTCATCATGTGCTTCCTGCTCGGCGTCGCCCTGCTCGGCCCGCTCCTGGCCCGGCTGTGCGCGAGCGTCCTCGGACTGCCCCTGAAGGCGGGCGCCGCCGGGGCCCCCGGCTCCCTGGCCGCCGACAACACCCGGGCCCAGGCCCGCCGTCTGGCCTCGGCCATCACCCCGATCATCATGGTCACGGCCTTCTGCGGGACGCTGCTCCTCATCCAGAGCAGCGTCGGTCACGCCTCGGGGGAGAACGTCCGGCACGCGGTCGTCGCCGACCACGTGCTCGGCTCGACCGGCCCCGGTCTGCCCGCCGGAACCGCCGAACGGGCCGCCCGCACACCGGGCGTGGCCGCCGCGACCGGGGTGCTCCGCACCGGAGCGCTCCACCGGTCGGGCGACACGCTCGCCTCCGTGACGGTCCTGGGCGTCTCCGGCGACCCGCGCGCCCTGCCCGAGGTGCTCGACCTCGGGGTGCGGAGCGGTTCGCTGGGCGCCCTGCGGGCTGCCGACACCGTCGCCCTCGACGCCATGGTCGCCGAGGACCTGGGGGTACGGGCGGGGGACCGGGTCGCGCTCTGGCTGGGCGACGGCACCGAGGTCCGGCCCACCGTGGTCGCCACGTACGCGCGGGGACTCGGCGTGGGACAGGCCGTGATGCCCCGCGCCGCGCTCGCCGCGCATGTGACGACCGCCCTGGACAGCGAGGTGCTCGTCGCGGCGGCCCCCGGCACCGACCCGGAGGAGGCGGCCCGCCGACTCGGCGCGCTCGCCCGGGGGACGACCGTCACCGACGCGGCCGGATACGGGACCCAGGCCGACCGCGCGCGGGAACTCAACGCCTGGGCCAACACGGTCATGGCCGCCGTGCTCGGCGGGTTCGCCGCCGTGGCCGCCGCCAACACCCTGGTGATGACGGTCCTCGACCGCCGCCGCGAGATCGGCCTCCTGCGCCTCTCCGGCACCACCCGGCGCCAGGTGCGGGACATGATGCGCTGGGAGGCGCTCCTCGTCGCCGTGTCCGGCCTCCTCGTCGGCGCGGCCATCGCCTGGATCACCCTCGTCCCCATCACCCGGGGCATCACGGGAGCGGCCCCGTACGTCCCGCCGGGCACGGCGGCCCTCCTGGTCGGCGGCGCCCTCCTCCTCACCCTCACCGCCACGGGCCTGCCCACCCTGTCCCTGCTCCGCACCCGCCCGATCGAAGCGGGCAACGGCCGCTAGGACGCCCGCAGGGGCCGGGGGCCCGGCGGGGGAGCCCGTACGACCAGAGGCGGGGCCGGAGCCCGTACGACGGGAGAAGCCCGTACGGCGGGGGTGGCCGTACGGTCCGGTGGGTCGTACGGCGGGGCCGGTCAGCCGCCGCAGCAACCGGCCGGAGCCGCTGTCCCGGCCGCCACCCCCGCCCCACGACCCGCCCCACCCGCCGCGCCCTCGCATCCGTGCCGCGTCCTCGGGCCGATGACCCGTGCCGAAGGGCGGCGCGTCGCGGGGGCGGCCCTCTTCGTCAGCTTCCGCCACGTCGTCGGCTGGATCTCGCCCTGGCCGTCTGGCGGCTTGGCCGGATCGAGGAGAGACGGACCGCCGGACTCGCCCCCGGGGAGACCGCCGGACTCGCCCCGGACGAGGGGAAGACGTCGGCCCGGTGGAGTGCCGGGCGCTGAGCGGGAGCGTTCGTCATGCCGGGGGCGTACGGGGATGCGTGGGGGGTGTACGGGGAGGTGCCGGGGTGCCGGGGTGCCGGGGTTCGTGCGGGGCGAGGTGACGGAGTCGTCCCGCCCGGTTCACTCTTCCGGCTCCGGCGGGCCCGGGGGCCGCGTGTATCGCGCCGGACGGGGGAGTCGAAGAGGCGCGAACGCCCCCACGATCCGCTGACGCGGCGATACAGTCCGGCGGAACGGGTCCGGCGACCAGGGGGAGGGGCCGACGTGCTGGAGGTCGTGGCGCTCAGTGCGCTGACCACGTTCCTGCTGGGGGTGGGGAACGGAGCCGCGGGAGAGATCGGCAAGAACCTGACCCTGTCGGCGGGAGCCCTGGTCAGAAGGACCCTCGGGCGGGAGACCCCGCTCCCCGCCGACGCGGAGGAGCGCCGGGCGCTGGCCGGACGCGTGCACGCCCGCCTCGGGAACGATCCACGGCGGGCCGGTGAGTGGGCGCTGATGCTGGAGAGCGCCCCCGACGAGGCCCCGGAACCGTCCCGGGGCGCGATGCCCCCGGCGCCATGGGCGTTCACGGACCGCCAGAAGGTGCTCAAGCGGCTGATGAAGGAGGCCGACCGCCCCTGGGAGGGGCGGCCCCGGGTCGTACTCCTCTCGGGCCCCCCGGGCAGCGGCTCCACCTCGGTCGCGCTCCGGCTCGGGGCACAGGGCCGTGACCGGTTCCCCGACGGGCGGTACTACGTCGACCTGCGCGACACCGCCGGGGAGACCGGGCCGGAACCGTCGGCGGTCCTGCTGCGGCTGCTGCGCGAGATGGACGTGGCGGCCGACCGCGTCCCCGCCACCGAGGCGGGCCGCGAGCGGCTCTACCGGACGCTCACCGAGGGGCGCAGGGCCCTGGTGGTGATCGACCACACGACCTCGTCCGCGCAGGTCCGCGCCCTCGTACCGGCGACCCCCGGGGTCCTGCTCGTGGTCGTCGTGTCCGGGCCGCCCCCGCTCGTCGAGGCCGAGCGGATCGCCGTACCGCCGCTGAGCGACCGGTACGCGAAGCAGCTCGTACGGAAGGTGGCCGGGCCGGACCACGCCGCACGGGTCAAGGCCGGGCTGCCCGGAGTGCTCGACCGCTGCCGGGGCAACGCGTTCGCCCTTCACACGGAGGCCCGGCTCCTCACCCGGGACGAGCCGGGGCCGCTGCCCGCGCCCCCGGCGGGCCGGGCGCCCGGGGCCGCCCTCCCGGCCGTCACGGGGCCGGACCATCCGGTACGGACGGCGGCGCGTCTCGCCTCGCTCCGGCTCGGTCCCGAGGCGGTGCGCCTGTGCCGGCTGACCGCGCTCGGCGGCTGGCCGTCCGTCAGCGCCGTGATCGCCGCGTCCGCCGCCGGCACCGACGGGGCGACGGCCGCCCGGCTGCTCGACGAGGCGGTGGCCGTCGGCCTCCTGGAGCCCCTCCCGGACCTGCGGTACCGCTTCCGGCCCGAGACCAGGAGACAACTGGCCGAGACCGCCACCGCCGAGTACGGCCTCGGCGCCTGCGCGGACGCCGTGGACCGGATGCTCGAAGCGCTGCTCGGGCGCGTACTGCCCGCGTCCCGCGCCGCCCTGCCGGAGAGCTGGCGGACCGAACTCCCGCCCCGGTACCGGGGCGGGGCCGACGAGGTCCCGGACGGTATCGCCGTACTGGCGGCGGAGGTGGCCAACGTGGCCCGTGCGGTCGTCCTCGCCGAGGAGCACCGGCGGACCGGCACCGCCCTCTGGCTGGCCCGTGCCCTGTGGCCGCTCCAGCTGAAGGCCGGACACTGGGACGAGGTGCTCCCGGCGCTCCGGGACGCGGCGCGCCACGCCGAGGAGAGCCGGGCGGACGAACGGATGGCGGGCGCGCTCCACTTCCAACTGGCGCACTGCCTGGGGGAGATGGGCCGGACCGAGCAGGCGTGGCGGGCTGCTCGGGCGGCCGTGACGTACGAGCGGGCGGCCGGTCATCTGCGGGGCGAGGCCTCGGCCGTGGAACTGCTGGGCCTGTTGAGCCTGAACCGCTGGTCGTACGAGGAGGCCCACGAGAGGTTCACCGAGGCCGAGGCCGTCTACCGGAGGATCGGGGCGGGCGAGGAGGGCGCGGCCGACCTGCCGAGGGCCCTCGCGCTGGCCGAACGCCACCGGGGCCGGGCCCTGCGCGGGATGGGCAGGACGGAGGAGTCCCGCCGGTGCCTGGAGAACGCCGTGGACTTCTTCGCGGGCCGCACCGGGGCGCCCCCGGAGGCGTACAACCGGGCCCGTTCGCTCACGGACCTGGCGGAGACCCTGCACGAGAGCGGCGACGACACGGCGGCCCTGGCCAGGATCGCCGAGGCGGAGACGCTGCTGCCGTCCTCCGCGACCCCGCACCTCGCGTATCTCGCGGGCCTGCGACGGCGGTGCGTCGGCTCCGCGTCGGCGGGGTGAGCGGGCCGTCCCCCGGCGGGCCGGTGTGACGGCCCGGCGCGGCGCCGTCCGGTGCGGTGTCGTCCGGGCGGGGCGCCGCCGCGCTCGCACCCTGCGCCGCCCGCTGGCTCAGCCGGAGGCCTCCACGCGGAACGGATGCGCACCGCCGCCGGTGTGCGCCCGGAGCACGATCCCCCGCGCGGGGACCGTCCCGCCGTACGCCAGCCAGGCGTGCAGGGCCGAGGCGTACGCGGCCGGATCGGCGTCCGCTCCGGCGTCCGCTCCGGCGTCCGCCCCGGCCTCCGCTTCGGTGCCCGCCCCCGCTTCGGCGGCCAGCCGGTACGTGCCGTGTGCCCGGCTTCGTACGACACAGGTGCCGGGCCCCGTCACGTACACCGCCGTCGCGCAGTGCGGATGCAGCCGCAGCACCTCACCGGTCCACGTGCCGGGGCCGCCCAGACGCGGATCGTCGGCCCGCCCGTCGCGCGTGATCACGTCCGCCACGTCGAGGTCCTCCGCGCGCCGGGTCTCCTCGTGCACGGCGAGATGGGCGTCGCCGAAGGCGCCGGGGGGATGCCCGGCGGACCGCTCGACCACGATGTCCGTCCCCTCCGCCCGGGTCCGTACGTACAGCGGGGACGTCACCCTTCGCGGGGTGTACGGGGGGAGCGGGAGCGGTTCGAGGGACGCGGGGACGGTCGGCTCGGGCAGGTCCATCAGGGCGTAGAAGTGGCCGCGCAGCAGCCCGGCCGAGCGGCCCGGGGCCGAGGTGACGAACCCGGCGGGGGCGGGATCCGGCCGGTGCGCCTCGATCCCCCGTGCCACCTGGGGGAGCAGCGGGGCGTGCGGGTCGAGCCGGGGCGCGTGCCGGACGAAGTCCGCGAGGGGCGCCTCGGTGTCGAGCACGTCCGTTCCGTCGGCGGTCAGCAGGACGGGGGTGCCGAGGGCGGCGGCGTAGTACGACACCGCCCCGAAGTCCCCGAGGACGAGGTCGGCGGCGAGCAGGGCCTGCCGCCACGCGTGGACGGGGTCGATCAGGGCCAGTCCGTCGCGCCGCGCGCGGTCGAGCCAGGCCCGGATCTGGCCGGGACCGTGCCCGTACCAGATGTTCGGATGGAGGACGGCGGCCAAGTGGTAGTCGTCGAGCGGTAGTTCGGCGGCCAGCCGGGGGAGGAGGCCGGGCAGGACGTCCCGCCCGCCGCCGTTCCCGAAGAGCCCTTCGGGGTTCCACGTGGAGTTCAGGACGACGAGCCGTTGTCCCCGGCGGACTCCGAGCGCCCGCCGGAACCTGTCCCGGTACGGGCGCGCCGCGAGCATACGGTCGTAACAGGGGTCACCCGCGAGGACGGCCGAGGGGACCGCCTCCGCGCAGACGCGCGCGAGCCGCTCCAGCTGCTCGGGGTGGGAGAGGACGAGCCCGTCGACGAAGGGCCGTCCGTCGGGCAGCAGCCACTCCGGCGAAAGGCCGAAGGTGGGTTCCGGGCTCTCGGCTTCCGGGTCCGGGGCGTGTGTGGGTCCTGGGCTCCCGGCTCCCGGCTCCCGGCTCCCGGCTCCCGGCTCCCGGCTCCCGGCTCCCGGCTCCCGGCTCCCGGCTCCCGGCTCCCGGCTGGGCCAGTTTCTTAGTGTATCCAACACCGTGGGAGAGGACGGACAAGTTCCCCTGGATCAGGTCGAGTTCGCCGCCGAAGCTCGCCGAGATCGCCAGGTCCACGGGCGTGGACAGGGCCTGTTCCCAGGGCAGTTCGGGCAGTTGCAGTTCATGGAGGAGGTCGCGGACGCCGTCCTGGAAGGCGGACGACCCCGTGGAGGTGACCAGGAGCTGGACGCGGAAGTCGTCGTGGAACAGCGGCACCAGGTCCATCAGGCGGCCCGCCGAAGTGACGTTGTGGACCACGAGGAGCACCCGGCGCCGGGTGCTCCTGCTCGTCCACCGGTGGGATCCCTCCCCGACCGGTACGCGAATGGCCAGGGGTTCGGGCCCCACGGGTGACCTCCTGAACGAGCGTGACGTCGTCGCGCCACCCTATCCGCGACCGGTGCCGCGACCGGTGGTCCGGTGGCGTCGCCGGAGGCGGCTGACGCATCGCGCGGTTTTCCACCCATGAGGCGGTGCGGGTGGTGCGGCGCCGTGCCGGGGGTTCCGGCCGATGCCGGGGGGACTCCGTACGGGAGTGGGCGCCGCGCCCCGGACCCCTCGCCGCCCGGCAGGCGCGGGCCGTTCCGCCGGGCGCCGGAGAGGGCCATGGTCGAACGGTGGCCCCCGCCCGACCCCGTACGCCTCTGGCGGGTGACGCGGGTCACAGTCGTCCCGCCGATGACTTCACCGCTCGGCCTCGGTCATACGTACGACAGAAACCGAACGAGGAAGGCTCGACATGACGAGGACGCTCAGCGCCGGTTCCCGCGCGGTTCCCCGCTCCGGTGACGCGCGGTCGACGCTACGGGGGCCGGTGGCCGGTGCGGTCGTGGCGGGGCCGCTGTTCCTCGGGGCGGGTGTCGTCCAGGGGCTGACCCGTGACGGCTTCGACTTCGGCCGGAACGCGATCAGTCAGCTGGCCCTCGGTGAGGCGGGCTGGATCCAGACCGTCAACTTCCTGCTCGCCGGGGCCCTGTTGGTCACGGGCGCGGCCGGACTGCGCCGCACGCTGGGCGGGGGAGCGGGAGGGACATGGGGTCCCGCGCTGATCGGGATCTTCGGCGTGTCGTTCTGGGCGGCGGCGGTGTTCCCGGCGGACGCCGGGGCGGGGTTCCCGGCCGGAGCCCCGGACGCGACCACGATGAGCGGTCACGGAACCGCGCACATGGCCGCCGGGATGATCGGCTATCTCGCCCTGTGCGCCGCCTCGGTCGTCCTGGCCCGCCCGCTCGCCGCCCGGGGCCACCGTGGCTGGGCCGTCGCCTCCCGGCTCGTGCCCGTGGCGGTGCTCGCCGGATTCATGGCCTCGGCCGTCTCCGTCCCGGCCTTCACGGCGGGGGCGGGCCTGGGCCTGGTGTGGCTGGCCGCGGTGGCCGCCCGCCTGGCCGTCACCCGGCGGATCGCTGGACGGCCGCCGCTCCACCGCGCATGATCGAAAACATCGAGATCGACGAAAACCGATCGGACAGGAACGGGGCATCTCATGACTGACGCAGTAAAGGGTCCTGCCAGCTACTTCCCCTCCATCGAGAAGAAGCACGGCCGCCCGATCGCGGAGTGGAAGGACCTCATCCGCACCTCGCCGCTCACCAAGCACATGGAACTCGTGAACTGGCTCAAGTCCGAACACTCCCTGGGCCACGGCCACGCCAACGCCCTCGTGGCCCACACGCTCGCCGAGGACGCCGCCGAGTAGCCCCGCGAACGGCCGCCGCTCCCGCACGAACGTGTCCGAAGGCCAGGGGCGAGTGTCGGCGGCGGGCGAATTCCCGCCCGGGCAGGTACCAGGCCAACGATGACCCGGGCTTCCCTGCATGACCGCGCGTCAGTTCCGCAAGGGCGCCCCCTCGGCCGCTGTCATCACGGATTCGGCCGTTGTGCTGACGGTGCCTTGCCGCCGAGAACTGATCGTTTACCGTGTGTCCATCATTCGCTTCTCACAGTGACCATCGTGTGTCGCTCGGGCACCGTGAGACCCACGCTCGGCAGTGAACGGCGATGGAGCCGTGTCACATCCGCACGGCAGACAGGCGGTTGTCACTCATGTCGGAGTAGGAGAAGGCCGGCGTCGACTACTCGGTCCTCGACCGGGTCAAGCGGGCGGCCGTCGAGCGGGCGGCGGCCACGGCCGGGCTGTTGAGCTCCTCCGGGGGCCGGGAGTTCGCCGGGTCGCGGGGGGCGACGGCGTACGTCTTCGAAGTGGGCGGGCTCACGCTCGCGACGGTGACCGAAGGGCTGGGTACCAAGTCGGTCATCGCCGAGCGGTTCCTCGAGCTGTCCGGGGTGAGCCGGTTCGCGGATCTCGCTGTGGACGCCGTGGCCTCCATCGTCAACGACGTCGTCTCCGTCGGCGCGAAGCCGCTGGTCGTCACCGCGTACTTCGCCACGGGCGATGCCGCCTGGTACGAGGACGAGCGCAAATCCCTGGAACTGCTCTCCGGCTGGCAGCGGGCCTGCGAGGAGTCCGGCGCGGTCTGGGGCGGGGGCGAGTCGCCGGCCCTCCCCGGGCTGCTGACCGGTGCCGGCATCGAGCTGGGCGGCAACGCCCTGGCCCTTGTCCCGCCGGGGCGCCGCCCCGTCCTGGGCGAAGAGGTGCGTCCCGGTGACCGGATCGTCGTGCTGCCGGGTTCAGGCCTGCATACGAACGGGGCCTCGCTGGCCAGGCACGTCGCCGCCGGGTTGCCGAGCGGCCTGATGACCGTGCTGCCGAGCGGTCGCACCCTGGGCGCGGCGCTGCTGGACCCGTCGGTGCTCTACCCGGCGTTCGTCCGCGCGTTGCTGGATTCACCGGTCGTGCCGCACTTCCTGAATCCGATCACCGGCCACGGCCTGCTGAAGATGCTGCGACCCTCCGCCGACGTGCGATACGTCCTCGACGTGCTGCCGGACGTCCCAGAGGTCCTGGACTTCCTGGCGTCCAGCAGCGGCATGTCGCCCTCGGAGGCGTACGCCACGCTCAACATGGGCTTCGGCTACGTCGCCGTGGTGTCCGCCGACGACGCCGACCGGACGGTGGAGATCGCACGCGGCGCCGGGTACGAGGCGTTCGTGGCGGGCGAGGTCGTGGCGGGCGACAAGTCGGTGTCCGTTCCCTCGCTCGGGATCGTGTACGGCGGCGACGAACTACAGATCAGCTGACGACCGGCTCCAGCGGAATGCGGCGCCCAGGGGTGCCATCGGTGAGGCGAAGCGCCCACCACCCATCCGTCAGACGGCAGGAGGCAGAGATGAGCGCGGAGCGCGCACGCTTACCCGGAGAGTTACGAGGGGGGTTACCCGGACAGGGGGGCCCGGGGGACCCTCGGCCGGTGTCCGAGCCGAGGGCCTCGGGGCCACCCCGCGCCGCCACCACGGCGTACGCCCCCTTCTCGCCGTACGACGGCGACGTCCCCTGGGGCTCCACCGACCCCGGGGGTCCCGGCGGAGCACGCGACAGCCCCCTGGTCCTCGCCCTGTGTGCCGCGGAATACGCCGATGTCTGCCTCGTGGGCCGGCTGACCGAGGACGAAGGCGGTGACTCCTGCGCGCTGGAGGTCGCCGGTCCGGGGAACGGCGCCCTGCCGCCCGGGGCGCGCCCGGTGGTGGTGCGGGGCACGATGGCCTACGGGGCGGACACGCGGGAAGGCCCCGCCGGGTGGCTGCCGCTGAGCCGGATCGCCGTGCGGGGCGAGGACGGCTCGTCGCGTGATCTGGCCGGGCTCGGCGAGGTGTCACGCGTCGCCGTCCTCGAACGGGCCGGACTCGACGCCCTGACGCTGCTCGCGGGCGAGCGGGGCGAATCCACCGTGCTGGGCGCCGAGCAGCGGCGCCGCGTCCGGGCGGCCGAGGCGGAGGCGCTGGGCCCGCTGGCCAGGGCCTGTGGCGACCTCGCGCGGACGATGGTCGCTCTGCCCGACGACGACCTGCGCGTACTGCGGCGCGTTCAGGAGCGGTGCCGCGATCTCTACGGGCGTCTGGAGCCGGAACGCGCCCTGTCCTGGGCGCTGGAGGAGCTCGGCGAACTGTCGCAGGCGATGCGGCGTGGCGAATCCACCGTACGGTTGGAGGAGGAGCTCGGGCAGGTGCTCGTCTGGGCGCTGTGCCTGGCGAACATCACGCGCACCGATGCCTCCCATGCCTTCGCGAAGGGCTTCGCGGGCGAGCGCGAGCGCCAGCTGCGCAAGTACGGCACCGTCAAGCCCTACCGAAGGGCGGTCCTGCCGTGCTGAGGACAGGTCTGCCCAAGGGGCGCCTGCTGCCCCGGTCGGAGGCCGCCGTCGTCTCCTACGACGAGACGGCCCCGGACGTACCGGCCCATCACCGTTTTCTCCGTATGCCGGACATCCCCGACCTGGTCGCAGAAGGGCTCCTGGACGTGGGGATAGCCGGCGAGGAATGGCTCGTGGACAGCGGCGCGGACGTCGTGCGCGTGGCACCGCTGGGCTGGTACCACGTGCGCATCTGTGCCTTGCGCCTGCCGGGCGGGGCGCCGCCCGCCGGGCCGGTACGGGTCGTCTCCGAGTATCCGCACATCGCGCGCGACTTCGCCCGTGCGCGGTGGGGCGAGGACCATACGGTGCGGACGGTCCGGGGGTCGGTCGAGCACTACCTTCCCGATCTCGCGGACGTCGCCGTCGAGTGCGTCGAGACCGGCGAGTCCATGCGGCGCCGGGGCCTCGTGGCGACGGAGACGCTCTTCAGCGCCGACGTCTGGATGGTCTGCTCCCGGGAAACCGCTCACGACGACGAGGTCATGGACCGGCTGAGGCTCTGGGCCGAGGCCGTCGCCCTGCCCGCTCCGGGCCGCTCCGCCGCCGACGAGCATCTGGTGATTCCCCCCGGGACTCCTGTCCCCACCCCCGCAGGGAAGGTGTTGACCTGATGCCCGCGAGAGCGTTGCGTGATCTCCCGCCCCACCTGCGGCTGCTCGCCTGGCCGGCGCTCAACCGTCTGGGCGCCGTCGACGGCGTCACGGTGTCCGTCCCCCCGGAACTCGCCTCCTCCCCGCCGTCACTGGCCTGTTACAGCGGATCGGTCGGTCTGACGTACCGGGACGACGCCGGTACGGGTGCGGCATGGGACGACGCGCTGACCGCGCCCGAGTCGGCCGACGTGCTCGCGGAACCGCTGCGCCTGGTCAGCACGATGGCCCTGTGGGACGAGGTGATCCGGGAAGAAGGCGTCTACCGGGGCAACATCTATCTGGCCTCGGAGCGTTCCGTGGCCGTCCTTCTGGACACCGCCCACGGCACGGCCCACGGCACGGCCCAGGACACCGCTCCGCGGACCGCGGACCGACTGGCCGAACTCCTGGAACAGCTGCACGCGCTGGAACTGCTCTACCGCTTCCCCGTCGCCTACAAGTTCCGCGGGGCACACGGCCTCGAACGACAGTGCAGGATCAACGGCTGGGGCCGCCTGCTCTTCCGCCTGCTCGACGCCGCGCCCCACGACCCGTACGGCATCCGGACCGCCCGCGCACGGCTGTCGCGGCACGTGCGTACGCACCGGGAGGCCTACCGGCGGGGCGTCGCCGCGGCCTCCGCCGCCGAGGACGCCTCGGGCGCCCGTATCTGGGCGGACATCCACGCCGAACAACCGATACCCGTCCTGATCTGAGCCGTACCGCCCGTACACCGAACGGAGAGGAAGAGTGACGAAGTGATACGCCAGGAGAGGAATCCGGCCGGGCTCTCGGCCATCGGCTTCGGAGCGTGGGAGGCCGGCGGCGGGGGCACCTGGGGCCCCAACGAATCCTCCGACCACGTGATCCGCGCCATCCACACCGCCTTCGACGCGGGCGTGAACTGGATCGACACCGCGGAGGTCTACGGCGGAGGCGGCGGCTCGGAACGCATCATCGGCGAGGCGCTGGTCGGCCGCCCGGAGATCAAGGTGTGCACGAAGGTCGCCCCCGAGCAGGAGGACCACTACAGCGACAAGGGGATGCGCACCGCGCTGGAGGCGTCCCTCACCCGGCTGGGCCGGGACAGGATCGACGTCTACCTCCTCCACTGGCCGGCCGAGACGATTCCGGTGCACCAGCCCTGGCGGACCCTGACCGAACTCAAGGCCGAGGGGCTCGTGGGCGCGATCGGTCTGTCCAACTTCCCGGCCGTCGACGTCCGGGCCTGCGCCGACACCGGCGAGCTGGACTACCTGCAGATCCAGGCCTCGCTGCTGCACCGTGCGGAGCTCGCCGAGTTCGGCCCGCTGTGCGAGCGGTACGGCACCGGTCTGATGGCGTACGGTCCGCTGGCGTACGGCCTGCTCACCGGGGCACTGGGACCGGACACCGAGTTCACCGACTGGCGCGGCGGCGAGGTCGGATCGGACGACTTCTTCTGTGTGGAGAACCACGCCCGATTCTTCGCGCCGGAGGCACGAGCCCGGCACCTCCGCGCCGTGGACGCCCTGCGGTCCGTGGCCGAGGACGACGCCGGTACGCCGCCGGCGCGGATGGCGCTGGCGTGGCTGCTCGCCCGGCCGGAGGTGACCTGCGCCGTGGTCGGCACCCGTAACCCCGTACACGCCGCGGACAATGCCAGGGTGGCCCAGGAGGCCCTGCGCCCCGAGGTCCTCCGTCGCATCGACGAACTGATCGCCGCGGGCGGACCGTTCGATACGGGGGACGAGCCGGCGCGGTCCTGAACGGCCGTGCGACCGGCCACCGGGCCGATCCCGGTGGCCGACCCGTCGGGTCGCCCCCGCCATCCGGTTCGCCGGGCCACCCCGGCCCTCCCTCCACCCGTCCCGCCCGCCGGGCCACCCCGGCCCTCCCTCCACCCGTCCCGCCCGCCGGGCCACCCCGGCCCTCCCTCCACCCGTCCCGCCCGCCGGGCCACCCCGACCCTCCCGCCGAGCGGCCCACGAGAAAGCGACCGCGCCCTTGCGAGGACCTCTGCCGGTGTCCACGGCACGCCGCCTGACGTGGACACAGCTGCCCCCGGGTATCCGGGAGGCCGTCGAACACTGGCTCGGCGCCGCCGTCCTGGCGGCCGAGAGCCAGGACGGCGGCTTCACCGACGGCGTCGCGGCCAGGGCGGAGCTCGGCGACGGCACCAGGGTCTTCGTCAAGGCGCTCGCGGCGGAGCACGAACTGGCCCCCGACTACCGCGCCGAGGCACGGGTCGCGGGGGCCCTGCCCGCAGCCGTGCCCGCGTCCCGGCTCCGGTTCAGCCTGGAGACCGACGACTGGATCGCCCTGGTCTACGACGACGTCGAGGGCCGCCACCCCGACTTCGGCCGCTCCGAGGACCTGGCCGCGGCCCTCACCTGTGTCGAGCGCATGACCTCCGTGCTCACCCCCAACCCCCTGCCCTCGGCGGTCCCCCTCACCACCCCGCTCGGCCCCCTGCTGCGCGGCTGGCGCACGATGCGGGCGGAAGGAGTCCCGGCCGGCCTCGGCCCGTGGTCGGCCCGGAACCTCGACCGCCTCGCCGACCTGGAGAGCCGCTGGGTGGAGGCCACCGAGGGCGACACCCTGCTCCACGCCGACCTGCGCCACGACAACATGCTCCTCACCCCGGACGGGACCGTCCTCGCCGTGGACTGGGCATGGGCCTGTGTCGGCGCCGACTGGGTCGAACTGGTGTATCTGCTGCCCGCGATCGCGGCGGCCGGCCGGGACCCCGAGGAGATCGCGGCCGTCCACCCGCTGACGCGGCGGGCGGACCCGGCGGCCGTCGACGCGTTCCTCTGTGCCCTCGCGGGCTTCTACACCCTCAGTGGCTCCCTGCCTCCACCGTCATGGTCGCCACACATCCGTACCCACGAGGCGTGGTACGGCAGACTGTGCCGCACATGGCTGGCCCGCCGCACCGGCTGGTCCTGACCACGGTGGACCGCCCCTCCCTCACTACCCGTGCCAGGAGTGAACCCTTGATCAGCACGCGCCACCCGGTGATCGCCTTCGACCTCGACGGGACCCTGCTGCGAGGGACGACCACGTCCCTGGTCCTGGCCCAGGCCATGGGGCACCTGCCGGCCGTGGAAGAGCTCGAACGCCTCTACAGCGCCTACCAGATCGACAACTTCGAGTTCGCGAGCCGTGAGGCCGCCCTCTTCACCGGAGCCACTCCCGGGCAGATCCGTGACCATCTGCGCGGGGCTCCGTGGATCACGGGAGTGAAGGAGACGCTCACCGCGCTCTCCGAGGCCGGATGCACGCTTCTCCTGGCCACCCTCGCCTGGCGGTTCGCCGCCGAGGAGCTGGAGTACCGGCCCTGGTTCGCCGCCGTCTCCGGTGCCGGGATGGACGTGGAGGACGGCGCTCTCTCCGGCCGTGTCGCCCAGCACATCGACGAGGACGGCAAGCTCGCCTTCGTCGAGGAATGGTGCCGGTCCCACGACGTGGGACTCCACGAGATCGCGGTCGTCGGCGACTCGCGCTCCGACGTCCCCCTCTTCCGCGCGGCGGGCACCTCGATCGCGCTCAACGCCACCGAGGACGCCCGAGCGGTCGCCGACCACGTGATCGACACCGAGGACCTGCGCGACGTCCTTCCCCTCCTCGGCTGACGACACCCGACCCCGACACCCGACCCCGACACCCGACCCGCACCCGCACCCGCACCCCCACCCGCACCCCCACCCTCCTCGGTCGACCCCCACCCCGCCCTCGAACGAAACGCCGCCGATGCAACCCTCCGCCCTGCTCGACCCGCACGAGGCCCCCGTCCCTGACTACGGCACGAGGTCGCTCTGCGATCTGCTGCCGGCCATCGCCGCGGGTTTCGCCCTCCCCCCGAAGCGCGGCCCCGTCGTCCCGTCCACCGAGCTGAGCCTGGTTCCCGCGGACCGCGTCTGCGTCTTCCTCGTCGACGGGCTCGGCCTCGCCCAGTTGCGTACGCACGCCGCCTACGCACCGTTCCTCGCCTCCCTTCTCGACGGCGGGCAGGCCGACGGGCCGCGGGCGCTGACCGCGGGGTTCCCCTCGACCACGGCCACCTCGCTGGCCTCGTTCGGCACCGGGCTGCCCGCAGGCCGGCACGGCCTCGCCGGCTACACCGTCGCCGTCCCGGGCCGCAACGTCCTCATGAACCAGTTGCGCTGGGAACCATGGACGGAGCCCACCCGCTGGCAGCCGCATCCCACCGTCTTCGGGATGCTGCAAGCCCGCGGGATCCACACCGCGCAGGTCCTGCCGAGCCGCTTCGCGGCCACCGCCCTCACCCGCGTCGCGGTCTCCGGAGGCCGCTTCGTCGCGGTCGACGACGTGGACGGACGGATGGACCGTGCGGCCGCCGAAATGGCCGCGGCTGACCGCTCCCTCGTCTACACGTACCTCAGTGACCTGGACGCGGCGGGTCACCAGGACGGTGTCGACTCCGAGACCTGGCGCGACCAGCTGATCCGCGTCGACCGCCTCGCCCAGCGGCTGGCCAACCGCCTGCCACCCCGCTCCGCCCTCTACATCACGTCCGACCACGGCATGGTCGACATCGCCCCGCGAGACCGGATCGACTACGATCACGAGCGGGCTCTGCGCGACGGCGTCGCACTCCTCGGCGGGGAAGCCCGCGCCCGGCACGTGTACGCGCTTCCCGGGGCCGCCGCCGATGTCCACGCGGCCTGGAGCGAGGCACTGGGCGACCGCATGTGGGTGGCCACGCGCGACGAAGCCGTCGCGGCGGGCTGGTTCGGGCCCCAGGTCGAGGACCGGGTCCGGGGGCGCATCGGCGACGTGGTCGCCGTGGCCCACGGCGACGTCGCGGTGATCGCCACGGAGACCGAACCCGGCGCGAGCACCATGATCGGGCTCCATGGAGCACTGACCGACGCGGAACTCGCCGTACCGCTCCTGCCCGTCCGCCGGTAGCCGAACCAGGTCTCACGCCCCGGGGCCTTGTCCGCTGCCCGCTGCCCGCTGTGGTGAGGCAGGACAGCGGGCGGCGCCAGGACTTCGGGAAGCTCTCGGGAAGACCAGCCGCCAGAGGCCGCCGCCTCCGACCGGTTTCAGCCGGACAGAACCAGCCACCCCGCGCTCTCTCCTCGCGCACCCCCACCTACCGTCGAAAACCGCCCCCGACCAGCAAAAAGACCCTCCCGAAGGAGGGTCTTCCGTCGTGCGCCCCCGGCAGGACTCGAACCTGCGGCCAAGTGCTTAGAAGGCACTTGGTGGGTGGGGGAGTGGGGTGGCTCTGACCTGCGCGGACGTGCCCAGTCGCTGGCCGCTCCCGAAAACTTCGGGCGTTTTCGGGACGGTGGGGCTGTCAGTGGTGCGGGCTAGCGTGCGTCGCATGGGAGCGAAGACGGCGCTACTGGCGTACGCGGACGGTGACGTGGCCTCGGCACTGAAGGCGGCCGGCGAGCCGCAGGCAGAGGGAACGGCGGCGTTGGTCGCCCGGGTCTTCCCGGGCTGGGGGATGGAGTCGACGGAGGGCGACGTCCTGGGCGAATCGACGTACCCGCCGGAGGGCCTCACGTACGCGGCGAGCTTCCCTGGCGTGGACCTGGTCTGCGACCGGCGCCTGATGTTCGACCGCCCGTCGGCGCTCCCGGCACACCTTCTGGAGGCCGCCCCGGGCCGTCGCTTGATCCTGCACGCGATGCACAGCGTCTCGGATTGGCTTGCCTTCGCGGTCTGGGAGGAGGGTTGCCTCCGCCGCTCGTTGAGCCTCTCGCCAGGCGGCGGCATCGTGGAGAACATCGGTGACCCGTTCCCCTTCGAGATGCCCTATTAGGCAGGTAACCGGCCTGTGGAGTCTGACCCGGAGTGGGGCGAGGAGCCGTACGCATTGCCGTTCCACCCTCTGGAACTGGGCAACGAAGCCCTTCGAGCCCTCTTCGGCTTCCTCCTGGAAGGCCGACCCTTGCCCGAGGACGTTGACCCGGACGAGGTCCCGCTGCTCGGCTTCGGCCTCACGGACCCGGACGCCCCCCGCCGAGCCCAGGAGCGGGCCGAGCTCGAAGAGGCGTCAAGACGAATGGAGCGCACGGCGTACTTCCTCGGCCCAGACGGCACATGGCGTGAGGGCTCCCCTAGCTGACCGGCTTCCGGCCGAGCGGCAACGGCGCGCGATGACCTCAAGCACCGCCGCCGTTGTCCTCCAACGACTCTTCCATGCGGGAATCAGACGTTGATGCACCTGGATTTCGGGCCTTCGGGCAGTGCTGGTCAGCGCGGGTCTCGGCCTTTCCCAATACATCCGGGCTGGCACCCCGTAGCTCTCGCGTCACGAGGATGGCGTCCAGGACCCACACGATCGATCGCGCCATTGCGCTCTCCCGCCAGATGACGTCACCCTTGGCTGCCGCCAACGCCGTAATCGGCCCATCCGAGGAACTGTCACTGAGTGTGGCTTCCTGGACACGGCTTCGTTCACTACGATCACCGAAGGGTACGGCTGTGACGTTCCACAACAGCCGGATCTTGCGCGTGGCAAGCTCGGTGCACGCGGGTGAAGACGACCACGGCAGGGCGGGGCTGACTCTGGATGGCATTGAACCGCGAGGTCCATCAGGGCCGCTACGGTGAGGTGTTCTTCCAGGCAGTCGTTACTGCCGCGGGGATGACCGCCCAGAAGTTAAACGAAGACGACTACATGATGGACTTCCTCGTCGGGCATCCTGGACCACTTGGCCGGCTGAAGAACCCCATGATCGGCGTGCAAGTGAAGTGCACCCGGAAGGCGCGAGTAAGTCACTCGACGGTCACGCACAACATGAAGAGCAAGTACTACAACGAACTTGCGAAGCCCGCATCCGAGTGGGCGCTTCCCACGTTCTTGGTGGTCGTCCTGGTGCCCGATGATGCCGACGTCTGGATGGACGCATCGGACGAGCGACTGGCTCTGCACAGAGCGGCTTACTGGACGTGTCTCCACGACCAGCCGCAGCGTCGGGACCTCAAGGAGGACTCCCCGGTCACGGTGTCAGTGCCGCGTGAGAATCTGCTCAGCAAGGATGCTCTTCTGCAGATGTTTGCTGTGGCGGATCAACTGCGCGTGCAGGGGCGGGGGGTGCAGGTTCGATGACACAGAAACAACTACCAGAACAGGTTCTGCTCTCTCTGAGCCCTGAGCTGCTCCGTCGCTACCTGGACGCACAAGGCTGGTACCTGGCAGACGATCAGCAACGCGCTGAGATCTGGGCTACGCAACTGTCCGACGGAGTCATGGATGTCCTACTCCCCAAGGACCCACGCCTCACTGACTACGTACGGCAACTGCGCTATCTGTTCGACACCTTGGCCATCGTTGAGGACCGAGAGTCAGCCACTATCCTCCGAGACATCGGACAGAACCAAACCGATGTGCACTACGTGCGGCTCCTGCCCGAGGGTCTCGCCCCGGGCACGGTCTGGCTCTCTGAAGGGAGCCGTGCGGTGGCTAGCCTGCGAGATCTGTTCGTCAGTGCCACGTACCGAGCAACCACCTGGCTCGCAGACCAAAAACCGCGGCCAGTTGAGCCCGGCCGTAAGCCGAATCAGGTATACGAGTTCCTCAGCCGTCGAGTTCTCCTTGGGCTGGCCCAGCCAGGCAGCTACATCCTGACCGCCGAGGTTCCGTTGAACACCGGGGTTCCGGAGCAGCTACCTCTCGACGCACAGGGCCGCTACGGCGGAATCCCACTTGCCCGGCGAGTATCGACCGCCTTCTACGACGGGGCTGCTGCCGCACGCACTGCTGCCGAACACGCGGTGATCAACCCCGGTGACCTCTCGGCGTTCGCCGAGTACGCCGAACGCGGTCTGTCAGCGAACGTCTGTGAAGCGCTCGCTGAACTCTCATCCCACGGAAAGGTGCCTTTTGAACTGCGGGCCGCGTGGGCGAGCAGCCTGCCCATGGAGCAGTCTTCGGGGATCCTCAGGTTCCAACCCGAGCTCATCGAGCAGCTACAGCTTGGCGCGGAATACCTCCGCGACCGTTTCGGGCGGCAGGGGGTGTCCGTGCGAGGGTTCGTAACCAAGATGGAGCGTGTTCCAACCACCGGGCCGGGTTCGGTGATTCTGTTGGGTCGGCCAGAAGACCAGCCTGCCAGTCGCGCGATGAGGGTCCACGTCGAGCTGACCGCTCCGGATTACGACCGTGCCGGCCGAGCACACCTGGATGGGCAGGAGATACTCGTCCAGGGTGACCTGGAGCGCTCCGGTAATCGCTGGAACCTCGTTCGCGTCCAAAGCTGCACTGTCGAAGAAATCAGAGACTGAGAAGCCTCAACGTATGTTTCCTGCAGCCGCCCGCCTCCACCGTCCGGCAGAGATTAGGGTTGATCACGGCACGTCCATGGCAGGGAGGCGGCATGTCCATTAACGGAGGTGATGCCGGTAGCCCACAGCCTGTGGCCCCAGGCGTCTATCCGGTCGGGGTACGGCTGGAGGAACTGACTTCGGGGGCACGGATCAGTGGTCTGACCGCTTCGGGTCCCGTCACTGTCGTGCGAGCGGACTGGCGTGGCAGCAGCGCGATGGAGATCGTCTACCGAGACGATTCCGGCGGCTTCGGCAGCGTGTTTCTGTATCGGGAACACGAAGCTAACCTCACCCTGCATGCACCCACCACCCGCACCGGATTTGCTGGCGACCCTGCTGTCTTCCGCCTCGCGGCAGAAGCGTTGAGGCTCCGCATGGCAGGTCTCTTCGACCCAATGCTGGCCGTCACCACATCCGACCTCGAAGCATTGCCCCACCAGATCCGCGCCGTATACGGCGAACTGCTGCCGCGTACACCGCTGCGTTTCCTGCTCGCCGACGACCCTGGCGCTGGCAAGACCATTATGGCCGGGCTCTATGTGAAGGAACTGCTGCTCCGCGGTGACTTGGAGCGCTGCCTGATCGTTGCCCCCGGCTCGCTTGTCGAACAGTGGCAAGACGAATTGCTCGGCAAGTTCGGGCTGCGGTTCGAAGTGCTCACCCGTTCCCTCGTCGACTCGACTCCCGACAGCAGCGTCTTCGAGCACCATCCCCGGCTGATTGCACGCATGGATCAGCTGTCCCGGTCGGAAGAGCTCCTGGAACAGCTCCACGACACGGACTGGGACCTGGTAGTGGTGGACGAAGCCCACCGCATGTCTGCGCGCTGGTTCGGCAACGAGCTCAAGACCACCCGGCGCTACCAGCTCGGCCAGCTACTGGGCCGCATCGCCCGCCATCTCCTATTGATGACCGCGACCCCCCACGCTGGTAGGGAAGACGACTTCCAGCTCTTCCTCGCTCTGCTCGATTCAGACCGATTCGAAGGAAGGTACCGGGAGGGAGTCCACACGCTCGACACGGGCGGGCTGATGCGTCGCATGGTCAAGGAGGATCTCCTCACCTTTGAGGGCAAGCCGCTCTTCCCCGAGCGCCGTGCCTACACCGTCCCGTACGAACTGTCCCCTGCCGAGCACCAGCTGTACGAGGCTGTCACTCAATACGTCCGCAACGAGATGAACCGCGCAGACAGGCTGCGGGCGGCTGGTGATGGGCGCCGAGGCAATACCGTCGGCTTCGCTCTCACCGTTCTCCAGCGCCGTCTGGCCTCCAGCCCCGAGGCGATTCTGCGGTCTCTGGAGCGGCGCCGCGAACGCTTGGTCCATCGCCACCAGGAAATGTTGGCGGGTCCGGCCGGGCGTGCCCGTTCGGAAGATCCTGAGCTCACCCATCGCCTGAGTGTGATGAATGGCGACGACGACTGGCAGGAACGTCTCGACGACCTAGATGGCAACGAACTCGAGGAACTGGAAGAAGAGGTTCTGGACGCAGCCACCGCGGCCCGGACCGCCGCCGAGCTCACCGTGGAGATCAACCAGCTTGGTGAGCTGGTCCGGCTAGCCTCACAGGTCCGGCTCTCCGGAACCGACCGCAAGTGGAGCGAGCTACGCACCCTGCTACAGGACCGGGATGAGATCCGTGACCACGACGGCAATCCTCGCAAGATCATCATTTTCACTGAGCACCGGGATACCCTCAGCTATCTTGTTGAGCGCATCCGCAGCTTGCTCGGCCAGAACGAGGCGGTCCAGCTGATCCACGGTGGCGTACGACGCGAGGAGCGCCGCCGCGTCCAGGAGCTGTTCACCCAAGAGCGCGATGTGCGTGTCCTCGTGGCCACGGACGCCGCCGGCGAAGGTCTCAACCTGCAGCGCGCTCATCTGATGGTCAACTATGACCTGCCTTGGAATCCAAATCGGATTGAGCAGCGCTTCGGCCGCATCCACCGTATCGGCCAGACCGAGGTGTGCCACCTGTGGAATCTCGTCGCTGCTGGCACGCGTGAGGGTGCCGTCTTCCAGCGCCTCCTGGACAAGATCGAACACCAGCGCCGCGCCTACCGCGGACAGGTCTTTGACGTGCTCGGGGAAGCCTTCGAGGAGCAGCCACTGCATCGGCTACTCATGGAAGCCATCCGGTACGGCGATCAGCCCGGGGTTCGGGCCCGCCTGGACGAGGTCATCGACCACACCGTCGGTGAAGGGCTCGACAAGCTACTCGCCGAGCGGGCCCTTCACAGCGATCTACTGGGTGAAGCCGAGGTGGCCGAGACCCGGCTGCGGCTGGAAGAGGCTCGTGCCCGGCGGCTTCAGCCTCACTATGTCGAGGCATTCTTCCGGGCGGCATTTGCAGAATTCGGTGGTCGGCTGGCGAAGCGGGAATCCGGCCGGTTTGAGATCACGAATGTACCGGCCGTGCTGCTGAACCGTTCGCCGCACCGTGCGCTTGCGGCCCCAGTGCTGCGTCGGTACGACCGAGTCGTCTTCGATCGAGAACTGATCCGTAAGCGAGGCCGCGCGGAGGCGGCCCTGCTCGCCCCGGGGCACCCTCTAATGGACGCAGTCGTCGATGTCACGGTCGACCGGCACGCGGCTGTCCTCAAGGCCGGAAGCGTCCTCATCGACCGCGCCGACCCTGGCCAGACCCCGCGCCTACTCGTCGCGCTCACACAGGAGATCACCGACGGACACCATCAGGCGAGAGTCGTCAGTAAACGCTTCGACTTTGTCGAGCTCACCTCCGACGGTTCGGCGATCCCTGCGGGCCCGGCCCCCTACCTGGACTACGACCCCCCAACGGAAGACGAAGCAGACCCAGTGGCGGAGGAGGCCGCCCGGTTCGCCGGCCAGCCGTGGCTGGCCGACGGGCTGGAGGAATCGGCCATCGCCTGGGCCGCCGACCATGCGGTCCACGAACATCTCCGGTCTGTACGAGATCGGATCGTGCCCGATATCCACCGTATCCGTGAACAGGTACGACAGCGCCTTACCCAGGAGATCGACTTTTGGTATGCCCGCCACCTCGAGCTTCTCGACGCACAGAGCCAGGGGCGCAAGCTGAAGCTGCGCCCCGAGACAGCGCTGCGCCGCGCGGGCGACCTGGAAGAACGGCTGAAACGACGGCTGAAGGAGCTGGACCTCGACGAACGTCTCCTGCCGCGTCCGCCCCGCGTGGCGGGCGGGGCTCTGGTGCTACCCCAGGGACTCGTCGATCGCCTGCTCGGCCACTGCCCCGACTCAGCAGCGGTCGCTGCTGCCACGCGTGATACGGCTACCGTCGAGCGTCGAGCCGTCACGGCGGTGATCGACGCCGAGCGGAGGCTTGGCCGCCAGCCCGAAGAGATGCCGCCCAACAACAAGGGCTTCGACATCCGGTCCTGGACAGGAGACGGGAAGGGTCTCCTGCACCTGGAGGTAAAGGGACGGATCGTTGGAGCGCAGGACTTCACCGTCACTCGCAACGAGGTGCTGCACGCGAAGAACGTTGGCGATCAGTACCGGCTTGCCCTGGTGTCAGTCTCGCCGGACGGGCCAGAATACGATGAGGTGCGGTATCTGACCCAGCCCTTCCGTGAGACGAATACAGACGACTTCAACGTGACCAAGTTCGTCTTCCACTGGAAGCGCATGTGGGAGCAGGGCGTACGCCCCCATTGACCCGTGTCATACCAGGGGCGGTGCGGGATAAGCCGAGGGTGGGACGCTTGTCAGCGGCACAGGCCATACTGGATGACTGAGCTGATCGTTCTGCACAAGGACCCAGCCGCCCCGCATCACCCGCCTTGCCCGAAGAGAAGAGCGACCCGCATGACGACCACGCCCAAGCGCAAACTGATCGAGGTTGCGCTGCCGCTGGAAGCGATCAACCGCGAATCCGCGCGGGAGAAGTCCATCCGGCACGGGCACCCGTCGACCCTCCACCTGTGGTGGGCCCGTCGCCCACTCGCCGCGTGTCGCGCGGTGCTCTTCGCCCAGCTCGTGGACGACCCTTCCTCTCACCCGGACAAGTTTCCGACCGAAGAGGCGGTCGTTGCCGAGCGGCAGCGGCTGTTTCGCCTCATTGAGCGCCTTGTGGTGTGGGAGAACGTCAATGACGAAGCGCTGCTGCGCACGGCCCATGAGGAGATCCTCAGGTCCACCGACGGCAACCCCCCGCCGATCCTGGACCCCTTTGCGGGGGGAGGGTCCATCCCGCTTGAGGCCCAGCGACTGGGCCTCGAGGCCCGCGCTTCGGACCTCAACCCGGTACCGGTCCTGATCAACAAGGCCCTGATTGAGATCCCCCCGAAGTGGGCCGGCCAGCCGCCAGTGTTTCCCGGAGCTGCTGAGGAGAAGCTCAGCAAGGACGGCCGGGCCGAAGGAATGTGGCTGAAGGCCACGGGCTTGGCAGAAGACATCCGCCGCTATGGCGAGTGGATGCGCGACGAGGCTTTGAAGCGGATCGGCCACCTGTATCCGAAAGCCAAACTGGACGACGGCAGCGAAGCCAACGTCATCGCGTGGATCTGGGCGCGAACCGTCCAGTGCCCGAACCCTGCTTGCGGTATCCAGATGCCGCTAGTTAAGTCCTGGTGGCTCGGAAAGAAGAAGGGCAAGGAAGCGTACGTCGTCCCGCGAGTCGAAGACGGCCGCGTCATCTTCGCGATCAGCCACGACATTAAGCAGGCCCCGAGGAAGGACGCGGATGGCACGGTGCAACGCACGGGCGCCGTATGCATTGGGTGCGGGGACTCGGCACCGCTGGCATACATTCGCTCAGAGGGTAAAGCGGGTCGGATCGAGCACCAGATGATGGCGATCGCAGCCGAGGGTAAGCGGCGCAGGGTCTATCTTCCGCCGAACGCTGAACATGAGCAGTGCGCACAGGTGCCGCAACCGGAGGACATCCCTGATTCAGAACTGCCCAAGGCGGCGCTGGGTTTCCGGGTCCAGGGCTATGGCATGACTCGCCACGCAGATCTCTTCACCAATCGGCAACTCACCGCTCTCACCACAATCAGTGACCTAGTTCTGGAAGCGCGAGATCGCGTATTGCGTGATGCCCGGTCTTCAGTTAATTCCGCCTCGGAGGAGTATGCGGATGCCGTGGCCACCTACCTTGGAATGGCATTTAGTAGAATCACTGCATCCCTGACGAATCTTAATATCTGGAACCCGGCGCCGAGTAAAGAGGGAGTCGGCGGTCTTTTTAAGCTCCAAGCGATTCCAATGGGCTGGGATTTTGCAGAGTCAAACTGCTTCCAGCCAGGCCCGGCCGAGATTCTCACCAGCGCTAACTGGGTGTCTCGCGTTGTCGATTCACTCCCCAGCGGTAGTGGGAGAGTGGAGCAGGTCAATGCAGCTAATCGCAGCTACTCCGGCCTGCTTGTATCGACCGACCCGCCGTACTATGACAATGTCGGCTATGCGGACCTGGCTGACTTCTACTATGTGTGGCTTCGGCGGAGTCTGCGGCATATCCATCCAGATCACCTGAGCACCCTGCTCACCCCGAAGAGTGAGGAGCTGATCGCGGATCCCTTCCGTCATGGAAGCGATGCCCGCGCTGAAGAATTCTTCGAGAATGGTTTCGTTAACGTATTTACTAACCTCCGCAAGGACGCCGACCATCGGGCCCCAATTTCCGTCTACTACGCCTTCAGGCAGTCTGAAACGGACCATGAAGGGGAAGCCTCCACTGGCTGGGAGACCCTACTTGAGGGAATGATCCGATCGGGCTGGACTGTGACAGGTACATGGCCTATGCGGACTGAGCGCTCGGGGCGAACTCGCCACATTGCAAGTAATGCACTTGCATCATCAATTGTGCTCGCTTGTCGGCCTCGCCATGAAGATGCAGGAACAATCACGCGCCGGTCGTTCTTGGCGGCACTCAAGGACGAGATGCCGGAGAAGCTCGGCGAACTCCAGCAAGGTGCAATCGCTCCGGTCGACCTTGCGCAAGCGGCTATTGGTCCCGGGATGGCTGTCTTCTCCCGCTACGCCCAAGTGTTGGAGTCTGACGGCAAACCGATGAGCGTGCGTACTGCACTCATCCTCATCAATCAGACCCTCGACGAGGTCCTGTCGGAGCAGGAAGGCGACTTCGACTCCGACACTCGATTCTGCGTGCAATGGTTCAAGAACTTTGGCTGGGCCGAGGGCTCCTTCGGCGACGCCGATAATCTAGCCCGTGGCCGCAACACCTCTGTCGAGGGAGTCCAGCGCGGTGGTGTCTTCCGAGCTGTTGCCGGCAAGGCGAAACTGCTGCCTTTCTCTGAGCTGCCCTCCGATTGGCACCCCGAGACCGACGAGCGCATCAGCCTCTGGGAAGTCGTCCTGCACCTTGCGAAGGCTCTGGACGAGGAAGGCGGCGACTCCGCAGCCCGACTCATGGCCGCCGCCCGCCCCCGCGTTGACATGGACGTTGCCCAAGAGCTGGCGTATCTACTTTTCGCCATCTGCGAGAAACGCGGCCTATCCCAGGATGCGATCCTCTTCAACGGCCTCGGACAGTCCTGGTCCGATCTGACGGCTATTGCGCGCAAGCAAGCGGCCTCGGCTCCGAAGCTGATTCAGGACGGGTTCACGTTCGACGAGGACTAGCAGCCGCGGGACGTAGCACGATAGAGATCAACACCAGAAGTATGAGGACGGGGACGAGGGCAGGCGATGGCAATCAACAATCGGGATCGCGTCGGTCGCGGGTTCGAGTTGTTGGCGCAGGGACTAGAGCCCTTCGTCGACGAGATCATGACGGCCGCCGCGCCTGACGGGGGCGACTGGATCAAGACCCTCGAGGCTCGCGATGCACAGTTGTCCGGAACGAAACCGGTTTACGCGAAGTCTGACCCGGCTGTGCTCCTCAAGGTGATCATCGAGGAGTGGCAGGCCGGGTTCGAGGACAAGCTCTCTCGTGGTGAGCAGTCCATCGCTTCTCTCCTCCGCGACCACCCCAACGAGCGATACAGCCCCGAGGATGCCGCACACGTCCTGGACCTGATCGAGCGGCTACTGACCTCCGTCGGCGACACCCAAGGAGCAGCAGCCGCACGCAAGGAGAAGCGAAACCTCCTGCGGACCATGTACGAGACCGAGACGCGTGAGGCAGTCAAGGAGTCGGCTCGTGCAGCGGTAGGTGTTCCCGGCTTGGTGAGAGGCCAGAGCATTAAGCCCTGGCGCGAGATCATCCGTCCGCACCGTGATGTGGCATCCGGGAACTACGCATCCGCTGAGTTCGCTGCCGACCTAGATGGAGTGAAGCGCAACGAGGGTGCTGAGGAGTACACCCACCCTGTCCGCTTCTTCGAGCGCACCTATCTCACCGAGGGCCTACGCGACCTGCTTACACGGGCAGCGCGCCGGCTCGCCGGTGATTCCAACGCCAGCCCTGTCATCAACCTCCAGACCAACTTCGGTGGCGGCAAGACCCACTCGATGCTGGCGCTGTACCACCTGGCATCCGGAACCCCGCTCGCCGAGTTCCCGCAGGAACTGCACGATCTGATTGCGGACTCGGGCGTTGCCTGGGACTCCGTGGCCGAGGTGAAGCGCGTCACGCTCGTCGGTAATCGGATGCGGCCGGCCAAGGGGGAGACCAAGGACGACGGCACTCACGTCAACACACTCTGGGGTGAGTTGGCCTGGCAGCTCGGGGGCAGGGAGGCATACAACCGGATCGCTGAAGACGACGAAGCGGGCACCAATCCCGGCCGGGCGCTGCAGGAGCTGATCGCCGACTACGGTCCCTGTCTCATCCTCATCGACGAATGGGTCGCTTACGCCCGTGAGCTGTACGGCAAGGATGACCTGCCTGCTGGCACGTTCGACAGCCAGTTCACATTCGCTCAGACTCTGACTGAGTCGGTTAAAGCCGTCCCTGGCGCGCTGCTCGTCGTCTCCATTCCGGCGTCTCACAAGGCTGACGGCAGCGACGGCGACTCCACTGGCGCCAGTGATCTGGAAGTCGGTGGTCTCCATGGCCAGGCGGCCCTCAAGCGGCTTCAGAATGTCGTGCGCCGCGTGGCCGACCCCTGGCAGCCTGCCACCGCTCAAGAGTCCTTCGAGATCGTCCGACGTCGACTTTTCGAAGCGTCTGACGCCGACGGCAAGGCTGAAATCGCTGCTGTGGCAAGGCAGTTCATCGAGTTCTACCGATCAAAGCATGGTGAGTTCCCCCGCGAATGCTCCGAGCCGGCGTATGAGGATCGGATCAAGGCTGCCTACCCGATACACCCCGAGCTCTTCGATCGCCTCTACAAGGACTGGTCGACGCTGGAGCGCTTCCAGCGAACCCGCGGCGTGCTGCGCATGATGAGCACAGTCGTCCACGCACTATGGGAAGCGAACGACCCAGGGCCGCTCATCATGCCCGGCTCTATCCCGCTCCAGGACGCGAAGGTCGTCAGCGAGCTCAACCAGTACCTCGACGACGAGTGGAAGGTCATCATCTCCACCGACGTCGACGGAGAGGGTTCCATCCCTGTCCGGATCGATGAGGAGCGCACAACCTTCGGTCAGCGACGGCTCACCCGCCGCCTCGCCCGAACGGTGTACTTCGGCTCCGCGCCTACACTGCGCAGTGATCACAAGGGCATCGACCGGCAGTATGTGTGGCTGGGTACGGCTGTGCCTGGCGATACGATCGGGAACTTTGGCTCCGCGCTTGACTTGCTCAGCCAGCGCACCACGTTCTTCTACCCTGAAAGCGGGCGCTACTACTACAGCACCCAGGCGTCCATCACTCGCCATGTTCAGGATGCTGCAGAGGCGCTGCGGGACCGACCCGAGGAAGTCTGGGCCGAGATCGCCGACCGACTCAACCGGAACCAGAGGCAGCCCTCGGGAGACTTTGCCCGCGTCCACACTGCCCCGGATGGCACCGCCGAGGTGCCAGATCTGGAAGAGGCCCGGCTGGTTCTGCTACACCCCAAGTTCTTCCACAGCAAGGGGGAGAAGGACACCAAGGCACTGGAGTTCGTCAAGAAGTGCCTCAAGCTGCGTGGCACCGCCACGCGTGTGAACGTTAACCAGCTGGCGTTTCTCGCTCCTGATGATCGGCGCCTCGAGGAACTCGAGGACGCCGCACGCGACTACCTGGCGTGGAAGGACGCGTACGCGCAACGAGGCGAAGCTGGGTTGAACCTCACGGCCCAGCAGGCCGGACTCGCCGAGAGCCGCTGTGCCCAGGCGAACGAAACAGTCAATCTGCGGATCGCGGGTACGTATACCTGGCTGATAGTGCCGAAGCAGCCGCAAGGCGACAAGGAGTACGTGCTCAGCACGATCCGCTGCGAGGGCAGCGAAGACAGGCTCGCCGTACGTGCTTCTAAGGTGCTGGTGAGCGGAGGGCAGTTCACCACGGTGTTCGGCGCCCTCAACATCCGGCTGGATCTGAACTCCCACCTGCGGGCAGTCTGGGAGTCCGGGCACGTCTCGCTTGGTGCACTGTGGAACTACTACCGCAAGCACCCTTACTTGATGCGCCTCCGGGACCGGTCTGTACTTGAGCAGGCTGTGCTGTCCGTACTGTCGGAGGGAATCACCTGGGAAGCCGAGGGCTTCGCGCTCGCTGAGGGATACGACGAAGAGAGCGGCACCTACGTCGGTCTCTCTCTGCCCATGCAGGACTCCTTCGGTCTGCCAACCGACGCCACGCTGCTCGTCAAGCCCGAGCGGGCGATTGAGCAGAGGGAACGGGACCTGGCCGAAGTAGCTCGTAGGGCGGCTGCGCGGGATGTCGCTGCGCAGCCAGCAAGTGGGGCAGCAGCCGAAGCCCCCAACACCGTCGGTGGGGATATCCCCACCGAAATCCATCCGGCCCAAGCGGCTCCGGCTGCCCCAGAGCCCCAGCCGACCCGCAATGTACGGTTCTTCGGCTCGTATCCTGTGGACGCGGAGCGGAGCGGTCGTGACTTCGCGAAGTTCGTGGAGGAGATCCTTCCGCATCTGCGGTCCGCCCCAGGGGCCGAGGTACGCATCCGGCTGGAGATCGAAGCTCACAGTATGGACGGATATCCGGATGACAAGGTCCGTGTCGTAACTGAGAACGCCCGCACGTTGAAGTTCGAACAGTACGGTTTCGAGGACGAGTAGGCCGACCGATGTGGTCGGTGGCCGCCGGTCTGGGACCGGCGGCCACCGAGAGCACGCTCTTGTCAGGTCACCGAGGACCAGCGAGGTGCGGCCCTTGCGGGAGCGAATTCGCTTCATGGCTGGTTAGCACCTTGGCCAGCCGCTCTTCGAAGCAGCTCCCCTCGACGCGTCGCTTCTCGGGGCCAACGAACTGCCGCCACCGCGACGGATGCCTCGGCGTGTCGGCGACCATCCAGACCCGCCGTAAGCCACGGGCGTCCACGTGCGCGTGCACCCACGCGACCTGGTCCTTGAGGGCTCTTCCCACGGTGCCGGTAATACTCCCGGTACCCCAGGCGAACAGGATCTCATCGGCCCCTTCAATCGCCGCTGAGAGCTGCTCACGGGACCTGGCCAGGTCCCGTTCGGTCACTATGATGCCAGCCAGCTGTCTCTGGTCCTTCGATGGGATGTCGATCAGATTGGCCAGTCTCAACTCGCCGCAACCAGTGAGCGGTAGCGCGGCGAGGAGATTGCGGTGCGAGATTGTATCCGCTGCGGGACGCAGGGGTGGGTTGAGTAAGATTGCGCACAATTTCCGCTGATCGAATCCGGAAGTGACCAGGGCGGTCATGGCACCTCTATTGGGGCAGTCCTTGGCCGGGCGAACTGCCGACGCCTGATATTACGATGCCCGGAGGCCGCTTACCTGGCTCGCTGGCTACGGCCCTCGGTTGCATGTGCCTTCGACGGCTGGGCGACTGATGAGAGGTCGCCCCATTCCCGGCAAGAGCTCAGCTCGAAGCCGTGGTGATGGTTGCGTCACGGAACCAGTCCACTGTCGTCGCGATTCCCTGCTGGATCGGCAGTGGTGTCACCGTGGGGAACAGCGCTCGCAGGCGCGCACTGTCCGCCTGTGAGTGAGGGACATCGCCGGCGCGCGGAGCCTTGTATTCCCGGTCGACGGGCTGCCCAGTCGCGGATTCGATCTCCTCGATCAGGTCCAGCAGCGAGGTACGGCTTCCGAAGGCGAGGTTTACCGGGTGGGGGTCCACGACCCTGCGGAGGAGGGCGTCGGTGAGGACGTCGCAGACCGTGTCCACGTAGGTGAAGTCGCGGGTCTGGGTGCCGTCGCCGTGGATGGTCACCGGCCGGCCGGCGAGGGCGGCGCTGATCCACTTCGGGATAACGGCGGCATAGGCGTGGTCGGCGCGCTGGCCGGGGCCGTAGACGTTGAAGAATCGGAAGGGGAGGACCGGCAGGTCGAAGCTGTGGTGGTAGGCGCTCAGGTACGCCTCCGTCGTGAGCTTGGTGACCGCGTACGGGCTCATGGGGGCGGAGGCGAGGTCCTCGTGCTTCGGCAGGTGGGGGTTGGCGCCGTAGACGGAGGACGAGGAGGCGGCGATCACGTGCGGGCCGCCGGCGCGGCGGGCGGCTTCGAGGACCTGGAGGGTGCCGGTCGCGTTGGCATGGTGACTGGCCAGGGGGTCCCGCAGGGAGCGAGGTACGGAGGGGAGTGCGGCCAGGTGGACGACGGCGTCGGCGCCGCGGAACGCCCGGTCGAGGAGAGTGGCGTCCTGGACGTCTCCCTGGAAGAAGTCCACGTCGAGGCCGGCGAGGTTTGCCTTGTCCCCGGTGGAGAGGTTGTCGACGACTCGGAGTCGGGAGACACGGGGCTGCTCGGTCAGGGCGCGGACGAGGTTGCTGCCGATGAATCCGGCGCCGCCGGTGATCACGATCTTCACGGTGGTTCCCTTCAGGGAGATCAGAGAGAGTCGACATGGGCGCCGGTGAGCCGGCGGCGGCAGTCGAGGATGTACGGGGAGTGCGCGCTGATCAGGGGGTAGTCGAAGGCGTCGTGGTCCGCGAGGAGGACGACGGCGTCGGCCATCGCGAGCCGGTCGGTGGTCACGTCCACGCGCTGGAGGCCATCCAGTCGGGCGGCGCGGGGGTGGGCGTCGTCCAGGACGTGAGGGTCGGCGGCCTGGACCTCGGCGCCCATGCGGGTGAGGAGTTCGGCGATTCGGGCCGTCGGCGTCTCACGGGCGTCCCCGGTGTTGGCCTTGTACGCGAGACCGAGCAGCAGGATCCGGGAGCCCTTGAGCGGCTTCCCCCGCTCGTTGAGGCCCGCGACGAGACGCCGCACCACGTAGTCGGGCATGTGGTTGTTGACGTCGTTCGCCAGCTCGACGAAGCGGAAGTTCTGCCCCAGGGTCCGCTCGACCCGCCACGACAGGTACGAGGGGTCGACAGGCAGGCAGTGGCCTCCGACCCCGGGGCCTGGGGTGAAGCGCATGAACCCGAAGGGTTTGGTGGAAGCCGCGTCGATGGCCGCCCAGACGTCGATGCCCAGGTCGTGGGCGAAGATCGCCAGCTCGTTGGCGAGGGCGATGTTGACGTGCCGGAAGGTGTTCTCGAGGAGCTTGGTGAGCTCTGCCTCCTTGCAGCTGGCAACGGGGACGACCGTGTCGACGAGAGACGCGTAGAAGTCGCGGACCGACTCCATGGAGGACGGGGTGATGCCCGAGACGACCTTGGGTGTGTTCTCGAGCCTCCAGGTGGGGTTCCCGGGATCGATGCGCTCCGGGCTGTAGCCGAGGTGGAAGTCACGGCCGGCGGTTAGCCCGGAACCGCGTTCGAGGAGCGGACGGAACACCTCCTCGGTCGTCCCGGGGTACGTGGTCGACTCCAGGACGACGGTCGCTCCGCGCGTGAGGTGGCGGCCGAGCGTCCGTGCCGCGTCCTCGACGTGCGACAGGTCCGGCGTGCCGTCGCGCAGCGGCGTCGGGACGGTGACGACCGCCACGTCGAACCCGACGCAGTCGGCCGGGTCGACGGTCGGCGCATAGACGCCGGCAGCGAGGAGCGGTGCCAGCCGCCTGTCCGAGATGTCCTCGACGTAGGACTCGCCGAGCACGAGACGCTTGATCCGCCCGGCGTCCACGTCGAGGCCGACGACGTGGTGCCCGACCTCGGCGGCTCGAACCGCCAGCGGCAGCCCGACGTATCCCTGCCCCACGACGACCACGTGGAGTCGACGGGGCTCGTGATTCCTGATCATGCGGTCCACCTTGCTGGAGTCGGGGCTGGGGGAGCGGGGACGTACGCGCGGCGCGGGATCCGCGATGGCCGGTGGCCGTAAGATGGGGACCGCCTCGGCCGTACGAGACTCGCTTGGCCGCCTGTCTCGGACGGCCGAGTGCTTTTCGGGCGCGGCAAGGAGAGGCGGGAAAACCCGTAGGCTGGCCCGACCCCCGGTTCGATACGATGACGGCGGCTTGCAGTCCCGTTCCGTCACCGTGAGTGACGTCGACGTGCGATCGGAGTGATCGCGTCGGCTGTGGCCTCCCGACCTGGGCCCGCCGTGGCAGCGCCACCGGCGCCGTACGTACGAAATGGAGCATCCAAGGATGGCTCGACACCTGGTAACCAGCGCGCTTCCCTACATCAACGGGATCAAGCACCTGGGCAACATGGTCGGGTCGATGCTTCCGGCGGACGTGTACTCCCGGTACCTCCGCCAGCGTGGCCACGACGTCCTCTACATCTGCGCCACCGACGAGCACGGCACGCCGGCCGAACTGGCGGCCAAGGAGGCCGGCCTGTCCGTCGCCGAGTTCTGCGCGCAGGCCCATGACGCGCAGAAGGCCGTGTACGACGGTTTCGACCTCGCCTTCGACTACTTCGGGCGCAGCTCCTCGCAGCAGAACGTCGAGATCACCCAGCACTTCGCGCGCAAGCTGAACGAGAACGGCTTCATCGAGGAGCGTGCGATCCGTCAGGTGTACTCGCCGGTCGACGGTCGTTTCCTTCCGGACCGGTACGTCGAGGGCACGTGCCCGCACTGCGGGTACGACAAGGCCCGCGGTGACCAGTGCGAGAACTGCACGCGCGTCCTCGACCCGACCGACCTGATCGACCCGCGCTCGGCGATCAGCGGCTCCACGGACCTGGAGGTCCGCGAGACCAAGCACCTCTTCCTGCTGCAGTCCAAGCTCCAGCCCGAGGTCGAGGAGTGGATCGCCACCGTCAGCGCGGAGTGGCCGCACCTGTCCACGTCCATCGCCCGCAAGTGGCTGACCGAGGGCCTGAACGACCGCGCCATCACCCGCGACCTCGACTGGGGTGTGCCTGTCCCGGCCGACACCTGGCCGGAGCTCGCGGCCGAGGGCAAGGTCTTCTACGTCTGGTTCGACGCCCCGATCGAGTACATCGGCGCGACGAAGGAGTGGGCGGACGCCGCCTTCGACGGTGAGACCCGCGACTGGAAGTCGTGGTGGTACGAGGCCGACGACACCGTCCGGTACACGCAGTTCATGGCGAAGGACAACGTCCCCTTCCACACGGTGATGTTCCCGGCCACCGAGCTCGGCGTGCGCGAGCCTTGGAAGAAGGTCGACGTCGTCAAGGGCTTCAACTGGCTGACGTTCTACGGCGGCAAGTTCTCCACATCCCAGAAGCGCGGAGTCTTCACCGACGCGGCCCTGGAGATCCTGCCCGGCGACTACTGGCGCTATTTCCTGATCGCCAACGCCCCCGAGTCGGACGACTCCTCTTTCACGTGGGAGCACTTCACCGCCACAGTGAACAAGGACCTGGCGGACACCCTCGGCAACTTCGTCAACCGCGTACTGTCGTTCTCCCGCAAGCGGTTCGGCGACGAAGTCCCGGCCGGGCACGCCGCCAGCGAGGCGGAGGCGAAGCTGGGCGAGGAGATCGCACGGCTGCTCGGCGAGTACGAGGAGCAGATGGAGGCCCTCCAGTTCCGCAAGGCCGCCGCCGCCCTGCGTGCGCTGTGGTCCGCGGGTAACTCCTACCTGGAGGAGAAGGCTCCCTGGCTGGAGATCAAGACCGACGCCGACGGCGCCGCGCTGACCCTCCGTACCGCGATGAACCTGATCCACCTGTACGCGGTCGTCTCCGAGCCCTTCATCCCGACCTCGACCGCCGCCATGCGCGGGGCCTTCGCCCTGGAGAACGACACCGCGACCTGGGTCACCGCCGACCAGGCCAGGTCCCTGGACACCGTCCCGACCGGCACCGCTTTCACGGTGCCGCCGGTGCTCTTCGCGAAGATCGCGGAGGAGGACCTGGAGTCCTACCGTGAGCGCTTCGGCGGTGCCCCGGAGGCCTGACAGGCATCCCCGCACCCGTACCGTCCCGACTCTCATCGGGCGGTACGGGCGTTGAGGAGGACCGGCAGGTCCGCGGGCGTGGCGTTCATCAGCCGGATGCGCGGAGTCGGACCGCCGATCTCCACGCACGTGACACCGGCGGACCCGGGCACGTGCTGGAGGTACCGGTCGAAGCCGTTCCCGGTGAGCCACAGCAGCAGGCAGGCGATGCCCCCACCGTGCCCGACGAGGACGGTCGTTCGCCGTCCCTCGGAGCAGACCTTGTCCCAGAGGTCCACGTAGCGGGCCTGCACGTCCTCCGACGACTCGCCGCCCGGCGTGCGGAGCCGGTGTATCGGTACACCGTGGTGAGCGGCCTCGGCGGCGGCGAGCTCCCTGGGCCCTCCCCCGAGGTGACCGCTGTCCTTGGCGGCCAGACGCTCGTCGACGCGGACGTCTGCGGGGGCGAGCGCGGCCGTGAGGAGCTCGGCCGACTCCCGGCAACGGGACATCGGGCTGACGAGCATCCGGTCCACGGCGATCCCGGCCGTCGCGAGGCAGGCGCCGGCCCACTGTATGTCGGCGCGCCCGCGCTTGCTGAGCCGACCGCCGACCGCCCGGCCCTGATGGATGCCCTGGAGGTTCTCCTCCGTCTCGCCGTGCTTGATCAGATAGATGCGCTGGGTGCTCATGGCGTCGTGTTCCCTCATTCCGGTCAGTCCCAGTGGCGGACATCGACGCGCGCGGATACGGCGGCGGCGACCTGGTCGTGCTCGGCCTGGTTCATGGCGGGGAAGCGGTCGTGGTGCCACTCGACGTAGAGGACGGAGACGAGGTCGATCGTGCCGTCGGCGAGCAGCTTCCTGAGCACGGGGTACTCGGCACCCTCGATGTCCATCTTCACGACGACGTGGTCCTCCGGTGTGGCGGTCCGGCGGAGCCACGCGCTGAAGTCCACTGCCGGCACGGCGACGGGCGAGCCGTAGTCGATCTGCTGGTCGTACATGGGCGGGACCCGCTTGCCGGGCATCACGGTGGAGCTCTCGTGGTGACCGAGGAAGAGGTCGATCGTCCCGTCCTCGGTCCACACCGCGATGGGGGAAACCTCAACCAGGCCGGTGTGCCGCGCCTGCTCGACGTTCGCGTGGATGGAGGGAAGCAGGCTCGGGTTGGGCTCGAAGGCGTAGAAGTCGTGGTCCGGGAGCTCGTGCATGAAGCTCTTCAGCACGATTCCGAGGTTGGCGCCGCAGTCGACGAAGATCTTGCGCATGTGAGTCAGTCCTCCAGGTCGGTCTTCGGAACGCTGAGGTCGATCTCCCGTACGACGCGATCGGCGAGCAGGACGAAGTCGCCGGTCTCGGGGAGGTAGCAGCGCTCCTCGTAGCGGATGGTGATGCGGCGGACGGGTTCCTCGCCGCGGTAGGCGGGCAGATCGCCCCACCGGTAGAGCTGGCCCCCAGGGGCTTTGATGCGACGTAGCCACCGGGGCAGGGGGCTCTTTCGGGTACCGGCGTTGAGCCGGGTGAACATGGCGGTCAGGAAGGCGACGTGCTCAGCCGACCGTTCCTCGTCCTTGTGCGTTCGGCCGTAGGTCTGCTTGAGCGCGTGCAGCTGGTCCGGGTCCCCGTCGGCCTGGACGAGGAGATCCCGAAGCTGCCGGTCCCAGACGATTCCGAGGTGTCCGTGGAGGACGGGCTCGTCCGCCAGGAAGTAGCCCTCGACGCGGCCGAACTCACGCTCGTACGGGCACATGTAGTCGTTGTAGAGACCTCGCGTCGCGCCGGAGACGGTCTCCACCTGCCAGTGGATGCGGGCGGTGAAAGGCGAGTCCCACCACCCCAGATGCCAGGGCTGCCACAGCAGGTCGGCGGTGCTGAGCAGGATCACGGTGAGCGCGACCAGCGCGGCGGGCCACCCGAAGGCCGCTTCGTACCCCGCGTCGGGAAGCAGCCCGACGGCCGTCGCGAGCCCGATGTTGGCGGCGATGTTCTCCCAGAAGAAGATGCCGGAGGCGAGGGCGACGGTGAGGTTGAAGAGTGCCGTCGCCACCAGGACCGCGATCAGTAGTCGGCGGTCGAGGAAGGCGACCAGCCCGGCGGCCTCCACGACCATCGTGAGTATGTTGAGGGGGCGGTCCACGATCCTCGCCCGGCGCAGAAGCCGAGACACCTTTCCGGACGGGAGGAAGCGCGCCCAGCCCCAGGAGTACGCCGAGGCCATGAGGTAGTGCGTGCGGTTGTGCCAGGCCCACGACCAGGAGCGCGGCCCCAGACGGGCCTTGCTCCAGACCGGCTTGACGTAGTGCGACAGCGAGACACAGCCGAGTACCAGCACCAGACCCGTCGTGGAGTCGGACGGGGGCGGGGTGAGGACCGCGGTCACGAGGAACCAGGCAAGGTACCCCTTCAGCAGCCTCACCGGCATCATCCCGTGGTGCTGCCAGCCACGCAGCCTGCCGCAGAACACGGCGATCCACGCCAGCAGGGCGGGAGCCCAGAGGCAGGACGCGACGGCGAGGAGCAGGAGGATCAGCTTGTCCCGACGCTGGGGACCGATGGGCAGCGTGACGTCGTAGTCGCTCGTGGCGCCTCGCCAGGTGAGGAGGGCGATCACGAAGACGACGAACCAGCGCAGCTGCTCGGGGAGAGGCGACGGACGGAGGGCCAAGGGGGCGATGACCGCGACGGCCGTACCCATGGCCAGTGGCGTGGGGCGCCGAGCGAGAGCCCGTACCGTGGGGGAGACCCCGAATCGGTAGCAGGCCACTGCGGCGGCCACGATCGCCGCAGTCACCACGTAGGAAGGAACCGGGGGAGTCGGCATGTCGACTACCCCGCGATCGGCGCGGGCATCGGCCGGTCGACGGCCGGCAGGCTCTCCAGGTACGAGGCGATCCGTTCCCGGGGATCGGCTGCGAGGTACAGGTCGCGGTGGCGTACGACGTTGTCGCGGAGCACCGGCCCCCTCGCGAGGAAGTCGAGGACGGCTCGCCGCTCGACGCGCGGGGCCGCAGTTCCCAGCCCGGCCTCGTCGACGACCTTGGCGCACCAGTGCTGGTCATAGGTCGGCAACGGGATGAGGTGGACCGGTTTGCCGAGGACGAGAGCCTCGCTGATCAGGTTGAAGCCCGCATTGGAGAAGATGGCCTCGGAACGGGCCATGTCCGAGATGAACGCCTCGCGGTCGAAGGCGCGTATCTTGATCCGGGTGTCGGCGTACCCACGCAGGGCCCTCAGCTCCGTCGGCTGTGCGTAGATCCGCAGCGTGCGGTCCGGTACGGACTGGCGGAAGACCGAGGCCAGTTCGCGGACGGACTCCTCCGGGCCGTGGTCGAAGTAGCGGGAGAAGTAGGCCGTGGCGAGGGGCTCGGTGGTGGTCGGCGCCGACCTGACGAGGTCGGGGACGACCGGGGAGATGAACTCCACCCTCTGGTCCTCGGCACCCAGCGGGACGTAGGAGCAGACGAAGGACCGGTCCATGCGGGGCGCGAAGTACCGCAGCCGCTGCTCGTCGGCCGTGCGGGCGTACCGGCCGACGGTGGGGAGGTCGAGGTGCCGGTACTTGCTCTGCTGGTCGATGGAGACGAGCGGTCGACCGAAGTGGTAGGCGAGCCGCGGGGTGTTGGGCTCGTAGTCGGTGACGAACACGTCCGGGACGCCGTTGTTCTGGACAGCCCTGCGCAGCCGGAGGTGGCGGAGGAGACCTCCGGGCGCCTGCCGGATGTTCGCGCGTACGGCGTCGCGGGCGTGGATCCGGTCGTCGCGCGCGAGCAGCGTGGGCATCCAGGCGTCCCAGGCGGGGAAGCCGAGGTCCTGGAAGTACTCGACCCTGCCCTGGCCGTTGGTGACGATCCGGACCCGATGCCCGCGGTCGCGGAGGTACTGGGCGATCACACTCTGCCGGACGGTGTGTCCCATACCGATGCCGTTGACACCGATGACGACGTCGAGCGGTTGTACGTTGCCGGTTCCGTTTCCGGGCACGACGATCCCATCCCTTCGGTCAGGAGAGCCGGGTGATGACGTTGCGGGTGACCGTGGCGACCTGGGGATCGGTCGCCAGGAGGCGCGCCCAGTCGGTGGTGGCGGCCGTGAAGACCGTGCCGCCGGCGGTGAAGACACCGAGCGTGGCGGCCCGGGGGCCGGGCATCGGCTCCCGGGCGGCGCAGTTCCACTCCGGGGGGAGCTCGGCTATGCCGAGGATCTCGAAGTCCTTCGGCGTTCCGTCCTGGCCGGTGGGGCGCGGGCGGCCGGCGGCGTCGTACTCGAACGCCGCGCCGTCGCACTCGTAGCCGATCAGCGCTCCGCCGTGTCCCAGGCTGTCTCCGGTCCTGAGCTCTGTGCCGGCGAAGGCCCAGTGGCCGGCGTCGGTGACGACGAAGCCTAGCGAAGCGCGGGTGCCTTCCCAGTGGCCACCGCCGTTGCGGTAGCTCACACCCAGGATGGTGTTCTCCGGCTCCGACTCCCACCAGTGGTCCGGGCACCCGTACGAGCTGTCCGGGTCGGTGTCGGCGGGCGCTCCGGGCGGGAACTTGTCGCAGGACAGCCCCGTTCCGCTCGGGGCGACATCGACACGCCACCAGCAGGTGTTGGCCCCGAAGTTGGCGATGTGGCCACCGGCGTCCCGGAAGGCGGTCACGTGGCGTCGGAGGTCGGTGCTCCAGTACTCGTCGTGACCGGCGGCGACCAGGAGGCGGTATCCGTCGCGCAGGAACAGCCCCTCGTGGAGGTCCAGGTCGGTGCAGTAGTCGGCCTCGATCCGGTTCCGCTCCATCCAGGCGATGAAGGGGGCGTCCCAGTGGGCGAACGTCTGCCGGGGCGATGACGGGTCGTACGCGTCCGGCAGGCCCTTCACGGGCCCGCCGACACCGCCCCCAGGACGGCGCGTCGTGACGTGGGCGGCGCTGTAGAGGCTGCCGCCGCCCGCCGTGTTGTACGCCTGGTAAGTGAACGTCGGGATCTTGTACAGGATCCTGCGGCCGGAGGGCGCGGAGGGGGTGACGACCAGGAGGATGCGCGCCTCCCGGGCATCCAACGGCGGTATGCCGGAGCCGCGCTCCGTGCCCAGCACCGCGATGTAGACACCGGACCGCCACTCCGGGGGTACGAGGAACTCGTACGCGGGCCACTGCCAGTCCGCGTTGAAGTTTCCGGGAGACGCGGCACGGCCGGGCCATTCGACGTGCCCCGCGTGCTGCGGTTCGGCTCCCCAGCGGTAGAAGTCGACGTGGAAGCGGGGCGCGGTGGTGGCGATGTGCAGGCGCACCACCTCGCCGGCTCGGATGCTGGGCCGGGCCGCGTAGCCGTTGACGGTGGTCACGAGCCCTCCTTGGCACGGGCCACGCCGACGAGGTGGAACGGGTCGATCGCCTCGACGCGGGCGTCCCAACCCAGACCGCTCAGCTGGGAGGTGAGCTCGGTGGAGTCTCGGAGCACCTTCACGGCCATGTGGCGGGAGCCGTCAGAGAGGGTGCGATGGACGGTCGGCACGGACGCCGCTCCTGCCCGGTCCTCGATCTCAGCCTTCGCCGGCGAGTCGTCGAGGAACACCACGCGACCGCCGGGCACCAGAGCCCACCTGAGCAGGTTCCAGAACGCTTCCATCTCCACCGGCGGCACGTGGCTGAGCCAGAACGCGAAGAACACCGTGTCGTACTGGCGGTCCGGCTCCCAGCCGAAGACGTCGGCTTCGATGAAGCGGGTCTCGGTTCCTCGCATACGGTCGCGGGCCCGGCGGAGCATCTCCGGCGCCGCGTCCAGCGCGGTCAGGCTGTGGGCCCGGTGAGAGAGCAGCCGGGTCCACTGGCCCGTGCCACAGGCGATCTCCAGGACGTCACCGCCGACCGGCAGCGAGTCCAGGGCCTTCGCGAGCCGCGGCATGTCCATGCGGGTGCCGTAGGTGGCGTCGTACTCGTCGGCTCGCGCCCGGTAGTAGGCGATCTGCCCTCCGGACCAGTCGCCCGGATCGCCCTGTCGTTCTTCCGTTCCGGTCACGCTGTGACCACCCCTCTCGACTGCCCACGGAGCCGTGGTGCTCCGTGCCGAGAAGACTGCCGAGCGGCGCTGGTCAGCGGGCTGTCGTGGTGTCGCACCCGCGGTGCAGCGCCGCCGCTGTCCGGGGCGACGGGTGTGCCTCGCTCGGATCTGGCCGGAATGGTCCGGGTGCTGCATCCGTGCTGAACTCCCGTCGCAGCGAAGGCCCTACGCCGCTGGTCAGGCCGCCCTACCCTGTTACCGTCGTCGGTGTCGGTCGAAGGAGCTCAGGTGGCCACGGTGCAGCGCTGGACCGGACGGGAGGCGCGTGCTCTGCGGCTCGCGACGCGACGGAGCGTGCGTGGCTTCGCGTCCTACCTCGGCGTCAGCGACCGGACGGTGTCCAACTGGGAGGCCCGGGGCGAGGAGATCGTCGTCGCACCGGACTCCCAGGCGTTACTCGACACGGCGTTGGAACGGAGCGACGCGGAGGTGCGGCAGCGCTTCTGGGACTCCGTCGGTGTTCCGACGCCCGAGGCCGCGCCGACACCGGACGACTACCTCCCGATACCCGTTCCGGAGCCCGGCTTGGTGCACAGGTCCGAAGATCTCGAAGGGCTCGTCTCCGTACTCCGGGAGGCGACGCAGGACGACACCGTCGCCACGGTCGCCCTGTGCGGCCCCGGCGGGTTCGGGAAGACGACGCTGGCCACGCAGGTGTGCCACGACCCCCGCGTACGGGACTCCTTCTCGGAGATCCTCTGGGTGGAGACCGGCGAGGGATGTACGGCCGCCAGGGTCGTCGAGCTGATCTCAGACCTGTGCGTCCACCTCGACGGCAACCGTCCGTCCCTCGCGGACCCGGAACAGGCCGGCTTCCACCTCGCCCGTCTGCTCCGGGGACGACGTGCGCTCCTCGTCGTCGACAACGTCTGGTCCGCCACCGACCTCGGCCCCTTCCTGCTTGGCGGCGAGGACTGCGTACGGCTCGTGACCACGAGGAACGTGCGCGTGTGCCCCAGCTCCGCCCGAGTCGTACGCCTGGGGCCCATGGCGCCGGGGGAGATCCGCGAACTGCTCGTCCGTAACGTCGGGGCCCTGGACGACGCCGAGGCCGCACGCCTCGCAGGCGTGTGTGGAGGATGGCCGCTGCTCGCTTCGATCGTCGGCGCGAACGTCTCGCAGGAGGTCGGCTTCGGCGCCCCGGCCGGCCGCGCCGTCACGGAGACGAGCGCGACGATCCGCGCGCACGGTCCCCAGGCGTTCGACGTCTGGGACTCCGACCAGCGTAAGAACGCCATCGGGCAGGCGCTCGAGTCCAGCCTCCGCAGCCTCGCGGAGAGCGTCTCGATCGCCGGTCGCACGGACCTGCGGGACCGGTACCTCTCCCTGGCCGTGTTCCCTCCGTCGGTGCCGATCCCCATGTCGGTGCTCACCCACTGGTGGGGCACCGCGAACGGATGGGCCCCCCACGTGGTCCGCCAGTTCTGCCGGGTGCTGTCCGACCGATCCCTGATCGGCGCCTACCTGGCCGACCGGAACGCCATCGTGCTGCACGACGTGTTCCGGTCCTACCTGCGCCATCTGGTCGGCGAGCAGTGGGCGGCCCTTCACCGGTCCCTGATCGAGGCGTACCGGCAGAGCGCGGAGGGCGCCTGGGAGACCCTCGACGAGGGCGAGGGATACCTGTGGCGTCACCTTCCCTACCACCTGCGTGAGGCCGGCCTCGACGCCGAACTCGTCAGCCTGCTGGCCTCGCCGACGTACGTCATGCGCAAGGTCGCACTCGTCGGGCACCAGTCTCTGACCGCGGACGCCGCCGCACTCGACGCCCTGCCCGGGCGGCACGATGCCGGTCACCCGCAGCACCCGGAGTGGGCGACCGCCCGAGCCCTGACCGGCGCCGGGTATCTGCTGAGCGGGCTGGAGAGCCCGGCAGACATCGCCTCGACTCTCTCGGTCGTGCTGCGGCGTGCGTTCTCTCCCGAGGCCACCCGAACCCTGGAAGGTGCGGCGGGGGAGGGGACGGTGCTCGCCCCGAGGTGGCTGTTGCCCCCGGAGGAAAGCCCCGAGACGACGACGGAGCGCGGTCACATCGGTGCGGTCGTCAGCGTGTCCGCCGTCCGAGACCTCGTGGCGTCGGGTGGCGAGGACGGGGTGGTCAGGCTCTGGAACCTGAACACGGGCCGACTCCTCCGAGCCCACGAGGCCCATACGGGGTGGGTGTTCGCCACCGCCCTCTCCGCGGACGGGACGGTCCTCGCCTCGGCGGGGGACGACGGTGCGATCAGGCTGTGGCGCACGGACACCGGCGAACCCGTCGGGGTGCTGCCCGGGCACAACCGCCGTATCCGCAGCCTCGCCTTCTCCTCGGCCGACGCCGTCCTGGTCTCCGGCGCCGAAGACGGAGCCGTATGCGCATGGGATCTGGAGCGGCTCGTGCTCCTGCGTACGATGCGGGCGGCCGGCACCCCCGTCTGGTCCGTGGCGGTCGGCGGGGACTCCGACTCACTCGTGGCCGTGGCCGGCGAGGATGAGTTCGTCCGACTCTTCGACCTGCGCACCGGCCGCCTCCTGGACGAACGCGCGGCACACCGGGACTGGGTCCGCTCCGTGGCTTTCACCCCGGGTTCGTCCCTCCTGGCCTCCGGGTCCGGTGACCGTTCCGTAGCCGTATGGGACGTGGCCGACGGGAAACTCGCGCTCGTCCGCCAGCTGACCGGTCTCAAGGCGCGCGTGCGCGCCGTCGCCCCGTCCCCGCACGACGACGTCCTCGTCGCCGCCACCGAGGAGCCGAGGATCCAGGCGTTCTCGGCGGAGAACCCGGTAGGCGAGACGCAGCTCCCGCCGGGCGTGGACTGGGTGCGTTCACTTGCCAGAACGGGCGACGGCACCGTGATCGCCGGATGCGAGGACGGCGCCGTCCGCGTCTGGACCGTGGGGAAGAGCAGGCTCAGGACCCTGGCCGGCGGCTCGAACACCGTGTGGTCCACGCAGTTCGCGGCTGGTGGACGTACCGCCGTGGTCGGCGACGGGGCCGGCGGCGTCGACGTCGTCGACACCGCGACCGCGACAGTCGGCCGGAGGCTGCCCGCAGCCCATGGACGCGTCTGGTCCCTGGCCTGCGGCGATGAGCACGTTGCCGCGGCCTGCGGCGACGGGGCGGTCAGGGTCTGGTCTCTGCCGGACACGGCCTGGTCACTCACCCTGAACCAGGACACCCCGCGTACCTGGGCCGTGGCGATGGCCCGTTCGACGCCTCGTATCGCCGCGAGCACGGGCGACGGACACATCCGGTGCTGGGATCTCCCCACCGGGACGCTGTCGTGGAGCCAGGACGTCCACGCCGGTCGGCTGCGGTCGCTCTCCTTCGACGACAGCGGAGACGTCCTGGCCGCCTGCGGTGGCGACGGCTCGGTACGCGTCTGGCACGCCCCCACCGGGGAGTTCAGAAGCCGGTTCAGCAGCCCCAGCGGATGGGCTCGCGCCGTCACCGTGGACGGTCCGGGCAACCGCCTGGCGGTCGGGGCGGGAACTGGGGACATCGCGGTACGGCACCTGGGGACGGACCGGTTCACCTCCCACCTCTCCGGCCACACGGGCCGCATCCTCATGTTGGGCTTCATGAGCGACGAGGACCGCCTCGTGTCGGCTGCGGCGGACGGGACGGTGCGCGTGTGGTCACTCGGCGAACAGCGACAGATCGCCAAGGTCCGGGTGGACGCCTCACTGCACTGCGCGGCCTTCGAGCCGGCGACGGGTGAGGTGCTGGTGGGGAGTGCGGCCGGCGTCGTGGCCCTGGGGATCATGGACAGGTGAGCGAAATGCGAAGGGCTTGGACACCATGACAGAGAAGACCTCCCGTGTCTCGGGCGATGCGACCGGTGCGCCGGTCATCCTGAGCAACGAGCCCGGCTCGTTCGCCTGGGGTGTGCTTGCCAAGCGCCATCCTGCCCTCATCCAGCAGGTGCGAGACGCCTTCCCGTACGGCCGCCGACAGCACGAGGCCCTCGACGCCCTGCTGGACGAGACCACCAACGGCGTCATCGAACCTCTCGCCCCCGCGGATCACGATCGTGAGCGCTGGGCGGACTGGGGGAAGGAGTGCTTCGGACACTCCTGGTACGACGCCCCGTTCCTGTGGGCGGAGGGCTACTTCTACCGCAGGCTCCTCGGCGCGGTCGGGTACTTCGGCGCCAGCCCATGGCAGGGAGTCGACCCGTTCGCGCCGTTCAAGCGGGCCGAACTGCGCGGCGAGGCCGTGGAGGAGGAACTGCGGGCCCTGGACGCGCTCGCGGGCGTTCCGGCGGATGAGCGGGCTACGGCCCTGCTCCACGCGTCGCTCTGGGGCAACCGCGCGGACCTCGGCTTCCGCGTCTCGGCGGAGGCGGGGGAGCCGGTGGCCGGTGACGCCGCTGCCTCCGCGCTGGTGGCCGACGACAGCGCATTGTTGTGGCAGCTGCTGCCCGTCGGGGGCTCCTCGACCGTCGCCGTGGTGGCGGACAATGCAGGGCGCGAGCTGATTCCGGACCTGATCCTCATCGACCACCTCCTCCAACAGCGGCATGCCGGACAGGTCGTGCTTCACCTCAAGCCGTACCCCTACTACGTCTCCGACGCGATGACGGCCGACGTCGTCGACTGCCTCCGCCGCCTCACCGAGGCACCCGGCGAAGCCAGTGCAATCGGAGACCGGCTGTGGAAGGCCATGGCGGCAGGAAGCCTGGAGGTCCGCACCCACCCGTTCTTCTGCGCTCCGCTGCCGTACGAGGACATGCCCGAGGACCTCCGCGATGAGTTCGAGAGCGCCACGCTCACCATCTTGAAGGGCGACCTCAACTACCGGCGCCTGGTGGGCGACCGGCTGTGGGACGCCAAGGCGTCTTTCGCCGATCTCACCGCGTACTTTCCGGGGGCCGTCGCGGCGCTCCGGACCCTGAAGTCCGACGTCATCGTCGGTTTGGAGCAGGAAGTGCTGGACGGGCTCGAACGGTCGGGGGCTGCCTGGCGTACGAGTGGAACGCACGCGCTGATCCAGGTACGACGGTAGGGGATCTTCGTGTCGGTCGAGGCCCAGAGCGCGGTCGCCGCTGCCGTCGTCGTGCGGGGCGAGCGAGTCCTGCTTGTGCGGCGACGTGTGGCGGAAGGGGCGGCCGCAGTACGTGAGACCGAGGAAGAGACCGGGCTCCTGGTGGTGCCCGAGAGGGTGCTGGGACAACGGGTGCACCCCATGACAGGCCGGGAGATCCACTACATCGCATGCCGCCCCGTCGGCGGCCAGGCGGTCGTGGCGAGTGCTGATGAGGTGGCCGGCCTGGCCTGGGCCACGCACGGCGAGATCCCGCAGTACGTGCCGCATGGGCTGTTCGGGCCGGTGCAGAACTACCTCGATGGGGCTCTACTCTCGTGAGCTCCGTCGCGTTCTTGAAGCGTGAGGTGCGGTTTGTCGTTGTCGGGGCTGGAGTGGCAGGGCTCACCACCGCTGTCGTCCTGGCCGAGGCCGGAGCCTCGGTGCATGTGATCGCCGAGCAGGTGCCGGGCGTCACCTCGCTGGCGGCCGGGGCGATGTGGGGGCGGTACCTGACCGAGCCGAAGGAAAAGGTCGACCAGTGGGGGCAGCAGTCCCTGGAGATCTTCCGCAAGCTGGCGGAGGACCCGTCCACGGGCGTCCGGCTCACCAGCGGCATCGAGGCGTCCCGCAGGGCCGAGGTGCCACCGGAGTGGGCCACCACCCTGCCCGGTTTCCGGCCGTGTGAGCCGGCCGAACTGCCGGCCGGGTTTTCGGTGGGCTACCGGTTCACGGTGCCGCTGATCGACATGCCCACCTACCTCGCCTACCTCCTGCGCCGGCTCGACGCCGCTGGAGGAACGGTCGAGCGGCGGCGCCTGGCCTCGCTTGCGGACATTGGCCCCGCTGCCTTGATCGTCAACTGCACGGGCCTGGGTGCCCAGGAACTGGTCCCGGACCATGACCTGCGGCCCATCCGCAGCCAGCACGTCGTCGTCACCAACCCGGGGCTGACCGAGTTCTTCTCCGAGGACACCGGCCTTTCACAAGACCTGTTGTGCTTCTACCCCCACGGCGACATCGTCGTCCTGGGCGGCACCGCTCTCGACGGCGAAGGCAGCCTTGCCCCCGACGAGAAGGCGGCAGCCGGAATCCTCGCTCGCTGTGTCGAGGCGAACCCCGTCTCGCCAAGGCCCGTGTCCTGGAGCACCGGCTCGGCGCCCGGCCGACCCGGGCCATGGTGCGCGTGGAGGCGGAGCGGGCGGCGGACGCACCGTGGTGGTGCACAACTACGGGCACGGAGGCGCCGGCGTCACGCTCTCGTGGGGCTGCGCCGAAGAGGCTGCGAGCCTCCTGGCCGCCGACAGGGCAGACAGGCCCTGAAGGACCTGCCGGAGATGCCTTCCCGCACGTCCGCCTCACTGGCATTACGGGCGACACCCACCAGCTGATCGGTGCCCTGGGCGGGTGCCTCCGACACGAACGGCAGCCGCGGATGATCCCGGCTGCCGTTCGTGTTGTGCGAGGTTCCCAGGCCAGCCTGCTGTCGGGTCGACCGGTGCTACGGGCTCAGGTGCCTGGGGCTGGTGTTACTGCTCGTCGGGGACGAACCCGTTCATCACGTAGGCGAGGCGCTCGATGTCGGAGGGGCCATCCTGTGGCCGGTGGGTGATCACGTCTCCGAGCGTGAAGTCCTCGTTGGGCTGGTCGTCGTACGGGGCCAGGACGATGTTCAGCCCGGCGGTTCCCACCTTCTTCTGGATCTCGGTGTCGATGAGGAGGCGAACCTCGAGGGTTGCTTCGAGCTCGTCCCGGTTGGCCAGGAGGACGGTGGCCTGTTCCTCGTCGGTGAAGGGGCGGCCGTCGTAGTGGGAGAAGGTGCTGGTGTCGGGACGGAGCCGGAAGTCGGTGTCGACGAGCAGGGTGAAGACGTCGGCGCGGAGGTAGGAATCGGTTTCGGGCAAGGGTGTACTCCTCACATGGTGGGGTGGGTGCTGATAGGTCCATGGTGCGGAGAATCCCCGGTTAGGCTAACCGGGGATTCTCAGCTATGTTGCGCCGCTCGACCTGCGGCTTAGCGTCGTCGGACGGGGCCGTTTGTGGTGCTGGCTCCCAGCGCATCGGCTGTCCCTGGCACGGCAGAATCACGTTGGAGGCCGGCAGCGGTCACGTACTCGGGATACGAGTCGGCGGGCAGATCGGCCATCCTCCGTACGCGCCACACCAGTACGTCGCTGACCGACTCTGCGGTGCCCAGCTCACGGCGTCCTGCCACGCGGGCAAGAAGGTCGGTGGAGATGTGGCCGACGGCCTCGGCGTCAGCGAGTGTGGCGGCGAGGGACGGCCAGCCGGGCTCAGCCAGTACCTGCTCAGCCAGCTCCGGCATCGCCGCCCGCACGGCGTCGGCCTGTCTTTCCAACAGTGGGCGGGCGAGGCTCCGACCGCGCTGGTGGAGGACGGCGAGCGGCTGCTCGGCGGCGACCCGGTAGGCACCACGTAGGTGCTCGGCGGCCCGGTGGGCTGCTTCGGCCTGTTGGGCGTGGCCCTTCCTGGCATGCCAGTGCGCGACGGCGATGATCAGGAAAAACAGCATGTCGATCGCCATGGCCGTGGCGGCGCCGTCCTCGCCGCGGCCGAGGGCCGGCCCGCCGCGGACGAGTTCGCGGGCGGCCTGCCGCAATGCCTGGTCGTGTCCGCGTGCGGCGCGGATATGGGAGCGGGACGCACGCTCGAATGCCTCGGCAGCCTCTCGTAGTTGGTGGCGGGTGTGGGCGGCGGAGGTCTTGGCGAGCGCGTCGAGGACTTCTCCGGCGGCGGTGATGTGCGCGGCGGCGACGGCGTCCTCGCCGTGGTGGACGACGAGGACCGCATCTGAGAGCGCAGCTGCTGCACGCCGACGTGCGGCGGACGGTGCCATCGGCCCGGGAGGCGGTGGAGACTCGGGCTGGTCCATGGACCAGCGTTCGCGGATCCGGGGCAGGGAGAGGTCGGGGGCGAGGCGGGCGCCGGGGTAGTAGACGGGCTCGCCGTCCTTGTTGCGGTCGTCGGGCAAGGCGATCTTGTAGCCGAGCAGGTCGCCGGAGGGAGCGACGCGCTTCTTGACCAGGAGGCCGGCGGCGGCCAGGCGGTCGAAGAACTCCTCGTCGCCGGTCGCGCCGGCCACGGCCCGTCGTACGGTCTCGCGGAGTTCCTCGCGGGCGGTGCGCTCGCGTCCCTGCCGTTCGGCCTTGTGCCGTTCGGCGCTGGTGGGCCGCTGGGCAGCGGTGCCGTCGCCGGGCACGACCTGGTGCAGGCCGAGTTCCTTCTCGATGAGCCGAGCCTCGGCCTGGGCACGTTTGCCGGAGCGGAAGTCGTCGGGCCGGGTGCCGTCCTCGCACACGAGGGTGGCGACGATGTGGATGTGGTCGTTCGCGTGCCGTACAGCGGCCCAGCGGCAGCCGGGCTGCCCCTCGCCGGGGTCGATGCCGGTGGCGGCGACGATCCGGCGGGCCACCTCGGCCCACTCCTCGTCGGACAGCATCCGGTCGCCGGGCGCGGTGCGGACGGAGGTGTGCCAGACATGCTTGGCGGGACGGGCGTGCTCCGGCAGAGCTTGGACTGGCTGGTCGAGGAGCTGCTGGAGAGCCTTCAGCGTGGCGTTCGGGTCGCGGCCGGGGTCGGGGGCCATGCCGTCGAACGAGGCGACGAGGTGCGGCTCGACGTGCTCCTCGCGTCTGCCAGGGCCGTAGAGGTAGGCGAGCAGGCCGATGGTCCGGTCGCCGGGTGGGTTGATGCTGGGGATCACGCCGCCTGCTGTCGTTCGAGGATGCTGGTCGCGGCGGCGTGCACGGCGTCGGCGGCTCGCCGGACCGCTGCGGTGGCGGCCTCCAGCTGAGGTGTGTCCGCGTCTGAGTTGAGGGCCTTCACAACCTGGTTGAGGTTGCTGCCGGCTCAGCCGAGCTTGCGCCGGCTGTCGAACAGCGCGGTGAGTATGTCGCGGTCGGTGGCGATCTCGGCGCTGGTGCGGTCGAGGTCGCGGGCGGCGGCGAGGGCTGCACGGGCGAGGAAGCCGGCGACGGTCAGATGGCACTGGGCGGCGGCGGTGGCGACGAGCGCGTACTCGTCGTCGTTGAAACGGGTCGAGTGCTGGTGATGACGCTTCTTCGCGGGCGGCTGACGCGGACGCTGACGGGCACGGCGCTCGCGACGGCGGGACTTCGGCTCCTCCTCCTTCCCCGGCTTCGATCCGCCCCCGGTCGAAGCCTCCAGGACTTGCGCCCCCTGGCGCAGGTCCTCTCCCGCCCCTTCGGGGGCGGGTACGGCGGAAGCACTGCTTCCGCCCCAACTTGCTCCGTCTGGGGCAGCGCGGGTGGGTTTCTGCGGCAGTGCGGGCCGGTTGTTCGGCTGGGCCGGGATCGTCGAGGCAGGGGTGGGGCGTTGGAGGGCGGGTGTCATGTGGGGATCCTTCGGTGGGGCGGCGGGAGTGGAAGGCCGTGCTTCGTGGACGTCTTGACGGGGCTGGAGGCTGTCCGGAAACGCGGAGGGGACGGGCCGGTCGGTCCGGGTTGGGGTGACCCGGACCGACCGGAATCGGGTTGACCTCCGGTTATTTCCGGTCAGTGGTCCTCGGGGGTTTCGGACGGCCCCTTGGGGGCCGTCCCGCCAAGGAGCTTCTGGAGTTCCGTGAGCCGCTCGTTGCTGATGGTGTGGCCGACGGCCCGGAGGGTTGCCCGGATGGTGTCCCGGTTCCGCTCGCCTTCCATCTGCTCGACGATCCGGACGAACTCGTCAAGGTCTCCAGTCGTGGGACGGCCGACCTTGCGCGGACGTACCGGGGGCTCGCTGTCGGACGTCTCCTTGGCGACGGATGGGGTGGGGGCGGGGTGCGGGCGGGGTCGGTCCCCTTCCTGCGGGTGCGCGGCCACCGCAGGCCCGGCTGTCTGGAGTTGGGTCGGGCTGGCCTCGGGGTTCGGGTGTGCGAGGTGCTGGTGGATCTGGCGCATGAGGACGCCGAAGGCGAGGAGGGCAGCGGTCGGGGGTACGGCGGCGACGACGTAGTCAAGGACGGGGACGTCGGCGGGATCACGGGTGCCGGTGACGCCTGCGACGTTGAGGGCGATGGAGCTGAGGGAACCGGTGGCGGTGAGGGCGAAGGCCCACCAGTCGGGCTTGCGTTGCAGGCCGGCCCGAAGCATGAGGAGTTCCCCGGCGACGACGAAGGCGTCGAGGGTGGCGGGCCAGGCCCACATGCGGGCGGGGGAGTTGCCGAGGCCGTGTTCTCCGGCGACCTCGGCGAGGTGGGCGCAGGAGAGCCAGAAAGATACGGCGGTAAGGGCGATGATCACGGCACCGGCGGAGAGGAGGACGTACCGGTCGGCGGGGTGCGGGGCAGGGGAAGGCGTGGTCAAGCGGAGATGCTCCAAGGGCAGGGCAGGGCAGGGCAGGGCGTGATGGCGAGGTGTCCGTGGCGATGGGACCGGATAGCCGGGAGAGGGGCCGCGATAGAGCGGCGGGCGTCAGGCGGCGGGTCTGGTGCGGCGGCGGTCGGGGCCGTCGAGGGTGACGCGCTCGGTCATCTGAGCCAGGCGGGAGGCGACGCGGTCACCGAGGGCCGCCCGCAGGGTCTCGGTGGTGAGGTTGCTGGTGATCAGGGTGGGGCGCAGGTGCTCGTACCGGTGGTTGATCAGCCGGTAGGTGAGCTCCTCGGTCCACTCGCTGCTCTTCGCCGCGCCGAGGTCGTCCAGGAGCAGCAGCGGGCAGCGCATCAGGCCCTGCAGGTCGCGCTCACTGTCGAAGCCCGGACGGGGGCGTAGGCGGGCGTACAGGTCGGCGGCGGTGACGGCTTCCCACCGCAGGCGGACCCCGGCGGCCAGCAGGGCGCGGACGGCTCCGTACGCCTGGTGGGTCTTGCCGGTACCGGTCGGGCCGACGATCCGCAGCGAAGGCCCTTCCGCGATGCCCGGTGCGCCGGCGGGGCCGGGGCGTCCGGCGCGGGCGATCTCGTCCACCCAGGCGGTGATCTGGGGGTGGTCGGCGAGGGCGTGGCGATAGCGGGCGGGGATACGGGCATCGGCCAGTTCCAGTGCAGTGACCCGGCTCAGGTACTGGCTCCTGGGCGGCAGTGCCGGGGGCGATGCCGCGCCGGGCCAGGATGTCGCCGAGCCGGCCGGTGATCCGGGCGGGCTGCTGCGGAGCGCGGGTGAGGGCGGTGGTGGTCAGAGGTCGCCTCCGTAGGCAGCGGCGGTGTCGGTGGGGTTGGTCCACGGCCTGTGAGCAGCGGCGGCGGGGGTGGCGTTCATGGTCTCGTGCACGAGGCTCGCGTGCAGGCCCTTGGCGCGGTGGCGGTCGAGGCCAGCGCGGATGTGGTCCGGGGCGATGCCCTCGTCGAGGAGCTTGTTCACCTCGCGGCCGAGGTGGCCGAGCACGTCCTGTGGCGGGCGATGAGGGCACGCGGCGGCGTACTCGCCGATCAGATCCTTCGCCGAGACCGAGTCGGGCGCGGGGGCGCTCGCGCCCCCAACGGAGTAGATCCTAGATCCCTGTTCCTAGGTCCTAGATCCGGACGGTGAGGGCTCATGGAGGGCTCGGGGAGTCCTCCATGAGACTGCGGCGAGTGCTCATGGAATCGGGCCTGACCTGCGGATTCGCCGTCCACGGAGGGCTCGGTCAATCCTCCCGGTCGTGTCACGGAAGGCTCAGTGAGTCCTCCTGGACGACTCGCGGAAGTCTCCGCGAGGGTTCCCCGCATCTGCGGTGAGGGCTCGCGCGGAATCCCGAGATCATGGTGCGGGCACGGGGAAGTGCGGACACCGCTGGGCCGGTTGATCTTCTGGTGCTGGGCGAAGGTGACGATGTGCAGGTACCGCTTGCCGTCTCCGCCCTCGTACCGGCAGATCAGCCCGGCCCCGTCGAGCTGGATGAGGTCGTCCTCGACCGCCTCGGGGCCGTGCTCGCGGCGCAGCGACCACAGCTGGCCGGCGATGACGGCGGCCTGGTCGCGGAACCGGCCCTGATCGTCGGCCTGGGTGAGCAGCCCGAAGAAGGTCCGCTCGGCGGACAGGGACACCGCCGCGAGCGACTCGGACGAGAACGCCTCGGGCTTGATGGTGCGGATACGGGCGATGGCGATCGACCACCTTTCGGGAGGGGGAGGGGAATCCGGTGTCGCCGGGGTGCATGGCCAACACAGCCACACCTGGTGCGCAGAAGTCCAGACTTTTCTGGGAATTCTGAGCAACTTTCCGGCGTACCGCGCCGACGGGTTCGGTCACTGTAGGGCCGAATTCCCGGTTGGCGAAATCACCGACGGAAATTGCTATGCGGTCCGCATCGCTCACGGCAGACAGGAATCCCCTTCCGGACCGGCGGGCGTGCAAGCTACAACACCACCCATGCCGCCACGCCCTCTCGTCATCGGACCCGCCGGCCACGCCGCCGCTCACGCCATCGAACGCACCCGCACCGCCCGCGGCTACTCCCAGCGCCAGCTCGCCGCCCGCGTCACCGCACTCGGCCGGCCCATGACCTTCACCGCGCTCTCCCGCATCGAACGCACCGTCCGCCGCTGCGACATCGACGACCTCGTCGCCATCGCCGCAGCCCTCGGAATTGCCCCGCAGATGCTTCTCGTCGAGGCCCTCACGTGCTCAGGGGTGGCCGGACTGGGCGAAACATAGCCGACGATCCCCGGTTTCCCTAACCGGGGATTCTCCGGATCATTGTGCGTCCCGGAACGCCCGTCGTGCCGGTCCCTGCCAGAGCCATGCCCTTTTCCCGAAAGAGACACCTTGCGTCGACCCCCGATAACCACCACCCGCCGCTCCGAAGAAAAGCTCGCCGTCGACGAGCTCTGCGAAGAGCTCCGTATTTCCCGGTCGACCTTCTACGACTGGCGCCAGAAAGGACGCGCACCCCGCTGCGTGAAACTCCCGAACGGCAGCCTGCGCGTTCGCCGCAGCGACCTGGAGAACTGGCTCACCGACTGTGAGGCCGCTGCGTGACCAATCGGTCCTACAAGGTCCGGTTCCGTAAGACCGAGGTCTACAAGGGGAAGCGCGGCACCACCTACACCGTGCGATGGTCGGTCGACGGCCAGCGCCACGGAGAGACCTTCAAGACGAGCGCTGCCGCAGACTCCTTTCGCGCCACCCTCCTCGTCGCCGCCAACAACGGTGAGCCCTTCGACCAGAGCACCGGTCGGCCGGTCTCCCACGCAGCACCGGCGGCCGGGACCACCTGGTACGACTTCGCCCTGCAGTACGTCGACATGAAGTGGCCACGGATCTCGGCGAACAACCGCATCAGCACCGCCAAGGCCCTGACCAAGGTCACGCTCGCGCTCCTGCGGACCGAGCCCGTCCAGTACGAGGGCGTCGACGTCCGCAAGGCGCTGCGCGAGTACGCCTTCAACAGGAACCGCCGGGACGAGGCCCCGCCCGAGTACCGGGCGATCTTGGCTTGGGTCCGGCGCAACTCGCTGCCGATGAGCGCCTGGGAGGACAGCAAGTACGTCGACGCCGTCCTCCAGGCCCTCGACACCATGCTCGACGGCACGCCGGCCGCCGCCAGCTCGGCCAAGCGCTACCGCCGGATCCTGAACGTCGTCCTCAACTACGCCGTCCGCCAGAACGTCCTCGAGTCCAACCCCATGCCCAAGGGGAAGGGCGAGAACACGGCCCCGAGGACGTCCGGCGCCGTCGACAAGCGCTCCCTCCTCAATCCCCACCAAGTGGCCGCCCTGCTCACCTGGATCGCGGCCCGCCCCCGCACCGGTCACCGGCTCATGCCCTTCTTCGCGACCCTCTACTACGCAGGGCTGCGCCCCGAGGAAGCGGTCGCGCTGCGAGTCGAGGACGCCGTGCTCCCGCCGAACGGCTGGGGCGAGCTCCGGGTGCACACCGCCGAGCCCGAGGTCGGCAGCCACTGGACCGACGACGGCGAGGTCCACGAGACCCGCGACCTCAAGGGACGGGCGTCCGGTGACACCCGCACCGTCCCCATCCACCCTGCACTGGTCGCGCTCCTCCGTGCCCTCGTCGCCCGCGACGAGCTCAAGCCCGGCGATCTCCTCTTCTCCGGTGAGAAGGGCGGCCTCCTCGCCGGCTCCGTCTACCGGCGGGCCTGGGCCAAGGCCCGTGAGGCCGTCCTGCCCGACCATGAGTTCACGTCGCCCGTCGGTAAGCGTGTGTACGACCTCCGGCACACCTGCCTGACAACCTGGCTCAACAACGGCATACCGCCAGCTCAGGTCGCCGAATGGGCCGGCAACAGCGTCCCGGTCCTGCTTTCCACATACGCCCGCTGTATCGCCGGTCAGCTTGCCGAGCTCCAGCAGCACATCGAGGGACCCCAGACACTCCCCGTCGCCGCCGGCTCTCCGACTTCCGGGGCTGCCTCCGGTGCAAGACGTAGGGGCTGAGGTTGTCGTAGCCCCAGACCGCATCCCGTCAAAGCAGGAGCAGCCCAGGGACTGGCTACTCGGGCAGCAGCCGGTCCAGCATGAACTGTGTGGTCGGGTCGGGGTCGATGGTCAGCGACTGGACCTGGTAGTGGCCCGGCAGCAGTTCGACGCGAAGCGCCTCCGCCTGCCGCTGAGTATCCCGCAGCGAGCCGATGACCCTGTCTCCCTCGTAGGCGGCGTCGGCCAGGACGTATCGTCCCCCGAGTTCGAGGGAGTAGACGTCCCTCCAGCTGTCGGATACTGCGGCGTCCTGGACGGCGGGGATCAGGCCTGTGTCGTCGTCGGCGTAGCACCAGCGTGCGAACGCGAGGTGCTCGGCGAGCCAAGTGGCGGACAGCGGCTCGGCTCCGAGTGTCAGGACGTCGCGGCCGGCCAGGCGCAGGGCCGCGACGTACTAATCGATCACCTCGTCGGCCTCGATCCCTTGCCGTGTCGGACGGAGCTCCTCCGGGATGAGCGCGTAGCGGGCGGAGTCGGTGTGATGGAGCCAGGTAGTCATGGGGGCGGATCATCACACTGCGTCTGACAGGCGCCACGAGCGGGTGCGGTGCAGGAACCAGAGGGGCTCGGACACGGCCGAGTCCCTCTGCCGTGTCAGTTCGCCGGAGGCAGACGAGGAAGTAGTCGACAGGACTGGATGCGGCCTCGGACCCATGTCAACGTGGACGACCGCCGAGAACCTCAACTGCATGGAGGCGCCCTGTACCTGCACCATCACGACGACCGTCCCCACCCTGACCCGGTGTACTGGGTCACCCCTCGCCATCTGGCGGGCGACGACGAGGCTCTCACCGACCAGGTGGGCGCCGCCCTCTCGTCCGCCGGTTGGCGGATGTGGCCGACCGCACGCGACACCTTGCTCTACACGAGTCCCGACGGGCTGAGCGGTGCCGAGTGGACTCGCGCCGCCTGCCCCTTCGAGCTGGGCGACCTGCCGGTCGCCTGGCAGGTCTCGGCCCGGACCTGTCCGGACAGCGCCCTGGCGGAATGGAACGCGTACTTCACCGCCGGCGTCCCTCACGAGGCGCTGACCGACTTCCTTCTGGCCCTTGATGCCCGCACGGAGCCCACGTTCTCTTTCGACGGACCCGAGACCGTCGTGGAAGCGGTCTGCGCCCAGGGGTGGGCTCGCGACATCGACCGTCCTCAGACCGCTGCCCTCGCCCTCGGGCTCTCGGCCGGCATCTCTTTGGAGGAGGTGCCCCCGCTTGTTCGTGACGCCGACCTGCGGCCCGGAAGGTTCGGCTGGCAGGCGTGGGCAGAGCCCGTCGTCGGAGGGACCTACCTGTGGTGCGCCACCTTCAGCAGCAGCGTGCCGCATGAGCTGGTCGCCGTCTTCGCTTCCTCGCTCGCCTCGCCGCATCCCGTGCAGCGTGCCTGCCTGCCGACTGGAGTCGAGGGGCAGCTGACGGTCATTCGGCCGGGGGAAGATCGTCAGCGGAAGGCGCGCGGGGCAGAGTGAGGCGGCCAGTGGGCGGCCCGAAACTTCGGGCCGTTTTCGGGCCGGTCGGCCGCCGGGAGCCGCTTCTGATCGGTTTCAGCCGGACAGATCGAGCCACTCGGGTCACTCCCTCGCGGCCCCGGCCCAGCCGCTCGAAACCAGCCACGACCAGCGAAAAGACCCTCCCGAAGGAGGGTCTCTCGTCGTGCGCCCCCGGCAGGACTCGAACCTGCGGCCAAGTGCTTAGAAGGCACCTGCTCTATCCACTGAGCTACGGGGGCCGGGTGGTGGCCGTGTGGCCAGGAGCCCCTTGTGGGTGGGGTGTGGCCTGCCGGGACAAGGATAGGGCTCCGATCGCCTTGGCCTGGTTGCTTCACCTGCGTGGCACGATGTGGAGGTTCGGTGAAGCGGAACGATAATCGCAGGCAGGTGCGATTCGCGCAGCGCTTTTTGCCATGCTCGGGGCGGGTGTTGTGCACTCGTTATGCCTGAGCCGCCGGTCACCACTCTTCTCTTCGGCGCGCAGGGCCCCAATAGGCTTCAAAAACACTCATAAATTGGGCATTCTTCGCATGTGGTGACCTTGGACGAACGGCCTCAGCTGATCGACGCACTCTCCGCCCTCCGCGACCGGGTCGCCGCCGTGCGTCTTCCCCTCCCCCTGCCCGGCACGCCGCGCGCCCGGCAGACCAGGGCCGAGCTGCTCGCGCAGCTCGACGACTACCTCGTGCCCCGGCTGAAGGACCCCGAAGCCCCGCTCCTCGCCGTCGTCGGCGGCTCCACCGGCGCGGGCAAGTCCACCCTCGTCAACTCCCTTGTCGGCCGCCGCGTCAGCGAGTCCGGCGTCCTCCGGCCCACCACCCGCACCCCCGTGCTCGTCTGCCACCCCGAGGACCACCACTGGTTCGCCGGGATGCGCGTCCTCCCGCAGCTCACCCGCGTCTGGCTGCCGCAGACCGACGAGGCCCACCACGCCGACGACGCTCCCCCTCAGGAGAACGCCCTGCGCGTCGAGACGGCCGCCTCCGTCCCCCGCGGTCTCGCCCTCCTCGACGCGCCCGACATCGACTCCCTCGTCGTGGAGAACCGTCTCCTCGCCGCCGAGTTGATCTGCGCCGCCGACATCTGGGTGATGGTCACCACCGCCTCGCGGTACGCCGACGCCGTGCCCTGGCACATGCTCCGTACCGCCAAGGAGTACGACGCCAGCCTCGTCACCGTCCTCGACCGCGTCCCGCACCAGATCATCGGCGAGGTCTCCCGCCAGTACGAGGCCCTGCTCGACCGGGCCGGGCTCGGCGGCGTACCCCGCTTCACCATCCCCGAACTTCCCGAGTCCGCGGGCGGCGGCAGGGGCCTGCTGCCCGACAGCGTCGTCGCCCCCCTCCGCGCCTGGCTCATCCACTGCGCCGAGGACCCCGCCGCCCGCCAGCAGGCCGCCTTCCGCACCGCCACCGGCATCATCGACTCCCTCGACGCGCGCCTCCCCGAACTGGCCGGAGCGGTCTCCGCCCAGTACGCGGCCGCAGGCCGTCTCGGCGGCGCCGTCGCCGCCGCGTACGGCACCCAGGGCAAACGCGTCCGCGAGCAGCTCGCCCGGGGCACGGTCCTCGCCGGGGACGCCCGCACCCGCTGGCGCGCCTACCCCCGTGACAGCACCGCCGACGAACTCCTCGACGCCCTGACCGAGTCCCTCGCCGCACTCCTCCACTGCGCGGTCTCCGCCGCCGAGGAGCGCGTCCGCGACGCCTGGCGCCGCGAACCCGCCGCCGGAGCCCTCGGCCCCGCCCGCACGGGCGGGGGCCGCGACACGGTGGGACGGATCGGCGTGGAGGTGCGCCGCTGGCGCCGCGTCCTCGAAGAGCTGGCCGAGGAAGAGGTACGGGACGTGGAACGGCCCCCCTCCTCCCGTACCGCCCTGCCCGACCCCGAGACCGCCGCCGCGCTCCTCGCCGCCTCCCTCCTCGGCGGCCGTCGCGCACGGCCCGCCGGTGAACGCCTCGCCGAACTCCTCGGCGCCCAGGCCGCCCTGCGACTGCGCGACAAGGGCGGCGCCCTCGTCCTCACCTACGTCGACAGGGTCCTGCACGCCGAACGCGATCTGCGTCTCGCGCCCCTCGAAGCACTCGACGTGACCCCCGAGCCGCAGGCGGAGCTGATCGCCGCGCTCTCCGTACTGCAGAAGGAGAAGTGACGTCGTGGACGCGGACGCCGGTGTGGGTGTGGGCGTAGGTGTGAGTGCGGATGAGCGTGGGGACGTGGACCTGGAACCGGGCGGTGAGCAGCGACGCGACCGGGACCCCGGTCGGGACGGGCAGGAGGCCGATGCCCGGCGAGAAGGCAGGGGCGGAGGCAGTGATGAGGAGAGGGGCGGGAGCAGGGCCGAGGGCGGGGAAGGCGGGGAGGGCGGGTCCGTGACGGACCTCGGAAGCCCGGCCCCCCGAAGCCAGCCCCCCGGTACCCCGGCCCCCGGTACCCCGGCCCCCGGTACTCCGGCCCGCCCCGCCCAGGCCCGCCCCGCCCGGACCACCACCACCCCACCTCCCGACCGAGAAGGTCCCCCGGAGCGGAATCCGGGCGGACGGGACTCCCAGGACCCCGGCGCTCCTGGCGCCCCGGGCGCCCCGGGCGGTGACAGTGCTCGTGACGGCGCTCGTGGCGCCAGCCGTGACGGCGGTCGCTGGGACGACGGGCTCATCGCCCGCCGCGCCGCCGAACGCATCCCCGCCTCCGTCCCCACCTCCGTCCCCGCCTCCGACGCGCCGACCGGTGCCGGGGAGCCGCAGGACCCCGACACCCTGCCGCCCCTCGGGGGCAGCTACGGCGGCCCCCTCCGTACCCGCCTCGACGCCCTCCACGAACTCGTCGGGCTCTCCCGTACGCGGGTCGACGGCGAGGCCCTCGCCGAAGCCGGGCGGGTCCTCGACGAGGCCGCCGCCCGCCAGCGACTCTCCTCCCGGCACACCGTGATCGCCATCGCGGGCGCCACCGGCAGCGGCAAGTCCACGCTCTTCAACGCCTTCGCCGGGGTCTGCGTCTCCGAGACCGGACTGCGCCGCCCCACCACCTCCGCGCCCATCGCGCTCAGCTGGTCCGAGGGCGCCGCCGGACTGCTCGACCGGCTCGCCGTCCCCGGCAGGCTGCGGCGCCGCCCCCTCGCGGGCGGCGCCGTCGACACCGCGCTCCAGGGGCTCGTCCTCCTCGACCTGCCCGACCACGACTCGGCCGTCACCGCCCACCGCGACACGGTCGACCGGGTCCTCGGCCTCGTCGACGCCGTCATCTGGGTGGTCGATCCCGAGAAGTACGCGGACGCCGCCCTCCACGAGCGCTACCTGCGTCCGTTCGCCGGGCACGCCGAGGTCACCTTCGTCGTCCTCAACCAGATCGACCGGCTCGGCACCGAGGCCACCGACCTCGTCCTCGACGACCTGCGCCGCCTCCTCGACGAGGACGGCGTCGCCCTCGGCGAACACGGCGAACCCGGCGCCACCGTCCTCGCCGTCTCCGCCCTCACCGGCGAAGGCATCGGCGAACTCCGCGATCTGGTGGCCCGTTTCGTCCAGGAACGCACCGCCCCCGAACGCAGGCTCGCCGCCGACGTCGACGCGGCCGCCGCCCGGCTGCGCCCCTCCTACCTCGCCGACGGCCGCCCCGGCCTCGACGAACGCGCCCGGGACGTCTTCACCGACCGCCTCGCCGTCGCCGTCGGAGCCCAGGCGGCGGGCGAGGCCGCCGAACGCGTCTGGCGCCGGGGCGCGATCCGCGCCTGCGGAACCCCCTGGCTGCGCCTCTACCGCTGGTACGAGCGGCTGCGCGCGCACGGCCCGGTGGATCCGCGCCCGGCGCCCCCGGAGGACGAACTGACGGCGCGCCAGCGTGTCGAACAGGCGGTGCGGAGCGTTGCCGACGAGGCCTCGCACGGACTCCCGGCGGCCTGGGCGCAGGCCGTCCGCGAAGCCGCCGAGCGCGGTGCGGACGGACTGCCCGAGGCCCTGGACGAACTGACGGCCGACCTCGGGGACCCCGCGGCCCGGCCGCCCCGCCCCGCCTGGTGGCCCGCCGCCGTCCTCGCCCAGGCGGTGATGACGCTCCTCCAGGTCTTCGGCGCGCTCTGGCTGGTGGGGCAGATCGCCGGCGTCGTGGAACCGGGACTGCTGCCGCCCGTCCTCGTGATGCTGGCCGGGATCGTCGGCGGCCCGCTCGTCGAATGGGCCTGCGAGGGGGCGGTGAAGGGACCGGCCAGGCGGTACGGGCAGGAGGCCGAGCGCCGCCTGCGGGAAGCGACCGCGTCCTGCGGCCGGGCCCGCGTCCTCGACCCGGTGGCGGCGGAACTGATGCGCTACCGGGAGGTCAGGGAGCAGTACGCGACCGTGGTGGGCACCCGGCAGGCGCCCAGGATCGTGGGCGGCGCACGCGGCGGCACGACCCGGCTGGGCGCCACCAGGGCGGGCACGCGCGCACGGTAGCCGGTGCCCGGTGCCCGGTGCCCGGTGCCCGGTGCCCGATGCCCGGTGGGCAGGGGCCCGCGCCCTTGCCTCCGTACGGGCACGGGCACGGGTGCAGGCACGGGGTTACGGGCAACGGGCCCGTGCTCTCCCTCCCCACTGCCCGGACGCGACCGTACGAGGGCGGGGGACGGCCCCTCCCCGCGATCTTCTCGGCAGGGTTCCCCACCCCAACCCACCCCACCCCCCTCGCCCCGCGCCCAACCGTCCCACCCTCTCCCACCCCCTCCGTTTCCCCTCCCGGGTGATGGAGTTGTGCACAGTCGTCCGCTTGTCCACAGGTCTCAGCGGGTTTCTCCGGGCACCTCCAGGATGGAGGGGACAGGAGAAGAGACAGCAGGGTGAACGCGAGGGCGGGGGACGGATGATGAACGAGACGACCGTGACGCTGGTGGGCAATGTGGCGACGGCGGTGGAGTACCGGGACACCGTGAGGGGCGGGGTCGCCAGGTTCCGCTTCGCGGTGACCGGGCGGCGCTGGGACCGGGAGCAGGGGCTCTGGACCGACGGGCCCACCAGCTTCTACACGGTGTCGGCCTGGCGCTCCCTCGGGGCCAATCTCGCGGCCTCGGTCTCGGTGGGCGAACCGCTCGTGGTGCACGGCAGGTTGCGGGTGCGGGAGGACGAGCGGGACGGGCAGCGGAAGACCTTCGTGGATGTGGCCGCGCTGACGGTGGGCCACGATCTGAGCCGGGGAACGGCGGCCTTCCGGCGTGCGGCGCGGGCGGAGCCGAAGGCGCCGCCCGAGCCTTCCCCGGCGCTCGCTCCGGCCTCCGGCGGAGACCCGTGGGCGGTGGCGCCGGAAGCCGCGGGAGAGGGCGGGGAAAAGGCCGGTGGAGAGGCGGGAACCCGTTTGGTGACGGCCTCCTGACCTTCTGTTGTGGAGATTTGTCGACCAACTCGCTTATGCGATAACGATTCCGAGTCGGAATGGTTATCTGACCGCATGGCCGGGCACCAGGGGGTTCCGCATCCCTAGGATTCCCGAGTACTCATGTGGCACGTGAGCCCATCGGGTCTGTGATCTGCTGGCGTGCGCTCCCCCCACGCGAAACGACATGTTCGCGGAGCTGCGCGCCCGGAGGGGAATGCAATGTTTTCAGTTCGTGGGCGCGGCGTTGCCCGCCTTGCCGCCGCGACGCTGGTGTCCAGCCTCGTCGTGGCCGGAGCGATAGCGACCGCCGGTCCGGCGTTCGCCGACGACGCCGCCGGTACCGGCGGCGTGACGGCGAAGCTCGGCGGCATGACCGACCGTGATTCGGTCAAGATCACCGAGAATGACGGCTCGACCTGGTCCGTCCAGGGCGGCCTCTTCAAGATGCAGGTCGAGGGTGGGGGCACCCTCCAGACCTACTGCATCGACCTCCGCACGGAGGCCAAGCACGACTTCGACTACAAGGAAGTCGGCTGGGGCGAGTCCTCCCTGCACAACAACGAGAACGCGGGCAAGATCCTCTGGGTCCTGGAGAACGCGTACCCGAAGTTCTCCGCCGAGGCTCTCGGCGCGAAGCTCGGCGTCGACCTCTCGAAGAACGAGGCCGCCGCGGGCACCCAGGCCGCGATCTGGACCTTCTCGGACGACGTGAAGGCGGTCCCGCGCAACGGGGACGCCAAGAAGCTGACCGAGTACCTCCTCAAGGAGGCCGTCAAGCTCGAGGAGCCGAAGGCCTCCCTCTCCCTCTCTCCCTCCTCCGTGGCGGGCAAGGCCGGTGACCGGCTCGGCCCGATCACCGTCAGCACCAACGCGGAGACCGCCAAGATCACGCCCGCGCCCGGCACCCCCGCCGGGGTGAAGATCGTGGACGCCCAGGGCAACACGGTCACCGAGGCCAAGAACGGCGCCGAGCTCTTCTTCGACGTCGCGGCCGGCACCGCCGACGGAACCGCCGAGCTGAGCGCCTCCGCCACCACCAAGGTCTCCCTGGGCCGCGCCTTCGTCTCCATCGACGGCCCCTCGCAGACCCTGATCCTGGCCGGTTCCAGCGACTCCACCGTCACCGCCAAGGCGTCCGCCGCCTGGGCGAAGAAGGGTGCGGCCCCGGCCGTCACGGTCGCCAAGGACTGCGCCAAGGGCGGCCTGGAGGTCATCGCCTCCAACAAGGGCGACGACGCCTGGACCTTCGACCTGAAGGGCACCTCGCACACGGTCGCCCCCGGTGAGACGAAGACCATCGCGGTCCCGCTCGCCGAGGACGAGGCGTACAAGTTCACCATCACCGGCCCGAACGGCTTCGAGGAGACCTTCGAGGGCGTCCTGGACTGCAAGACGGCCCCTCCCGGCCCCAAGCCCTCCGAGACTCCCACCACGGAGCCCTCGACCCCAGCCCCGTCCCCGTCGACCCCGGGCACCACGACCGGTGACACCACGGGCGGCACCACCGGTTCGACCGGCACCACGGGCGGCACCGCCGGTGGCTCCACCACCACCGGTGGCGGCGACCTCGCCGAGACCGGTGGCTCCAGCGCCACCCCGATGATCGCGGGCATCGCCGCCGCGCTCGTCGTGATCGGCGGCGGCGCGGTGTTCGTCCTCCGCAAGAAGAAGGCCGCCGCTCACTGAGCAGCGACCCCCGGCACCGGCCCCGCGCCGGCGCCGGGGGACCACCCTCCACGAGGTGATCCGCGTCACACCGGACCCGCCGCGTGACCCCGCCCGACCCCGGACCGCGCCAGCGCCCGGGGTCGTCGCACGTCCGGAGCCCCGTTCCGCCCCCTTACCGACCGGTACGGCCCCGGCCACCGGCCGGTACGCCCCCACCGCGCCCCCGCGCGGGCCCGCCCTCCGCCCTCGCCGGTTTCCTCCCGGGGCTGGCGGTCAGGCAAGATGGGGTGTATCTGCCCACTCACTCTTCGCCGGACGGTTTCTCTTGGCTGAGTTCATCTACACCATGCGCAAGGCGCGTAAAGCGCACGGCGACAAGGTGATTCTCGACGACGTCTTCCTGAACTTCCTGCCCGGCGCCAAGATCGGTGTGGTGGGCCCGAACGGTGCCGGCAAGTCCACCGTTCTGAAGATCATGGCCGGGATCGAGCAGCCGTCCAACGGTGACGCCTTCCTCTCGCCCGGTTACAGCGTCGGCATCCTCATGCAGGAGCCGGAGCTCGACGAGTCGAAGACCGTCCTGGAGAACGTGCAGGACGGCGCCGCCGAGCAGATGGGCAAGCTCAAGCGCTTCAACGAGGTCGCGGAGCTCATGGCGACCGACTACTCGGACGCGCTCATGGAGGAGATGGGCAAGCTCCAGGAAGACCTGGACCACTCCAACGCCTGGGACCTCGACGCCCAGCTGGAGCAGGCCATGGACGCGCTGGGCTGCCCGCCCGGCGACTGGGCCGTCACCAACCTCTCCGGTGGCGAGAAGCGCCGCGTCGCGCTCTGCAAGCTGCTCATCGAGGCCCCGGACCTGCTCCTCCTCGACGAGCCCACCAACCACCTCGACGCCGAGTCGGTGAACTGGCTGGAGCAGCACCTCTCGAAGTACGCGGGCGCCGTGGTGGCCGTCACCCACGACCGGTACTTCCTGAACAACGTCGCCGAGTGGATCCTGGAGCTCGACCGCGGTCGCGCGATCCCCTACGAGGGCAACTACTCCACGTACCTGGAGAAGAAGGCCACCCGCCTCAAGGTCGAGGGCAAGAAGGACGAGAAGCGCGCCAAGCGCCTCAAGGAAGAGCTGGAGTGGGTGCGGTCCAACGCCAAGGGGCGTCAGACCAAGTCCAAGGCCCGTCTCGCCCGCTACGAGGAGATGGCGGCCGAGGCCGACAAGATGCGGAAGCTGGACTTCGAGGAGATCCAGATCCCGCCGGGCCCGCGTCTGGGCTCCATCGTCGTCGAGGTCGAGAACCTCTCCAAGGCCTTCGGCGACAAGGTCCTCATCGACGACCTCAGCTTCACCCTGCCCCGCAACGGCATCGTCGGCGTGATCGGCCCGAACGGCGCGGGCAAGACCACGCTCTTCAAGATGATCCAGGGCCTGGAGACCCCCGACTCGGGCTCCATCAAGGTCGGCGACACGGTCAAGATCTCGTACGTCGACCAGAGCCGCGCCAACATCGACCCCAAGAAGACGCTGTGGGCCGTCGTCTCCGACGAGCTGGACTACATCAACGTCGGCCAGGTCGAGATGCCGTCCCGCGCGTACGTCAGCGCCTTCGGCTTCAAGGGCCCGGACCAGCAGAAGCCCGCGGGCGTGCTGTCCGGCGGTGAGCGCAACCGCCTCAACCTGGCGCTCACCCTCAAGGAGGGCGGCAACCTGCTGCTCCTCGACGAGCCCACCAACGACCTCGACGTCGAGACCCTGTCGTCGCTGGAGAACGCCCTCCTGGAGTTCCCCGGCGCCGCGGTCGTGATCTCCCACGACCGGTGGTTCCTGGACCGGGTCGCCACCCACATCCTCGCCTACGAGGGCGAGTCCAAGTGGTACTGGTTCGAGGGCAACTTCGAGTCGTACGAGAAGAACAAGATCGAGCGTCTCGGCGCGGACGCCGCCCGCCCGCACCGCGCCACGTACAAGAAGCTCACCCGAGGCTGAGGTCAGTGGCCAGACACCTCTACAGCTGCCCCCTGCGCTGGTCGGACATGGACGCCTTCGGGCACGTCAACAACGTCGTCTTCCTGCGGTACCTGGAAGAGGCGCGGATCGACTTCATGTTCCGGCTGGCGCCGGGGGACGGCTCCCCGTCGTTCTCCGGCGGGTCCGTCGTGGCCCGGCACGAGATCGACTACCTGAGGCCCCTGGTCCACCGCCACCAGCCGGTGACCGTGGAGTCGTGGGTGACGAAGATCGGCGCGGCGTCGCTGACGATCGCGTACGAGATCAAGGACCCGGACGTCACCTACGTACGGGCCTCGACGGTCGTCGTGCCCTTCGACCTGGAGGCGCAGCGCCCCCGGCGGATCACCGCCGAGGAGCGGAGCTTCCTCCAGGAGTACGTCGACGACGGGATGACGTCCACCGCATGACCGTGCTCGCCCCGCTCCACTTCGACGACGCCAGGGAGGCGGCGGCCCTCGCCGCCTTCCTGACCCGGCTCGTCCACTACGACCGGGCCGCCGCCGTCCGCCTCCAGGCGGGCGGCGGGGCGCTCGCCGTCTTCGGCCGCCCCCCGTCCTTCGAGGTCCTCGCGGTCCGCACGGCCCGTCTCGTCGACGCCGTCGACCTGGACGTCACCGTCTCCGCCGGTGAACTCCTCGACGGCGTCGACGAGACGGCGGGCAAGGCGGCCGTACCGGACGCCGTCACCGGACCGCCCTGGACCGGGGTGCTCCCGCCGCGCGCCGGATGGCGGCCGGTCGCCGGACTCCCCGGCACCGCCGAGATGCGCGGCGCCGTCTCCGCCGCCGTCGCCGAGTTCCGTACGCGGGACGAGGAACTGCCCGAGGAGCGGCGCACCAGGGCCGAGCGCGACCTCATCGGCCGCGCGATCTGGTCCCGCACCCTGGCCGCCACGGGCCTGCCGCTGCGCGCCGTGCACGCCGCCCAGTCGCTGGGGTTCCTGCCGCCCGCCGGGACGGGCGAGACGGTCGCGCTGTTCGCGTCCGGCCCGTGGCTGCGGCTGCGGACCCCGTACGGCTCGATCGCCCTCCGTACCGTCCCCACCGGCCTGACCGTCACGCCCGGCCTCTCCGGATGACGGAACCGGCCGCGCGCCCCACCGGTACGGCCCCGGGCGCGCCCGTCGGCGTGGAGGTCCTGGTCGACGGGAACCTCACCGGCGAGGAACTCAACACGCTCTTCCGCGCGGCCTGGCCCGACACCGGGACACCGACTTCGGGCCGGTCCTCGCCCGCAGCCTGCTCCGGGTGACCGCCCGGCACTCCGGACGGCTCGTCGGCCACGTCGACGTCATCGGCGACGGCGGGGCGCACGCCTTCCTGCTCGACACCACCGCCCATCCCGGAGCCCGCCGTACGGGCCTCGGCACCGCCCTCGTCCGGGCCGCCGCCGAAGCCCCCGGCGGCGCGGCGCGCACTGGCTCCACGTGGACTTCGAGCCGCACCTCACCGGCTTCCACGAGCGGTGCGGCTTCCGTCCCGCCGCCGCCGGACTCATCGACCTGACCGGCCCCCGGGGCTGAGTCCGGGACTCCCCGGGCGGGGGGTCAGCGGTCCGTGTCGTCCGGCCACACCCCGATGTGGTCCTGCTCCAGTTCCAGCGCCACCCGGTGCTCCATGCCGAGGGCCTGGGTGTAGTCCGCCGGGAGCTGGAGGCGGCCCGCGCGGTCCAGCATCGCGTACTCCCGTGCCACCAGGGACTCCTGGCCCTGCTCGTCCACCTCGGTGCGGCGCAGCACCTCGGAGGAGGTGCGGCCGTCGCGGATGGCGACCGTGCGGCGGACCTCGGTGGCGACCGTCTGGTCGTGGGTGACGATCACGATCGTCGTGCCCAGTTCCTCGTTGGCCCGGCGGAAGGCGGCGAAGACCTGCTCGCCGGTGGCCGAGTCCAGCTCGCCGGTCGGCTCGTCGGCGAGGAGCACGGACGGGTTGTTGGCGAGGGCGACCGCGATGGCCACCCGCTGCTGCTGGCCGCCGGAGAGCTGGTTCGGCCGCCGGTCGCGGATCTCCGAGATGCCCAGCATCGCGAGCAACTCCTCGGCCCGCTCCGCCCTCTGGGGGGTGCGACCCCGCAACTGCATGGGCAGCGCCACGTTCTGAGCGGCCGTCAGGTAAGGAAGGAGGTTGCGGGCGGTCTGCTGCCAGACGAAGCCGACGATCTCGCGGCGGTACCGCAGCCGTGCCTTGCCGTCCATGGCCAGCAGGTCGCAGCCCGCCACCCGGGCCGCACCCGCGGTCGGCACGTCCAGGCCCGCGAGGATGTTCATCAGCGTCGACTTGCCCGAACCGGACGCGCCGACCAGGGCCATCAGCTCGCCCTCCTTCACCAGCAGGTCGAGCCCCTGGAGCGCCTGCACCTCCACTCCGTCGGTGGTGAAGATCCGGACCAGCCGGTCACAGGCGATGAGCGCGTCATGACCGTACGAGAGTCGGTCGCGGTGTGCGGTCGCCCGCCGCTCCAGCTCCTCCAGGGTGGTGGTGTCCGCGGCGGACGCCGTCCCGCCGGCCTCCCGGCTCGACGTCTCGGTCTTCGTCATCGTGCGTCTCCTGCCCTGAGTTCCTTGATCGAGCCCCTGCGTCCCGCCCACCACGCCTGTCCGGCCGCGGCCGCGGCCGTGATCAGCACGACCGCGACGGCGGGCACCACCAGCGACCACGGGTCCGCCCGCAGCGGGGCGGCGTCCAGCGGGGCGAAGCCCGGGGTCGTCGCGAGCGCCAGCCGGAACAGGTCGATGCCGGGGGCGAGCAGCGGCACCGTCGCCCAGCCGACCAGCACACCGCCGACCGCGGCGAGGACCGCCTGCGGCAGCGCTTCGAGGCCGAGCAGCCGCCGCCCCTGCTTCCGGGTCAGGCCCATCGTCCGCAGCCGGGCGAGGAGCGTGGTCCGCTCCGGCGCGTTCTGCATCAGCGAGAGCAGGACGGCCACCACGGCGAATCCGGCGCCCGCGCCGATCGCGCCGAGGTACATCCGCTCGGCGCCCGACTGGAGCGGCGAGTCGACGTACGTGGAGCGTTCCTCGGTGCGCATCGTCACCAGGAGCGTGGCGGACTTCGCCTTCACGGCGGCGCGCAGCGCGGTCCCGTCCTGGGAGCCGGTGACGAGCAGCGCGGTGTTCGTCCGGTGGGTGAGGTCGGCGGCGTTGACGACGAGGAAGTCCGCGCCGGGCAGGGCCGGGGTGGCGGCCCGGACGGCGACCACCTTCACCCGGAACACCCCGGCGGCCGTCACGATCTCCTGAGGCGCGTTCCCGAGCCGTTCGGCGACCGACGGCGAGGCGACGGCGGGCAGCACCCGTCCGGTGTCCGCCGCGACCTCCTTGCCGCCCTTGCCGGTCGAGGCGAGCAGCCCCGGGGGGAACGCGCCGAAGCCGGTCCTGGCCGAGAGCCGGGTGTACGAGCCGGGCTCGACGCCCACCAGGGCGCCGCTCATCGGCGGGGAGGTGGTGCCGTGCGCGGACGGCAGCGACACGCCGTACTCGATCTGGAGCGGTGCCACGTCCCGTACGCCCCGGGTGGTGCGGACCGAGTCGACGAGTCCGGCGGGCAGCGGCGTCCACTCCACGGAGCCGTCGATCCGGGCGTCGGCGCCGATCGCGAGGAGCGCGGCCCGGTCGCGGGCGTCGGCCACGCCCGCGAGGACCGAGCCGCCGAAGGCCGCCGTGGTCAGCGCGAGGACCAGCGCGAGCAGCGGGAGCGTGCCCGCGGTGGAGGAGCGTCCGGCGCGGGCCAGGGCCAGCGGGCCGACCGCGCCGCGCAGCCTCCGGGCCGGGCGGCCCGCCCACCGCAGCGGCAGCGGATAGACCCGGACGAGGAGCATCGCGGCGATCAGACCGACGAGCACCGGCGCGGCGCTCACCAGGAGGTCGCCGGACTCCCCGGTGCCGCGCAGCCGCAGTGAGGCGACGGCGCCGACGGCGAGGACGAGCAGGGTGAGTTCGAGGACGGTGCGGCGGGTCGAGGGGCGGGCCGTCAGCAGGTCGTCACGGCCGCCGTGCAGCCGGGGATGCCGGTGCCGGACCATGGCCCGCACCGGCAGGACCAGCATCGCGACCAGGGCGACGGCCGTGACGGCGAGCAGGGACGGCAGCAGCGGGACGCCCTCGGAGCCGGTGGCCGGTCCGGCGCCGGGGCCTGCGGCGGGCGCCCTCACGGTCAGCACGGCCAGGCCGAGGGCGAGGGCCGCGGCCGGTACGGCGACCGCCGTGGTCTCGCCGAGGAGCCGGGTCCCGATGCCGGTGAGCGAGGCGCCCCGGGAGCGGATCAGGGCCAGCTCGTGGTCCCTGCGGCCGACGAACAGACCGCCGGTCATGGCGAGGACGACCGCGGCGACGGCGCCGATCCCGAAGACGGCGACGGCGACGACCGGGGTGATGGCGTCGCGCATCGACCGGTAGGAGTCGACGATCGCGTCGAGTCCGGTGGTCATCGTGCCGGTGGGGCCGACGACCTCGCGCATCTTCACCAGGTCGGGGCCGCCGGTCGCCGAGTCGAGGGCGGCGGTGAGCGCTTCGGCGTCCCGGCCGGTGAGGTGGTCGGCCACGGGCAGGTAGCGGAAGAAGACCTCGGGCTCGCCGGTGGTGGAGAGCAGCGCGGGCGCGGAGGCGGGGGAGACCAGCAGGGCCCCCTGCCAGTAGTACTTGACATCGTCGCCGATGATCGGGGCCAGCGCGGGGGTGCGCAGCAGCGGTTCGACGGACCAGTAGGCGGCCTCGGGGCCGCGGGGTTCGACGATGCCGGTGACGGTGAAGGCGATCGGTTCGGCGCTGATCCGGCCGGGGACGTGGACGACGGAGCCGGGCTTCAGGTGCAGGGCCTCGGCGGTCTTCGCGGTCACCACCGCCTCCGGGCGGCGCGCCGTGCCCTCGGGGAGGCGGCCCGCGCGGAGGGTGGAGTGGTCGGCGAGGCCGGACGGCGAGGAGAGCAGGAACTGGGGGGAGAGGCCGTCGGGCCGGGGCAGCCAGGAGTCGACGCCCTCGACGCGCTTGACGGTACGGACTCCGTGGGAGGTCTGCCGGGGGTCGGTCCGCAGCAGGTCGGGCAGCAGCCCGCGCACCTTCTCTTGCTGCTTCTTCAGGACGGCGGGGGCGAGCTGTGACTCGCGTACGGGGAGGTCGAGTTCGAGGCCGGGTGCCTCGGCGGTCAGGCCGAGGACGCTGTTGCGGGGGATCGCGGTGCTGATGTCGTGCCGCAGGCCCTCGGTCTCGTACGCGTCCATGACACGCGGCAGCGCGGCCGCGAGGTAGGCGGTGACCAGGACGAGGAGGGCCAGCGAGGCGGCGGCCCAGGGCGCGGTCCGGAGCCGGGTCCGCACCCAGGGCGCCACGGCGCGGGCGGGTCTGTCGGACCGGGACGACCGGGGCCGGGTCATGTCGGTGGCCTTCCTGGGTACGGAGGGGGTGCCGGGGTTCTCCCGTGCGGGGGCGTCCGGGCGGTCCCCGACGGTCTTCGGGGCCGTCCCGGGGGACGGGCCCGGGGACTTTCCGGCAGGTGCGCCCGGGGCGCGGGGCCCGGCGGACTCGTCCGGGGCGTGCCCGGCGGGCGGGCGCGGGGCCGTCCCCGGGGCGCCCCCGTCGGGAGTGCCCGGGGCTTCCCCGCCGGGGGCGCCGGGGTTCTCCCCGGCGGCCACCGGGGCCGGTCCCGGTGATGTGTCCGGGGTGTCCGGGGTGTCCCCGGGACCGGACCCGGAGACCACCGGACTGTCGGGGGAGGGCTCCTCCGGTGTGTCCGGGCGGGCCCCGGGCGAGGGCCTGTCGGCCCGGTCGGGGGTGCCCGGGTTCCTCCCGGTGCTCTCCGGGTTCTCCCCGGTGTTCTCGTGCGGGTTCTCCCCGGTGGCGGGCGGCATCAGCTGGCCCCCTGGTGGCGCAGGGTCGCGGCCGGGTCCGTACGGCGCAGGGCGATGCCCGCGACGATGGCGACCGGCAGCGAGGCCACCCCGGCCATCAGCAGGGCCACCTGGCCGAGGGGCAGTTCGACCAGGACCGGGGGCACCGGCCGGGCCGCCTGGCCGGTCAGGACGACCAGCGGGACGACCGTACGGGCCAGCAAGGTGCCGAGTCCGGCGCCGATGAGCAGACCGATGCCGATGAGGAGGCCCTGCTCGGCGGCGATCAGCCGGGCCAGGCGCCGTTGCGGTGTGCCGAGCGCCCGCAGGACGCCGAACTCGGCGGACCGCTCCCGCATCGCACCGGCCGAGCCGACCGCGAAGCCGACGGCGGCGAGCGCGGCGGCGGCCGCCGCGACCGCCATCAGTGCGGCGTTGGGGCCCGCGCCCAGCGGGTCGCCGAGGAGTTCGTCGGCGACCTCGTCACGGACGACGACCTGGGCGGGGTCCGCGTTGGGGCGGGCGCGCAGGGCGGCGGCGACCTCGGCGGAGCGGCCGGGGTCGACGGTCAGCCACCACTCGGTCGCCGGGACGGTGGAGGCCTCGTCGGTGGACAGGTACTGGTTGACCGAGGCCAGGTCGAGGAGGATCGTGCCGCCGTCGTCGGGGGCGGCGACCGTGCCGGCCGCGGAGGCCGCGCGGGCGCCCGCGCCGGTGGTGGGCAGTTCGTCGACGACCCGGCCGACGACCACGTTGACCCGGCGTCCGCCGAGGTTGACCTCGAGGGCCTGGCCGGGCGTGGCCCCGGCGGCCGTCATGAAGGCCGTCGTGGCCACGGCCGTCAGCCGGCTGGGGGCCTTCGGACCGGGCGCGTTCATCCGGACCGTGTAGTCCTCCTGGCGCCGGAAGGGGTCGTCGGCGGCAGCGCCGGTGAGGGAGAAGGTGATGACGTACGGGGCCGGGCGGGTGCCCTTCGCGTCGCCGGGGACACCGGACGCGGGGACGCCGTCGCGGGCGTCGCCGTTCTCGGTCTGCTCGAAGGTGTGCGCCCAGGAGGCCAGGACCTGCCCGGGGGAGTGGACCCGCTCGCCGCCGTCGGCGCGGACGACGCCGAACCGCTCGACGTGGAGGGTCTGGCTTGTCCGCTCGCCCGGCTCGACCGTACCGGCGAACTCCAGGCCGACGAGGGTGAGCAGACCGGTGGAGCCCCGGTTCCCGTTCTCGCCGGGGGCCGCCGTCAGCGCCGCCAGGTCGAGGGCCAGCCGGTGGGTCCGGCGGTCGGCGGGCAGCGTTCCGAGGGACTGGCGGTAGGGGACCCCGTTCGGGTCCTCCAGGACGGCGGTGACCCGGGCGGACGCCACGGACTCGCCGAGCCGCAGGTCGGCGGTGAGCGTCCGGGTGCCCACGGGCAGCGGGAGCCCGGGACGGGTCGTCGCCGTCCTGGGCGCGAGCGGCGCGAGCAGGGAGCGGACGGGCACGTCGGCGAGGTCGGCGCGCAGCAGCAGACCGTCGGTGGCGTTACGGGTGTCCAGGGCCAGGACGGTCGCGGTCTTCCCCGAGAGGTCCATGGTGGTGCGGTGCAGGGGGGCGACCGAGCGGACCCCGGGCACGGAGCCCAGCTGCTCGGTCTGGGTCGGCTCGCCGGGACCCGCGCTCAGGACGCGGACGTCGGCGCCGATCCGGAAGTCGGCCTGGTCGCGCTGCGAACGCTCCCACGAGTTGCTCTGCCCGATGGCCAACATGCCCATCGCCACGGCGAGGACGAGGAGGAGGACGGGTCCCGCGCCGCGCAGCGGACGACGGCTGAACTGCCAGCCCGCGAGGGCGGCGGAGAGCCCGCGCCCGCCCGCCGCGCGCCGCTCGGCCAGCTTGGCGGCGGGCGGCAGCAGACGCAGGGTCAGGACGGTGCCCGCGAGCAGGGCGAGGGCGGGTGCGGCGACGAGCACCGGGTCGACGGAGCCGCCGCCCGGGTCGTCGGCGCCGAGGGTGCCGCCCGCGGCGGCGGGCCGCTGGAGCTGCCAGTAGGCGACGGCGGCGACGGCCAGCAGACCGATGTCCGCCCCGGCCCGGACGGGTCCGGGCAGCGACGCCGAGCGGACCTTGCGCAGCGAGACGGCGGAGTCGTCCCCGGCGGCGAGCGCGGGCGCGACGACGGCGGCGGCACAGCACAGGGCCACGGCGGCGGCGACCAGCCACACCGTGAGCGAGGGCGCCGTGTCGAGACGGACGCCGAGCGAGGAGAGCGCGGACCGGTCGGCGAAGAGCCGGGTCAGCGGGCCGGAGAGCAGCGGGGCGGCGACGGCGGCGGGCAGCGCGAGGAGCAGTGCCTCGACGCCGGCGAGCCCGGCGATCCGGCGCCGCGAACCGCCCCGGGCCCGCAGCAGCGCGGTCTCGCCGGAACGTTCGGTGCTGAGCAGCCGGGCGACGAGCAGCAGCGCGTACGCGGCGAGGAGCACCAGCTGGACGGCGACGATCAGCAGCGTCGAGCGGGAGACGAGCAGGGCCCGCTGGGTCTGGTCCAGGACGGTCGGCAGCGCGGTGGACGCCGAGATCGTCGTACCGAACGCCCCGGTGGCCCCGGCCAGTTCCTTCGGGCCCTCGGCCGAGGCGGCGCGCAGCGCGGCCATGCGGTCGGTGGTGAGGCCGGTGTAGTCGGCGGAGCCGAGCCAGGAGGTGTCGCCCGCGCTCACCGCCCGTGCGGTCAGGACGGCGGGGTCGACGAGCAGCGGTCCGTACGTCGTGAAGGCGACGGTGCGGACACCGCGCCCGCCTGCCGGGTCGAGCTGCCAGTACAGGTCGTGGGTGTCGACGGGCCGGTAGACGCCGGTGATCCGGGCCTTCACCGCCGGGCCGTCGAGCCGGTCGGAGAGGTCGAGGACGGTGCCGGGGCCGACCCGCAGCCTGCGGGCCGCCTCCTCGGGCAGTGCCGTCTCGACGACGCCCGAGGTGCGGGCGGCGGACGGCCAGGCGCCCTTGACGAGGGTGAGCCGCGAGCGGTCGAGCGCGGCGAAGTGGGTGAGGTCCGGGTCACCCGAGCGGGCGGCGGGCGGCTGGAGACCGCGGGGCAGCGCGTACGGTCCGGAGCGTTCGAGCCGCCGGACGGTCACCGGCAGTCCGTCGAAGGTCCGCCGCGCGCCCTCCTGGACGGCCGTCTCGGCGGAGGCGCGCTTGGCCTCCGGCACCTGTGCGGTGACGAGCAGCGAGGCGGCGGCCGCCGAACGGCCCCGCAGCCCCGCCTGGAGCGCCGCGTCGCCGATCGCCCCGGAGAAGGAGGCGAGGGTGGCGAGCACCGAGGTGGTCAGGAGCACGGCGAGGAGCGCCGCGGCCAGCAACAGCCGGTGCGCCCTGACGCGCAGAAATACGAACCCCGTCACCCATCCCCCTGGCCACCCTGATCACGGTGCGCGCGGTGGTCGTTCCGCGCGCTCCCGAAACTTCTCTCGGATGCTTTCAGACTGCATGTGCGGCTGGAAACCGCTTACGGACCGACCTTGATGGGATCGTGACCGTTATCCGGGGTTCCGTTTCCGGAATGTGTTCATCCATGATCGGAGAGAGGTCGCAAAAGGGTGGGAAAAGCAAAAAAGGGAGAGAAGCGGATCAGCCCGCCGAGTTGACCATCGAGGCCGCCGCGTAGGTCAGATAGCGCCAGAGCTCGCTCTCGTGCTCGGGGGCCAGCTCCAACTCGTCGAGAGCGGTCCGCATGTGCCGCAGCCAGGCGTCGTGGGCCGCCCGGTCGACGACGAACGGGGCGTGCCGCATCCGCAGCCGGGGGTGTCCCCGGTGGTCGCTGTAGGTGCGCGGGCCGCCCCAGTACTGCATGAGGAAGAGCGCGAACCGCTCCTCCGCGGGGCCGAGGTCCTCCTCGGGGTACATCGGGCGCAGCAGCGGGTCCTCCGCGACGCCCTCGTAGAAGCGGTGGACCAGGCGGCGGAAGGTCTCCTCGCCGCCGACCTGCTCGTAGAAGGTCTGCTCCTGCGCTGTTTCCCCGGGAATCTCGTTCACCGTTCCATCGTCTCAGACGACCGGTCCTAGGACCGGGGAACCAGGACTGCCCCGGGGGCCCGGCGGGCGGCCCCGGAGGACCGCGCGCCGGGCCCCCGGGGGCGGGCGCGGGACGGCGTCAGCCGAGCCGGACCGTGATCGTCGTCCAGGCGCCGACGTGCACCCGGTCGCCGTCCTGGAGCTGGACGGGGACGTACGGCTGGATCGGTTCCTCACCGCCGTTGACCGTGGTGCCGTTGGTGGAGTTCTGGTCCACCACCGCCCACGAGCCGTCCGGCTGCTGCACGAGCACCGCGTGCTGGTGCGAGACGCCCGGGTCCTCCGGCGGCACCGACAGGTCGATGTCGGGGGACTCGCCGGTGGAGTGCCTGCGGCGCCCGACGGAGATCTGGTTGCCCTGGAGCGGCAACTGCTTCGCGGGCGAGTACGCGGGCAGGTTCAGGCCCGTCGCCTCGGGGCCGCTGCGCTGCATCATCGCCAGGAAGTAGTCGCGGTCGGGACCGATGTACGCCGTCCAGGTCCCCGGCTGCCGGGGTGGCTGGAACTGCTGCTGAGGAGGTCCCTGGTGCGCGGGAGGCTGCGGGGGCCCCTGGTGAGGGGGCGGCTGAGGCGGCTCGTGGCGCTGCGGCGGCTCGGAGTGCGACGGCGGCGACAGCACCCAGTCGTCGTCCCCGCGCGGCTGCGGCGGGGACTGGAGGGGTGCGCCGGGCGGCGCTGCCGGGCCCTGGAGGTACGCGGGGGGCTGCTGCCCGGGAGCACCGGGCTGCTGCTGTGCCGGGGGCCGCCGCGACGGCGCCTGGTGGTGGGTCGGCTCGGCGCCCAGGGGCTCGGCGGGCCGGTTGACCTGCGAGGGCCGCGAACCGTGGTAGCCGAACGGGTCCTCCTGCCGCCCCTGCGGGGGCGGCGAGGACTGGAAGCCCGGCGGCAGGTTCGGACCGGGCGGCGGACCGGGCTGCGGGGGCGCCGGGGCGTGCGGGGCCGGGGGCTGCGGCGCGGCGGTGCCGCGCTGCGCGTTCTGCGGGGCCAGCGGGGTGTACGAGGTGGCCGTGTGGGTGAGGAAGTTCCAGCGGCACTCCTCACAGAACGGCGCCATGTGCTCGCGCGGGGTGCGGCACTGCGGGCAGAGCTCCGCCTGCGCGGTCGCGTTCGAGTCACCACCGGGTCCGAAGCCGCCGGGTCCGGGGCCGTGACCGCCGGGGCCGGGCCCGTTGCCGAAGCCGCCGGGTCCGGGACCGCCGGGTCCGAAGCCGCCGGGCGCGGGCGGCGGACCACCGCGGTCGGATCCTTCACCGGGTCCGAAACCGCCGTGACCGGGACCGTCACCGGGTCCGAAACCGCCGTGACCGGGACCGTGGCCGGATCCGTCACCGGGACCGAAACCGCCGTGACCGGGTCCGCCCGGTCCGGGCCCGTCGCCGGGTCGGAAGCCGCCCGGCGGGGGCGGCGGGCCGCCGTGGCCACCGGGGCCGGGGTAGCCGTAGCCGCCCGGGGCGCCGGGGCGCTCGGGAGCGGGGTAGCCGTAGCCGCCCGGAGCACCGGGGCCGTCGGGGCCGGGGTAGCCGTAGCCGGCCGGGCCCTCGGGGGTGCCGGGTCCTGGGTGTCCGTAGGCGGGCGGCGGCGGGGGAGGCGGCGGTACGGCACCCGTCGGCGCACCCGCCCCGGCCATGCGATGGCCGCAGACCTCGCACCAGTCGTCGGAGACCGACTGGTGTCCGTTCGGGCAGGTCGGCATGTCGGTGCTTCCCCCTCTCGTCGTCCGGCCCGCTGGCCGGGCTACCTCTTGACGCGAACGGTCTTGGTGGAGCGGGTTTCGAGTGTCATCTCGTCCGCTTCCGCGACCTTCGCCTTCAAACGCACAGTACCGGTCGCCGCATCGACCACGTCGACCACCTTCGAAAGGAGTTTCGCGGTATCCGCGTTGCCCGAGGCCGCCGCGAGCTGCACGGCCCGGCCCAGTTTCGCCGTCGCTCCGTCGTGGTCGCCCGATTTGCGCGCGTCCAGACCCTGCTGGATGACGTCCGCGAGTTCGGCCTGGCCCGTGTAGTGCGCGACCTGCGGATTGATCGACGTCGACATGGCCAGGTCGTCCGTCCACACCGCCCGTACCAGGCCCTGGGACAGCGGGCGGAGCTCGCCGTCCAGGGGATCGGGCGCGATCAGGGAGACCCGGGCGGCCAGCATCTCCTGCCCGACCGAGGCCCGGGGGACCCGCACGGTCACGTGGTAGTCGCGGGACTCGTCGCCCCAGGAGCCCGTCGGGTAGTCCCCGGCGCGCGGCCCCGCCTCCGTACGCCGCCCGGTCAGGTCCTCGACGGTGGGCGCCACCTGCTTCACGAAGGCGATCTCCACCCCCACCGGGGTCCACAGGCGCAGGGCGACGTCCGCGACGCCCTTGCCCATCGCGTGCTCCATCATCGAGGTGAAGTCGGCGGCGAGAGCGGCCGGATCGGCCACGATGTCGGCGGTGCCGAGCAGCGCCGAGGCGATCCCGGTGACCTCCTTGACCTTCCAGTCGGTGCCCACCCCACGCGCGTCGCAGGTGAAGCGGCCCGCACAGGAGTCGAGCGCGGCCGTCAGCTCCTCCGGCGACTCGTGCTCGTTGCGTCCGTCGGTGAGCAGGATGCCGTGCCGGATGGTGAGGTCGGCGGAGGACAGCAGCCGGTCGGCGAGCCGCAGCCAGGTGCCGATCGCGGTGCCTCCGCCCGCGGTCAGCCCGCGCAGCGCCTCCTTGGCCTGGGCCCGGGTGAGGGCGTCGGCGACGGCCAGGCGCCCGTTGCGCGGGTAGACCTCCGTCGCCCGGTGCGTCCCGGCGACGACCGCGAACGAGGTGCCGTCGCGCAGGGTGTCGATCGCGGCGGCGGTGGCCTCGCGGGCGCCCCGCATCTTGGTGTCGGGGTAGTCCATCGAGCCGGAGCAGTCGACCATGATCACGACTCCGGCCGCGCCCGCGCCCGCCGGGCCGTACAGCCGCTGGCCGGTGGTGCCGCCCCCGGTGGAGGTGACCGTGACGATCGCGCTGACGTCCCGGCCGCCCTCCGGCAGGAACTCGTTCTGGTAGACGTCCACCGAGAACTGCGGCACGGTCGACTTGGAGAAGTTGGCCATCTCTTACGGCTCCTCGGGCAACAACGGTTTCGGGGACGGGGACCGGCGGCCGTTCAGGCGGATCATGCCCCGGGTGAGGTGACCGTGAACGGCACGAGCGCGACCGTGATGTTGTCGTGGCCGCCGCCGTCCAGGGCGTGGCCGACGAGCGTCCGGGCACTGTGCAGCGGACGGTCCGCCGCGTCGGCGGGGACGATCCGCGCCATGTCCCCGGCGCCCTCGGCGTAGTTCCACAGCCCGTCCGTGCAGACGACGACCACACCGGACCGGTCGGGCTTGAACGCGGCCGTGTGCGGCTCCAGCTCGTAGGAGTCCGCGCCCAGCCAGCCGGTGATGGCGTGGGCGCGCTCGTCCGCGTACGCCTCCGCCTCGTTCATCAGGCCCGACGAGACCATCTGGGCGGCCCACGAGTCGTCCTCGGTCAGCCGGGCGGGCGGCGCGGCCCGGTCGTCCGGCACCCAGTAGACGCGGCTGTCGCCGACCCAGCCCACGACGAGCAGTCCGCCCGTGACGACGGAGCCCACGATGGTGCAGGCGGGGGCGTTGCGGTGGCGGTGCGCCTCGGCCTCGGCCGGGCCCGTCCCCTCCGCGAGGGAGTCGACGGCCGCGGCGGCGGCCACGATCGCCTCGTGCATCGCCTGCTGCGGGTGGGTTCCCCGGGGCAGCGCGGCGAGCAGCGAGGCCCCGGCGGCCGCGGCGGCGGCGGCGGACGCCTCGTCGGGACGGGTCGCCGAGGACACGCCGTCGCAGACGATCGCGACGGTCGCGGGGGAGCCGTCCGGGAGGGTCGTCGCGGAGACGGCGAACGCGTCCTCGTTGCGGTGGTGGCGCAGCCCCCGGTCGCTGACGGCGGCGACACCGGCCAGCTCCCGCTCCATGTGGTCGCGCTCGCGCGGCTGGGCGTGCCCGCAGTTCTCGCAGTAGCCGTCGGTGTCCACCCGCCCCGCCCGGCAGGCCACGCACACGGCGGCGGCGGACGGCGGCGCCGGATCGGCCCGTACCGCCGTACGCGGATCGGGGGCCGGCAGGGGGAAGTCCCCGTCGCCGGTGGCGGTCCGTCCGGCGGGCGCCACCGGGGGCGGCCCGGCGGCCAGCTCCCGGCCGCCGGAGTCGGTGCCGGGCAGATCGCCCGGATGCTGGGTGGCGCCGGACGGCGAACCGGACTCCCGGTCCGGGACGTCCGGCCACGCCACCGGGGTGCCGATGGCCACGGTCGGGTGGTCCCGGCCGTCCCCGGCGGCCGGCACGGCCGTCAGGTCGTATCCGCACGCCCCGCAGAACCGGTCGCCCGGCTCCAGGGGTTCGGCGCACTCGGGGCACACGGTGAGTCCGTGCGACGGCTTCGGGTTCTGGGACATCCTCACACCCACGTCCGGGGGCGGAAGCGGTTGGCCCGCTCCACCAGTTCGATCCTCTCCTCGCCCCGCTGGGCGAGCCGGGCCAGCACCCGGTAGGAGCGTTCGAGGCCGAAGCGCAGTCCGCGCTCGTCCAGTTCACTGCCGAGCAGCAGCGCGCCGCCGCCCGGTTCCGCACCGGGACTCCCGGAGAGTACCCAGTCGAGGGCCGTTCCGAAGACCTCGGCCGACAACTGCTCCCTGCGCACCGCGTCCAGACCGAAGCCCCGCAGCGCGGACACCTGCGCGGCGGCGGCCGTCAGCTCGGGCCCGAGCGGCTCCGCCGCCGGACGCCGCCGCAGCCGCGCCCGCACGGCCGCCACCCGGGCCGCCGTGTAGTGGATCGACGACTCCGGTACGGACTCCAGGGTCCGTACGGCCCCGGCGCGGTCGCCCGCCGCCAGCCGCACCCGGGCGAGACCGAAGGCCGCGCTGACGAAACCCTGGTCGGTGGCCCACACCAGGCGGTAGTACTCGGCCGCGTTGTCCAGCTGGCCGAGGACCTCGGCGCAGATCCCGAGGGCCAGCTTCGGCGACGGCTCGCCCGGAAAGGCGTCGTACACCGCGTCGAAGGCGAGCGCCGCGTGCTCGTGGTCCCCGGTCACCAGGGAGGTCACCCCCCGGTACCAGACGATCCGCCAGTCGTCCGGGGCCCGTTCCTCCAGGGCCGCCAGGGTCCGTACGGCCGAGGACAGGTCGCCCAGCTCCAACTGGGCGCGCAGGGTGCGCAGCCGCAGCTCGACGGAGGGCGTGGCCGCTGCCGCGAGCGCGGCGAGCAGCTCGGCGGGCGCGGCGGCGGCGAGTCCGGCGAGCAGCCCGGCGTGCGGGTCGGAGACGTCGACGTGCGGCACGGGCAGCGCGAGCGCGGTCGCGGGCGCGTCGAGCGGCGCGAGCAGCGGCCCGAGCCCCGCCCCGGCGGGCAGGGCGACGGGCGCCGGACCGGAGGGACCGGACCGCTCCGAGGTCCGGCGCCCGCCCAGCAGCGACACGTCCTGCGTCAGTTCGGCGAACAGGCTCGTGTCGGTGACCCGCACCTCGGTGCCGAAGAGCGTCGACAGCGCCGGGCGCGGTCGGCCCGACTGGAGCGCCACCACCTCGCGCAGCACCCCGGTCAGCTGCTCCGCCATCTCCTGCGCGGAGCCGAACCGGCGGGCCGGATCCGGGTCGGTGGCCCGGACCAGGAAGCGGTAGAACGACTCGTAGGTCCGCAGGACCTCGATGTGCTCCGGCTCGGGCAGCGAGTCCACGAAGACGTTCGTGTAGCCCTGGAAGTCGAAGGTCATCACCGCGAGCGTGCGGGCCACCGTGTACAGGTCGCTGGCGACCGAGGGACCGACCTCGGCCACCTCGGGCGCCTGGTAGCCGACCGTGCCGTAGATCGCGGACTCGTCGTCGTCCATCCGCCGGACCGCGCCCATGTCGATGAGCTTCAGCTGGTCCTCGGTCTGGATGGCGTTGTCCACCTTGAAGTCGCAGTACAGCAGGTGTCTGCTGTGCAGGTGCCCGAGCGCCTCCAGGGCCTCGATCCCGTACGCGCAGGCCTGTTCGACCGGCAGCGGGTCGCGGCGGCCGTCGGCGGCGCGCCGCTCGTTGGCGATCTCCTTGAGCGACTTGCCGCCGACGTACTCCATGACGATGTAGCCGTCGAGGGAGCCGGTGCGCTGGTCGAGGTGCTCGACGAAGTTGTAGATGCGGACGATGTTGGAGTGCTCGATCTCGGCGAGGAAGCGGCGCTCGGAGATCGCGGCGGCCATCGCGTCCTGGTCACCGGTGTCGAGCAGGCCCTTGAGCACCACCCAGCGGTCGGAGACGGCCCGGTCGACGGCGAGGTAGACCCAGCCGAGACCGCCGTGCGCCAGACAGCCCGCGACCTCGTACTGGCCGTGGACGACGTCCCCGCCGCGCAGCTTCGGCACGAAGGAGTACGGGTGCCCGCACTTGGTGCAGAAGCCCTCGGTACGGCCCGGCCGGGCGCCCCGCGAACGGCCCACCGGGGCCCCGCAGTCGGAACGGGAGCAGAAACGCTTCCGCTCGGGCACCTCCGGGTTGTCCATCACCGCGCCCCGGGGGTCGGGACGCGGCACCTCGGGCATCGCCACCAGACCCGCGCCCAGCCGGTTGCGGGCGGACTGCCCGGACGAGGTGCCCGAGCTGCGCACCGACACCGAGGGCGCGGTGGAGGCGCCGGAGAGCGAGCGGGACAGGCGTCCGGAGACCGAGCGGCGGGAGGTCGAGGAACGCGACGACGCCCGGGACGAGGCCCGCGAACCGCTCCGCGCGGACACCGGGTCGGTCCCGGTGGAACCGGGCTCCCCGGCGGGACCGGTCGCCCCGCCCCGGCCCGTGCCCCTGCCGGGGACGGCCACGCCCGTCGCCGCCGAGACGACGAGCCCCGCCTCGGCGGCCGGGGACCCCGGGGGCGCGACCACCGGGGCGAGCCCGCAGGTGTCGCAGTACAGCTCACCGCCCCCCATGTCCTCGTACGAACCCCCGCACGAAGGACGCTGACAGCTCGCCACGCCCGTCTCCCCGCTCATCACTCGTGTCCTCCCGCGTCCCTCGGGCCGGACAGTGCGTCCGCCGCCGCCTGCTGATAGCGCAGCACGGCCTGTTCCGCGACCCGCAGATCGCAGGGCGCGCTCCACAGCATCCGGCGGGCCGCGTCGTACCGCTCCGTGAGCAGCGGGTCCTCCGCCGCGCCCAGCCGTGTCACCTTCGCCCGGTACGCGTCCAGTCTGCCCCGCAGCTCCGCCCGCACCGCGAGCGGCGCCGTGACGGACGTCAACGATTCCCGGGCCCGCAGCAGTTCGTCCTCCGCCTCCCGCTCCAGGGAGTCCAGGAGCGGGGAGAGCCGGTGCCACCGGGCGTGCCTGCGGTACTCGGCGGCGGCGGCCAGCCGCTCCTGGAGCACGATCGGCGGCCCGCCGACGACCGGCACCTCGGAGGCGGCGATCTTCGCCAGGACCTCGCCGCGCGCGGCCCGCGCCTCCGCCAGCGTCCGGTCCGCCCGGGACAGCACGTCCCGCAGCCGCAGCAGCCGGTCCTCGGAGTCCTGCCGGACCGCGAGCACCGCCTCCGTCTCCCGCCGCACGTCCTCCAGGGCCAGGGCCGCCCGGTCGTACCGGGTGGTGTCGGGGCGGCCCCCGCCGGGCGCCGAACTCCCCGCCGCCCGGCGCCAGAACGCCAGCGGGTCGGTCACCACCTGGGAGCGCAGCGCGGTCAGCTCGGCCGTGATCGCGGCCAGTTCGTCCCCGGCCGGATGCTCTCCCGGGCGCACGCCGACCGAGTGCGCCAGCGAACGCGTCCGGCCCAGTTCGGCGGCGAGCAGGTCGATCCGGGCGGGCAGCGCCGACCAGACCGCGTCGGCGGTGACCACCACGTCCAGCGAGGACGCGTACAGCTCGTTCATCCGGCGGACCAGGCCCTCCAGGGTGAACCGCTCCGACAGCAGCCCCCGTTCGCCCGCCCCGCCCGCCACGACCACGCTCTCGCCGCGCAGCCGCTCGGTCAGCTCCAGCAGTTCGTCCCGGCCGGGCCAGCGGCGCCTGGCCCGTACCCCACGGGCTTCCCGCAGCGCACCCGTGTACACGTCGAAACAGGTCCAGAGCAGGGTGATGTCCCGCTCGGCCGCCGCCCACCGGTCCCGGGTCGTGCCGGTCAGCTCGGCCCCTTCGAGCAGTCTGCGGCCCGCGTGGTCCTGGAGCGCGAGGAGCGAGTCCTCGACCGCCTTGTGCTCGGCGGCGAGGCGCGCCAGCGCACGGTCCGCCTCGTCCCGGTCCATCACCGGCCCAGGGGGTCCCGTGACGCCCATCGGTCACCTCTTCCTCTCCGTGTGCGGGCCGCCGCTACGGCGCCGCCCCCGGCACTGCCGGGGCGCGGCGCTACTTGTACAGCGGAGCGGGCGGGCCCGGTATCCCGGGCAGGTCCTTCTCCAGCCAGTCCTTGTACGCCTTCTGCCAGGGGCCCTGCCGGTATCCCACGAGCACCTGGTTGACCCGGCGCACCAGGTCGTCGTTGCCCAGCTTGGCCGCCACCCCGTAGTACTCCTTCGTGAACGGCTCGCCCTTCAGCTCGACCGCCGGGTCCTGCGCCGCCTGGCCCGCCGCGAGGGCGTTGTCCGTGACGACGGCGTCGACCTCGCCGAGCTGGAGCCGGGCCAGGCAGTCCAGCTGGTTGGGGACCGTCAGCAGGTCCTTGTCGTCCTTGGTGCCGTCGCCCTCGTCCTTGAAGACCGCGCCGAAGGAGTTCTCCACGAGGGCGTCGTAGGCGGTGGATCCCTCGGCGGTGCAGACCCGCTTGCCGCGCAGCGAGGAGTCGTACCCCGTGATGTCCCTGGCCGCCCTGGGCGCCAGGACCTGCTGTCCCGCCTGGAAGTAGGCGGTGGAGAAGGCGACCTCCCCGATCCGCTTGCAGTTGATCGTCATGGTCCGCACGACCAGGTCGATCGTGCCGCTGTTCAGCAGTTCGGTCCGCTGGTTGGTGGGGATCGCGCGGAGGATGACCGCGTCCCGGTCGCCGAGCAGGTCCGCCGCGACGGCCCGCGCCAGATCGATGTCGAAGCCCTCCAGGACGCCCTTCTCCGGGTTCCGGTAGCCCCAGCGGTAGCTGGACTGGTCGACGCCGACGACCAGCTTCCCGCGCTTCTTGATCGCCTCGACCGCCGGGCCGTCCGCCGACGACGGGGTCAGCGAGGCCTCCGGGCGCTCACAGGTCTCGGCCCTGACCTGGACGCCGGTGCCGATCCCGGGTCCCCGACCGTACGTCTCCGGGGCCGCCGCCGCGCCGCTCCCGCCGTGCGTCAGCGGCAGCAGGGTCAGGGAGGCGGTGAGCCCGCAGGCCACGGCCATCGCGGCCACCCCGCCCCAGCCCCGGAAGCGCCGCACGGTCCGCCGCGCCAGCGGGTACGCGCCGTTCGTCATCCCGCCCCCTCTCACCGGTACTCCGACAGTCTGCGGTTGACGCCGAGGACCGCGCCCGCCGCGCCCAGGACGCCGAGCAGCGCCGCGCCGAACGGCAGCAGGGCCAGCGCTCCACCGGCGGCCGAGGCGGCCCGGGTGAACTCGTCCCCCTCGTGCGCGAGGGCCTTCTCCAGGGCCGCGTCGACCTGGTCGAAGGCCTGCTCGGTGGAGTCCTTCGGCCCGATGATCCGGGTGAGGGCGGCCTCGTAGTCACCGGCTTCGTCCCGCGCGCGGGCGTCCTTGTGGCGCTGCTGCCACTCGCCGACGCGGGCGACCGCCTCCTGGACGGGGGTGCGGCCCTCGCTGTCGTCGGCCCGCTCGCCCGCCGTGGCGAGCGCCCGGGTCAGGGTGTCCATGCTGGCCGCGTAGTCCGTCTCGTACTTGTCCTTCCGCTTCGCCGGGTCGGGGTCCTCGGTGAGGACCGCGCCCCGGGCGACCAGCGTCAGGTTCTCGTTGGCGCGGGCGGTGAGCGAGCCGATCCGGGCGGTGTTGAGCGCCTGGAGGGACTCCTGGCCCCGGGTCCGCGCCTCGCTCAGATCGGCGCGGGCCAGGGAGTGCGCGGCGACCAGCCAGAGCAGGGCGACCACCGTGGCGGCGGTGGCCGCGAGCAGCCCCTGGTTGAACACCCGGTGGGTGTGGAGGTAGTTGCGGCGCTGGGCCCAGGCGAGGGCGGCGAGGACGGCGAGACCGAGGGCGACCGACGCCCAGGGCCAGGCGCGGGCCGAGGAGTCGTCCTGCCGCAGTCGCTCGGTCTCGGCCTCGTACAGCCGCTCGGCGGCCGGGAGCAGGGTGGAGGTCATCTGCTGGTTGGCGTACCGCAGATAGGCCCCGCCCAGCGGCAGGCCCTGCCGGTTGGCGGCCCTGGCCCGCTCGATCAGACCCGTGTAGCGCGGGAGTTGCTCGTTCAGGACGGCTATCTGCTCGGCCGACTCACCGGAACCGGAGCCGCCCGCCGAGGCCTCGACGAGGAGCCGGGCGGCTCCGGTGATGTCCCGGTCGTACTGCTCGCGGGACTCCCGCGGTTCGAGGGTGCCCGCGAGGAAGCCGCTGGCGGCGGTGGTGTCGGCGTCGGCGAGGTAGCGGTAGATCGAGGCGGCGTCGGCGGAGAGCGGACGGCTGCGGTGGACGACGTCGTCCACGGCGGACGCCCGGTCGTCGACCTGGAGGGCGGTGACCGCGCCGAACGCGACGAGGAGCACCGCGAGTACGGCCCCGAGGATCTGGAGCCTGCCGGGCTCGGTCGTCGTGACGGCCCGCAGCCGCTCACGGCCCGCGGACCGGGCGCCGCGCCCCGGGGCCGGGAGACCGGCGGGCGCGGGCGACGGCTGCGCGGGCACGCCTGCCGGGCGCGCGGGCGCCGTGCTCCGCGCCGCCGGGACGGCGGGCGCGTTCGGCGGGTGTGTCACTTGACCTCCCCCTCGGTCGCTGACGTCGGCCGTCCGGCCGGGTCCCGGTGCGGGCCGGTCACGGTGGACGACCACCCGGCCAGCAGTATGGCCGCAGGGGGCCTTCCGCACACCGGGATTGACTCGATCTTGTTCTTATCGTGCCGCACGCCCGTGGCGACCGCCCCGGGCGAACCCCCTCACCTTGAATACGTCGACGGGCCCGCACCGGTTCCGTATCCGCTGTCGCTCGAACAGGTGAACGTGTACCGGCGGGTTCCCTCCCGGCCCGCCGTCGAACACCCGCGTGAACGGCCCCGACGCGCCCGCGCCCGCCCCGTCGGCGGCCGGAGGGCACCCCCCTCGCACACGCCCGCGGGGCGCCCCTCCACCAGGAAGGGACGCCCCGCGGGCCGGGCCGGATCAGGCCCCGTAGTGCTTCCGCAGCCGGTCCGCCGCCTCCGGACCCGCCCCCGACTCGTCCAGCGCGAGCAGCCCCGCGCCGAGCACCGGCGGCGCCGTCACGAAACCGACGACGGCCTTCGGCGCCCGCTCCGCGAGGAGTTCCCTGATCCGGTCCTCCAACTGCGGGTGCCGCGCGGCGAGGACGCTGCCGCCCAGCATCACCGGCGCCTCCTCGTCGAGCAGTCCGAGCCGCCCGAGGGCGACCGCCGACATGGCCACGACCTCCTCGGCGAGCCGGTGCACCAGCGACAGCGCCACCGGATCGCCCTCGGCGCTCACCCGGAACAGCACCGGAGTCAGCTCGTGCCGCCGCTCGAACGGCACCAGACCCAGGTGCAGCGCCTCGATCAGCGCGTACATCGTCTCCAGGCCGAAGTGCGCGGGCAGCGCGACGGCCAGCGCGGACGGTTCGCCGCGCCCGTCCTCGGCCCGCGCGGCGCACCACAGCGCCTCCTCGGCCATGCCGCTGCCGCCGCCCCAGTCCCCCGAGATCTTCCCGATCGCGGGGAAGCGGGCGGTCCGCCCGTCGGGGGTCATCCCGACGCAGTTGATGCCCGCGCCGCAGACCACGGCGACACCGCGCGGCTCGTCGAGTCCGGCGCGCAGTATCGCGAAGGTGTCGTTGTGCACCCGCACCGACCGGCTCCAGCCCCGGCCCAGGATCTCGGTCTGGAGCGCGACCTCCTCGACGGGCAGATCCGCATTGGCCAGACACGCGCTGACGTGCGCGAACGCGGGCGGGAGCGCGGCCCCGCCCGCCTGTGCCCAGGCCCGCCCGACGATCTCCGCCAGGCTGTCGACGGCCGTCGACACGCCCACCACCGGGGGCTGGAACCCGCCGCCGCGCGCCGAGCCGAGGACGGTGCCGTCCGGTCCGACGACCGCGACGTCGGTCTTGCTGTTCCCCGCGTCGACCGCGAGGAGCGCGCCGTCCAGGTTCACGCCCACGCGAGGTGCTCCCGGTTGTGCGCGATCAGCCGGTCGGTGAGTCCCTCGGCGTACTCGTACTGGCCCACCAGCGGGTGTCCGAGGAGGGCCTTGAACACCCGGTCCCGGCCGCCGCGCAGCGCCGCTTCGAGCGCCAGGTCCTCATAGGCCGTGACATGGGCCATGAGCCCCGCGTACAGCGGGTCCACCGGGGCGACCGGCAGCGGCGCGGCCCCGTGGCCGCCGACCGACGCCTGCGTCTCGATGACGGCGTCGTCCGGCAGGAACGGCAGCGTGCCCCTGTTGTACGTGTTCACCACCTGGTACGGCGAACCTCCGCCGCCGAGCAGGGCGGCGGCGAGGTCCACGGCCGCCTCCGAGTAGAAGGCGCCGCCGCGCTTGGCGAGCAGGGCGGGCTTCTCGTCGAGCGCCGGGTCCCCGTACATCTCCAGGAGTTCCTTCTCCATCGCGGCGACCTCGGCCGCCCGCGAGGGCTTGGTGCCGAGCTCCCGGACGACCTCGTCGTGCGCGTAGAAGTAGCGCAGGTAGTACGAGGGGACGACGCCGAGCCGGTCCAGGACCTGGCGCGGCAGCCGCAGGTCGTCGGCGATGGTGTCGCCGTGCTCGGCGAGCAGCCGGGGCAGCACGTTCTCGCCCTCGGGCCCGCCCAGGCGCACCGCGCGCTCCCAGGTCAGGTGGTTGAGCCCGATGTGCTCCAGGTGCACGTCGGAGGGTGCCACGCCGAGGAGCCCGGCGAACTTGCGCTGGAAGCCGATGGCCACGTTGCACAGGCCGACGGCCTTGTGACCGGCCTGGAGCAGCGCGCGGGTGACGATGCCGACGGGGTTGGTGAAGTCGATGATCCAGGCGTCGGGGTTGGCGCGCCGGACCCGCTCCGCGATGTCGAGGACGACGGGGACCGTGCGCAGCGCCTTGGCGAGACCTCCGGCGCCGGTGGTCTCCTGGCCGACGCAGCCGCACTCCAGCGGCCAGGTCTCGTCCTGGAGCCGGGCGGCCTGTCCGCCGATCCGCAGCTGGAGCAGGACGGCGTCGGCGCCCTCGACCCCGGCGTCCAGGCCGGAGGTGGTGACGATCTTCCCCGGGTGGTCCTGCTTGGCGAAGATGCGCCGGGCGAGGCCGCCGACCAGTTCGAGCCGCTCGGCGGCCGGGTCGACGAGGACGAGTTCGGTGATGGGCAGGGTGTCGCGCAGGCGCGCGAATCCGTCGATCAGTTCGGGGGTGTAGGTGGAACCGCCCCCCACGACAGTGAGCTTCATGGTGTGCTTCAGCCCTTCACTCCGGTCAGTGTGACTCCCTCGACGAACGCCTTCTGGGCGAAGAAGAAGACGAGGATCACAGGGGCCATGACCAGGACGGTCGCGGCCATGGTCAGATTCCAGTCGGTCTGGTGCGCGCCCTTGAAGGACTCCAGGCCGTAGCTGAGGGTCCAGGCGGCGGGGTTCTCGGAGGCGTAGATCTGCGGCCCGAAGTAGTCGTTCCAGCAGTAGAAGAACTGGAAGAGGGCGACGGCGGCGATGCCGGGCTTCGCCATCGGCAGCACGATCCGGATCAGGGTGCGGAACTCTCCGCAGCCGTCGATCCTGGCCGCCTCGACGTACTCGTCGGGGATGGTCAGCAGGAACTGGCGCAGCAGGAAGATGGCGAAGGCGTCGCCGAAGGCCATCGGGATGATCAGCGGCCACAGGGAGCCGGAGAGGTCCATCTGCTTGGCCCAGAACAGGTACATGGGGATGATCACGACCTGCGGCGGCAGCATCATCATCGAGATGACGAGCAGCAGCGACAGGTGCCGGCCGCGGAAGCGGAACTTGGCCAGCGCGTACGCCACCGGGACCGAGGACACCACGACGAGGGCGGTGCCGAGTCCCGCGTACAGCAGGGAGTTCTTCCACCAGGTGAGGAAGCCGGGGGTCTCGAAGACCTCGACGTAGTTCTCGAAGTGCCAGGAGTTCGGCGTCAGGTCCCGGGTGAGCGCCTGCTGGTCGCTCATCACGGACGTCAGGAAGACGAAGACGAACGGGAGCACGAAGAACAGGGCCGCGGCGATGCCGAGCGAGTGCACGGCGATCCAGTGCAGCAGCGCCTTGCGGCGGGCCCGGCGCAGCGCGGGGTTCGCGGACGCGGTCCGGTCGGGGAGGGTTGCGGTCGTCATGGTTCAGTCACCCGAGCCGATCAGGCCGCCGCGCTTGCGCATCAGGAGCGCGGTGAAGGCCATGGAGAAGGCGAAGAGCACCAGCGCCACCACACAGGCCGCGCCGTAGTTGAACTGGCTGAAGCCGAGGCTGTAGACCAGCTGGGGGAGGGTCAGGGTGGAGTCGTCCGGGTGGCCGGGGACGAAGGTGACGCCGGAGCCGCCCATCACGCCCGAGGCGACCTTGGCGGCCACCATCGGCTGGGTGTAGTACTGCATCGCGCCGATGATCCCGGTGACGACCGCGAAGAGCACGATCGGCGAGATGTTCGGCAGGGTGATGAAGCGGAACCGCTGCCACCCGGAGGCGCCGTCGAGTTCGGCGGCCTCGTACTGCTCCTTGGGCACGTCGAGCAGCGCGGCCATGAAGATGACCATGAGGTCGCCGATGCCCCACACGGCGAGGACCGTCAGGGCGGGCTTGGACCAGCTGGCGTCGTTGAACCAGGAGGGGGCGGGAATGCCGATCGCCTCCAGGAGGGAGTTGACCGGTCCGGTGCCGGGGTTGAGCAGGAAGACGAAGGCGAGCGTGGCGGCCACCGGCGGGGCCAGGTACGGCAGGTAGAAGAGGGTGCGGAAGACTCCGGCGCCCGTCTTGATCTTGGTGATGAGCATCCCGATGCCGAGGCCGAAGAGGACCCGGCAGCTCACCATGACGACACAGAGCCAGAGGGTGTTCTGCAGGGCGGGCCAGAACTGCGGGAAGTCCGTGAAGACGTACGACCAGTTGTCGGTGCCCCGCCAGGTGGGCGGGTTGAGCCCGTCGTACCGCATGAACGAGAAGTACAGCGTGGAGAGGAGCGGGTAGGCGAAGAAGACGCCGAAGCCGATCAGCCAGGGCGACATGAACGCCAGGGTGCGCAGGGCGTTGCGGCGGCGCTTGGCGCGCAGCGTGTTGCGTCCTCCGGGAACGGCGGCGGCCGGGGCGGCCGCCGCCTTCGCGGGCAGGGTGTCCGTGCTCATGGGGTGCGGGCCGTCACTTCGCCGCTGCGATGTCGCGGTCGATCTGGGCCGCGGTGTCCGCGAGGCCCTTCCGCAGGTCGGCGACCTCGCCCTTCTCGTACTTCTGGGCGAACTTCTGGAGGGTGTCCTGGTAGGCGGAGCCGTTGATGGCGCCGTCGGAGGTGCTGGACTTCGGGTGGCGGGCGATGTCCAGGAAGACCTTGAAGCGCGCGTCCAGCTTCAGGTTCGGGGACTTCAGGGCCTCCAGGGTGGAGGGCACGTTGCCGATGTCGTTGGCGAACTGGACCACGGCCTCGGTGTCCGTGGTCATGTACTTGATCAGCTCCCAGGCGGCGTTCTGCTTCTTGCTCTGCGGAGCGATGCCCATGATCGTGCCGGAGAGGTAGCCCTTGCCGTACTCGGCGATCTCGTCGTCGGCGACCGGCAGCGGCGCGACGCCGATCTCGAAGGGCACCTTGGCGTTCTTGGCGAAGTTCAGCCGCCACTCGCCGTCGAGCTGCATGGCGACCTGGCCGGTGTGGAAGGGGTGCTGGGCGCCCCACTCGTCACCGAAGGTGGTGCGGTACTTGTCGAGCTTCTGGAAGCCGCCGAGGGCGTCCACCAGGGACTTCTGGTACGTCATCATCTTGGCGAAGCCCGGGTCGGTGGCGACGACGGACTTGCCGTCCTTGCCGAAGTACCCGTCGTGCTTCCACTGGGACATGTAGTGCGAGACGACGGTCTCGTAGCCGAGGTAGTTCGGCATGAAGCCGAGCTGCTCGTACGAGTCGCCCTTGGGCTCGGTGAGCTTCTTGGCGGCCTCGGTGAACTGCGACCAGGTCTTCGGCGGGGCCTCGGGGTCGAGCCCGGCCTTCTTGAAGGCGTCCTTGTTGTAGAAGAGGCCGTACGCGTCGGAGAGCAGCGGCAGGCTGCACCGCTTCCCCTCGAACTGGGTGTACTGCTGGAGGACCTTCGGGAAGGTCTTGTCGAGGTCCAGCTTGTCCTTCTCGATGAACGGCTTGAGGTCGGCGAGGGCGCCCGAGGCGCAGAACTTGCCGACGTTGGCCGTGGTGAAGGAGGACACGACGTCCGGCCCGTTGGAGCCGCCCGCGCGCAGCGCCTGGCCCAGCTTGTCGTCGTTGATGCTGCCGACGACCTTCACCTTGATGTTGGGGTGGGCCTTCATGAAGCGGTCGACGCTGGCCGTGATCGCCGCCACCTCCGACGGGGCCGCCCAGCCGTGCCAGAAGGTGATGGTGGTCTCGGCTTTGGGGTCGTCGCTCGCCGCGTTGTTCGCGGAGCCGGTACAGGCCGAGGCGAAGAGGGCGATCGAAGCGGTGGCGGCGAGCGCGGCGGCTGCCTTGCGCGGGCGTCCGGGCATGACGGTGTCTCCCTGTGGCGGAGGGGTTACGGGGGAAGGGGGAGGAAGCGGGGGCGGGCGGTGGGTCAGCGCGAGGTGTCGAAGACCTCGTCGCGCGTGGTGGCGAGGGCGCTTTCGAGGGCGCCCCTGACCACGGGGCGCACGGGCACGGCGGTGAGGACCAGGCGCGGCCGGGAGGCGGCGAGGTCGGCGAGTTCGGACTGCACGCGAGCGCGCAGGGGTTCGCCGCCGGCGACGAGGACCTCGCCGGACAGCACGATCAGTTCGGGGTCGAGGACCGCGACCAGGGACGCGAGACCGGTGGCGAGGCGTTCGGCGTAGCGGTCGAGCAGTTCGGCGTACCGGGGGTCCTCGCCGTGCGCCTCGGCGGCGTGCGCGAGCAGTCCGCTCGCCACCGGGACGTACGGCTGCTCCGGGGTGTCGATGCCGAGGGAGCGGGCGATCCGGGGGACGGCCTGCACGCCCGCGAGCTCCTGGTAGCCGCCGGAGTTGGCCTTGGTGACCTGCCGGACGAGCGGGGTGCCGGGCACCGGCAGGAAACCGACCTCGCCCGCGCCGCCGGTGAAGCCCCGGTGCAGTCGCCCGCCGAGGACGAGGGCGGCGCCGAGGCCCTCCTCGTTCCACAGCAGGGCGAAGTCCGTGTGGCCCCGGGCGGCGCCGACGCGCTGTTCGGCGACGGCGACGAGGTTGACGTCGTTCTCGTACTCGAACGGCATGGGCAGGGCCGCGGCCAGCTCCTCCAGGAGGGTGGGGGAGTGCCAGCCGGGCAGGTGGGAGGCGTACCGCAGCCGCCCGGTGGCCGGGTCGAAGGCGCCGGGGGTGCCGATGACCAGCCGCCGGACCTCCTCGCGGGTGATCCCGGCCGCCTCGACGGCCCCGTCGAGGGCGTCGGTGACCTGACGGACCACGCCGGAGGCGGCGCGGCCGGGGGTGCGCAGTTCGTACTCGCCGACGATGCGGCCGGTGACGTCGGCGACGGCGGCGTGGATACGGGACTGGTTGACGTCGAGTCCGGCGGCGTACGCGGCCCGCGGGTTGACCGCGTAGAGCTGGGCGTTCGGTCCGGGACGGCCCTCGGTGGTGCCGGTGGCGACGACCAGGCCCGCGGCTTCGAGGCGGGCGAGCAGCTGGGAGGCGGTCGGCTTGGACAGGCCGGTGAGCTTGCCGATCCGGGTGCGGGAGAGCGGGCCGTGCTCCAGGAGCAGATCGAGGGCGGCCCGGTCGTTCATGGCGCGCAGGACGCGCGGTGTGCCGGGGGTTCCCGGGGTCGTACCGGCCATGAGGTCGCACCTGCCCTTCGACGCTTTCGGGCCATTCTGCTGCCTGAGCGCTGCCCGGCGGCGGAACCGTTCACCCACTGCACTGTTAGGAAAGTTTCCTATTCGGTGGGAGGAAGGTAAGGCGGACGTCACGGAGCCGTCAATACCCGGGGACGACAAACGCCCCCGAAGGCAACCGAAGCGTTACCCGAGGGGGCGTTTCCGGAGCCCGGCGGAAGAGGCGCTCCCCGCCGGGCGGGGCCGGTTCCTTCCGGCGGCCGGGGGTTCCCGGCCGCCGCGCGATCCGTCCCGCCTCCCGCGCCGCCGGGCCTACTTGGTGAGGTCCGTCCTCGGCAGCGGGGTCGCCGCCGCCGACTGGGGGGAGGTCGCCGAGGCGAACGCCGACGGCGCCGCCATGCCCGCGGTCGGATCGGCCGCCGCCTCCTCCGCCTGCGCCGGGAGCCCGCCCACGATCCGGATGCCCGCCTCGTCCAGCCCCCGCTTGATCCGCCAGCGCAGCTCGCGCTCCACCCCGAGCGCCTTCCCCGGCATGGTCTTCGCCGAGACCCGGACGGTCATCGAGTCCATCAGCACCTCGACCAGACCGAGCACTTCCACCGGGCCCCACAGGCGCTCGTTCCACGGCTCCTCCTTCGCCATGGACTCGGCCGCCTCCGTGATGACGGCCCGCACCTTCTCCAGGTCCTCCGTCGGCCGGACCGTCACGTCGACCGCCGCCGTCGCCCAGCCCTGGCTGAGGTTCCCTATCCGCTTGATCTCGCCGTTGCGCACGTACCAGATCTCGCCGTCCACCCCGCGCAGCTTCGTCACCCGCAGACCCACCTCGACGACCTCGCCGGAGGCCACGCCCGCGTCGACCGAGTCACCGACCCCGTACTGGTCCTCCAGGATCATGAAGACACCGGAGAGGAAGTCCGTCACCAGGTTCCGGGCGCCGAAACCGATCGCCACACCGGCCACACCGGCCGAGGCGAGCAGCGGCGCCAGATCGATCTGGAAGGCGCCGAGGATCATCAGTCCCGCCGTGCCCAGGATCAGGAACGACGCCACCGAACGCAGCACCGAACCGATCGCCTCCGAGCGCTGCCGCCGCCGCTCGGTGTTCACCAGGAGACCGCCCAGGGCCGTCCCCTCCACCGCCTGCGCCGAGCGGTTCATCCGGTCGATCAGTTTCGTCAGGGCACGCCGTATGACCATGCGCAGCAGCAGCGCCACGACCAGGATCAGCACGATGCGCAGCCCGGTGTTCAGCCAGGTGGACCAGTTCTGCTCCACCCAGCTCGCCGCGTTCGTCGCCGTCTCCGCGGCTTCGTCCAGGGTCACCGGAATGGGCTCGGGTTCGGTGGCAGCCGCCAGGGCGGACCAGGACACGGGACAACCTCCAAGCATTGCGGACGCGGATCCTCCACAGTAACGGGGCCTCTCGCGTGGTCTCGTTGCCGTGTTCGAGGGAGAGACCGGCCTCACCCGGGCAGAGAAGAGGCAAGACATGCCGGTGTGGTCGAGAACACGCCCGGCCCGTCCACCCCGAGCGCGGTACGTGGTGGCGTTCCGACCAGGCATGAGGAGAGACTGAGAGCAGTTCGTCCCGGCGCGAGCCACGCGCCGCCGGCGTCATAGGAGGCATCCGTGCCGCATGTCCTGGTCCTCAACGCGTCGTACGAGCCGCTCGGCGTCGTACCGCTCCGCCGCGCGCTCGTCCTCGTCCTGGAGAACAAGGCCCTCTGTCTTGAGGAGTCCGGCGCCTTCCTGCACAGCGAGACCCAAGTCGTCTCCGCGCCCAGCGTGGTGCGGCTGAAACGCTTCGTGCGGGTCCCCTACCGGGGGCCCGTTCCCTTGACCCGCAGGGCGCTCTTCGCCCGTGACGGCGGGCGCTGCATGTACTGCGGGGCGGTGGCGACCAGCGTCGACCACGTCGTCCCGCGCAGCCGTGGGGGCACCCACGCCTGGGACAACGTGGTGGCGGCCTGCCGCCGCTGCAACCACGTCAAGGCCGACAGACACCTGCGGGAGATCGGCTGGCGGCTCCGCCACCAACCGGCCCCGCCGACCGGCCTGGCCTGGCGGATCATCGGGACCGGACACCGGGACCCCCGCTGGCTGCCGTACCTCCAGCCGTACGGAGCCGAGGACGTGATGGCCCGGATCGACTCCGTCGCCGACGCCCCCGTGAGGGCGCTGACGACGGGTTGAGCCGGGCCTTTCGCGTACGCGGGGCCGGGTGCGCGGAGCGGCACACCCCCAGGGGGCGGGCCGCTCCTCAGCCACGCCCCCGGCCGGTCCGCGCCCCGGCCGGTCCGCTCCTCAAGCCGCGCCCCCCCGGCCGCGCCGCCGGGAGCGCCGCCGGAGGCCCCACCGGGGCCACGGCCGTCCGCCCGACCCCCGACCCCCGACCCCCGCCCCGCGGCTACCCGTCGCCGCCGTGCCCGGTCCGGTGGAGCCCATCGGGTCCAGGGCGCCGGAGCGGCCGGTGGTGCCGGAGCGGCCGGGTCAGCCGGTGGTGCCGGGTCAGCCCGTGGTGCCGGAGCGGCCCGTGGCCCCGGGAGGTGTCCTCCCCGGCTCTCCCGCCCTCCCTTCCTCCCCGTCCCCTCCCGTCTCTCCGGTCGTGCCCGCCCCGGCGGTCCGCCCCGCCCCCGCGGTCCTCCCGGTCTCCCCGGCGGAGACCTCCGGCGCCACCGCGTACGCCTCCACCGACCAGAGCGAGTAGCCGTACCGGGTCGCGCGGGCCTCGCCCCGCACCCGCAGGAACCGGGTGTCCGGGGCGTCCGTGCGGACCGGCTCCCGTCCGCCCCGGCCGTCCCTCACCGTCGCCGCCGTCCGCCAGGACCGCCCGTCCGCCGAGACCTCGATCCGGTACCGGGAGGCGTACGCGTCCTGCCAGCGCAGCACCACCTGCCCCAGCCGCACCGGCCGGGGCAGTTCGAGCAGCAGCCAGGCGTCGTCCTCGGCGGGGGAGGACCAGCGGGTCGCCGGGTCCCCGTCCACCGAGGCGGCGGCGGGGAAGTCCGGCGTCTCGTCGCCCGAGGAGGACGCCGTCGCCGCCCGCGCCAGATCCCCGCCCGCCGTACGGGGGAACGCCCGCACCGTCAGCACCCGCTCCAGGCCCGCGAACGACACCGCGACCCGGTAGGCGCCCACCGGCGTCCCCGGCGCCACCGACACCTCCAGCGGGACCGTCGCCCGCGACCCCCGCTCCACCACGGCCCGCTCCGGCAGCCGTACGGCCAGGCCCGCCGGGGCCCTCGCCGTCAGCGGCCCCCGCACCTCCCGCGCGCGCCGCCCCGACAGCTCCACGTCCACCCGCGCCGCCGGACCGCCGATCACCGCGTCCGTCTCCGTCCTGGCCAGGCCGAGCCCCGCGCGCGGCCCGTCCGCGAACCACGGCACGAGCGCCCGCACCCGGGGCCGCGCGCCCCCGCCGTCCCACACCACCCGCAGCGCGTCCGCACGCAGCCCCGGGGCCCCGGTCTGCGTCCACCCGGACGCCGACAGCGGACCGAGCGCCCGCCAGCCGCCGCCCGGCACCCGCGCCTCCACGCGCGCGCGGCCCCCGTCCGCCGCGCCCGGCTCCGCCATCACCGTCAGGGCCTCCAACGGCCGCGCCCGGCCGAACCGCACGGTGTACGAGCCCGGGGCCCGCTCCGCACCGGCCGCCGGGGCCCGGTCCGCACCGGTCCAGGCCGCCGCCCGCTCCACCACGCGCGCGAGGAACGGGTCGAGGACCCCCGCGCCGACCGTCACCCGGCTCGCCGCCAGTTCCTTCCGCAGCGCTTCGAGGCGCAGCTGCGCCCGCCAGGCCGCGGCGCCGTCGCCGCGCGTCTGGGCCAGCAGCAGATCGACGGCGGTCTCGCCCGCGAGGCCGTACCGGGAGAGGAGACCGAGCCAGGGTCCGGTCTCCTCGCCGAGGGCGCCGCCCGCCGTGTCCGCCAGCCGCCCGGGGGCCTCCCGCATCACGGTGAACGCGGCCCGCAGCGCGCGCGCCGCCTCCGCCCGCCGGTCGGCGGCGCCGGACCCGGGGGCCCCGGGCGACCCGCCGCCCGGGGCCGCCCTGGGCTCGCCGTCCCGGCCCCCGCCCGGCTCCTCCGGGCGCTCGCGGGACGCCCAGAACGCCGTCAGGAGCGGCTTCAGGAAGGCCGATTCGCCCGTCGGGTCGAGGACCGAGGAGGCACTGTTCCCCGCGAGGGCCGCCAGCGCCCCGCGGGCGCCGGGCGCCGGGCCCGCGAGGTCGTCCACGGCCGCCCGCCAGGACTCCGGGGGCCGGTAGCCGCGCGGGTTCCAGGCGTAGTCGGCGGCGGTGAACAGCGGCACGCGGGAGGCCACCGGCTGCTCCATGGCGTACGAGAGGAACGCGGCGGAACCGGCGGCCACACCCGGCTCGCGGCCGGTGACGGGGCCGAGGAACAGCCGGTCCTGCGCGTAGTCGTTGACCGGGTAGTCGTCCATGGTGACCAGCGGATGGCGCAGCGCGTCCCGGGCCGCCGCCAGCTCACCGCCGGTGATCGCGCGCGGTACGACGCCGACGCCGGTCCACGCCACCCGCACCCGCGCGCCGAGCGCCCCGGCCAGCTCCGTGCGGTACTCCGTCGCCCCGTCCTGGTAGTACTCCGTCGGCAGCACCGTCAGCGGCTCGCTCCCCGGGTGCCGTCCGGCGAGGTGCCGGGCGACGGCACCCGCCACGCGCGCGTGGGCGGCGGCAGCGGCCCCGGGACCGCGCCCGAAGACCTCGGCGTCCCGCTCGCAGTGCCACTCGTCGTACGAGGCGTCCTGGAACTGGAGCTGGAAGAACCGGAACCCGAGGTCCCACATCGCGTCGATCTTGCGGGTCAGCGCCGCCGTGTCACGGTCCGAGGACAGGCACATGGACTGGGCGGGCGCCACGGCCCAGCCGGGCAGCACGTGCCGGGCGCGGGCCCGCTCGGCCAGGGCCCGGAACCCGGCCCGCTGCTCCGCCGGGTAGGGCTCGCGCCACTGGACACCCCGGTAGGGGTCGTCGCCGGGCGCGTACAGATAACGGTTCTGCTTGGTCCTGCCGAGGAAGTCGAGCTGGGCCAGGCGCTGCTCCGTCGTCCAGGGACGCCCGTAGAAGCCCTCGGTGACCCCGCGTCCGGCCGTGCCCGGCCAGTCGCGGACGACGGCCCCGGGGACCTCCCGGCCGCTCCCCAGGAGCTGGCGCAGCGTCTGGACCGCGTGGAACAGGCCGTCCCCGCCCACCCCGTCCAGGACCACGGTGTCCCGCCCCCGGAAGCGGCCGGTGGCGAGCCGGTAGCCGCCGTCCGGCAGGCCGAGCCGGTCGGGCACCCGCAGGGCGGCCAGTGCCTCCCGGGCGGCCCCGCCGCCGGGTCCTGCGGCCACCAGCACCGGCCCCCGGCCCGGGAGCCCCCCGTGGACGGTCCGCACCCCGGCGGTCGCCAGCAGCGCGCGCAGGGCGGCGAGCGCGTACGGATCGGCGTCCCCGTCCGCCACCAGCGTCACCTCGTCCCCGAGCCGTACGGAGGGCCCGGCGGCGGCCAGGGACTGCGGCCGGGGCCACACGTCGGGCAGCGCGCGCGCCGGGGCGGGCGCGCGGGGAGCGTCCGTCGGGGAGGCGGCCGGCACCTTCGGGAACGCCCCCGCCGCGACCCCCCGCGCCGGAACGGCCCGCGCCGGGACCGCCACCGTCCCGCCGAGCAGACCGCCGAGGACGGCGACGGCCACCACCGTCGCGGCGCGTCTCCCGCGCCGGGGGCGCACGAGGTGCACGGGGCGCACGAGGTCTCCCTTCGGCGGGACCGGCCGCTCCGCCGGTCCGGTCACGAGTAGGTCACGAGCCCACCACCGGCGTGCGGAGGTGTCAACGAGAGAGACCCTCGTGTCGGCTTTGCCCGGTCAGTTCCGTTTTGCGCGGTCGGTTCCGGCGAGGTGACGTCACTTCGTCACGTTCCGCCGGTAGAACGAGGAGCGGTGGGTAGGGCTCAGTCGTGACCCAGGTCCCACCTGTCGAGACGAATCGGGAGACCCCCGTGACCACGACCGCCCACCACCTCGGACGGATACGGATTCCGCAGCAGGCCCGCACCGGCGAACCGCTCACCAGCGAGCCCCCGCTCCCCGACGCGGCTCCCCTCACCAGCGAACCGCCGCTCACCACGGCGGCCCCCCTCACCAGCGAAGCCACCGCCCCCGGCAGCGCGGGCGGCGCGGAGTCCCCCGGAGTGTGAAGTGACCCTGGCCCGTCTCGCCGCCCGTCACGGCGTCGCCACCGCCCACAGCCCGTCCGAAGGCGTCACCGTGCCGGTGCCGGAGGCGACCGTGGTCGCCGTCCTCGGCGCCCTCGGCGTGGACGCGGCCACCCCGGAGGAGGTCGCCGCCGCCCTCGAAGCGGCGGAGCGGGCCGACCGGGAGCGACTGCTGCCCCCGACCCTGGTCCGGTGGCGGGACGCGGAGCCGGTCCACCCCCCGGCCGACCTGCCGCACGGCACCCGGCTCCGGGTCACCACCGAGGACGGCGCCGTCGTCACCGGCCGGGACTGGGAGCGGCTGCCCCCCGGCGTCCACACCGTCGAGGCGCAGGCCCCCGACGGGCGGACGGCCACCGCGACCCTGATCGTGAGCCCCGCGCGCGTGCCCGCCCCCCGACACCGCTCGTACGGGCTCCTCGTCCAGCTCTACTCGCTGCTCTCCACCCGCTCCTGGGGCATGGGCGACCTCGGGGACCTGCGCGAACTCGCCACCTGGGCGGGCCGCGTCCACGGCGCCGGGTTCATCCAGGTCAACCCCCTGCACGCGGGCGTCCCCGGGGCGCCGAGCGACCCCTCCCCGTACCGCCCCTCCTCCCGCCGCTTCCCCGACCCCGTCCACCTGCGGATCGAGGAGGTCCCCGAGTACGCGCTGGTCGGCCCCGAGCGCCGGGAGGAACTCGACGGCATCCTCGCCGAGGCCGCCGAACTGCGCGAACGGGTCCTCACCAAGGGCGCGCCCGTCGACCGGGACGCGGTGTGGGAGGCCAAGCGGCGGGCCCTGGAACTCGTCGTCGCGGACGTCGACCTCGGCCCCGGCCGACGCGCCGACTTCCACGCCTTCCTCGCGGCCCGGGGCCGCGCCCTGGAGGACCACGCCACCTACCAGGCCCTCGCCGAGCGCCACGGACCCCACTGGCGGAGCTGGCCCGAGGCGCTCCGCGACCCGCGCACGGCCGGGACCGCCGTCCGCGAGGACCCGGCCCTGGCCGCCCGGGTCGACTTCCACTGCCGTCTCGCCTGGCTGACGGACCGGCAGCTGGCCGCCGCCGCCGAGGCCGCCCGCGAGGCCGGGATGGCGGTCGGCATCGTCCACGACCTCGCGGTCGGCGTCCACCCGGAGGGCTCCGACACCTGGGCCCGGCGCGGCGACTTCGCCACCGGCATGTCGATCGGCGCCCCGCCCGACGCCTTCAACGCGCGCGGTCAGGACTGGGGCCTGCCGCCCTGGCGCCCCGACGCCCTCGCCGCCACCGGCTACGCCCCCTACCGGGGGCTCCTGCGCGAACTCCTGCGCCACGCGGGCGCGCTGCGCATCGACCACGTGATGGGCCTCTTCCGCCTCTGGTGGGTGCCGGAGGGCCGCGAGCCCACCGAGGGCACGTACGTCCGGTACGACGCCGACGCGATGCTCGCGGTCCTGGTCCTGGAGGCCCACCGGGCCGGGGCCCTCGTCATCGGCGAGGACCTCGGCACGGTCGAGCCGGGCGTCCGCGAGGAACTCGCCGGACGCGGGGTGTTCGGCACCTCCGTGCTCTGGTTCGAACGGGACTGGGCGGGTGGCGGGCGCCCGCTGCCACGGGACGCCTGGCGCACCGCGTGCGTGGCCACCGCCACCACCCACGACCTGCCCCCGACCGCCGCCCGGCTCTCCGGCGACCACGTCACCCTGCGGCACCGGCTCGGGCTGCTCACCGGTGACCTGGAGCGCGAGCGGGCGGTGGACGCGGCGGAGACCGCCGAGTGGCTCGGTCTGTTCCAGCGGCTCGGGCTGCTCCCGGAGGGGCCGGGCGAGGAGGAGGCCGAGATCGTCGCCGTCCACCGGTTCCTGCTGGACACCCCGGCCCGGATGGTGGGGGTGTGGCTGCCGGACGCGGTGGGGGACCGCAGACCGCAGAACCTGCCGGGCACCTGGGACGAGTACCCCAACTGGCGGCTGCCGCTGGCCGGTCCGGACGGGCAGCCGTTCACCCTGGAGCGGCTCGCGGCCTCGCCCCGCGCGCACGCGCTGCTGCGCGAACTGCACGCGCGCACGACGGCCCCGGACGCCCCGGCGGCTTCCGCGGACACCCCCGCGACCGGGCGGAACGCCCGTACGGCACCCCCGGACGCGCGGGCCGATTAGCTGTTCGCTACGTTTGCACCGTGGACAAGAAGAACGCTCTGCGCGCCGGTTCGATCGCGGCCGGTACGACGCTGATGATGCTGCTCATGTCGTCCCCCGCGCTCGCGCTCACCCGCGACGACGGCGACGACCCGGCCCCCAAGCTGGAGGTCATCGAGACCCTCGGCCTGTTCGTCGCGGCACCGCTGGTGCTGTTCCTGGTGATCGCCGGCCTGGTGATGGTGCTCGACAAGTCCAAGAAGGTCTGACCACCGCTTCCTTCGCTCCGCCGAGGGCGCCGCACGGCACCGAATTGTGCCGTGCGGCGCCCTCGTGCGCGTTTCCGGGGCCCCCGGCGACTCCGGGCCGCCCCACGGCCTCCCGCCCGCCGGGCCCCGGCCGGGTGCTCCGCCGGGACCCCGGCCGGTCCTCCCCGCTCGTCCCCGAGGCCCAAGGGCCAAGGCCCAAGGCCCAAGCCCCCGAGGCCCAAGCCCCCGAGGTCCCCGGTGTCTCAGGCCCGGGGCCTCAGACCGAGGACGCGAGCAGTTTGCGCAGCAGTCCGGTCAGTTGCGCCGCCTCCTCGTCGGTGAGCGCGCCCTCCAGGGCCGCCCGCTGTTCCGCGAGGCCCGCTTCCACGGCCTGGTCGACCAGTTCCCTGCCGCGCTCGCTGAGAGTGACCCGCAGCCCCCGGCGGTCGTTCGGGTCCGGGCTGCGGGTGAGCAGTCCGGCCTTCTCCAGCTTGTCGAGACGGCCCGTCATCCCGCCGGTCGTGATCATCAGCGTGGCGGTCAGCTCGCGCGGCGAGAGCGTGTACGGCTCCCCTGACCTGCGCAGGGTGGCGAGCACATCGAACTCCCCGAGGGCCATGCCGTAGGGCGCGTACGCCTTGTCGACCCTGCCGCGCATGGCGTTGGCCAGGCGGTAGATCCGCCCGAAGACCGCCATCGGCACGGTGTCCAGGTCGGGGCGGACCACCGCCCACTGGTCGGCGATGGCGTCGACGGCGTCGTGGGCCGGTCCGGGGTTCTTCGTCTCCATGCGCACAGTCTCCTCTCTCCACAGAGTCGATGGCAAGAAAGCCACTTGCAAGCAAGTAGCTTAATGGTAAGTTAATTACTGCCAAGCCGGTCCGGCCCTGCGAGGGACCGGCGCCGCATCCGTGTCAGGGGGGAACCCGTCATGTCCCGCAAAGCAGCAGTCGTCGCGCTGACCGCCCTCGCCCCGATCTCCTGGGGCTCCACCTACTTCGTCACCACCGAGTTCCTGCCGCCCGACCGGCCGCTCTTCACCGGCCTGATGCGCGCCCTGCCCGCCGGACTCCTCCTCCTGGCCCTCACCCGCAAGCTTCCCCGGGGCGCCTGGTGGTGGAAGTCCGCGGTCCTCGGCGCCCTCAACATCGGCGCCTTCTTCCCGCTCCTCTTCCTCGCCGCCTACCGGCTCCCCGGTGGGGTCGCCGCCGTCGTCGGCTCCGTGGGCCCGCTCCTCGTCGTCGGTCTCGCCGCCCTCTTCCTCGGCGACAAGCCCACCGCGAAGTCCCTGATCACCGCCGTCGCCGCCGCCTTCGGCGTCAGCCTCGTGGTGCTCAAGGCCGGAGCCGCCCTCGATCTCGTCGGAGTGGTCGCCGGACTGCTCTCCGCGCTCTCGATGTCGGCGGGTGTCGTCTTCACCAAGCGCTGGGGCCGCCCCGAGGGCGTCGGAGCCCTCGCCCTCACCGGCTGGCAGCTCACCGCGGGCGGCCTGGTCATCCTGCCCGTCGCCTTCCTGGTCGAGGGCGCACCGCCCGCCCTGACCGGCGCCAACCTGGCCGGATACGCCTACCTCGCCTTCGGCAACACCGCGATCTCGTACTTCCTCTGGTTCCGGGGCATCGAGCGGCTGAGCGCCTCCTCGGTCACCCTCCTCGGCCCGCTCTCCCCGATCACGGCCGCGATCATCGGCTGGGCCGCGCTCGGCCAGGCACTCGGCCCGGTGCAGCTGCTCGGCATGGCCATCGCCTTCGGCGCCACCCTCGCGGGCCAGCTGAGCCCCCGCACCCGCAAGGGCGGGAAGGCCGGTGGGGTCGGTGAGGCCGGTGAGGCGCGGGCCGGAAAGGGCGGGGAGGCCGTGGAGGCGACTCCGGAGGCCCGCGCCGTCGCAGCGGCCCCATCGTTCAGCCCCACTGAAAAGAACGGTCGGAAGGTTTCGATGGACCTGGAGGTTTCGGCGGTGCGACGGTAGGCCGCCGACGGAGAGGAACCCGATGGCCCTGCTGGACCCACCGACCGCCCCGAGCAGTGACACCGAAGAGCCGGCGACCGTGCGGAACCGCGCGCGGGGCGTCGGCCTCGGCGTTCTCCTCGCCCTGCTCGCCCTGCTCGCCCTGCTCGCCACGGTCGTCCGGTCCGGCAGCTTCGTCACCGCCCGCGCCCTCCACGACACCGCCCCCCGGTCCAGGCCGCCTTCTGGCGCTGGATCGTCGCCCTCCTCGCGGTCGCCCCGCTCGCCGCCCGCGAGACCTGGCGGCAGCGACGGCTCGTCCGCCGCCGCCCCGCCGCCCCGCCGCCCCGCCGTCCCGCCGCCCTCGGCGGTCTCCCCCTTTTCCTCCTCGTCACCTTCGCCCTCGGCGCCCTGATGCTGCTTCCCGCCCCCATGCGCTGAGCCTCGCCGTCCAGGGCGGCTTCACCCCCACCACCGGCACCGTCGGCCCCCTCGTCTACGTCGGCGTCTGCTCCTCCGCCGTCGCCTTCTTCGCCTGGAACAAGGCCGTCGAACTCATCGGCGCGGCCCGCGCGGGCAGCGCCCACCACCTCCAGCCGGTCTGCGTCGCCCTCCTCTCGTACGCGCTCATCGGCGAGGAACTCGGCCTCCTCGGCGTCCTGTGCACGGCGCTGATCCTCGGTGGGGTCGTCCTGGCCTCCGCGCCCGGGAAACGGAAGGGGGGATAGGTTGCGCCCCATGACCGAGTGGGACGTCAAGAAGCTCCAGATCCTCCGCACCCTCCGCGACCGGGGCACCGTCACCGCCGCCGCCGAGGCCCTCCTCCTCACCCCCTCGGCCGTTTCGCAGCAGCTCACCAACCTCTCCAGGCAGCTCGGCGTACGGCTCCTGGAGGCCCAGGGCCGCCGGGTCCGGCTCACCGACGCCGCCCATCTGGTGCTGCGGCACGCGGAGGTGGTGTTCGCCCAGCTGGAGCGCGCCGACGCCGAACTCGACGGCTATCTGCGGGGCGAGGCGGGCCAGGTGCGGGTGGCGGCCTTCTCGACCTCCGTGACCGCGCTCGTCGTGCCCGCCGTACGGCAGCTGCGGGCCGCGCACCCCGGGCTCGACGTCCGCGTCCGGGAGGCCGAGGCGGCGGAGGCGTACGAACTCCTCGCGGCGGGCCAGGTCGATCTGGCGCTCTCGCTCGCCGCCCACGCGCCCTCCGCCCGCGACCCCAAGTTCAGCCGGGTGCCGCTGCTCGCCGACCCGCTCGACGTGGCCCTGCCCGCCGGACACCCGCACGCCGACGCCCCCGGCCTCCGGCTCGCCGACCTGGCGGCGGAGCCCTGGATCTTCGGCGGCTCCGGACCCTGGTCGGAGATCACCACGGCCGCCTGCGAGGCCGCCGGGTTCGTGCCCGAGCAGGCCCACAGCGCCTCCGGCTGGACCGCGATCCTCGCCATGGTCGAGGCGGGCATGGGCATCGCCCTGGTCCCCCGGATGGCGGCGGCGGAGCGCCGGAGCGGCACCGGGGTCGTCATGCGGGTCCTCGCCGCCGACCAGCCCCGCCGCCATGTCGTCGCCGCCGTGCGGCGCGGCGCGGAGGAGGGCCCCGCGGTGGCCCGGGTGCTCACGGCCCTCCGCCGGGCCGCCGCCGCCCGCGAGACGGTCTGAGCCGCCGGGCGCCCCTCGTGCCCTCGGCGCACCGGCCCCCGCCCACCCCTCCCGGGGACCTTTCAGAGGACCTTTCAGAAGAACTGAAAAGCAACCTCGAAAACATTCGATGGACCGGGGATCCGGGGCGCGGGAGAGTCGGGGCATGAGCAGCCTCGAAGCGAACGCCGCGCCCCAGGACGACCCGCACGCCAACGACGCCGCCCCCTACGCGGGAGGTGACCCGTACGCCGACTACCGCGCCGGTGACTTCCCCTTCACCGAACTGGTCGACCTCGCCGACCGGCGGCTCGGCGGCGGGGTCGTCGCCGCCGAGGACGAGTTCTTCGCCGAGCGCGAGAACCTCCTGGTCCGCGAGCGCGCCGTCTTCGACCCGGAGCACTTCGGCCACAAGGGCAAGGTCATGGACGGCTGGGAGACCCGCCGCCGCCGGGGCGCCGACGCCGAGAACGTCTTCCCCGCCCCCGAGGACCACGACTGGGCGATCGTCCGCCTCGGCGCCCCCGGCGTGATCCGCGGGATCGTCGTCGACACCGCCCACTTCCGGGGCAACTACCCGCAGCGGGTGAGCGTCCAGGCCACCTCCGTGGAGGGCTCGCCCACCCCGGAGGAACTGCTCGACGCGAAGTGGGAGGAGCTGGTCCCGCCCACCCCCGTCCGGGGCCACGCCGCCAACGGCTTCGAGATCAGCGCCGAGCGCCGCTGGACCCATGTGCGGCTCTGCCAGCACCCGGACGGCGGCGTCGCCCGCCTCCGCGTCCACGGCGAGGTCGTCCCCGACCCCGAGTGGCTGGAGCTGCTCGGCACCCTCGACCTGATCGCGGTGCTCAACGGCGGTTCCTACGAGGACGCCTCCGACCGCTTCTACTCCTCACCGACCCAGATCATCCTGCCCGGCACCTCCCGCAAGATGGACGACGGCTGGGAGAACCGGCGCCGCCGGGTGCGCGGCACCAACGACTGGGTGCGCTTCCGGCTCGCCGCGCAGGGCGCTGTCCGCGCCGTCGAGATCGACACCGCCTGCCTCAAGGGCAACTCGGCGGGCTGGATCGCCCTCCAGGGCCGCGACGGCGAGAACGGCGAGTGGTTCGAGATCATCCCCCGGACCAGGCTCCAGCCCGACACCCCGCACCGCTTCAAGCTGCCCGCCCACGCCGTCGTCACCCACGTCCGGCTGGACGCCTTCCCCGACGGCGGGGTCGCCAGGATGCGGCTGCACGGGGAGCTGACGGAGCAGGGCGCGGCCGGACTGCGCGCCCGGTTCACGGCGCTCGGCGGCTGACCGGACCGGAAGACCTCCGCCCGGCGGAGCGGCCGCGCGCCGACGCCCGCCCGCCGGGCGGACTCCAGACTCCCCCGCTCCGAGACCCGGACCGCCGCCGACTCCGACCGCCGCCGCCCCGGACCACCACGGCACGACGAAGGGGCGCCCCCTGAGGGAGGGCGCCCCTTCACCGGGTCCTACGGGACTACTGGGCGGCCGCGTCCGCCGCCTGTGCCTTCAGGGCGCGCTCGACGCCCGCGCGGCACTCCGTCACCAGACGCCGCAGCGCCGGGGCCGGGGCGTGCTCGGCGATCCACGCGTCGGTGGCGTCCAGCGTCTCCCGGGAGACCTGGAGCGCCGGGTAGAGGCCGACCACGATCTGCTGGATCATCTCGTGGCTGCGGGTCTCCGAGACGCCCTTGATCGCCGCGAAGTACTTCTCCGTGTACGGGGCGAGCAGCTCGCGCTGGTCGGACTGGACGAAGCCGCCGATGACGGCCTCCTGCACCGCGTTGGCCAGCTTGTCGTCCTCGACGACCGAGGCCCAGGCCTCCGCCTTCGCCGCGTCCGTCGGACGGGCCGCGCGGGCGGTGGCCGCGTGCCGTTCGCCCGCCGCCGTCCGGTCGCGCTCCAGCTCGCCCGCGATCTCCGTCTCGTCGTAGACGCCGGTCGCCGCGAGGCGCTGCACGAACGCCCAGCGCAGCTCGGTGTCGACGGCCAGGCCCTCGATCGTCTCGCGGCCCTCCAGGAGGGAGGCGAGCAGATCGAGCTGCTGCGGGGTGCGCGCGGTCGCCGCGAAGGCCCGCGCCCAGGCCAGCTGGTGGTCGCTCGCGGGCTCGGCCGCGCGCAGGTGCGCCAGGGTCGCGTCGGTCCAGCGGCTCAGGCCCGCCTCGCGCCACTCCGGCGCCGCGTACAGGTCCACGGCGGCCTTGGCCTGGCCCTGGAGCGACTGGACGACGCCGATGTCGGACTCCTTGCCGACGCCGGAGAGCACCAGCTCCAGGTAGTCGCGGGTGGCCAGCTCGCCGTCGCGGGTCATGTCCCAGGCGGAGGCCCAGCACAGGGCGCGGGGCAGGGACTCGGCGAAGTCGCCGAGGTGCGCGGTGACGTTCTGCAGGGACACCTCGTCGAGGCGGACCTTGGCGTACGACAGGTCGTCGTCGTTGAGGAGGACGACGGCCGGGCGGCGCTTGCCGTGCAGCTGCGGCACGGCGGTCAGCTCGGCGGCGGCGATGTCGAGTTCGAGGCGCTCGACACGGACCAGCTTGCCGTCCGCGTCCAGGTCGTAGAAGCCGATCGCGATCCGGTGCGGGCGCAGGACGGCCTCGCCCTTGGCGCCCACGGGCAGCGCGGGGGCCTCCTGGCGGACGGCGAAGGCGGTGATCGAACCGTTCTCGTCGGTCTCGACCTCAGGGCGGAGGATGTTGATGCCGGCGGTCTCCAGCCACGCCTTCGACCAGGTCTTCAGATCGCGTCCCGAAGTCTCCTCCAGGGCGCCGAGGAGGTCGGAGAGGCGGGTGTTGCCGAAGGCGTGCGCCCGGAAGTAGGCCTGGACGCCCTTGAAGAACTCGTCCTGGCCGACGTAGGCGACGAGCTGCTTGAGCACACTGGCGCCCTTGGCGTACGTGATCCCGTCGAAGTTGACGAGCACGTCCTCCAGGTCGTTGATCTCGGCCATGATCGGGTGCGTGGACGGCAGCTGGTCCTGGCGGTAGGCCCAGGTCTTCTCCGCGTTGGCGAAGGTGGTCCAGGCGTTCGGCCAGCGGGTGCCGGGCACCGACGCCTGGCAGGCGACGGAGGTGTAGGTGGCGAACGACTCGTTCAGCCACAGGTCGTTCCACCACTCCATGGTCACGAGGTCGCCGAACCACATGTGGGCCAGCTCGTGCAGGATGGTCTCGGCCCGCCGCTCGTACGCCGCGTCCGTCACCTTCGAGCGGAAGACGTACTGGTCGCGGATGGTGACCGCGCCCGCGTTCTCCATCGCGCCCGCGTTGAACTCGGGCACGAAGAGCTGGTCGTACTTGGCGAACGGGTAGTCGTACGCGAACTTCTCCTGGAACCAGTCGAAGCCCTGCCGGGTGACGTCGAAGATGTGGTCGGCGTCCAGGAACTCGGCGAGCGAGGGACGGCAGTAGATGCCGAGCGGGACGCTCTGGCCGTCCTTCTCGTACGAGGAGTGGACCGAGTGGTACGGGCCGACGATCAGCGCGGTGATGTACGTGGAGATGCGCGGGGTCGGCTCGAAGACCCACACGTCGTCCTTGGGCTCCGGCGTGGGCGAGTTGGAGACGACCGACCAGCCGCTCGGCGCCTTCACGGTGAACTGGAAGGTCGCCTTCAGGTCGGGCTGCTCGAAGGAGGCGAAGACGCGGCGGGCGTCCGGCACCTCGAACTGGGTGTAGAGGTACGCCTGGTCGTCGACCGGGTCGACGAAGCGGTGCAGACCCTCTCCGGTGTTCGTGTACGCGCAGTCGGCGACGATCCGCAGCTCGTTCGGCCCCTGGCGCAGATGATCGAGGGCGATCCGGGAGTCGCGGAAGACGGCGGCGACGTCGAGCGCGTGGCCGTTGAGGACGGCCTCGTGGACGGCGGGTGCGACGAGGTCGATGAAGGTCGAGGCATGGGCCTCGGCGGAATCGAAGCGGACGGTGGTGACGGACCTGTAGGTGCCGCCCTCCTGCGCGCCGGAGAGGTCGAGTTCGACCTCGTACGCGTCCACGGTCAGCAGCGCGGCGCGCTTCTGGGCCTCTTCGCGGGTCAGGTTTGTGCCAGGCACCCGGTCATCTCCTCGGTTTCGTGACGTTTGGGCCATCCTTCCACGCCCCGGTGCGGGGGCGCACGGCACATTTCGGCGTCCCCGCCCCGGTCAGCGGACGCCGGAGGGGCGGCCGTCCGGGTCCGGACGGCCGCCCCTCCGGGGACGTACGGTTCAGCCCTTGAGCTCGGCCGCGACCAGCTCCGCGATCTGCACGGCGTTCAGCGCCGCGCCCTTGCGCAGGTTGTCGTTGGAGACGAAGAGCGCGAGGCCGTTCTCGACGGTCTCGTCGACCCGGACGCGGCCCACGAAGGAGGCGTCCTTGCCCGCGGCCTGGAGCGGGGTCGGGATCTCGGACAGCTCGACGCCCTCGGCGTCGCCGAGCAGCTCCAGGGCGCGCTCGACGCCGATCGGGCGCTCGAAGCGCGCGTTGATCTGGAGGGAGTGGCCGGAGAAGACCGGGACGCGGACGCAGGTGCCGGAGACCTTCAGCTCCGGGATCTCCAGGATCTTGCGGGACTCGTTGCGGAGCTTCTGCTCCTCGTCGGTCTCGAAGGAGCCGTCGTCGACGATCGACCCGGCCAGCGGCAGCACGTTGAAGGCGATCGGACGCTTGTAGACGCCGGGCTCGGGGAAGTCCACGGCCCCGCCGTCGTGGGCGAGGGCGGCGGCGCCCTCGGCGACCGCCTTGATCTGGCCGTCCAGCTCGGCGACACCGGCGACGCCCGAGCCGGAGACGGCCTGGTAGGTGGTGGCGACCAGCGCGGTCAGACCGGCTTCCTGGTGGAGCGGCTTGAGGACCGGCATGGCGGCCATCGTGGTGCAGTTGGGGTTGGCGATGATCCCCTTGGGGCGGTCCTTGACCGCGTGCGGGTTGACCTCGGAGACGACCAGCGGGACCTCGGGGTCGCGGCGCCAGGCGGAGGAGTTGTCGATCACGACGGCGCCCTGGGCGGCGACCTTCTCGGCGAGGGCCTTGGAGGTGGCGCCGCCCGCGGAGAACAGGACGATGTCCAGACCGGTGTAGTCGGCCGTCGAGGCGTCCTCGACCGTGACGCCGTCCACGACCGTGCCCGCCGAGCGGGCGGAGGCGAAGAGCCGCAGCTCGTCGAGGGGGAAGTTCCGCTCGGCCAGGATCCTGCGCATGACTGTGCCGACCTGACCGGTGGCTCCGACGATTCCGACCTTCACGGGGACTCCTCCGTACGTGTGTGCAGGCTGCTGCCGGTCCATGATGCGTATGTCCCGGTGCGCCTTGTCCAATCCATTGTCCAAGGGCCGGGACGGTGAGGGCGAGCGCCGGACGGGACCGCCGCGGTACGGGCGCCTGGCGGAGCCGATCCCGTACGACGCCGGACGGACCGCCGCGGTACGGACGGGGAGCGGGGACGCTTCGGTACGGGTACGGGTACGAGTGCGGGGCGGGCCGCCGCGGTACGGGCGGGGGACGGGTCCGCCTCCGCGCGGGCCCGGTGAGCGCGAGCCCTCGCCCCCGTCGCCCCCGGGCCGTCTTCCCGGGTCGTCCCCGCCCGGCCGGCCCCGGCCGCCGCCGGAACCGCGACCACCGGCCCCGGGGGTGGCGAGCGTCACTCTCCGGGCGCCCCCTCCTGGGCGTTTATCGGCCTTCTCGCCGCCGCCCGCGCCGGGCCCTTCGCCGCCCCGCCCGGAGCCGCCCGGGGCGCGGCCCCCGCCCGTTCCGCGACCGGCCCCGACCTCGTTCCCCGAGGCAGGACTTGAGGTGGCGGCCCACGCCGTGTGCGTCCGCGACGGCGAGGTGCTGCTGGCCCGCCGGGCGGCCAGGGACGGCACGAAACGGTGGACCCTGCCCGGCGGCTCCACCGACCGGGCGGCCTGGCGGCCCCTCGACGCCGTCCCCGGGCTGTCCCGGGTCGCCCTCGTCGACATCGGCCTCGACCCCTGGCGGGAACGGCCCCCGGTGGGCCGCTCCCGGCTGGCCGGACGGGCGGACGACCGACCCCTCCGGGCCCGCCGGGGCGCCCCTTGCGCCGAACGGCCGAAACACACTCAACCGTCCCGCCGCCGCTCAACCCTCCCGCCCGGCCCCGCGGTCCTTCCCCGCGACCGCACTTCACGCACGACAGCCTCAGGGGAGCCCGCATGACCGCCGTACGCACCACCCGTACCGTCCTCGCCGCCGTCCTGGCAGCGGGGGTCGCCGCCACCGCCCTCGCCGCCCCCGCGTTCGCCGCCGCACCGGCCGCCCCGGCCGCTCCGGTGAAGGGTGACCACACCGCCACCCAGCGGGCGCTCCAGGCCGCGGTCGACGCGGGAGTGCCCGGCGCCGTCGCCCAGGCCCGCGACGGACGCTCCTCCTGGACCGGCACGGCGGGCGAGCGCGGCGGCGACGACCGCTTCCGGGTCGGCTCCATCACCAAGACCTTCACCTCCACCGTCCTCCTCCAGCTCCAGGCCGAGGGCCGGATCGACCTCGACGACCCGGTCGAGAAGTGGCTCCCCGGCGTCGTCAAGGGCAACGGCCACGACGGCCGGAAGATCACCGTCCGGCAGCTGCTCAACCACACCAGCGGCATCTACAGCTACACCAGCGACCCCGCCTTCCAGCAGAAGGTCTTCGGCCCCGGCTTCTTGCAGCACCGCTACGACACCTGGACCCCCGGGCAGCTCGTCTCCGTCGCCATGGCGCACCAGCCGGACTTCGCCCCCGGCGCCGGCTGGAACTACTCCAACACCAACTTCGTCCTCGCGGGCATGGTCATCGAGAAGGTCACGGGCCGCTCCTACGGCAAGGCCGTCGAGAACCGCATCATCAAGCCCCTCAAGCTCCGCTCCACCAGCGTCCCCGGGACCCGCTCGGCCATGCCGCGGCCCAGCAGCCCGGCGTACTCCACGCTCTCCGAGGACGTGAACGCCCCGGTCCACGACGTCTCCACGCTCAACCCGAGCATCGCGGGCGCGGCCGGCGAGATGATCTCCGACGCCCGCGACCTCCAGACCTTCTACCGCGCCCTGATCACCGGCAAGCTGCTCCCGAAGGCCGAGCAGCGGGAGCTGACCACCACGATCCCGGTCTCCGCCGACCTCCCGGACGTGGGCTACGGCCTCGGCCTGATGAAGCAGAAGCTCAGCTGCGGCAAGGAGGTCTGGGGCCACGGCGGCGGCATCCACGGCTCCTCCTCCGAAGCCGTGGTCACCAAGGACGGCCGGCACTCGCTGGCCATGAACCTCAACGCGGACTGGACGGGCGACAGCCAGGCCGTCCTGGAGGCCGAGTTCTGCGGCACCGCTCCGAAGGTCTGACCGGTCACCGGGGCAGGACGACGATCCAGGCGGCGGGCTGCCGGTCGGACGCGGCCATCAGGGCCGTACGCACCACGGTGGCCTGCTGGTCCATCGCCTCGCGCAGCTTGCGCGGCGTCAGATGGACCACCGTGACGCCGAGCCGCTCCAGGTGCTCCCGCTTGCGGGTGTACTCGGACCACAGCGCGTCGTCGTCCTGCCGGGGCGCCCGCGTGTCCAGCTCCACCGCGACCGCCTGGTCGGGCCAGTAGGCGTCCACCCCGCCCAGGTGCGGGCCGCCCGGCAGTCGCAGATCCACGTCCCACAGCGGGTCCGGCAGGCCGAACTCCCGCACCATCTCGTACAGGCGCTCCTCGGACCGCGACCGTCCCTCGGTGAGCAGAGCGTCCACCGCGTCCACCACGTGCGGCCGGTTCAGCAGCCGGGCCCGGTTCAACTCGCGCACCACCGGGCCCGGTTCGCAGTGGCCGCCGCGCACGGCCTCGGTCAGGAGGTCCCGTACGGTCTCCGCGTCCGAGAGGCCGGACACCGCGTCGGCGACCGCGCGGGCCACCGGGGCGACGGGGACCTCGGTCAGCTCCAGCGGCTCCGGGGTCTCGGGGGCGCGCACGACCCGCACCCAGCCGGTCGAGCGCAGCCGCCGGGTGCGCGGCACGAGGACGTCGATCCGCTCCAGGGCGGTGAGCGGGGGAGCGGAGGCGAAGCCGTGCAGGCTGAGCGCGGCGAGCCCGGTGATCATCGCGTCCGGGGCCCGGGGCGGTACGGTCCCGGCCCTGCGGGCGTAGAGCAGGGCGGCGCGCAGCCGGTCCTCGCTGGTGGGCGGGCCCGGCTGGAGCAGGAAGACGCCGGGCAGCAACTGCTGCCAGCCGCCGGGGCGGCAGCGGGCGGCGACCTCCCCGGCGGGAATGCCCAGGGCCCTCAACTGGGCGGCGGAAGCGAGTCGTTGCGTCCGTCCGGTGCGCGTGGAGAGGGGGAGCGGGCGGGGAGTGAGGGGGGTGTCGTGGTTCATGCCGGGGGTCTTCCGCTTCCGAAGGCTCCCCTAACCCCTGTTACACGCCCGTCGACGATTGAGGACAACCTCGCCCTAAAGTACGGGCGTTCGACCGCCGATGAGCGTCGGTCCGGACGGCCCCGGGCACGTGACCGGACGGCTTCGGGTGCTCGGCCGTACGACCCGGGCGGCCGGGGCCGCAAAGCCGACCGGCGCACATGGGGGGTCCGCCGGTCCCGGGGCCGTACACGTCGGAGGGGGCCGGTCCGCGCGTGCGGACCGGCCCCCTCCGGGCGGGGGTCAGGCCGCCCGGCCGTCGCACTCCTGCGCGCGCAGCGCCCGCGCCAGGTCGTCCCGGGCCTCCAGGACCAGCCGCCGCAGCGCCGGGGCGGCCGAGGCGTGCGCCGACAGCCAGTCGTCCGTCGCCGTGAGGGTCGCCTCGTCGTCCTGGAGCCCCGGGAACAGGCCCCGGACCACGTCCATGCCGATCTGGATCGACCGCTCGGCCCACAGCCGCTCGATCACCGCGAAGTACTTCTGCGCGTAGGGCGCGATCAGCTCCCGCTGCGAGGGCTGGACGAAGCCCGCGATCGTCGCCTCCACCAGCGCGTTCGACAGGGCGTCGGACTCGACGACCTGCGCCCACGCCTGCGCCTTGACGGCGGCCGAGGGCCGCGAGGCCAGCAGCCGCACCTGGTGGCGCTTGCCCGTCGCGGTGTCGTCCCGGGCCAGTTCCGCCCCGATCCGGTCCTCGTCCGCCAGGCCGTGCGCGGCGAGCGGGGAGAGCAGCGCCCAGCGCAGCTCCTGGTCGACGTCGAGCCCGTCGATCTTCGCCGTGCCGTCGAGCAGCCCTTCGAGGAGCTGGAAGTCGGCCTCGGAGGAGGACGTCGCGGCGAAGAACCGCGCCCAGGTCAGCTGGTGCTCACTGCCCGGCTCCGCGAGCCGCAGCTCCCGCAGTCCGCCCTCGGCGAGCAGTCGCCCGCCCTCCTCGCGCCACGCCGGGGTCGCGTAGAGGGTGACGGCCGACTTCGTCCAGGCGTGCACCATCTGGAGGACGCCGATGCCGGTCTCGCGGCCCGCGAAGGCGAGCGCGACCGAGACGAAGTCCCGGGCGGGCATCAGACCGTCCCGGGTCAGGTTCCACAGCGCGGACCAGCACAGGGCGCGGGCCAGGGGGTCGGTGATGTCGCCGAGGTGGGCGCGCAGGGTGGCGAGCGACTCCTCGTCGAAGCGGATCTTGCAGTAGGTGAGGTCGTCGTCGTTGACGAGGACCAGGTCGGGCCGCTCCTCGCCCGCCAGGTCGGCGACGACGGTCCGGGCGCCGGTGATGTCGGTCTCGGACCGCGCGTAGCGGACGAGCTCCCCGTCGACGAGCCGGTAGAGGCCGACGGCGGCGCGGTGCGGGCGCAGCTCGTCGCCCTCCTGGAGGACGGCCAGCTCGGTGATCCGGCCCTCCGCGTCGAGGGTGACGGCCGGGGTGAGGGTGTTCACGCCGGAGGTCTGGAGCCAGGACTTCGCCCAGGACCTCATGTCCCGCCCGGAGGTCTCCTCCAGGATCGTGAGGAGGTCGGCGAGCCGGGTGTTCCCGAAGGCGTGGCGCTTGAAGTAGCGGCGGGAGCCCTCCAGGAAGGCGTCCCGTCCCGCGTAGGCGACGAGCTGCTTGAGCACCGAGGCGCCCTTGGCGTACGTGATGCCGTCGAAGTTGAGCTTGGCGTCCTCCAGGTCACGGATGTCGGCCGTGATCGGGTGGGTGGACGGCAGCTGGTCGGCGCGGTAGGCCCAGGCCTTGCGGTTGTTGGCGAAGGTCACCCAGCTGTCGCTGAAGCGGGTGGCCTCGGCGTTCACGAAGGAGCCCATGAAGTCGGCGAAGGACTCCTTGAGCCACAGGTCGTCCCACCACACCATGGTGACGAGGTCGCCGAACCACATGTGCGCCATCTCGTGGAGGATGACGTTGGCCCGGCTCTCGTACGCGGCCTGGGTGACCTTGCCCCGGTAGATGTACTCCTCGCGGAAGGTCACCATGCCCGGGTTCTCCATCGCGCCGAGGTTGTACTCGGGGACGAAGGCCTGGTCGTACTTCCCGAAGGGGTACGGGTAGTCGAAGTTGTCGTGGAAGAAGTCGAAGCCCTGCTTGGTGATCAGGAAGACGTCGTCCGCGTCGAAGTGCTTCGCGAGCGACTTCCGGCACATCGCGCCGAGCGGGATCTCCAGCTCGCCACGGGTGTAGCTGTCCGTCACGTAGTGGTAGGGACCGGCCACGACACAGGTGATGTACGTGGAGATCGGCGCGGTCTCGGCGAACCGCCACACGCCCTCGGCGTCCCGCTCGCCCGCGCCGTTCGACCAGACCGTCCACTCCTCGGGCGCGGTCACCGAGAAGCGGTACGGGGCCTTGAGGTCGGGCTGCTCGAAGGTGGCGTACACCCGGCGCGCGTCGGCGGGCTCGTACTGCGTGTAGAGGTAGACCTCGCCGTCCTCCGGGTCGACGAAGCGGTGCATCCCCTCGCCGGTGCGGCTGTAGGCGCACCGCGCGTCCACCACCAGGACGTTCTCGTCGGCGAGGCCGTCGAGCGCGATCCGGGCCCCGTCGAAGACGGCCGACGGGTCGAGGGAGCGCCCGTTGAGGGTGACGGAGGTCACCGACGGGGCGATCAGGTCCACGAAGGTGCTCGTGCCGTCGCCGGTGCGGCGGAAGCGGATCGTGGTCTCCGAGCGGAAGGTGCGCACCTCCTCGGCCGAGTCGCCGACCGCCGAGCGGAGGTCGAGGACGACCTCGTACCCGTCGACGGACAGCAGCGCCGCCCGCTCGTGGGCCTCGTCGCGGGACAGATTCTCACCGGGCACGGTCACTCCTTCGTGGCGCGTTCGAAACAGGAGCGATTCTCCCATGTGCGGCTGTCGCCCGGGACACGGGAATGCCCCGGGGCGTCCCGGGGTTCCCTCCTTTCGGCGCACCACCCGCCGAAATTCCGACGGCCCCACCGAGGAGCGACATGTCCGAGAGCAGGATCACCGCCGATTTCTTCTTCGATCCGCTGTGCCCGTGGGCCTGGATGACCTCCCGCTGGATGATCGAGGTCGAGAAGGTGCGTCCGGTGGACGTGCGCTGGAAGGTCATGAGCCTGGCCGTCCTGAACGAGGACCGGCTGGACGAGGTGCCCGCCGAGTACCGCGAGATGCTGGAGACCCAGGCGTGGGGCCCGGTCCGGGTGGTCACGGCGGCCCAGCGGCTGCACGGCGACGAGGTCGTCGGCAAGCTGTACACGGCGCTCGGCACCCGTTTCCACAACAACGGCGAGGGCCCGACCCGCGAGGCGATCGTGGGCGCGCTGAAGGACGCCGGTCTGCCCGAGGACCTCGCGGACTTCGCCGACAAGGACACCTACGACACCGAGCTGCGCGCCTCCCACCAGGAGGGCATCGACAAGGTCGGCCAGGACGTCGGCACCCCGGTCGTCGCGGTGCCGGGTCCGGACGGTGACGAGGTCGCCTTCTTCGGTCCGGTCGTCACCCCGGCCCCGCGCGGCGAGGCGGCGGCCCGGCTGTGGGACGGCACGCTGCTGGTGGCGTCCACGCCCGGCTTCTACGAGATCAAGCGCACCCGGACGGCGGCCCCCAGCTTCGAGTGACCCGGTCCCGGTGACGGAACGGAAGAACCCCCGCGATCCATGTCATCGCGGGGGTTCTTCTTCGTTCCGTCCGCAGGTGAAGGTTGAGAAGACGATCACGAGCAGGACGTGCGGGGGAGCCCCGTGGGGCCCTGACCGGCCCCGGACCGGTCAGGAGACCGGTCCGGGGGACCGGATCAGAAGGAGATCAGCGGTACGGAGGCCTTGGCGGCGTGGTAGCGCTTGCTCACGTCCTGCCAGTTGACGACCTGCCACATGGCGTCGATGAAGTCGACCTTCTGGTTCTTGTACTGGAGGTAGAAGGCGTGCTCCCAGGCGTCGAAGACGAGGACCGGGACGGAGCCCTGGCCGACGTTGCCCTGGTGGTCGTAGACCTGCTCGACGATGAGGCGACCGCTGATCGGCTCGTACGCGAGGACACCCCAGCCGGAGCCCTGGGTGGTCGCGGAGGCCTTGGTCAGCTGGGCCTTGAACTTGGCGAAGGAGCCGAAGGACTCGGTGATCGCGTCCGCGAGGTCACCGATGCCGTCGGCGGCCAGCGGCTCGCCGCCGCCGCCCTCCTTCGGGCTGTTCATGTTGTTCCAGTAGATGGAGTGGAGGATGTGGCCGGAGAGGTGGAAGGCCAGGTTCTTCTCCAGGCCGTTGATCGCGCCCCACTGGTCCTTGTCGCGGGCCTCCTCCAGCTGCTCCAGGGTGTCGTTCGCGCCCTTGACGTACGCGGCGTGGTGCTTGTCGTGGTGCAGCTCGATGATCTGCGGATTGATCACCGGCTCCAGCGCCGCGTAGTCGTACGGCAGCTCAGGAAGTGTGTAGATCGCCATGTGCCCGGCCCCTTCGACTGCTCCTGCTTATTGCAAGTTATATGCAGGTGCAGGCTAACAGTAGGTGCTCTCCCTGTTGATCAGCCCTTCGCCCTAGGTCCCGTGTCGCACCCGTCCTCCGCCTCCGGCCCCGCCCCTCCGGCCCCGCCCCCGGGACCGGAGGACCTCCGCGCCCGAAGACCGCCGGACGGGGAAGAACCCCGGTCCGGGGCGGCCGGTCCGGGGTTCTCGGGTGCGGGCGTCGCCCCGTACGGGAGGGGCGGTGCGCGGGATCAGCCCCGGCGGGCCGCCGCCCGCTGGCGGGCGAAGCCGACGGCGGCGAGCAGCAGCGTCAGAGCGCCCGTCCCGTACAACTGCGTCCGGGTGCCCTCCTCGCGGGCCATCAGGACGAAGATCGCCGCCATGCCCGCGAGCGCCACCCAGGTCAGCGCCGGGAAGGCCCACATCCGCACGACCAGCTTCTCGGGCGCCTCGCGCTCGGTGCGGCGGCGCAGCACCAGCTGCGAGGCGGCGATGAAGAACCAGACGACCAGGATGACCGCGCCGATCATGTTGAGCAGCCAGAGGAAGATGTCGTCCGGGCGCCAGTAGCTCAGCAGCACGCAGCCGAAGCCGAAGACGGAGGAGGCCAGCACCGCCGGGCGGGGGACGCCGCCGGTCGTGCGGCCGAGCGACTTCGGCCCCTGGCCGCGCGCGACGAGCGAACGGGCCATCCGGGAGGCGCCGTAGACGTTGGCGTTCATCGCGGAGAGCAGGGCGACGAGCACGACCACGTTCATGATCTGTCCGGCCGCCGGGATGCCGAGGTGGTCGAGGGCGGCGACGTACGGGCCCTTCTCGACCACGGCCGGGTCGCTCCACGGCACCAGGGTGACGATGACCGCCATCGAGCCGATGTAGAAGAGCGCGATGCGCCACATGGCCGTGCGGACCGCCTTGGCCACCCCCTGGACCGGGTGCTCCGACTCGGCCGCCGCGATGGTGACCGTCTCCAGTCCGCCGTACGCGAAGACGGAGGCCAGCAGGCCCACGATCAGGCCCTCGGAGCCCCGGGGGAAGAAACCGCCGTCGCCGGTCAGGTTGGTGGCGCCGGGGGAGTCCGTGCCGGGCAGCAGACCGGTGACGGCGAGGACGCCGATGCCGAGGAACAGCACGATCGCGCCGACCTTCAGGGCGGCGAACCAGAATTCGAACTCGCCGAAGTTCTTCACCGCCGCCAGGTTGGTGACCGTGAAGACCACCATGAACAGCGCCACCCAGGCCCACTCCGGGCTGCCCGGGAACCAGCCTGTCATGATCTTCGCCGCGCCGATGCCCTCCAGGCCGACGGCCACACAGAGCAGGAACCAGAACGCCCATCCGGAGGTGAAGCCCGCCCACGGCCCGAAGGCCCGCTCGGCGTGCACCGAGAAGGAGCCGGAGGCGGGGTTCGCGGCGGACATCTCGCCGAGCATCCGCATCACGAGCATCACGAGCACTCCGGAGAGCGCGTAGGCGATCACGATCGACGGTCCGGCGGCGGCGATGCCCGCGCCGGAGCCGACGAAGAGCCCGGCGCCGATGACACCGCCGAGGGCGATCATCGACAGATGGCGCTGCTTGAGGCCGTGCGCGAGACCCTCGGAAGAGGCGGGGGCGCCGTCCTCGCGGTCGGTCGGCGCGGGCGCGGTGGTCCGGGACATGGGCGAACCCTGTTCACTAGCTGAGACGGGAGGAGCCCACAGTGTGGTCACGCACCCCGCTCACGGGGAACCCGAGTCCGCTATACGGGCACTGGCCTCACACAAGGTGAAGATCTAGTTCCGTTTTGTGCGCGGTTCCCGCTTCGTGCGCGGTTCCCGCACCCATGCCACCAGGAGCACCGCCCCGGTCGCCGCCGCCGACCACAGCAACTGCGGCCGGGCCGCCTCGTTCGTCAGCATCAGCACGAGGATCGCCCCCATCCCGGCCAGCGCCACCCAGGTCAGCCACGGGAAGCCCCACATCCGCAGCGTCAGCGTCTCGGGCGCCTCCCGCTCGATCCGGCGCCGCAGCCGCAACTGCGAGACCGCGATCAGCGCCCAGACGAACAGCAGCACCGCGCCGACCGCGTTGAGCATGTAGAGGAAGACGGAGTCCGGCCACCTCAGATTGAGCAGGACGGAGACGAAACCGAAGGCCACCGAGGCGAGCACCGCCCGGCGCGGCACGCCCCCGCGCGAGATCCGCAGCAGCCCCTTCGGCGCCTCCCCCCGCTCCGCGAGCGAGAACACCATCCGCGAGGAGCCGTACAGGTTCGCGTTGAGCGCCGAGAGCAGCGCCACGAACACCACCACGTTCATGATCTGGCCCGCCCCGGGCACCCCGATCGCGTCCAGCACCGCCACGTAGGGGGACTCGCCCGGCACCATCGAGGTCCACGGCAGCAGCGTCACGATGACCAGCATCGAGCCCACGTAGAAGAAGAGGATCCGCCAGACCGTGCTGCGCACCGCCCGCGCCACGTTCCGCGCCGGGTCGTCGGACTCCGCCGCCGCGATCGTGACGATCTCCAGGCCGCCGAAGGCGAAGACGACCACGAGGACCCCGGAGACCACCCCGGACCAGCCGTTCGGCAGGAAACCGCCCTGCCCCGTCAGGTTCGCGAGACCCACCGGTTCGGTGTCCGGCAGCCACCCCAGGATCGCCAGCAGCCCGAGGACCAGGAAGAGCACGATCGCGCCGACCTTCAGGGCGGCGAACCAGAATTCGAACTCGCCGAAGTTCCTCACCGCCGCCAGGTTGGCGAGGGTGAACACCACCATGAAGACCAGCACCCAGCCCCACTGCGGGACCCCCGGCACCCAGCCGTTCGCGATCCGCGCCGCGCCGGTCGCCTCCACCGCGAGGACCACCACGAGGAGGAACCAGTACAGCCAGCCCACCGAGAAGCCCGCCCACCGGCCCAGCGCCCGCTCGGCGTGCACCGAGAACGCCCCGGAGGCGGGCATCGCCGCCGACATCTCGCCCAGCATCCGCATGACCAGCATCGCGAGCGTCCCGGCGATCAGGTACGAGACGACGATCCCGGGCCCGGCGACCGCGATGCCCGCGCCGGAGCCGACGAAGAGCCCGGCGCCGATGACACCGCCGAGCCCCAGCATCGTCAGATGACGCTGCTTCAGACCGTGGGAGAGGGGCTCCGGTCCGCTGACCGGGGAGGACGACGGGTCGTCGCGCATGGTGGGGGCTCGCGCTCTCGGGGAGATGACACTTTATGGGGACTCCACAGTCTCTCCGCTGACCTCCCTCCGGAGCAAAAGGGACGTCTCCTGGCGAGTTGCCAGTGACGAGGGTCACGTGGTGCGAGGCATGGATCCCGCTCTTTGTCGAAACCTGATGAAGCGCTCGGCTCGGGCTTTGTCGGCGGCTGACGGTGATCGGGCGTTCACTCCTGGCATACCGTCAACCTGTCCCACCCACCCTCACCCCCGCGGAGTACCGATGAGCACCGCCGCCACCCCCGCCCGTACCCTCCGTGCGGGCACCGTCCTCGCCGATCTGCTCCCCGCGAGCCGCACCCGTGACATCGCGCTGGTCCTCGGCGGCGCCGCCCTCACCGGCCTCGCCGCGCAGCTCTCCGTCCCGGTCCCCGGCTCCCCGGTCCCCGTCTCCGGGCAGACCTTCGCCGCCCTGCTCGTCGGCACCGCCCTCGGCGCCCGCCGCGGCTTCCTCGCCCTCGCCCTCTACGCGGTCGTGGGCATGGCCGGCGTGCCGTGGTTCGCGCAGGCCTCCTCCGGCTACGCCATGCCGTCCTTCGGCTACGTCCTCGGGATGCTGCTCGCCGCGACCGTCGTCGGCGCCCTGGCCCGGCGCGGCGCCGACCGCTCGGTGCCGCGCACGGCGGGCGCCATGGTCCTGGGCTCCGCGATCATCTACGCGGTCGGCGTGCCCTACCTGGCCCTCGCCACCGGCATGACCCTCGGCCAGGCGGTCGCCGCCGGTCTCGTCCCGTTCCTCCTCGGCGACGCCCTCAAGGCGGCCCTCGCCATGGGCGCCCTCCCGGCCGCCTGGAAGCTGGCCGGTCGCAGGGGCTGAGACCCCGCACGGCATACGGAAGGGCCCGCGGCTCCGAGGAGCCGCGGGCCCTTCCGTATGCCGGAGCATCCGGCGGCTACCGGCGCGCGGCGGCCTTCGCGAACCGCTCGCGGACCAGCGCCACCACGATCACCAGCGCGGCCACCAGGAGCGAGAGCACGACCTGCTCCCGGGCGCTCCCGCCGTCGTACAGCATGTAGCCGAGCACGAAGACGATCATGGCGATGGTCGCCCAGGTCAGATACGGGAAGAGCCACATCCGCACCACCAGCTTCTCCGGCGACTCGCGCAGGATGATGCCGCGCATCCTCAGCTGGGTCACGCAGATGACCAGCCAGACGAAGAGCGCCACCGCGCCGGAGGCGTTCAGCAGGAAGGCGAAGACGGTGTCCGGCCACTTGTAGTTGAAGAAGACCGCGACGAAGCCGAAGACGACCGAGCCGAGGATCGCCGCCTGCGGCACGCCCCGCTCGTTGACCCGCGCGAAGGACTTCGGCGCGTCCCCCCGCCGCCCGAGCGAGAAGGCCATCCGGGAGGCGGTGTAGAGGCCCGAGTTCAGGCAGGAGAGCACCGCCGTCAGGACGATCACGTTCATCACCTGACCGGCGTGCGGGATGCCGATGGAGTCGAGGGCGGCGACGTACGAGCCCTTCTCCAGGATCGACCTGTCGTTCCACGGCAGCAGGGTCAGGACGACGAGGATCGAACCCAGGTAGAAGACGCCGATCCGCCAGATCACGCTGTTGGTGGCCTTCGTCACGGCCCGCTGCGGGTCCTCCGACTCACCGGCGGCCAGGGTGACGATCTCGCTGCCCATGAAGGAGAAGACGACCATCAGCACCCCGGTGAGGATCGCGCCCGCGCCCATCGGGAAGAAGCCCCCGGCATCGGTGAGGTGCGCGAACCCGGCGCCCGGGTTGTCCGAGCCGGGGAGCACCCCGAAGACGGCCAGCAGCCCGACCACGACGAAGGCACCGATCGCGACGACCTTGATCCCGGCGAACCAGAATTCGAATTCGCCGTACGAGGCCACCGAGGCCAGGTTCGTCGCGGTGAGCACCACCATCACGATCAGCGCCCAGGCCCACTGCGGGACCGCCGGGATCCAGCCCTCCAGGATCTTGGCGCCCGCCGTCGCCTCGACCGCGAGGACGACGACCCAGAAGAACCAGTAGAGCCAGCCGATGCTGAAACCGGCCCAGCGGCCCAGGGCCTGGTCCGCGTAGGCGGAGAAGGAGCCGGAGGACGGCCGGGCGGCGGCCATCTCGCCCAGCATCCGCATCACGAAGACGACCATGGTGCCGACGAGCGCGTACGAGAGGAGGATCGCGGGCCCGGCGGCGGCGATGCCGGAGCCGGAGCCGACGAAGAGCCCGGCGCCGATGACACCGCCGATGGCGATCATCGACAGATGGCGGTTCTTGAGTCCGGCCTTGAGGCCGTCGGGGGAGTCCGGAGCACCGGTGGTGCCGGTCCCCCCGTCGTCCTTCGTCAGGGTCGGTTGCGTGTTCATCGACGCTTCCTCATGAGTGGGGGGTCGCTCGGGGTACGAGCCCGAGCATGGAACCCCGGGGGCGGGGGTGATCGGAATGGTGTATTCCGAATCGTTGTAGGGCGACCTCGCGAGAGTCGAAGGTCCGTACCAGGCCGGGAGAACGTCCCGACCCGCTGCCTGCTACCCGGCCCCTGACGTGCCACACTCGGCATCATGCGCGTCTATATCGGTTCCGACCACGCCGGCTTCGAACTAAAGAACCACCTTGTCGAGTGGCTCACCGCACAGGGACACGAGCCCGTCGACTGCGGTCCCCACATCTACGACGCCCTCGACGACTACCCGCCGTTCTGCCTGCGCGCCGCCGAGCGGACGGCCGCGGACCCGGACGCCCTGGGCATCGTCATCGGCGGCTCGGGCAACGGCGAGCAGATCGCCGCCAACAAGGTGAAGGGGGTGCGCGCCGCCCTCGCCTGGAGCGAGCAGACCGCCGCCCTCGGACGTGAGCACAACGACGCCAACGTCGTCTCCGTCGGCGGCCGGATGCACACCCGGGAAGAGGCGACCAAGTTCGTCGAGATCTTCCTGAACACCCCGTACTCCGGTGACGAACGCCACACCCGCCGGATCGACATGCTCACCGCCTACGAGAACACCGGCGAGCTCCCCCCGATCCCGGCCCACCACCCGCAGGAGCCCACCGCCTGATGCCCGAAGGGCACACCATCCACCGACTGGCCGCCGACCACCGGGAACGGTTCGGCGGCCGGTCCGTGCGCGTCACCAGCCCCCAGGGCAGGTTCACCGGCTCCGCCGCCCTCCTCGACGGCGCCGTCATGGAGACCGCCGAGGCCCACGGAAAACACCTCTTCCTCGGCTTCCCCGGCACCGGCTGGGTCCACATCCACCTCGGCCTCTTCGGCAAGGTGGCCTTCGGCGACGCCCCCGCCCCGCCGCCCACCGACACCGTCCGGCTCCGTCTGGCGAACGCCGGGGGATACGTCGACCTGCGCGGCCCCACCACCTGCGCCCTCGTCACGGACGCGGAGAAGGCGGCGATACACGAGCGCCTCGGCCCCGACCCGCTCCGCGACGGCGACGACCCCGACCGCGCCTGGCGCCGGATCTCCCGCTCCCGCAGCACCGTCGCCGCCCTCCTCATGGACCAGAAGGTCATCGCGGGCGTCGGCAACGTCTACCGCGCCGAAGTCCTCTTCCGGCACGGCATCGACCCCTACCGCGCGGGGAAGGACCTCACCGCGCCGGAATGGGACGCGATCTGGACCGACCTCGCCGCCCTCATGCGCGAAGGCGTCCGGCTCAACCGCATCGACACCGTCCGCCCCGAGCACACCCCCGAGGCCATGGGCCGCCCCCCGCGCGTCGACGACCACGGCGGCGAGGTGTACGTCTACCGCCGCGCACAGCAGCCCTGCCTCCTGTGCGGCACCCCCGTCCGCACCGCGGACCTCGCCGCCCGCAACCTCTTCTGGTGCCCGACCTGCCAGCAGGCGTGACACCCGGAACACCCGCACCGGAGCCCGGACCAGCCCGGCGACCGGGACCGAGCCGGTGACCCGACCGGGCCCGTGCCCGTGACTCGTACGGGCACCCGGGACGGACACCCGTTACGGGCACGGCGGCCGGAACCGTGACCCGGGACGACCCGTACGACCCGCACGGGCCCGGCCGTCGAGAACCCGCCCCGGCCGGGGGCGGGCGGCACGGACGCCCGCCGCCCCCGAGGAATCCCTCAGAAACCGTGCGGCAGCCAAGGCGCCACCGGAGAGCCGAACGCCACGGACGCCTCCGTCAGCGCACCCTCCCGCAGCTCCCGCACCCGTCCGGCCGCCGCGAGCGACACCAGCGACACCCCGCCCAGATAGGCCGCCCCCAACTCCCGTACGGACAGGGCGAGATCCGGCGCGTCCCCGGTCCGCACGCACCGCGCGCCCTTCGCGTCCCCGGTCAGCCGCCACCGCCCCTCGTTCCACGGACAGAACGCGTCCGTCACCTCGAACACCACGTCCACCGGCGTCTGGTACGTCCGCGCCTCCAGCGCCCCGCCCACCTCCACGAGCCGCACGAACAGCGACTCCCGCAGCGTCGGCTCACAGCGCCGCACGTCCGACACCAGGTACTGCCAGGCGTCGTCCACCGGCCGCCCCATGAACCGCACCCGCGCCGTCAGGTCCACCGAGCACACGAACCGCCACAGCGCCGCCTCCGCCGCCGGGTCGAGCGCCGCGAGCTGATGCACCCACACCGAACCGTCCGGTCCCGCAGCCGACCATTCCGGCTTCACCGCGTAGTGCGCGAAACCCACCACCCGGCCGTCCCGCTCCGCCAGCACGACCTGCCGGGGCGAGGCCCCGTCCCGGCTCCCCGCCGGATCCAGCAGCGGCAGCCGCTCCCAGCCCGGCAGCCGCGCCAGCATCCCCGGCCGCGACGGCACGAGGCGCGCGTAGACCTCCTCGCACACCGCCGAGGACTCCGCCAGCGGAACGGCCCGCAGCGTCACCCCGTCCGTGCCCTCCGGCACCGTCAGCCGCACCCGTGTCATGTCGATCACCGCACGGGACGCGAACGCCGCCGCGCCGTACCCGAACCGGCCGTAGATCTCCGGCTCCGACGCCGTCAGCACCGCCAGCGGCTCGCCCCACGCCCGTACGTCGTCCAGCTGCCGCCGCATCATCGAGGTCAGGATCCCGCGCCTGCGGTGCGTCCCCGCCACGCTCACCATCGTCACCCCGGCCGCCGGGACCGAAGCCCCGCCCGGCACGGTCAGCCGGAACGAGAACGCGCCCGCCGTCCCCACCGGCAGATCCCCGTCCCACATCCCCAGGAACCGCTCCGGCTCCGTCAGGTCCTTCCAGAGCGCCCGCTCCTCAGGCTCCTCGGGCACCCCGCCGAACGCCAGCTCCAACACCTCGTACCAGCGGTCCCAGTCGTTCGGGTCCAGCACCCGCAGTTCATTCGTCATATGCCATCGATATCAGTGCCATCTGCCCGGGGCGACCCGATTTCCCGCACCTTGTCACCGGGGTACCCCTGCACGGAACCCGGATGGATCGATAGGGTCCAGGCCAATGGGACACCGCGCCGGAGTGAGCACGTACGCGGCCCGGCTGCGCAGACGCGTCCGCCGGGTCCGCACCGCGCTGCGCAAATCCGGCGTCGACTACTTCCGCGGCGACGGCTCCGACCGCCTCGCCCTCGCCGGACTCCTCCTGACCGTCCCCGCCATCGCCTGCGCCACCCTCTACGACCCCGTCTGGTGCGCACCCGCCGCCCTCGTCCTGCCCATCGTGGCGGGCGGGCTGCTGCTGCGCCCCGCCAGCCTGCTCGGCCTGTACGCGGCCGCCGCGGGCGCCCTCATCGTCGAGTCCGTCGTCCTCGGCCCCTACACCCAGGGCCCCGCCCGGGTCACCCCCGGCACCGTCCTCGTGGTCGCCGCCTGCGGCCTCTTCGGACTGCTCATCGCCCAGTTCCGGGCGAGGGTCGGCGTGCCGTGGCGGCGCGGCGGCACCATGCTCTTCGACCTCCGCGAACGCATCCGGGTGCAGAGCGCCCTGCCCCGGCTCCCCAAGGGCTGGCACCGCGAGATGGCCCTGCGCCCGGCCGGCGGCCAGTCCTTCTCCGGGGACTTCGTCGTCGCCGCCCGCACCCACGGCGGCCGCACCCTGGAAGTCGTCCTCACCGACGTCTCCGGCAAGGGCATGGACGCGGCCTCCCGCTCCCTGCTGCTCTCCGGCGCCTTCGGCGGACTCCTCGGCTCGCTCCCGCCGCACGGCTTCCTGCCCGCCGCCAACGGCTATCTGCTCCGCCAGGACTGGGACGAGGGCTTCGCCACCTCCATCCACCTCGTCCTCGACCTGGAATCCGGCGACTACGAACTCTTCTCGGCGGGCCACCTGCCCGCCCTCCAGCTCCACGCGGGCAGCGGACGCTGGGAGGAGAAGGCCGCCGAAGGCCCCCTCCTCGGCGTCTACGACGGCGCCGAGTTCCACCCCGTCAAGGGCTCCCTGCGCCCCGGGGACGTCCTGATGCTCTTCACCGACGGCCTGGTCGAGGCCGCCGACCGGGACATCGACGAGGGCATCGACCGCCTCACCGGCGAGGCCGACCGCTGTGTCGCCGAGGGCTTCGAGGGCGTCGCCTGGCACCTCATCGAAGCCGTCGCCAAGGACGTCAACGACGACCGAGCCCTGCTGCTCGTCTCCCGTCCGGCCTGAACGCCCAGGCCAGCTCGGGCTCGGTCACCGGCCTCATGAGGCGGCGCGCCGGTGGAGCGCACAGCAGGGTCATCACGCCGAACGTCACCAGGACCAGCAGCACCCGGCCGCCCGGTGTGCCCAGCCAGGGGAAGCGGTCGAAGAACCCCGAGTACTGCCCGCCGCGGATCAGGAAGCCGTGCAGGAGGTAGCCGCAGACGCTCCCGGCGCCCAGCCGCGTGCACCAGAGCGCGCGGCCGGGCACCAGCGAGAGGAAGGCCGCCGCCAGGACCGTCGCGCAGCCGAAGAGCACGCCGACCCGCAGGAGCCCCGGCGCCCAGGCCACCCCCATCTCCTGGGCGCTCACGGTCCGGTAGAACCAGGTCATGGGGATGCTGGGGGTCGCCCAGTACGTGAAGGGCAGGGCGCCGGCCAGGACCAGTACGGCCGCCACGCGCACCGGACGGCGCCGCAGCAGCCGGAAGTGCTCGGGGCGCGTGCGGAGTCCGATCACGAAGAACGGCAGGAACTGCAGCACCCGCTGCATACCGACGACCCCGTCCAGACCGGGCGTGACCGAGGCCAGCGCCCCGATCCCGAGGGACACCGCCACCGGCCACCGCAGGACCGCCCAGAAGGGGGCGGTCAGCCGCCAGACGAACAGGGCGATCAGGAACCACATGACATACGTGGGGTGGAGCAGGTCGTAGGGCCGCTCGGGCTGGAGGCCCCACCGCATCAGCAGCGTGTACGCGACCTCGAAGAGGAGGTACGGCAGCGCGACACCCGTGAGCAGCCGCCGGAGCTGGTCGGGCCGCCCGGTGAAGCCGCGCGAGAGGTGCCCGGACACCAGGACGAAGACCGGCATGTGGAAGGCGTACACGAGCATGTAGAGGGCCCGGGTGGCCCGGCTGCCCTCCACCACCACGGGCAGGACGTGCCCCAGGGCGACGAGCAGGATGGCGAGGTACTTCGCGTTGTCGAAGTAGGGGTCGCGGCTCTTGGGCAGCGGAGGTTCCCGCTGGTCGGATGGCCCGGTGAGGGCGGCGGGACGGCCCTCCGCCAGGAGCGGGGCCGGTTGAGTGCTGGACGACATTGCGGCGACGGTAATGGCGTGCCGTCCGGCTGAGAACAGAAGAGACGGTCACCCGGAATCTACGGACAGGTCGTCGGATGTCAGCTGATTCCCTGGAAGGCGAAAGCCTCCTTGAAGGGATGAAAGCCTCATGGTTGTGTGAGTATGACGATTCTCATCCGCCCTCTCCCGGGCGCACGACGATTCGTCACCGGGCAGCGGGGGCAGGGTGGTTGGTGGCACCATGGGAGGTGGCGGGGGGAGTTCGGGGTCCCGGGCTCCCCGGTGGGCAGAGCGGGACCGAGCGAGGGCGTGATCAGTCGTGGCCATTTCACTGTCTGTGGTGTTGCTGTTGGCAATCATCCTGGTGGTGCTGATCCGTGGGGGGAACCTCAAGGCGGGCCCGGCCGTGGTCGCCGTCCTCTTCGGTTTCTTCCTCGCCTCCACCGGCATGGCCGACGACATCCAGCGCTTCCTCGACTCGATAACGCAGACGGTCGCGTCCATCAAGTTCTGACAAGTTCTGAACGACGACGGGCCCCCGCCGGAGAAAACGGCGGGGGCCCGTCGGTCACGCCGGAGCGCGGGCCGGAACGGCGGGACCAGGGTCGCGGAACGCCTCGGGGCCGGTCCGGGAGGAACTCTCCGGACCGGCCCCGAGGGCGCGTGGAGCGGGTGACGGGAATCGAACCCGCGTAGCTAGTTTGGAAGACTAGTGCTCTACCATTGAGCTACACCCGCACGGCATCGCGCCGCAGGTCACGAGGACCGCGGCACGAGGAGCATGTTAGCGGTTCGCGGGGGGTTCGCGCACACCCGGAAAACGGGGGGCGCCGCACAGTCCCCGTCCATGTACCCTACGTGTCGCACCGACGGGGTGTGGCGCAGCTTGGTAGCGCGTCCGCTTTGGGAGCGGAAGGCCGTGGGTTCAAATCCCGCCACCCCGACCATGACGATCACGCGCGGACCCCGCGCGCTGCTTGATCACGTTGTGGGCGTCAACCCGCTTGCGGTTACTATGCAAGCTGCGTGCCCGTGTGTCTTTCTGACCGGGCCGACCCGCCGGGACCGCTTCACGCGGCACCGGTGGATTCCAGGAATCAGCCACAAGGAGACCGAACCGTGAAGAGCGCCGTGGAGACCCTGAACCCGACTCGGGTTCGGCTCACTGTCGAGGTGCCCTTCGAGGAGCTCAAGGACAGCCTCGACGCGGCGTACAAGAAGATCAACCAGCAGGTCACGGTCAAGGGCTTCCGTAAGGGCAAGATCCCTGCTCGCGTGATCGACCAGCGGTTCGGCCGCGGCGCCGTGCTGGAAGAGGCCGTCAACGACGCGCTCCCGAAGTTCTACACCGAGGCCGTCAACGAGGCCGAGGTCAACCCGCTCGGCCAGCCCGAGGTCGACATCACCGAGCTGAAGGACGGCGAGCTGCTGGCCTTCACCGCCGAGGTCGACATCCGCCCGACGATCGAGATCCCGGACTACTCCGGCATCGAGGTCACCGTCGACGCGGTCGAGGTCACCGACGAGGACGTCGAGAAGTCCGTGGAGCAGCTCCGCGAGCGCTTCGCCTCGACCTCCCCGGTCGAGCGCGCCGCCCAGGACGGCGACGTCATCACCGTGGACCTGCAGGCCAAGGTCGACGGCGAGGTGCTGCCCGACGGCGTCGCCGACGGCGTCTCGTACACCATCGGCTCGGGCGAGCTGCTCGACGGCATCGACGAGGCCGTCAAGGGCCTGGAGGCCGGTGGCGAGGCCACCTTCAGCTCCCAGCTGAAGGGCGGATCCGCCGAGGGCAAGGACGCGGAGGTCACCGTCAAGGTCACCGCCGTCGCCGCCCGTGAGCTCCCCGCGCTGGACGACGAGTTCGCGCAGCTCGCCTCGGAGTTCGACACCCTCGACGAGCTGAAGGCCGACAGCCGCAAGCGCCTCGAGAACATGAAGCAGTTCGACCAGGCCACCCAGGCCCAGGAGCGCGTCCTCGACGAGCTCCTCAAGCTGGTCGAGGTCCCGATGCCCGAGAAGCTCCTCGAGGACGAGATCAACACCCGCAAGCACAACCTGGAGCACCACCAGCTCGGCCAGATGGGCATCGACCTCGCCAAGTACCTGGAGATCCAGGGCAAGACCGAGGAAGAGTTCCTGGCGGAGACCCAGGAGCAGGCCGAGAAGGGCATCAAGACGCAGTTCATCCTCGATGAGCTCGTCAACAAGGAGAAGCTCGACGTCTCCCGCGAGGAGCTGACGGAGCACCTGTTCCGCCGCGCCGCCTCCTCCGGCATGAGCCCCGACCAGTTCGCCCAGGCCGTGGCCCAGGGCGGCCAGGTGCCGATGCTCGTCGGCGAGGTCGCCCGCGGCAAGGCCCTCGCGGTCGTCGTCGAGGCCGCCAAGGTCGTCGACACCAAGGGCGAGGTCGTGGACCTGTCGGACGACGAGGACGAGGTCGAGACCGCCGCCGAGGCCGTCGAGGCCGTCGAGGCCGTCACCGGCGAGGCCGAGGTCTCCGAGGACAAGTAAGGGCCTCCGCCACCCGGCGGACCCCGCCCCACGGGCCCGCGCGCACTCCGGTGCGCGCGGGCCCGTGGGCGTTCCCGCGGCCACGGGCCGCCCCCGCGGGCGCTTACACGTCCCCAACGACCTTGCGCTCCCAGCGAACAGTTCGGGAACCGGGATGGCGTTGTCCCACCTGCGCGTTAGGGTCCATGAATACGAGGGCAGTGCCCTCTGGACGAGACGCTGAGACGGCCTTTGCCGTCGGAGACGAGCAGGTGGATACGTGACGAATCTGAAGCCTTACGCCGCGGGTGAGCCGTCCATCGGTGGCGGCCTCGGCGACCATGTCTACAACCGGCTGCTCGGCGAGCGGATCATCTTCCTCGGCCAGCAGGTCGACGACGACATCGCCAACAAGATCACCGCTCAGATGCTCCTCCTGGCCGCCGACCCGGAGAAGGACATCTTCCTCTACATCAACAGCCCCGGTGGCTCGGTGACGGCCGGCATGGCCGTCTACGACACCATGCAGTACATCCCGAACGACGTCGTCACCATCGGTATGGGCATGGCGGCGTCCATGGGCCAGTTCCTGCTCACCGGCGGCACCCCCGGCAAGCGCTTCGCCCTGCCGAACACCGACATCCTGATGCACCAGGGCTCCGCCGGTATCGGCGGCACGGCCTCCGACATCAAGATCCAGGCCGAGTACCTCCTCCGCACGAAGAGGCGGATGGCCGAGATCACCGCGCACCACTCCGGCCAGACCGTCGAGGCGATCATCCGCGACGGCGACCGCGACCGCTGGTTCACCGCGGAGGAGGCCAAGGACTACGGCCTCATCGACGACATCATCACGCACGCCGCGGGTGTTCCGGGCGGCGGCGGCACGGGCGCCTGAGCGCCGGCCGCCCGCAGCAGAGCCCCAGCCCCCCGCCGAACGCCACCAGGACGGTGAACACCCAGATGCAGAACAACCTCTCCCCGAGCGGCCTCTACACCGGCGCGCCGATGGACAACCGCTACGTCGTGCCGCGCTTCGTCGAGCGCACCTCGCAGGGCGTCCGCGAGTACGACCCGTACGCGAAGCTGTTCGAGGAGCGCGTGATCTTCCTCGGCGTGCAGATCGACGACGCCTCCGCCAACGACGTCATGGCCCAGCTCCTCTGCCTGGAGTCGATGGACCCCGACCGTGACATCTCGATCTACATCAACAGCCCCGGTGGCTCCTTCACCGCGCTGACGGCGATCTACGACACGATGCAGTTCGTGAAGCCGGACATCCAGACGGTCTGCATGGGCCAGGCGGCCTCCGCCGCGGCCGTGCTGCTCGCCGCGGGCACCCCCGGCAAGCGGATGGCCCTGCCGAACGCCCGCGTGCTGATCCACCAGCCGTCCGGCGGCACCGGCCGCGAGCAGCTCTCCGACCTGGAGATCGCGGCCAGGGAGATCCTGCGGATGCGCGACCAGCTGGAGACCATGCTGGCCAAGCACTCGACCACGCCGATCGAGAAGATCCGCGAGGACATCGAGCGCGACAAGATCCTGACGGCCGAGGACGCCCTGGCGTACGGCCTGGTCGACCAGATCATCTCGACCCGCAAGAGCACGGCCTCCGCGGGAAACTGACGCCCGACCTTCCCCCGGCACGGTCCTCGTGGCCGAATCACGACCATGTGAACCGTGCCAAGGGGGGCCCGGACGAGGGGTCCGGCAAGGTACCGTCGAATATGAGGCACCAGGAGTCGCTGAACCAGGCGCTCCCAGGCGAAGGGGAAGCACCTCGTGGCACGCATCGGTGATGGCGGCGACCTGCTCAAGTGCTCGTTCTGCGGAAAGAGCCAGAAGCAGGTGAAGAAGCTCATCGCGGGTCCCGGTGTGTACATCTGCGACGAGTGCATCGACCTCTGCAACGAGATCATCGAGGAAGAACTCGCGGAGACGAGCGAGGTGCGCTGGGAGGAACTTCCCAAGCCCCGCGAGATCTACGAGTTCCTCGAGGGGTACGTCGTCGGGCAGGAGCCCGCGAAGAAGGCCCTCTCGGTCGCGGTCTACAACCACTACAAGCGGGTCCAGGCCGGTGAGAACGCCGGTGGGCAGAGCCGGGACGACGCCATCGAACTGGCCAAGTCCAACATCCTGCTGCTGGGCCCCACGGGCTCGGGCAAGACGCTGCTCGCGCAGACCCTGGCCCGTATGCTCAACGTCCCGTTCGCCATCGCCGACGCGACGGCGCTGACGGAGGCCGGGTACGTCGGCGAGGACGTCGAGAACATCCTGCTGAAGCTGATCCAGGCGGCCGACTACGACGTCAAGAAGGCCGAGACCGGGATCATCTACATCGACGAGATCGACAAGGTCGCCCGTAAGAGCGAAAACCCGTCGATCACCCGGGACGTCTCCGGCGAGGGCGTGCAGCAGGCCCTGCTGAAGATCCTGGAGGGCACCACCGCCTCCGTACCGCCGCAGGGCGGACGGAAGCACCCGCACCAGGAGTTCATCCAGATCGACACGACGAACGTGCTCTTCATCGTGGGCGGCGCCTTCGCCGGCCTGGAGAAGATCATCGAGTCGCGGGCGGGCTCCAAGGGCATCGGCTTCGGGGCGACCATCCGCTCCAAGCGCGAGATCGAGGCGAGCGACCAGTTCCAGGAGGTCATGCCGGAGGACCTGGTGAAGTTCGGGATGATCCCCGAGTTCATCGGCCGTCTCCCCGTGATCACCTCGGTGCACAACCTGGACCGCGAGGCCCTCCTCCAGATCCTCGTCGAGCCGCGCAACGCGCTGGTGAAGCAGTACCAGCGCCTCTTCGAACTCGACGGCGTGGAGCTGGACTTCGACCGCCCGGCCCTGGAGGCCATCGCCGACCAGGCGATCCTGCGCGGCACCGGCGCGCGCGGTCTGCGCGCCATCATGGAGGAGGTCCTCCAGTCGGTGATGTACGAGGTCCCGTCCCGCAAGGACGTGGCCCGGGTCGTCATCACGGCGGACGTCGTCCGCAACAACGTGAACCCGACACTGGTCCCGAGGATCGTGAAGAACGACGGCAGGCACGAGAAGTCGGCCTAGCCACCGGAACGGCGAAGAGGGGGTCCCGCCCGAGGCGGGACCCCCTCTTCCGTGTCCGTGTCCGGGACGACGGGGAGCGGAATCCGGTCAGAGCTTGACGCGGATCTCCTTGCGGAGCTTGGCGGTGAGGGCGGCGGCGTCCTCGGCCGAACCGGACTTGCCCGCGATCATGGACGCCATGTCGACGGGGACCACGAAGCCCACCGTCGAGCGGTCGGCCCAGACGCACATCGTCATGGAGAACGCGGGCGTGCCGTTCGCCGCGTTCGGCTTGGTCTTCGCCTGCTGGCACTTCAGGATCGCGCCGTCGAGGCCGGCCGGCGTGTACGCCTGCGGGCTGCCGACCAGCTCCGGCTCCTCCGGGTTGCCCTTGTCCTTGTCGGCCTCGGCCTTGGACGCCGCGAAGATGGCGTCGACGACCTTCTCCGGGTCGGCGATCTCGCCGTACAGACCGTTGAACGAGATCATCTTGCCGCTCAGCGGGTTGGCCGGGTCCTTCACCTGGTAGGAGGCCCCGGCCTCCTTGGCGTTCTTCACGCCGTTCTTCTCGGCTTCCTTCAAGGAGTTCTTGTCCGTGGAACCCTCCTTGCGGGGGGCCTTCTTGTACTCGCCGAGCACCGTCTCCGGGGTGATCAGCTTGTGCGGGCCGTCATCCGCGACCGAGGAGCCCCCGCCCCCACCGAGCACGAAGTACGCCCCGACGCCGAGCGCCGCGACGACCGCGACCGCGCCGATGATCCAGCCCGCCTTCGACTTCTTCGGGGCGGGCGGGTGCGGTACGTAGCCGCCGGGGCCCTGCGGGGCGCCGTAGGGCGGCTGCTGGCCGTACGGGTTGGGCTGCTGGGGCTGCTGCTGCGGATAGCCGCCGTACGGGCCCGGCTGCTGCGGCGGAACGCCCTGGGGGGCCTGCTGGGGGTACCCGTATCCCGGCTGGGGCGCCTGCGGCTGGCCGTACGGGCCCGGCTGCTGCGGCTGGCCGTACGGGCCCGGCTGGCCGTAGGGGCCGGGCTGCTGGGGCGGCTGGCCGCCGTACGGGCCCGGCTGGTTGTAGCTCATCGACAGGTTCCCCTCACAGAATGTTCATGCCTGCCGGACATCCTGGCGGAACCGCCGCCCGAGCAGTGCGGCGGGTGCCACACCGTTACCGAACAATCGCGTTTCAGGACCGTGCCCTGACACCCCTAAACTGGCCCCGTGACCGAGAACCCTCAGCAGCAGACAGCGCCCACCACCGAACTGCCGACCCAGTACGCGCCGGCCGAGGTAGAGGGGCCGCTGTACGAGCGCTGGGTGGAGCGCGGGTACTTCGAGGCGGACGCGAAGAGCGAGAAGCCCGCGTACACCATCGTCATCCCGCCGCCGAACGTCACCGGCTCGCTCCACCTGGGCCACGCCTTCGAGCACACGCTGATCGACGCCCTCACCCGCCGCAAGCGGATGCAGGGCTTCGAGACGCTGTGGCAGCCCGGCATGGACCACGCGGGCATCGCCACCCAGAACGTCGTCGAGCGCGAGCTCGCCAAGGAGGGCAAGTCCCGCCACGACCTGGGCCGCGAGGCCTTCGTCGAGCGCGTCTGGGAGTGGAAGGCCGAGTCCGGCGGGCAGATCGCCGGCCAGATGCGGCGTCTCGGTGAGGGCCTGGCGTGGAGCCGGGACCGCTTCACCATGGACGAGGGGCTGTCCCGGGCCGTCCAGACCGTCTTCAAGAAGATGTTCGACGACGGTCTGATCTACCGCGCCGAGCGCATCATCAACTGGTGCCCGCGCTGTCTGACCGCCATCTCCGACATCGAGGTCGACTACCAGGACGACGACGGCGAGCTCGTCTCGATGAAGTACGGCGAGGGCGAGGACACCATCGTCGTCGCCACGACCCGCGCGGAGACGATGCTCGGCGACACCGCCGTCGCCGTCCACCCCGACGACGAGCGCTACGCCCGTCTGATCGGCAAGCGGATCAAGCTGCCGCTGACCGACCGCACGATCCCGGTCGTCGCCGACACCCATGTCGATCCGGAGTTCGGCACCGGCGCCGTCAAGGTGACCCCGGCGCACGACCCGAACGACTTCGCCATCGGCCAGCGCCACGACCTGGAGTCCATCGAGGTCCTCGACGAGCGCGGTGTGATCACCGTCCACGGCCCCTTCGAGGGTCTGGACCGTTTCGAGGCGCGTTCCGCGATCGTCGCCGCGCTGCGCGCCGAAGGCCGGATCGTCGCCGAGAAGCGCCCCTACGTCCACTCCGTCGGCCACTGCTCCCGCTGCAAGACGACGCTGGAACCGCGTCTGTCGCTGCAGTGGTGGGTCAAGGTCGAGACCCTCGCCAAGGCCGCCGGTGACGCGGTCCGCGACGGCCGGGTCGACATCCACCCGGCCGACATGTCGCAGCGCTACTTCGACTGGGTCGACAACCTCAACGACTGGTGCATCTCGCGCCAGCTGTGGTGGGGCCACCGCATCCCGGTCTGGCACGGCCCGAACGGCGAACTGGTCTGCGTCGGACCGGACGAGGAGCCGCCCACGGGCGAGGGCTGGACGCAGGACACCGACGTCCTCGACACCTGGTTCTCCTCCGGCCTGTGGCCGTTCTCCACGCTCGGCTGGCCGGAGAAGACGCCGGACCTGGAGAAGTTCTACCCGAACTCCGTCCTGGTCACCGGCTACGACCTGATGTTCTTCTGGGTCGCCCGGATGATGATGTTCGGCCTGTACACGATGGACGGCCAGCCGCCGTTCCGCACGATCGCGTTCCACGGCATGGTCCGTGACGAGCTCGGCAAGAAGATGTCGAAGTCGTTCGGGAACACCGTCGACCCGCTGGACTGGATGGACAAGTACGGCTCCGACGCCCTGCGCTTCACGCTGGCCAAGGGCGCCAACCCTGGCGTGGACGTCCCGATCGGCGAGGACTGGGTCCAGGCGTCCCGGAACTTCGCCAACAAGATCTGGAACGCCACGCGCTTCGCGATGATGAACGGCGCGACGGTCGAGGGCCCGCTGCCGGACGCCACCGCCATGTCGGCGACCGACCGCTGGATCCTCTCGCGGCTGAACAAGGTCGTCGCCGAGGCGGACGCCTACTACGACGACTACCAGTTCGCCAAGCTCGCGGACGCGCTCTACCACTTCGCGTGGGACGAGGTCTTCGACTGGTACGTCGAGCTGTCGAAGACGACGTTCTTCGACGGCGGCGAGCAGGCCAAGGTCTCGGCGCGGGTCCTGGGCGAGGTCCTCGACGTCACCCTGCGGCTGCTCCACCCGATCGTCCCGTTCGTCACGGACACCCTGTGGACCACGCTGACGGGCCGGGAGTCGGTCGTCATCGCCGACTGGCCGAAGGACTCCGGATTCCGCGACGAAGCCGCGGAGAAGGAGATCGAACTGGTCCAGCAGGTCGTCACCGAGGTCCGCCGCTTCCGCTCGGACCAGGGCCTCCAGCCGGGCCAGAAGGTCCCCGCCCGGCTCGACCTGAGCGGTACCGCCATCGCTCCGCACGAGGCGGCCATCCGCCAGCTGCTGCGCCTCCAGCCCGAGGGCGAGGGCTTCGCGGCCACCGCCTCCCTGCCGGTCTCGGGCTGCACGGTCGCGCTCGACCTGTCGGGCACGATCGACGTGGCCGCCGAGCGCAAGCGGCTCTCGAAGGACCTGGCCGCCGCCGAGAAGGAGAAGGCCCAGGCCGAGGCCAAGCTCGGCAACGAGGCGTTCCTGGCGAAGGCGCCCGACAACGTCGTGGACAAGATCAAGGGCCGGCTGGCCAAGGCGGACGAGGACATCGCCCGCATCCAGAACCAGCTGGCGAACCTGCCGCAGGGCTAGCAGTCGGTCCCCAGGGACGCGCGCGTGCGGCGAAGGGCCCGGAACCGGTCGACGGTTCCGGGCCCTTCGCCGTACCTCCGGGGGACTCCGCTCAGGACTCCGTGGCGACCGGGCCGACGCCCGCCGTCTCGGCGTTGCGGCGCGTCTTGGCCCAGCCGGTCCTGCCCCGGAGCAGGCGGACGAAGCCACGGGTGGAGACGATGAAGAGGTGGTACGCGTAGAGCCAGAGCGCGAAGCCCCACAGGAGGCCCTTGAGGCGGGAGCGGTCGGGGGCGAACTCGCGGCGGTAGACCGGACCCCAGAGCAGGAAGGGGACGACGGAGATCACCGCGAGGGCGAGCGCCAGCGGCCAGAGGGTGAGGAGGACCTCGGCCGCGCCGCCGCCGGTCACCAGCGCCACCAGCATGATCAGGGTGATCAGCAGGGTGGCGAGGTGGGCGATGGGCTGGAAGAAGGTGTAGAGGGATTCGAGGACGCCGCGGGCCTTGTAGTGGCGGGAGCCGATGATGCGGGTGGCGTAGCGGACGCACTGGATGTTGCCCTGGGCCCAGCGGGTGCGCTGGGTGAGGAAGCGGCGGGTGTAGGGGAGTGCTTCCTGGGTGACCCAGGTGTCGTGGACGTGGGTGATCCGGTAGCCGGCGAGGCGCATGTGGAGGCCGAGTTCGTAGTCCTCCAGGAGGGCGTCGTGCTGCCAGGGGCGGCGTTCGGCGGCGGCGATCCGGTCGAGGGCGGTGAGGCGGGTGAACTGGCCGTTGCCGCCGAGGCCGACGGAGCCGGTGCGGCGGCGCAGCAGCTGCATTCCGGTGTTGGAGACGGCGAACTCGGCGTCCTGCATCCGGATCAGGAGGCGGGCGTAGGCGTTGGCGGCACGGCCGCCGTGTTCCAGGGGGCGTTCGTCCTCGACGTTGCGCATCCGGACGCCGATCTGCACCCCGCCCATGTCCGGGTCGCCGAAGGCGTCGGGGCCGCTGACGTGGGTGAGGGTGTCGGAGGACAACTGGCCGTCGGCGTCCACGACACAGACGATCACCCGGGAGCGGTCGAGGTCCGTCCTCAGGTGCTCGTTGAGCGCGATGTAGGCGGAGTTGAGGGCCGCGCCCTTGCCCGTACGGGCGTCGGGGCGGTGCCGGGAGACCAGGTGGACATGCGGGTCCTGGTCGGCGAGGGCGGTGACGATGGGGGCGGTGAGGTCGTCGCTGGCGTCGTCGATGACCCAGACGTGACTGCCGGGGAAGTCGCCGCGCAGCCGGGTGACGGTGGTGGCGATGACGGCCTCCTCGTCACGGCAGGGGACGAAGAAGTGCCAGTCGAACGCGGCCGGGTCACCGGGCCGGGAGGGTTCGCGCCGGTGGTGGGCGTGGCGCGAACCGGCCCAGTACACGAGGAAACCGGCGAGCAGCAGGAACGGGAAGACGTACAGCACGAGATGGAAGCTCATGGCGGTGCTCCGGGGGTCTCAGGCCGCGGTGGCGTGGGTGTGGCGGGGGGCCGGGACCGCCCGGTCCGCGCCCCGTTCGGCGATCAGGTCGCGGAGCAGAGCGGCGATCCGGTGGGACGCGGTGCCGTCGCCGTACGGGCTGGGCAGCGTGGCCAGGTGGCGCAGGCCGAGGCCGCCCTCGGCGAGCCTGCGGCGGGCCGCCGCGCCGATGCCGGGGCCCGGCTCGACGAGGTCGGCGAAGTCGGTGAGGGACTCGGGCCGTTCGGTGGAGCGGCGGACGACGACGAGGGGACGGCCGAGGACGGTCGTCTCCTCCTGGATGCCGCCGGAGTCGGAGACGATCAGGGCCGCGTGCCGGGCCAGCGCCAGGAAGGTGCCGTATCCGGCCGGGGGCAGCACGGTGAGGCCGCCGAGGAGGTGCGCCAGACCGGCGGCCTCCACCCGGGCCCGGGTGCGGGGGTGCAGCGGGAGGACGACCGGCAGTTCGCGGGCGAGCGCGGCCAGCTCCGTCAGGACGGCGGTGAGGGCGGCCGGGTCGTCGGTGTTCTCCGGGCGGTGGACGGTCGCCAGGACGTAGCCGTCGGGGACGAGGCCGCTGACCGCGAGCAGCCTGGCGCGCTCCTGGGGCGGCGGGAGGTGGTCCTGGACGGCTTCGACGACGGTGTTGCCGGTGACGGCGATCCGCTCGTCCGCGATGCCCTCGGCGAGGAGGAGGTCGCGGTTGTCGGGGGTCGCGGCGCAGAGGATGTCGGCGAGCCGGTCGATGAGGACCCGGTTGTGCTCCTCGGGCATGGCCCGGTCGTGGCTGCGCAGTCCCGCCTCGACGTGGACCAGGGGGAGGCCGCGGGCGTTGGCGGCGAGGGCGCCGGAGAGCGCGGCGTTGGTGTCGCCCTGGACGACGACCGCGAGCGGCGGATCGGCGGCGAACCGCTCGTCCAGACCGGAGAGCGCGGCGGCGACCTGCACGGCGCGCGGCTGCCCGCCGACCCCCGTCAGGTACTCGGGCTCGGGCAGCCCCAGTTCGTCGAGGAAGTCGCCGGAGAGGGCGTCGTCGTAGTGCTGGCCGGTGTGCACGACCCGGGCGGCCGGACCGAGGACCCGGATCAGCTCGGCGAGCTTGACCAGTTCGGGACGGGTACCGAGGACGACGGCGACACTGCGGGCGGGAAGGGTCTTCATGCTTGTGAAGTTGCCGGGTGTCGGTCGCGCGCTGCGGTGGCGCACGGTTGCGACACGGTTGTTCCCGGTGTCCCCGGGGCGTTCGGGACGCCCGCCCGGGACCTTCAGCCCCCGGGGCCGGGACTTCCGCCCCGGAAGGGGGGGGTGGTTCCGGTCACGCCGGGGCCCTACGGCCCGGGGCACGGGGGCCCGGTCCCGGGACGGGGGGATGTGCGGGGACGGGGCGGCTGCCCTGGGGCGGGGTGCGGGTGGCGGGCGGTGGCCGGTGAGGGGTGGCCGCCCCCGGACCCCGGGGCGGCGAGTCCGGGGGCGTGGCCTTGGCGCCGGGTGCGGGCCGGTCGGGTCGGGCGGAGGCCGGGCGGGCCGGTCGGACATCGCGCGGGCCGCGCGGCGGCGGGGCGGGCCGGACTCGCCCGGGTGCGGGCGCGGCCCGGGGCGGCGGGCGTGACGCCGGGACCGGGTACGGACGAGGCCGCCGCCCGGTGCGGGCGCGATGCCGGGGCGGGCGGTGGCCGGGTCGGCCGGGTGCGGGTCGGCCAGGGCCCGCCCGGGTCGAGCCGTGGCCGACCGCCGCCCGCACCGAGGCCGGGCGCGGGCCTGAGGTCAGGCGGCGCCGGAGACAGGACGCGGCCGGGAGTCGGAGGTCGGGAGTCGGGGGTCGGGCGTTGAGGCGACAGGACGCGGCCGGGAGCCGGGAGCCGGGGAGTCAGGAGTCGACGGTGACCGGGCGCGCCGGACGCCGGACGCCGGGCGCCGGGAGTCGGGCGCCGGGCGTCGACGGCGGCAAGGCGCGGCCCCGGGGCGGGCGGCGCCGGAGACCGGACGCGGTTCCGTCCCGGCGCGCGGGGCCGTCACTCGTCCGGGCCGGGTGCCTTCGTCGTACGGGAGGCGCTCTCGTAGCGGTAGCCGAGGCCCCGGACCGCCTCCAGCGGGTCGCGGGAGCCCGGCCCGCCCGCCGTGCGGAGCTTGCGGCGGAGCCGGAGCACCGCGAACTTGACCCGGTCCCGGCCGATCGTCGTCGTGTCGTCCCAGACCTGGTCGAGGAGCTGCTCGGTGGTGACGACCCGGCCCCGGTTGCGGACCAGGAGCTGGAGCAGCCGGTACTCGATGTCGCTCAGCCGGATCTCGCTGCCCTGCCAGAGCGCCGCCCGCCGCTCCGGGACCAGCCGCATGTCCTCCTCCACCGGCTCGCCCGCCCACTGCCGGGGCCCCGACCTGCGCAGCAGCGCCTCCACCCGGGCCAGCAGCTCCTCGTGCGCGAACGGCTTGACCAGATAGTCGTCGGCGCCCGACCGCAGCGCCCGCACCCGGTCGTCCACCTCCCCCAGGCCGGAGAGGACCAGGACCGGCAGGTCGCTCATGTCCCGGGTCCGGTCCAGCACCTCCCAGCCGTCCAGGGCGGGCAGCAGCAGATCGAGGACCATCAGGGAGGGACGCTCGGCGAAGAGCAGCCGCAGGCCCTCGCGGCCGTCGCCCGCGACGGACACCTCGTAACCGCGCCGGGCGAGCACCACCCGCAGCGCCAGCGCCAGATCGGGGTCGTCCTCGACGATCAGGAGCCTGGTCATGGGCGGGAGAGGGGCAGCCGTACGGTGAACACCGCGCCCGGCCGGTCCTCGTGGTTCCGGACGGTGATCGTCCCGCCGTGCAGCCGGACGGTGTCGAGGGCGCCCGCGAGCCCGAGCCCGGTGCCCGGGTAGCCGCCGCGCCGGGCGTTGGGGGCCCGTACGAACGGCGTGAAGATCTCCTCGTGGTACTCCAGCGGGACCCCGATCCCGTCGTCGCTGATCTCGATCGTCCAGTGGTCGGCGGCCGGTCTGCCGACGACCTCCACACGCCCCTCGTCCGGGGTGAAGCGCAGCGCGTTGCCCAGCAGTTCTTCGAGGGCGCCGGTGAGCAGTCCCCCGTCGGCGATCAGCGGCGGTCCGGCGACCGGGCACTCGGCCGTGATGTAGGGGCCGCCGCCCTCGGCCCGCTGGAGCGCTTCGAGGACCACCCGCTCGATCAGCTCGTGGACCAGGACCGGGCCGAGCCGGGGCTCGGGGGCGGGCCCCCCGGAGGCCGTCCTCGGCAGCTGTTCGGCCACCGACCGCATCCGCTGGGCACCGCGCCGGATGGCGTCGACGAACGCGGTCTGCTCCTGGCTGAGCGGGCCGCCCACCGGATCGAGGAGGAGCTCGGCGAAGCTCAGCACGGTGGCGAGCGGGGTGCGCAGCTCGTGCAGGGCCCGCCCGGCGAACGCGGCCCGCTCGTCGGCGAGCGCCGCCAGCTTCCGCACCTGCTCGTACAGGTTCTCCTCGGCCTCGCTCTGCCGCGTCACGTCCTCGACCAGCCACAGGTGCCCGTGGAGGAGGTTCCCGTCGGCGACGGGGGAGCGGCGGCGGCGCAGCGTCCGGCCGTCCCGCAGGTGGTAGTCGGTGGTGCGGGTGACGGGGCCGTGGGTCTCGCTCTCCTCCAGGAGCCTGCGCCGCTCCTCCGGCCGGTCCAGCAGTCCGGCGAGATGGCCGACGACCCGGTCCCGGGGGGTGCCGGGGGAGAGGTCGACCCCGGCGGGCAGCCGCAGGAGGGCGGCGAAGCGGTGGTTGACCTGGACCACCCGCAGCTCCCGGTCGAGGAGGAGGGCCGCCTGGGGGAGGGCGTCGAGGAGCGCGGCGGTGAGGGACGACTGCTCCGGTGAGGCTTCGTGCACGTCTCCGAGTCAAACAGCAAAAAGGACGAAGTGCCCGATGTCACAGCAGACGGGACTTCAGGTCCACCTCATCGGGACGAAAGACCCTGGATGATGGAGGGCATGTTCCGCCTCCCCGCCCTCCCCGCGCTCCGTCGTCGCGTGGACCGGTGGGCGGTGTCACCCCGCGCGCTCGACGTGATCGCCGCGCTCAGCGCCTTCGGTCTGATGGTGCTGGACGTGCCGGGGCTCGCCCGCGCGGACAACTCCCTCAGCGGTGTCACCGCGACCCTCGCCCTGGCGGCCGGGGCGTCGGCGCTCGTGCTCCGGCGGCGGCTGCCGTGGGTCCCCTACGCGGTGGCGCTCGGCCTGATGGGCTGGCTGCACGAACTGACCATGATCCAGTTCGCCCTGTACGCGCTCGGGCGGTACCGGGGGCGCCGCGCCGCCGTCGCCGCGACCCTGCTGTACGTCGCCGTCGCCTACGGCCTCTTCCAGACGCCCGGCTGGCCCGCCCGGCACGGCGACACCCTGAGCGACTTCCTGAGCCTGGTCGTCCCGATCGGCGTCCTCGCGGCGGGTGTCGGCGTCGCCGCGTACCGCCACGACCTCGTCCGCGCCCTGGAGGCGCAGCGCCGGGAGGCCGCCGCCCGGCAGGCCGTCCAGGAGGAGCGGATCTCGGTCGGCCGGGACGTCCACGACCTGGTCGGACGTGAGCTGACCGTGCTCGCGGTACGGGCCGAGGTGCTCGCCGTACGGGCCAGGGGGGACGCGCACCAGAAGGACTTCGAGGAACTGGCGGACACCGCGCGGCGCGCCCACCTCATGCTCAACGAGACGCTCGTGCGCCGCGCCGACCGGGACGTGGCCACCCCGGGTCTCGAAGGACTGACCGTGCTCGCCGCGGAGAGCGAACGGATGGGCAGCCCCGTGGAGCTGGCCGTCGAGGCGGCGGCGAAGGCGCTGTCGCCGCTGCGGCAGGCGGCCGTGCACCGGGTCGTCCAGGAGTGCCTGACGAACGCGGCCAAGCACGCGCCGGGGCTGCCGGTGACGGTCACGATCACCGTCGAGGGCCGCGATCTGCGCACCGAGGTCCGCAACCCGCTCCCGAAGACGCCGCCGGACCGGGCGCCCGTCTCGACCGGCACCGGCCTGTTCTCCATGGAGGAACGGGTCACGAGCATGGGCGGCACCCTGCACGCGCGTCCTGTGGACGGCACCTACACGGTGACGGCGCTGCTCCCGACGGGCCTGGACGACTGAAGGACTGCTCCTGAGGCGCGGACCCGCCGGGCCTGAGGCGCGGACCCGCCGGGGCCCGCTCCGGAGGGGCCGCCGGGGCCCTCGGGCCTGGACGCCTCGGACCCGGGCGGGATCCGTACGTCTCCGACCGGGGCGCGGCCCGTACGTCACCGACCCGGGCGCGGCCCGTACGTCTCCGACCGGGGCGCGGCCTCCACACCTCCGACCCGGGCGGGCACGGACCCCGGCCTGGGCTCTCACCTCACCGTCTCCGCCTTCCCCAGGACCCGCTGGAGCGCGTCGAAGTCCTCCACGCAGCGGCCCGAGCCCAGGGCCACGCAGTCCAGCGGGTCGTCCGCGACGAAGACCGGGATGCCGGTCGCCGAGGCCATCCGCAGGTCGAGGCCCGGCAGCAGCGCCCCGCCGCCGGTGAGCACGATCCCGTACTCCATGACGTCCCCGGACAGCTCGGGCGGGCACTCCTCCAGCGTCACCCGGACGGCGGCGATGATCGCCTCCACCGGCTCGTCGAGCGCCTCCCGCACCTCCGGCACCGTCAGTTCCACCGTCCGGGGCAGCCCGCTGACCTTCTCCCGGCCCCGCACGGTGAACGTACGGCGCTCGCGCTCCTCGTCGCCCGGCACCGGCCAGGCGCTGCCGATCGCCACCTTCACGTCCTCGGCGGTCCGCTCGCCGATCAGCAGCGAGTGCGCCTTGCGGACGTAGTCGGTGACCGCCGCGTCCAGCCGGTCGCCGCCCACCCGGAGGGACTGGGCGGTGACGATCCCGCCGAGCGAGATCACCGCCACCTCCGTCGTACCGCCGCCGATGTCGACGACCATCGAGCCGCGCGGGTCGGAGACCGGAAGACCCGCGCCGATCGCCGCCGCCATCGGCTCCTCGACGAGATGGACCGCGCGGGCGCCCGCCGAGAGCGAGGCGTGCACGATGGCCCGCCGCTCGACCTGGGTCACCCCGCTCGGCACGCACACCACCATCCGGGTGCGCGGCCGCCTGCGCCCGGGGAGGGCCTTGCGCACGAAGTACCGGATCATCTCCTCGGCGGCCTCGTAGTCGCTGATCACCCCGTCCCGCAGCGGACGGACCGCGGTGATCGAGCCCGGGGTCCTGCCGATGGTCTCCTTCGCCTCCGTGCCGACCGCGAGCGCGTGCCGGGAACCCTCCTGCATCGCCACCACGGACGGCTCGTTGAGCACGATGCCCCGCCCGCGCGCGTAGAGGAGCGTGTTGGCCGTGCCGAGGTCGATCCCTATGTCCATGATCGCCAATTTTGCCCGGCGGGTGGGACGGACGGCGGGCCGAAGGTCCCGAAACGACCGGGTCCATGGTCCTGTCGGTCGTGGTGTCGTGGCCGCTCCGTAGACTGGGCCCGTGAGTGAGCCCCGCGACCCGTCCGACACGCCCGACGCCTTCGACGCCATCGTCGACGACGAAACCACCCGTGATCCCGATCTGGCGGTGATCGAGGCCGGTAGCCGCACCCTGCGCACCCAGGCCGGGCCGCCGGTCGGAGACCCCGTGCCCGGCCGCCCCGAGGACCCGGAGCTGGACAAGGCCCTGCGCGAGGTGGAGACCGAGCTGTCCACCCGCTGGGGCGAGACCAAGCTGGAGCCCTCCGTCACCCGGATCGCGGCCCTGATGGACGTCCTCGGCGAGCCGCAGCGCGCGTACCCCTCGATCCACATCACCGGCACCAACGGCAAGACGTCCACGGCCCGCATGATCGAGGCGCTGCTCGGCGCCTTCGAGCTGCGCACGGGGCGGTACACCTCGCCGCACGTGCAGACGATCACCGAGCGGATCAGCCTGGACGGCGCCCCGATCTCCGCCCAGCGGTTCATCGAGACGTACCAGGACGTCAAGCCGTACGTGGAACTGGTCGACTCCCGCGAGGAGTACCGGCTCTCCTTCTTCGAGGTCCTCACCGGGATGGCGTACGCGGCCTTCGCCGACGCCCCGGTCGACGTGGCCGTCGTCGAGGTCGGCATGGGCGGCACCTGGGACGCGACGAACGTGATCGACGCGACCGTCGCCGTCGTCACCCCGATCGACCTCGACCACACCGACCGGCTCGGCGGCACGACCGGCGAGATCGCCGGGGAGAAGTCCGGGATCATCAAGCAGGACGCGACCGTCGTCCTGGCCCAGCAGCCGGTGGACGCGGCGCAGGTGCTGCTGAAGAAGGCCGTCGGCGCGGACGCCACCGTGGCCCGCGAGGGCATGGAGTTCGGTGTCGTCTCCCGCGAGGTCGCGGTCGGCGGGCAGCTCCTCACCCTGCGCGGTCTGGGCGGCGAGTACGACAACGTGTTCCTGCCGCTGCACGGCGCCTACCAGGCGCACAACGCGGTGGTGGCGCTCGCCGCCGTCGAGGCGTTCTTCGGGATCGGCTCCCAGCACGCCAGGACCCTGGACGTGGACACGGTCCGGCAGGCCTTCGCCCGGGTGGCCTCGCCCGGCCGCCTGGAGATCGTCCGCTCCTCCCCGACGGTGGTCCTCGACGCCGCGCACAACCCGCACGGCGCGCGCGCCACGGCGGAGGGCATCGGCGAGGCCTTCGGCTTCTCCCGGCTCATCGGCGTGGTCTCCACGAGCGGAGACAAGGACGCCCGGGGCCTCCTGGAGGCCTTCGAGCCGATCTTCGCGGAGGTCGTGATCACGGCGAACTCCAACCCCCGCGCCACCGACGTGGACGCGCTCGCCGCGATCGCGGTCGAGGTCTTCGGCGAGGACCGGGTCGTCGTCGAGCCGAGGCTGCCCGACGCCATCGAGGCGGCGATCACCCTGGCCGAGGAGGACGCCGAGTACGGCGGCGCGGGAGTGCTGGTGACCGGTTCGATCTTCACGGTCGGCGATGCCCGGCTGCTCCTCCGGAAGGGCTGAGCCCGATGCGTACGCTCTGTTCCTCGACGCTCATCGGCGAGTTCTTCGTGATCGGTTTCGCCGGTCTCGTGGCGATGAAGGACGACAGCCTCGCGATGTCCACCGTCTGGTGGGTCTGCGGTGTCGCCATGGTCCTGTCGGTGCTGCTGTGCGGCATGGTCACCCGGCCCGGTGGCGTGCAGCTCGGCTGGGCCCTCCAGATCGGCCTGGTCGCCAGCGGGTTCTTCGTCCCGACGATGTTCTTCCTCGGCGCGGTCTTCGCCGGACTGTGGTGGGCCTCCGTCCACTACGGGCGGCGGATCGACGAGGTGAAGGCGGGCTGGGCCGCGAACCAGGCCGCCGGGGCCTCGGCAGGACCTGACGCTGCGTGACCGAGGGGGGTGCGGGGCCTGTAGCCTCGGAGGTCCCGCACACCGCTTTTCCGAAGGAGTCCCCCCGTGAGCCAGCGCACGCTCGTCCTGCTCAAGCCCGACGCCGTCCGCCGTGGCCTGGTCGGCGAGATCATCGGCCGCATCGAGCGCAAGGCCGGCTGGACCCTGGCGGCCCTTGAGCTGCGCGAGCTGGACCAGGAGACCCTGGAGCAGCACTACGGCGAGCACCGTGGGAAGCCGTTCTACGAGCCGCTGATGGGCTTCATGGCCTCCGGCCCGGTCGTCGCGCTCGTCGTCGAGGGCGAGCGGGTCATCGAGGGCGTCCGCCAGCTGGCCGGACCGACCGACCCGATCGCCGCCGCCCCCGGCTCGATCCGCGGCGACTTCGGCACCATCGTCCGCGAGAACCTGATCCACGCCTCCGACTCCGAGGAGTCGGCCCTCCGCGAGCTGAAGATCTTCTTCCCCGGTCTCGTCTGACCGGCGCCGCCTCACCGGCACCGCCCTATCGGCACTGTTCTACTGGCACTGCCCTATCGGCACTGTTCTCCTGGCACTGCCTCACCGGCGCCGCTCGACCGGTGCCGGACGGCCCGCGCACCGGCCCGCGCTGACCGGGCGTCAGCCGAACGCAGCACCCTGATGGGGCGACCGAAGGAATTCGGTCGCCCCCAGGCATATGAACGCATATCCCGGGAACGGATCGCCGCGTCCTTCCGTCACCTGTACAGAGACGGACCACCGCGCGGTATCCGCGTCGGCGGCACTACGATGGAAAACTCCACGCCGCACCACTCTCAGCCATGGGAAACAAGGGGAACTCAATGTCGTTCATCGGCCGTGACATGGCTGTCGACCTCGGGACCGCCAACACGCTGGTGTACGTCAGAGGCCGGGGCATCGTCCTGAACGAGCCCTCCGTCGTCGCCATCAACACCAACACCGGTGGCATCCTCGCGGTCGGCGCGGAGGCGAAGAAGATGATCGGCCGGACCCCCGGCAACATCGTCGCCGTACGTCCCCTCAAGGACGGCGTGATCGCCGACTTCGAGATCACCGAGCGGATGCTCCGCTACTTCATCCTCAAGATCCACAAGCGGCGCTACCTGGCCCGCCCCCGGGTCGTCGTCTGTGTGCCCTCCGGTATCACCGGGGTCGAGCGCCGCGCCGTCATCGAGGCGTCCACGCAGGCCGGTGCCCGTCAGGTGCACATCATCGAGGAGCCCATGGCGGCGGCCATCGGATCGGGCCTCCCGGTCCACGAGGCCACCGGCAACATGGTCGTGGACATCGGCGGCGGCACCACCGAGGTCGCCGTCATCTCCCTCGGCGGGATCGTGACGGCCCAGTCGATCCGCGTCGCGGGCGACGAGCTGGACAACGCGATCATCCAGCACATCAAGAAGGAGTACTCGCTCCTCCTCGGTGAGCGCACCGCCGAACAGATCAAGATCACCATCGGTTCGGCGTACGACCTCGACAAGGACGAGCACACCGAGATCCGGGGCCGCGACCTCGTCTCCGGCCTCCCGAAGACCGTCGTCATCTCCGCCGCCGAGGTCCGCAAGGCCATCGAGGAGCCGGTCAACGCGATCGTCGACGCGGTGAAGACCACCCTCGACAAGTGCCCGCCGGAGCTCTCCGGTGACGTCATGGACCGCGGCATCGTTCTCACCGGTGGAGGCGCCCTGCTCCGGGGCCTGGACGAGCGCCTCCGCCGCGAGACCGGGATGCCGATCCACATCGCCGAGGACCCGCTCGACTCGGTGGCGCTCGGCGCGGGCAAGTGCGTCGAGGAGTTCGAGGCCCTCCAGCAGGTCCTGGACGCCCAGCCGCGCCGCTGACGGCGGCGGGGCCGTCGCCGCCGCTTCACCCGCACAGCCGAACAACCGAAGAACCGGACCACGAGGAAAGGCACGGCCGCCGCACGTGAGGGACACACGAGAGAGCCGGCTGCTCCTGGTGCTGCTGATCGCCATCGCGTTCGCACTGATCACGGTGGACATCCGGGGCGGCCAGGAGTCACCCGTCGACGGTGCCCGACAGGCCGCGGCCGCGGTCTTCGGGCCCGTCGAGAACGGTGTGGCGGCCGCCGTCGATCCCATCGGCAACGCCATAGGAGCCGTACGGGACTCCGGTGAACGGCACACCAGGATCTCCGCCCTGGAGAAGGAGAACGCCGAGCTGAAGGCGCGGCTCGGCAGCGACGACCGCAACCGCAACCGGCTCCGCGAGCTCGACTCCATGCTGAAGACCGCGGGCGCCGGACAGTACGGCATCAAGGGCGCGCAGGTCATCGCCATAGGAGCGGCCCAGGGCTTCTCCTGGACCGTCACCGTCGACGTCGGCGCCCGGGACGGCATCACCCGGGACATGACCGTGCTCAACGGCTCCGGACTCGTCGGCCGCGTCACCACCGTCGGTCCCTCGACCTCCACGGTCCTCCTCGCCAACGACCCCGACTTCACGGTCGGCACCCGGATGGAGAAGTCCGACGAACTCGGCTTCGCCACCGGCCAGGGCGACCGTCCGCTGCTCGTCCAGCTCCTCAACGGCAAGGCCAAGGTGAAGGCCGGGGACCGGCTCGTCACCTTCGGCTCCCGCGCCGACAAGCCCTTCGTGCCCGGCGTCCCGGTCGGCGAGGTCGTCCGCGTCGACCCCGCGGGCGGCGGCCTCACCCGCAACGTCTACGTCCGCCCGTACGTCGGCTTCACCAAGCTCGACATCGTCGGCGTCGTCGTCCAGGCCCCGCGCTCCGACCCGCGCGACGCCGTCCTGCCGCAGAAGCCGAAGCCCGCGCCGACCGTCACGGTCACCGTCACGCCGACCCCGGCGGACGGACAGCGCAACCCCGAAGGACAGCTGAACACCCAGCCGCAGGACCAGGCACAGGGCCTCCAGCCCGGCCGGAACCCGCAGGCACCCCAGAACCAGAACCCGAGTCAGAACCAGAACCCGCAGGCACCCCGGAACCAGAACCAGCAGGCGCCGCAGGACCAGGGGGACGCGACACCGTGAAGTTCAACCGCATCCTCCTCTCCGCCACCCTGATCGTGGTGGCCATGGTCGTCCAGGTCTCCGTCCTGGCCCGGCTCCAGCTCCCCGGCGCCGTCCCCGACCTGGTGCTGCTGACCGTCGTCGGCCTCGCCCTGGTGTACGGACCCGTCAGCGGCTCCCTCATCGGCTTCGCCGCGGGCCTCCTCGCCGACCTCGCCCCGCCCGCCGACCACGCCGCCGGACGGTACGCCCTCGTGCTCTGCGTCGTCGGCTACCTCGTGGGCCTCGCCCGGCCCGAGAACGGCAGACTGACCTCCGCGACCGGCCCGATGGCCGTCGTCGTCGCGGCGGCCGTCGGCTCCACCCTGCTGTACGCGGGCGTCGGCGCCCTCGTCGGCGACACTGCGGCCCGCCATGTCGGCCTGGGGTTCCTGCTCTTCACCGCGGCCGTGTACGACCTGCTCCTCGCGCCCTTCACGGTGCCGCTCATCATGGCGCTGGCCCGCCGCGCGGAGAACGACCCGCTCGCCGACGCGGGCGGCGGCAACGGCGCCGACGTCGCCTCCGGCTGGCTCTCCTCCGGCACCGGCCTGAGGATCGGCAACCAGCGCGGCGGCCTGCGCGTGAAGGCCGCCCGGGGCCGCGCCTCACGGGCCGGACGCATCAAGGGAGTCAAGCGACTGTGACCGAGGGGGCACCGGCGGTATGAGCAACATCCCCGAGACAGGGCGGACCCCCCGGGTCCAGATCCGGCTCGTCGTCATCCAGATCCTCGTCTTCTCGCTGCTGCTGACCCTGGGGGGCCGGCTCTGGTACCTCCAGATCCGCAACGGCAAGGAGTACACGGACGAGGCGAAGAACAACCACGTCCAGCAGGTCGTGCAGCCCGCCGTGCGCGGCTCCGTCCTCGACGCCCGGGGCGTCCCGCTCGCCGACAACGAGACCCGGCTCGTGGTCTCCGCGTCCCGCACCGAGCTGATGAAGATGAAGGACCGGGGCAAGGCCGTCCTCACCCGGCTCGCCGACGTCCTCGACATGAAGCCCGACGAGGTCATCAACAAGATCCGGCTCTGCGACTCCCAGACCCCCAAGCCCTGCTGGAACGGTTCGCCCTACCAGCCGATCCCGGTCACCGACGAGGCCACCACCCAGCAGGCCCTCCAGATCCGGGAACGCGCCGAGGACTTCCCCGGCATCACCGCCGAGCCCACCGCCGTACGCCGCTACCCGGCCCCCGGCAAGTCCCGCACCTCCCAGGTCCTCGGCTACCTCTCACCCGTCACCGACGCGGAGATCGAGAAGGCCAAGGACACCGACTCGCCGTTCCTCCGCTCCGACCAGGTCGGCCGCTCGGGCCTCGAGCGCACCTACGACAAGCAGCTGCGCGGCAAGGCGGGCGTCACCCGCTACGAGGTCGACAACCTCGGCCGGGTCATCGGCCGGGCCAAGAGCGACCCCGCCGTCCCCGGCTCCAACGTCGTCACCTCCATCGACGCCCGCGTGCAGGCGGTCGCCGAGTGGGAGCTGAACAACGCGATGGTCGAGGCCCGCAAGGTCTACGACAAGAACACCAGCGAGAACTACAAGGCCGACACGGGCGCCGTCGTCGTCATGGAGACGAAGACCGGCCGGATCGTCGCCATGGCCTCGCTGCCCGACTACGACCCCAACGCCTGGGTCGGCGGCATCTCCGCCAAGGACTACGCGGCCCTCACCGGCAAGGACTCCAACCTCCCGCTCCTCAACCGGGCCATCCAGGGCCAGGCCGCCCCCGGCTCGATCTTCAAGGTCATCCCGACCACCGCCGCCGTCAACGCGGGCTACGACTTCAACGGGCGCTACCCCTGCCCGTCCTCGTACTCCATCGGCAACCAGGTCTTCAAGAACTTCGAGTCCCAGGGCCACGGCAGCATCACCCTCGGCCAGGCCCTCGAAGTCTCCTGCGACACCGTCTACTACGCCCTCTCCCACCAGCAGTGGCAGAAGGACGGCGGCATGAAGCCGAAGAAGGACGCCAAGGACTGGTTCTACCGGACGGCCCACCAGTTCGGCCTCGGCGCCGAGACCGGCATCGACCTCCCCAACGAGGTCACCGGACGGGTCCCCGACCGCAAGTGGAAGCAGGACTTCTGGGCGGCCAACAAGGACTACTGGTGCAAGATCGGCAAGCGCGGCGGCACGTACGTCGAGCAGCTCTCGTACGAGAACTGCCTCGAAGGCAACCTCATGCGCGCCGGTGACTCCGTCAACTACTCCATCGGCCAGGGCGACACCCTCGTCACCCCCATCCAGATGGCCACCATCTACGCCGCCATCGCCAACGGCGGCACCCTCTGGAACCCCACCGTCGGCAAGGCGGTCATCAGCCCCGACGGCAAGCGGATCACCGAGATCGAGCCCAAGTCGCACGGCAAGCTCCCCATGAACGCCAAGACGCAGGGATTGATAGAGCAGGCCCTCGCGGGAGTCGCGACCCGTGGCACCGCCGCCTGGCGATTCGGCGGCTGGCCGCAGGACAAGATCCCGATGCACGCCAAGACGGGCACCGCCGAGGTCTACGGCAAGCAGACGACCTCCTGGTTCGCCACGTACACCGGGGACTACTCGATCGTGATGACGATCTCCCAGGGCGGCACCGGCTCCGGCGCCTCGGGACCCGCCGTGCGCAACATCTACGACGCGCTCTACGGACTCGACGACGCGGGCAAGCAGGACCTCAAGCGGGCCCTGCTGCCGCAGCCGCAGAAGAGCCTCCCCAAGATCGAGGCGGACGGCTCCATCGACGCCCCGAAGATCGCGCCGTACGACCCCGAGGCCCAGAAGGTCGACCCGAACGCGCTCCTCGGGACGCCGGACGGCGCCCAGCCCCCGGCCGACCCCGCCCAGCCCGACCCCACGAAGCCCGACCCCACCCAGCCCGGCCAGCGGGACCAGCAGGAACTCGCGGGCCCGCCCGCCGCCTGGCGGAGGGACTGACCCCATGAGCGCACCCCACGGCTTCTCCGTCTCCCGGTACGCCCCCGAGCGCGGCACGCTCGCGAAACTGGCCGCCCGCGACTCGGTGGTCCGCCGCCTCGACTGGCCGATACTGCTCTCCGCGCTCGCGCTCTCCGGGATCGGCGCGCTCCTCGTCTGGTCCGCCACCCGGGGCCGCACCGAGCTCAACAACGGCGACCCGTACTACTTCCTCTTCCGGCACCTGCTCAACACCGGCATCGGCGTCGCCCTGATGATCGGCACGGTCTGGCTCGGCCACCGCACCCTGCGCGGCGCCGTCCCCGTCCTCTACGGACTCTCGATCGTGCTGATCCTCGCCGTCCTGACCCCGCTCGGCGCCACCATCAACGGCGCCCACGCGTGGATCGTCGTCGGCGGCGGCTTCTCCCTCCAGCCCAGCGAGTTCGTCAAGATCACGATCATCCTGATCATGGCGATGCTGCTCGCCTCCAAGGTCGACGCGGGGGACCAGCTCCACCCCGACCACCGCACCGTCGCCAAGGCCCTCACCCTCGCCGCGCTCCCCATGGGCATCGTCATGCTGATGCCCGACCTCGGCTCGGTCATGGTCATGATCGTCATCGTGCTCGGTGTGCTGCTCGCCTCCGGCGCCTCCAACCGCTGGGTCCTCGGCCTGATCGGCGCGGGCGTCCTCGGCGCGGTCCTCGTCACCGCCCTCGGAATGCTCGACGAGTACCAGATCAACCGCTTCGCCGCCTTCGCCAACCCCGACCTCGACCCCTCCGGCGTCGGCTACAACACCAACCAGGCCCGCATCGCCATCGGCTCCGGCGGCCTCCTCGGCGCCGGACTCTTCAAGGGCTCCCAGACCACCGGCCAGTTCGTCCCCGAACAGCAGACCGACTTCGTCTTCACCGTCGCGGGAGAGGAACTCGGCTTCGTCGGAGCGGGCCTCATCCTCGTCCTCCTCGGGGTCATCCTCTGGCGCGCCTGCCGCATCGCCCGCGAGACCACCGAGCTGTACGGCACGGTCGTCGCCGCCGGCATCATCGCCTGGTTCGCCTTCCAGTCCTTCGAGAACATCGGCATGACCCTCGGCATCATGCCGGTCGCGGGGCTCCCGCTGCCGTTCGTCTCCTACGGCGGCTCCTCCATGTTCGCCGTATGGGTGGCCATCGGACTGCTCCAGTCGATCCGCGTCCAGCGCCCGATGACCGCCTGAGCCCGGCCCGCCCGCCCCTTCCGGCCCCTCCGGACGTCACCGGGCAAGGCCGCGGACCGGGCACGATCAGCGGGAGACGGCCTAGATTCGAGGTATGGCCGAGACCAGGCGCGGAACCAGGGGCGCAACCAAGCGCGGGACCAAGCGCGGGACCGGGCGCGAGACCAAGCGCGAGATCGAACGGAAATACGAAGCCACCCCGGACACCCCCGTGCCCGACCTCACCCGGGTCCCGGGGGTCGCCGGGGTCCTGGACCGGGGCGTCATGGAACTCGACGCCGTCCACTACGACACCCCCGGCCTGCGCCTCGCCGCCGACGGCCTCACCCTGCGCCGCCGCACCGGCGGCGACGAGGCCGGCTGGCACCTCAAGTTCCCCGTCGCCCCCGGCGTCCGCGACGAGATCAGGGCCCCGCTGGCCGACGCGCTCCCCGGCGAGCTGGCGGAGCTGCTCCGCTCACGGCTCCGCCGGGACCAGGCCGTCCCCGTCGTCCGGCTCCGCTCCGCACGGGCCGTCCGCCACCTCGTCGCCGCCGACGGCACCCTCCTCGCCGAACTCTCCGTCGACACCGTCCGCGCCCGACGCCTCCCCGACGGCCCCCGCACCGCCTGGACCGAGATCGAGGTCGAACTCGCCGACGGCGCCGACCCCGCCCTCCTCGACGCCGTCGCCGCCCGCCTCCGCGAGGCGGGCATCCACCCCTCCACCGCCCCCTCCAAACTCGCCAGGGCCCTCGCCGAGACCGGTACGCCCCCCGCCCCGGCCCCCGCTCCCGGCCCGCCCGGCACCGCCGGAGCCGCCGTGCTCTCCTACCTCCGCGCGGGGACCGACGCCCTCGTCACGTACGACCCCGCCGTCCGCCGCGACCTCCCCGACGCCGTCCACCAGCTGCGGGTCGCCTGCCGACGCCTGCGCAGCGCCCTGCGCACCCACCGGCGCCTCTTCGACCGGAACGTCACCGACCCCCTCGCCGCCGAACTGCGATGGCTCGCCGGAGAACTCGCCGCCGCCCGCGACGAGGAGGTCCTCGACGCCCGGCTGCGCGCCCACACCGCCGCCCTGCCCCGGACCCTCGTCCACGGCCCGGTCCGGGCCCGGCTGCGCCGCCGGAGCAGGACCCGGAGCGCCGAAGCCCGGCGGAGGGCCCTCGCCGCCCTCGACTCCCCCCGCCACCTCGCCCTCCTCGACGGCCTCGCCGCCCTCCTCGCTGACCCGCCCCTGCGCGGGGCCGCGCGGCGCGACGCCGGAAAGGCCCTCGCCCGTGCCGTCCGCGCCGACCACGCCCGCCTCGCCGCCCGGATCGACCACGCGCTCGCCCTCGCCCCGGGACACGAGCGCGACCTCGCCCTCCACGAGGCCCGCAAGGCCGCCAAACGCCTCCGGTACGCGGCCGAGGCCGCCCGCCAGGCCCTCGGGAAACCGGCCGGACGCCTGGCGGAACGGGTGAAGGCCGTGCAGAGCCTGCTCGGCGAGCACCAGGACGCCGTCGTCGCCCGCGCCGCCCTGCGCGGCCTGGCCGCCGACGCCCGCGCCGCCGGGGAACCCTCCTTCACCTGGGGACTCCTCTACGGGCGCGAGGAAGCCGCCGCCGCCACCGCCGAGCGGGAGCTGCCGGGAGCCTGGGCCCGCGCGGCAGCCGCCGGGACCGGAGCGGCTCTGGAGCGCTGAGCACCGGGGTACGCTTGAGAGTCGCCCGCCTGCCAGCTCACGAAGGTTCGACATGTCTAGTGCCGAGTCTGTCTTTCCCCAGCTCGAAGCTCTCCTCCCGCACGTCCAGAAGCCGATCCAGTACGTCGGTGGAGAGCTGAACTCCACGGTCAAGCCCTGGGAGGCCGCCGACGTCCGCTGGGCCCTGATGTACCCGGACGCGTACGAGGTCGGGCTGCCCAACCAGGGCGTCATGATCCTCTACGAGGTGCTGAACGAGCGCGAGGGCGTCCTCGCCGAGCGCACCTACAGCGTCTGGCCGGACCTCGAAGAGCTGATGCGCGAGCACGGGGTGCCGCAGTTCACCGTCGACAGCCACCGCCCGGTCGGCTCCTTCGACGTCTTCGGCCTGTCCTTCTCCACCGAGCTGGGCTACACCAACATGCTCACCGCCCTCGACCTCGCGGGCATCCCGCTGGAGTCGAAGGACCGCACGGTCGACCACCCGATCGTGCTCGCGGGCGGCCACGCGGCCTTCAACCCCGAGCCGATCGCGGCCTTCATCGACGCGGCGATCATCGGCGACGGCGAGCAGGCCGTCCTCGACATGACCGAGATCATCCGCGCGTGGAAGGCCGAGGGCAGGCCCGGCGGCCGCGAGGAGGTCCTCTTCCGCCTCGCGAGGACCGGCAACGTCTACGTCCCGGCGTTCTACGACGTCGAGTACCTCCCGGACGGCCGTATCGGCCGGGTCGTCCCCAACAGGTCCGGTGTGCCGTGGCGCGTCTCCAAGCACACCGTCATGGACCTCGACGAGTGGCCCTACCCCAAGCAGCCCCTCGTCCCGCTCGCGGAGACCGTCCACGAGCGCATGTCCGTCGAGATCTTCCGCGGCTGCACCCGCGGCTGCCGTTTCTGCCAGGCCGGCATGATCACGCGCCCCGTACGGGAGCGAAGCATCACCGGCATCGGCGAGATGGTGGAGCGCGGCCTCAAGGCGACCGGCTTCGAGGAGGTCGGCCTGCTCTCGCTGTCCTCCGCGGACCACTCCGAGATCGGTGAGATCGCCAAGGGCCTCGCCGACCGCTACACGGAGGACAAGGTCGGCCTCTCGCTGCCCTCCACCCGTGTCGACGCGTTCAACGTGGACCTGGCCAACGAGCTGACCAGGAACGGACGCCGCTCCGGCCTCACCTTCGCCCCCGAGGGCGGCTCCGAGCGGATGCGCAAGGTCATCAACAAGATGGTCTCGGAGGAGGACCTCATCCGGACCGTCTCCACCGCGTACGGCAACGGCTGGCGCCAGGTGAAGCTGTACTTCATGTGCGGCCTGCCCACGGAGACCGACGACGACGTCCTCCAGATCGCCGACATGGCGATGAACGTGATCGCCGAGGGCCGCAAGGTCTCCGGCCAGAACGACATCCGCTGCACCGTCTCCATCGGCGGCTTCGTCCCCAAGCCGCACACCCCCTTCCAGTGGGCGCCGCAGCTGTCGGCGGAGGAGACCGACGAGCGGCTGCGCAAGCTCCGCGACAAGATCCGCGGCGACAAGAAGTACGGCCGCTCCATCGGCTTCCGCTACCACGACGGCAAGCCCGGCATCGTCGAGGGCCTCCTCTCGCGCGGCGACCGGCGCATCGGCTCCGTCATCCGCGCGGTCTACGAGGACGGCGGCCGCTTCGACGGCTGGCGCGAGCACTTCTCGTACGACCGCTGGATGCGGTGCGCCGAGAAGACCCTCCCCGAGCAGGGGGTGGACGTCGCCTGGTACACCACCCGCGAGCGCTCCTACGAAGAGGTCCTGCCCTGGGACCACCTCGACTCCGGTCTCGACAAGGACTGGCTGTGGGAGGACTGGCAGGACTCCCTCGACGAGACCGAGGTCGAGGACTGCCGCTGGACCCCGTGCTTCGACTGCGGCGTCTGCCCGCAGATGGACACGTCCATCCAGATCGGCCCCACCGGCAAGAAGCTGCTGCCGCTGACCGTGGTCAAGTAGCGGCGGAACGGTCCGGCGTCGGCCCGGCACGGGAAGAACCCCGCGCCGGGCCGACCTGTCTCTCCCCCCCGTACGGCCCACTCCTTCCGGTGCCCGCCCGCGCCGCCCGCCCTCCCCGGCTGAGCCCGTCGCCCCGGCCCGGGGAACCCGATGCCGTCCGGGCGCGTACTCTGGGTAGTACAACGAACGCCCCCGGCGCGGCGCCCGCCCCCGAGATCTCCCCGCGAAGACGGGGGTGAACCGGGCGGCCCCCCAGGGCCACCGCACATCTCGTGGACGGCGCCCACCCGCGCCGCCCCGCACCGAGGAGAAGAACCACTGGGCAAGCGACAGCCCGAAGGCCCGCCGCCCGCACCGGCGGTGCAGCGCATCCGACTGCGCTACACCAAGCGCGGCCGCCTCCGGTTCACCAGCCACCGTGACTTCCAGCGCGCCTTCGAGCGCGCGCTGCGCCGCGCCGAGGTGCCCATGGCGTACTCGGCCGGCTTCACCCCGCACCCGAAGGTGTCGTACGCCAACGCGGCCCCGACGGGCACCGGCTCCGAGGCCGAGTACCTGGAGATCGCGCTCACCGAGGCACGGGACCCGGAGACCCTGCGGGCCCTGCTCGACGCGTCCCTCCCGACCGGCCTCGACATCACCGACGCCGTCGAGGCCCGGACCTCCGGACTCGCCGACCGGCTCACCGCCTCCGTGTGGGAGCTGCGCCTCGAAGGCGTCGCCGTCGAGGACGCGGAGAAGGCCGTCGGGACGTTTCTGGCGGCCGAGACCGTGGAAGTACAGCGCAAGACGAAGAACGGCGTCCGCACCTTCGACGCGCGCTCGGCCGTCACCGCGCTGACGGCGGCACCTCCCCAGGGCGATCCCCGGGATGACGCGCCGCTGGACAGCGCCTGTGCGATACTGCGGCTGGTTGTTCGGCACGTGACACCTGCCGTGCGACCCGACGACGTCCTGTCCGGTCTCCGAGCTGTGGCCGACCTGGCGCCGCCGGTCCCCGCAGCGGTGACCAGGCTGGCGCAGGGGCTCTTCGACGAGGAGTCCGGCACGGTGACCGACCCGCTCGCGCCCGACCGCGAGGCAGCCACGGCAGCGCCCGGCAGGGCCGCCGCGACCGCCCCGGCGACGGCGCCGGGTACGGACACCGCGTAAGGAGCGGTCGTCGTAGCGCAGCCCTGGTACTCGGGAGCCACCTGGGTCGGGCCGCGCACTGACCAGAAGACTTTCGCCAGGCCGTCCGCACAGGGCGTACGGAACCGGCGAGCCAGACATTCAGCTCCCGTGCGGCGCCCGCGCCCCGGACGGCGGCACCGCGCCCCACAGGCGCGACGTACCGCCGGACCGGAACCAGACGCGGCGCCCGGGAGCGTGACGGGAGAACCGCCCGAATGCTCGAGTCCAACGAAGACACCAACGCCCCCGGTGACAAGCTGCCGCCGCGCCGCAGGCGCCGCGCCGCTTCCCGCCCCGCCGGTCCGCCGGTGACGGACACCGCCGCCGGGACCACGGCGACCGACCCGGCCCCGGCCGTGGAGACCGCCGGGACCACCGACGAGGCGGCGGCGCCCGCGCCGCGCGCCCGCCGCCGTGCCACCCGCAAGACCGCCTCGCCCGAGCCGGTCGCCGCCCCCGCCGCCGAGGAGACCCCGGCGCCGGTCGCGGAGCCCGTGGCCGAGACCGCCGTGGAGGAGGCCCCCGAGGCCGCCCCCGCCCGTACCCGCCGCCGCGCGACCCGCAAGGCCACCGCCCCGGCCGGTGCGCCCGCCGCCGCGGAGGAGCCCGCCGAGGCCGCCGCCCCCGAGGCCGTCGAGGCTGTCGTGGAGGAGGCCCCCGAGGCCGCCCACGCCCGCACTCGCCGCCGCGCGACCCGCAAGGCCACCGCCCCGGCCGGTGCGCCCGCCGAGGCCCCGGCCGCCGACCCGGCCCCCGCCGCCGAGGCCCCGGCCCCGGTCGCCGAGGAGGCCGCGGAGGAGCCCCCCGCGCCGCGCGCCCGCCGCCGTGCCACCCGCAAGACCGCCTCGCCCGAGCCGGTCGCCGCCGAGCCGGTCGCCGAGGCCGCCCCCGCCGTCGAGCCGCTGCCCGTCGCCGAGGCCCCCGAGGCCGCCGCCGAGACCGCCCCCCGGGGCCGTACCCGCCGCCGCGCGACCTCCCCGCAGTTCACCTCCGAGCCCGCCCCGACCCGGGAGTCCCGCCGCGCCGGGCGTCCCTCCGTCGCCGTGTTCCAGGCCCCGGTCTTCACCGAGCCGATGTTCCAGACGCTGGAGAGCGCCGCCGCGGCCGCCGCCTTCGTGGCCGAGCCGGAGACCGACGAGACGGAGGCCGTCGAGCTCGACGAGACCGAGACCGTCGAGACGGTGGAGGTCGTGGAGCTCCCCGAGCCCGCCGAGCGTGCCGAGTCCGGCCGTCGCCGTCGCCGCCGCCGTGGCGAGCCGGTCGCCGTCGAGCCCGTACCGGCCACCGTCGCCGACGAGCCCGAGGTCGAGGCCGCCGCCGACGAGATCGACGAGGCCGAGGAGCACGAGGAGACGGACGAGTACGGGGACCGTCCCTCCCGCCGTCGCCGCCGCGGCGGCCGTCGCCGCCGCCGTGGCGAGCCGGCCGACGCCGACGAGACCGAGGAGGACGAGGAGCCCCGGTCCCAGGACGCCGAGGACCACGACGACTCCGAGCCGGACGAGGAGTCCGAGGAGGAGCAGGACGAGGCCGAGGGCTTCTCCGGCGGCTCCAGCAGCTCCCGTCGCCGTCGTCGCCGCCGCCGTCGCAGCGGGGACGCCTCCGCCGACGCCGAGGGCGCCGAGGAGGAGGGCGTCCGTACGGTCGTCAAGGTCCGCGAGCCCCGTCCGGCCCGCGAGAGGACCGAGGGCGGCACCGGCGCCGACGAGGTCCAGTCCATCAAGGGCTCGACCCGCCTGGAGGCCAAGAAGCAGCGCCGCCGCGAAGGCCGCGAGCAGGGCCGCCGCCGCGTCCCGATCATCACCGAGGCCGAGTTCCTGGCCCGCCGCGAGGCCGTCGAGCGGGTCATGGTCGTCCGCCAGAGCGGCGAGCGCACCCAGATCGGCGTCCTGGAAGACAACGTGCTCGTCGAGCACTACGTCAACAAGGAGCAGGCCACCTCGTACGTCGGCAACGTCTACCTGGGCAAGGTCCAGAACGTCCTGCCGTCGATGGAGGCCGCCTTCGTCGACATCGGCAAGGGCCGCAACGCCGTCCTGTACGCCGGTGAGGTCAACTTCGAGGCGCTCGGCATGGGCCACGGCCCGCGCCGCATCGAGAGCGCCCTCAAGTCCGGCCAGTCGGTCCTCGTCCAGGTGACGAAGGACCCGATCGGCCACAAGGGCGCCCGCCTGACCAGCCAGGTCTCCCTGCCCGGCCGCTACCTCGTGTACGTGCCCGAGGGCTCCATGACCGGCATCAGCCGCAAGCTCCCGGACACCGAGCGCGCCCGCCTCAAGACCATCCTCAAGAAGATCGTCCCCGAGGACGCGGGCGTCATCGTGCGCACCGCCGCCGAGGGCGCCAGCGAGGACGAGCTGCGCCGTGACGTCGAGCGCCTCCAGGCGCAGTGGGCCGACATCAGGAAGAAGGCCGACCAGATCTCGACGTCCTCGCCGTCGCTGCTGTACGGCGAGCCGGACATGACCGTCCGGGTCGTCCGCGACATCTTCAACGAGGACTTCTCGAAGGTCATCGTCAGCGGTGACGAGGCGTGGGAGACCATCCACGGCTACGTCTCGCACGTCGCGCCCGACCTGGCCGACCGCCTCTCGCGGTGGACCAGCGAGGTCGACGTCTTCGCCACGTACCGGATCGACGAGCAGCTGGCGAAGGCCCTGGACCGCAAGGTCTGGCTGCCGTCCGGCGGTTCGCTGGTGATCGACAAGACCGAGGCGATGATCGTCGTCGACGTCAACACCGGCAAGTTCACCGGCCAGGGCGGCAACCTCGAAGAGACCGTGACCAGGAACAACCTGGAGGCGGCCGAGGAGATCGTGCGCCAGCTGCGGCTGCGCGACCTGGGCGGCATCGTCGTCATCGACTTCATCGACATGGTCCTGGAGTCCAACCGCGATCTGGTGCTGCGCCGCCTCCTGGAGTGCCTGGGCCGGGACCGGACCAAGCACCAGGTGGCCGAGGTCACCTCGCTCGGTCTGGTCCAGATGACCCGCAAGCGGGTCGGCCAGGGCCTTCTGGAGTCCTTCTCCGAGACCTGCGTCCACTGCAACGGGCGCGGTGTCATCGTGCACATGGAGCAGCCGTCCACCGCCGGTGGCGGGGGCGGCGGCAAGCGGGCGAAGAAGCGCGGCCGCGGCGGCGACCACCACGAGCACGAGCACGCCGAGCACACCGAGACGGCCGGGCACAGCGCCCAGGACCTGGCGGAGACCGAGGCCGAGGTCGCGGCCGAGCTGGCCGCCCCGGTGGCCCTGCCCGAGCCGATCGCCCCGGACGAGGAGCTGTACGGCTCCGTCGCCGAGGCGGAGGCCGCCGCCACCCGGGGCCGTGGCCGCCGTCGCGCCACCCGCCGGGTGTCCGCGCCCGCGCGCCCGGTCGTGGAGACCGAGTCCGTGGTGTTCGAGCCGGACGAGCGGCCGGAGCCGGTCGTGGCGCCCGAGCCCGTCGTGACGCCCGAGCCGGTCGTCGAGGCGGCGCCGGAGCCGGTCGTGGAGCCCGTCGCCGAGGAGGCCCCGGCCCCGCGCGGCCGTCGCCGTGCCGTCCGCCGGGCGACCTCGCCGGTCGTCTCGACCACCGAGCCGGTGGCGGAGACCGCCGCCGAGCCCGTGGTGGCCGAGCCGGTCGCGGAGAGCGCCCCGGAGCCGGTCGTCGAGGCGGCGCCGGAGCCGGTCGTGGAGCCCGTCGTCGAGGAGGCCCCCGTGGCCGCCCCGCCGCGCGCCCGTCGCCGGGTGGTCCGCAAGGCCACCGCGCCCGCCGGTTCGCCCTCCGGAGCCGAGGAGGCCGCCGTCCTGGTGGTCGCCGCTGCCCCGGCCGCCGAGACGGCCCCCGAGGCCGAGGCCGAGCCCGCCCCCGTCAAGAAGACGGCGGCGCGCAAGACCGCGGCGAAGAAGGCCACGGCCAAGAAGGCCGCCACCAAGAAGACGGCGGCGACCAAGAAGACCGCGGCGAAGAAGACCACCGCCAAGAAGGCCCCGGCCAAGAAGGCGGCGGAGAAGACCACCGCCCCGGCCCAGGACTGACCGGCGGACGCGGGCCCGTCCTCCCCCGAGGGGGACGGGCCCGCACCGTACGGGCGAATTTGACCCTCCGAGGCAGCCGCCCGTAACCTAGACCGTCGGCGTGTCTATCGACACGTCGCGCCTCTGAGCACTTCCCTCCCGCCCGTCGGGAGAGGCCGCTCGTCCGATTCCGGAACGCCACGGACCCTCGGGTCCGTGTGAGTGGCTGGCTTCAGAGGTTTCCACCCCGAGTGAGAGAGAGATCCGCGTGTACGCCATCGTGCGCAGCGGTGGTCGCCAGCACAAGGTTGCTGTCGGCGACATCGTTGAGGTTGACAAGATTTCCACCGCCCAGGTCGGCGACACGGTCGAGCTCTCGACCCTGCTCGTTGTCGACGGCGACGCCGTGACCAGCGACCCGTGGGTCCTGGCCGGTATCAAGGTCACGGCCGAGGTCGTGGACCACCACAAGGGCGCCAAGATCGACATCCTGCGCTACAAGAACAAGACCGGCTACCGCCGTCGCCAGGGTCACCGCCAGCAGTACACGGCGATCAAGGTCACCGGTATCCCCGCGGCTGCGAAGTAAGAGGGACTGAGACATGGCACACAAGAAGGGCGCATCGTCCACCCGTAACGGGCGCGACTCCAATGCCCAGCGGCTCGGCGTGAAGCGCTTCGGCGGTCAGGTCGTCAACGCGGGTGAGATCCTGGTCCGCCAGCGTGGCACCCACTTCCACCCGGGCTCCGGCGTCGGCCGTGGCGGCGACGACACGCTGTTCGCCCTGCAGGCCGGTTCGGTGCAGTTCGGCACCCACCGTGGCCGCAAGGTCGTGAACATCGTTCCGGTCGCCTGATCGGACACTCTGCGGAGGCGGACCTCACTTCCCGTACCGGGAAGCGGGTCCGCCTTTCGCGTGTTACTAGATAGACATTCCGTACGTCCCCGGTCTTCGGCCGGGGGGACCCCCAGTAAGTGGAGGCACACCCATGACCACCTTCGTGGACCGCGTCGAGCTGCATGTCGCCGCGGGTAACGGAGGCCACGGCTGCGCCTCCGTCCATCGGGAGAAGTTCAAGCCGCTCGGCGGACCCGACGGCGGCAACGGCGGTCGCGGCGGCGATGTGACCCTGGTCGTCGACCAGGCGGTCACCACGCTCCTGGAATACCACCACTCGCCCCACCGCAAGGCGACCAACGGACAGCCCGGCGCGGGTGACAACCGGTCCGGCAAGGACGGCCAGGACCTGGTCCTGTACGTACCGGACGGCACCGTCGTCCTCGACAAGCAGGGGGAGGTCCTCGCCGACCTGGTCGGTCAGGGCACCACCTTCGTCGCCGGCCAGGGCGGTCGCGGCGGTCTCGGCAACGCGGCGCTGTCCTCCGCGCGCCGCAAGGCCCCCGGTTTCGCGCTGCTCGGCGAGCCGGGCGAGGCACGGGACATCGTCCTGGAGCTGAAGACCGTCGCCGACGTGGCGCTGGTCGGCTACCCGAGCGCGGGCAAGTCCTCGCTGATCTCGGTCCTGTCGGCGGCCAAGCCGAAGATCGCGGACTACCCGTTCACCACGCTCGTCCCGAACCTGGGCGTCGTCACCGCCGGTTCCACGGTCTACACGATCGCCGACGTCCCGGGTCTCATCCCGGGCGCCAGCCAGGGCCGTGGTCTGGGCCTGGAGTTCCTCCGCCACGTGGAGCGCTGCTCGGTCCTCGTGCACGTCCTGGACACGGCGACGCTGGAGTCCGACCGCGACCCGGTCACCGACCTCGACATCATCGAGGAGGAGCTGCGGCAGTACGGCGGCCTTGAGGACCGGCCGAGGATCGTCGTCCTCAACAAGGTGGACATCCCCGACGGCCAGGACCTCGCGGACATGATCCGCCCGGACCTGGAGGAGCGCGGCTACCAGGTGTTCGAGGTCTCCGCCGTGGCGCGGCTCGGCCTCAAGGAGCTGTCGTTCGCCCTCGCGGGCATCATCGGTGAGGCGCGCGCGGCCAAGCCCCAGGAGGAGGCGACCCGGATCGTCATCCGTCCGAAGGCCGTCGACGACGCGGGCTTCACGGTCGTGTACGACGAGCAGGAGGAGGTCTACCGGGTGCGCGGCGAGAAGCCGGAGCGCTGGGTCCGTCAGACCGACTTCAGCAACGACGAGGCCGTCGGCTACCTCGCCGACCGTCTCAACCGCCTCGGCGTCGAGGACAAGCTGATGAAGGCGGGCGCCCGCGCGGGCGACGGCGTGGCGATCGGTGCCGAGGACAACGCGGTCGTCTTCGACTGGGAGCCGACGATGATGGCCGGTGCGGAGATGCTCGGCCGCCGTGGCGAGGACCACCGTCTGGAGGCCCCGCGTCCCGCCGCCCAGCGCCGCCGCGACCGCCAGTCGGAGCACGACGAGTCGCAGCGCGAGTACGACGAGTTCGACCCCTTCTAGGCCCGATCCGCGGGGTCCCGCCCGATCGGCGGGGTCCCGCTGCCCGGCTGGTCCGCTGAGGGAGCGCGGATCGGCGGGGCGGGCCCCGTGCGGTGCTCCCGGGTGCCCTCGGCCCCTGTCAGGGGGGTCGGGGGGCTCCCGTAGGATCTTGTTGTGAGTACCGTTCCCCCGCCCGGAAACGCGGACAGGCTCAGCGTCGTCGTCATCGCCTACAACGACGAGGCCCTGGTCGGCGAGGCCATCAGGTCCGCGCTCGACCAGGGGCCCGTGGTGGCGGAGGTCGTGGCGGTCGACGACTGTTCGAGCGACGGGACGGCCCGGGTGCTCGACGAACTGGCCGCCCGGCACCCCCGGCTGCGGGTGGTGCGCCGCGCGGAGAACAGCGGCGGCTGCGGCACCCCCCGCAACGACGGCATCGCCGCTGCCACCGCCCCGTACGTCATGTTCCTGGACAGCGACGACATCCTGCCGCCCGGCGCCGCCGACGCGCTGGTCGCCGCCGCGGAGCTGCACCGGACTCCGGTGGCCGTCGGCGTCTGCGTACGGCGTGAACTCCCCGAGGGCCGGGACGTCCGCTGGCAGCCCGCGCTCTACCGGGAGCCGGCCGTCCTGGAGACCCCCGAGGACCTGCGACCGCTGCTCCACGACACCCTGTGCGTCAACAAGGTGTACGACCGCGCGTTCCTGACCGAACACGGCATCCGCTTCCCCGACGGCCGGTTCGTCTACGAGGACTTCCTCTTCACCGCCCGGGTGTACGCCGCGGCCCCCCGGGTCGCGGTGGTGCCCGACACCGTCTACGTCTGGCACGTGCGCAGGACCGCCGCCCAGCTGTCGATCTCCCTCGACCGTCAGGACGTCACCAACTGGGAGGCCCGGATCGCCGCCCACCGCGCGGCCGTCGAGACCTTCGCCGAGGCCGGCCGGGCCGACCTCGCCGCCGCCTGCCGCACCAAGTTCCTCGAACACGACCTGCGGATGTACGCCCGGGACCTGCGGCTGCGCGACGCCGCCCACCGGGCCGCCTGGTGGGACTCCACCCGCGCCCACCTGGCGGACTTCGAGGAACCGGAGCTCGCCGCCGCGGTCGCTCCCGCCCGCTGGATCGCCCGGTTCCTGCTGGCCGCGGCGGAACCGCGCGACCTGCTCCGGCTGTCCCGGCTGGCCGCGAACCCGGCCCGGCTGCTCCCGCCGTACGCGGGCACCCCTGCCGCCGCCGTCTGGTCCGAGGACCTTCCGGAGGCCCGGCTCGACGGCGTGGACCGTCTTCCGCTGGACGAGCTGCCCCTGGTCGTGGACGCCGCCCTGCGCACCGGCGGAGGCGGCGACCTGCACTTCACCGTCCGTGACCTGTACGGGCGGCTCGCCGAAGCCGTGCCCCGCACCGCCGAGCTGGCGTTCCTGCCACGCGGCGACGCCGAACCGGCCCGTACCGAGCGGGTCGAGCTGCGCGCCGGGGCGGAGTCCGCCCCGGGAGCCTGGAGCGCCCGGGTCCCGGTCCGGTTCGCCGGACTCGCCGGCACGGGCCGCCGCCAGGGCCGTCAGGGCGTCCAGCTGTGGGACGTCAGCGCCACGGTGACGTGCGAGAACGGCGAGACGTTCACCACCTCGCTGCGGTCACCGGACGGTTCCCAGCGGCGCTCGGTGCTCCCGAGCAGCCGGTACGGTGTACTTCTGGTGCAGCAGTACGCCACGGCGAACGGTTCGCTGGCCATGCGGATCGCTCCCGGCGCACGGGACGGTTTCCGGGCCGTCAGGGCCCGTCTCCGTCGGCTTGCCCGCAGTTCACAGTGAAAGGGTTTGGGGCACTATGACTTATCTGATCACCGGCGGCGCCGGATACATCGGCTCCCACGTGGTGCGCGCGATGACGCAGGCGGGCGAGCGGGTCGTCATCCTCGACGACCTGTCCACGGGATACGCGGAGCGGGTGCCCGAGGGCGTCCCCCTGGTGGTCGGCTCCACCCTGGACCGTGAGGTCCTGGACCGGACGATCGCCGAGCACGGTGTGACGGGTGTCGTGCACCTCGCGGCGAAGAAGCAGGTCGGCGAGTCCGTCGAACTGCCGCTGCACTACTACCGCGAGAACATCGTCGGCCTCACCGTCCTCCTGGAGGCCGTGGCCGCCGCCGGAGTGCGCAACTTCCTCTTCTCCTCCTCCGCAGCCGTCTACGGGATGCCGGACGTCGACCTCGTCACCGAGGAGACCCCGTGCCTGCCGCTGAGCCCGTACGGCGAGACCAAGCTGGCGGGGGAGTGGCTGGTACGGGCCACGGGCGCCGCGCACGGCATCTCCACGGCCTGCCTGCGCTACTTCAACGTGGCAGGCGCGGCCACCCCCGAGCTGGCCGACACCGGGGTGTTCAACCTGGTCCCGATGGTCTTCGAGCGTCTCGACGCGGGCGAGTCCCCGCGCGTCTTCGGCGACGACTACGCCACCCCGGACGGCACCTGCATCCGTGACTACATCCACGTCGAGGACCTCGCGGACGCGCACCTGGTCGCCGCCCGCAAGCTCGCGGAGTGGGCGGACCGCGGCGAGCCGCGCGACCTGACGGTCAACATCGGCCGTGGCGAGGGCGTCTCCGTCACCGAGATGGTCCAGCTGATCAACGAGATCACCGGCCACACCACCGAGCCGCTGGTCACTCCGCGCCGCCCCGGTGACCCGGCCCGGGTCGTCGCCGCGGCCGACCGCATCGAGTCGGAGCTGGGCTGGAAGGCCCGTCACGACGTCCGCGACATGATCAGCTCGGCCTGGGCCGGATGGGTCGCGCGCCGGGGCGCCACCGTCTGACCGGGACGCGCGAGCCGCCGGGCCCGACCGGGCCCGCGTGAGCGGACGCATCGGCCGGAACGCGTGAGCCACCGGATCGGACGGCCCGCGTGAACCGAAGGGAAAGGGCCGGGGAGTCGAACTCCCCGGCCCTTTCGCCGTACTTCCGTGCCCGCTCCACCGTGACGGCGGGCGTCAGCGCTCCAGGAAGGCGAACAGCGCCTCCCAGCGGCCGGTGATCTCGTCGGCGGAGTACCGCTTCACGTTCTCGAAGGCCGCGTCGCCCATCCGGTCGCGCTGCTCCTTGTCGGAGATCAGCGTGCTGATGTGCCCGCCGAGCTCCATGGTGTTGCCGAGGCGGGCGAGCAGACCGTCCTCGCCGTCCCGGATGATCTCGCGGACACCCGGGGCACAGTCGAAGGCGGCACACGGCACACCGGCCGCCATCGCCTCCAGGAGAGTGATCGGGAAGCCTTCGGCACGGGACGCCTGGGCGAAGACGGAGGCCTCGGAGAGCGCCCCGAGGACGTCGTTGGTCCGCCCCATCCACTCCACGGACCCGTCCAGACCGAGGGTGGTCGTCCGCCGCAGCAGCGTCTCCTCCTCGTCACCGGTCCCGTAGATCCGCAGCTTCCAGTCGGGGTGGCGGGGCGCGATCTCGGCCCAGCTGTCGAGCAGCATGTCCACGCCCTTCTCGTGCGAGAGGCGGCCGATGGAGACGACGACCTTCTCGGCGCGGGACACCGGACGCTCGGGCATGAAGGGCAGGGCGTTCGGCATGTGGCCGACGTTGTCCATACCCGCCCGGATCCACTGGTCCGCGTCACCGGGGGTGAGGACGAGGAGCCGGTCGGCGCCCTTGTAGTACCGCTTCACCCGGGCGAGCCGGGAGGAGGCGGCACTGGCGGCGTACGACTCGTGGCTCATGCCGATGACCACGAGCCCCTTGGTGTCGGCGAGGGAGACCCACTCCATCGCCCACACCTGGGTCACGATGAGGACGGCCCCGGGCCGGGCGGCGGCGAAGAGGGCCGTCATCCGGTCGGCCCGCTCCTGAGCCCCGGCGGCACGGGCCGTGTGACGTCGGCGCTCGGCGGCGTTGAGCTTGCCCTTGAGGCCGCGCAAGGGGCGGACCTGCGGCGGATGCGCGTCGTACAGCGTCGTCGTGGAGTAGGGCAGCGGGTCCGGGAACTCGTGCTGACGTCCGGCGGGGGCCGGGGTGATCCCGATGACGTGGACGCGGTTGCCCCGGTCGGTGAACTCACGGGCCATCTGATGGGTCCAGGTCGTCACACCGCCCATCTCGTCCACGCTGTTGGAGACGATGAAGATGTCACGGCCGTCGGACAGGGTGGTCTGGTCGTTCACTTCCCGCTCCTGTCGAAGAACTTGGCGACGATCTGACGGGCCGCGTCGCCCCGGTCGCACTCGCTGAACTCGGCGTTGAACCGCTGCCGGGCCGCCGCGAACTTCGTGTCGGCCTCTTCCCTCAGATTGGCGACCACCTCGAAGAGCTCGTCCTCCGTGGCCACGACGGGGCCGGGAGCGCGCTCCTTCAGGTCGAAGTAGGTGCCCCGGTTCTCCTGCGCGTACTCCTCGTAGTCGTACGCGAAGAAGATCATCGGGCGGTCGAGGAGCCCGTAGTCGAACATCACGGACGAGTAGTCGGTGATCAGCCCGTCCGCGAGGGCGAGCAGCGGAGTGATGTCGTGGTGCGAGGAGACGTCGACGACCCGTCCCCGGACCGACGGCGGGAGCGTCACGCTGTTCAGGTAGTGCGTCCTGATCAGCAGGGTGTGGGTGTCGCCGAAGCGCTCGGCGAACTCCTCGACGTCGAAGGGCGCCTGGAAGGCACGCACCTTGCCGCCCGCGCTGGCGCGGAACGTCGGCGCGTACAGCAGCACCTTCTTCTCCGGGTCGATGCCCAGCTCGGCCGCGAGCGCGCCCCGCTCCCGGTGCCCGGTCCCGGCTTCCTCCTGGCGGGCCCGGACCAGGCCGTCGTTGCGCGGGTAGCCCACCGGCAGCAGCACCTCGTCGCGGAGCCGGAAGCCCTTCGCGAGGGTGCGCCGGTCGTGCTCGCCGCGGATGAGGAAGTGGTCGAAGCGGTCCAGGGCCTGCTGGAAGGACGCCTGGGCGGCCAGACCGCGGGACTTCGTGTTGGGCTCGTCGAAGCCCATCCGCTTGAGGGCGGTGCCGTGCCAGGTCTGGATGTACGTGGTCCCCGGGCGCTTGGTGAGGCGCAGCGGGAAGCCCTGGTTGTCGATCCAGAACTCGGCCTGGGCCAGTGCCCGCAGGTACTGCCAGCTCCAGCGCTTGACCAGCGTGGCGTCCTCGGGGAAGCCGGTCGGCTCGGCTCCCGCGTACGACCAGACGGCCTCGAACGGGACGCCCTGGCGGCGCATCTCCTCGTAGATGGCCTTGGGGCTGTCGCTGTACTGCTTGCCGAGGTGGCTCTCGAAGACGACGAGCCCCTTGCGGATCGGCAGCTTGCTGTAGAAGTCGTGGTAGACGCGGAGCTTGGTCTCGCCGGAGTTCAGGTCGCGCTTCGCCTTGAGCAGGCGGCGCAGGCTGGTCTTCGCCAGCCCGGCGGCCCGTCCCTGGATGGCGCCCTCGATCATCTCCGAGGTGTGCACGGCCATCTTGCCCTCGGCGGCGAGGACGTACGACAGGTTGCCCTTCTTGGTGATCTCCGGGACGAAACGGTCGGAGACCAGCTGGGTCAGCCGGGGGCGGATGCGCAGCGCCTCGGCCTCGTCGATGGGCGTACCGCTGACGGACACCCGGGTCCTGAGCCGCTGGCCGTCGACCGTGAGGATCAGCCGGACGTCCCAGACGGCGTCGATGATGCCGAGCGGACGGACCGTACGGGCGATGTCGGCCAGGCTCTCCCACTCGATCCAGTCGCCCGCGTGACGGACCGTCGTGACCGGGATGCGGGCGGTCTTGCCGCCGACGCTGCGCCGGGCGGAGAACTCCAGGACGGCGCTGAGCCGCGCTTCCGGGCTGATCCGGCCCAGCGGGTTGATCACCCGTCCGGCGAGCCGGACGATGCCGTCGTCGCTGCTGTACGAGGTCAGCCGGTTGCCCAGGGCGAGCGAGGTCAGCGGCCTGGTGTGGTAGCCGGCCGAGGTCATGTCGAGGATCTGCCGGCCCTGCTCGGTGTCCAGGTGCTCGGCGCACCAGTAGACCTGGCCGTCCTTCTCGGCGAGCGGGACGGTCAGGCGGCCCGGGTTGGTGAGCGCGTCGGTGGCCGGGAGCAGGTTGGCCCAGTCCTCCTTGCTCAGCAGGTAGGCGCAGATGGCGTGCAGGCGCTGCACTTCCTCGTAGGCCCGGGGGTCGATCTCGGCGAGGTAGCCGTTGGCCAGTTCGGCGAACTCGCGCCGGTAGTCGTCGCCCAGCAGCGGCAGGTCACGCAGGTGGAGGACGAGGTCGTGCTTGAGGAACTTGATGTCCTTGCGGTACTTCAGCTCGTCGTAGCCCTTGCTCTCCAGCAGGGCGTCCACCCGGCGGTGGATCTCCATCCGGTGCACGAAGTTGGCGATCTCGTGGCGCCGGTTGCTGATCGACTTCGAGGCCGCGCTCTCCTGCACGTTCCAGTAGTACACGTGGTTGGGGATGAGCGTGATCCGGCTCGCGGCGACATAGGCCTGGGCCGAGAACAGCAGGTCCTCGTAGTGGATGCCGACCGGGAACTCCAGCCCCTGTTCGAGGAGGAACTCTCGCCGGTAGCACTTGTTCGTCGACAGCGTGTCGAAGACCAGCAGGTCGGACAGCTCGGTGATCGAGTCGATCGTCCGGGTCCTGGAGTAGAGCCACGGGTACCACTCGGTGGTCTTCTTGTGGCGGCTGTCCAGGTGGACGCGGACGCACAGGCCGGACACCAGGTCGGAGCCGGTGCTCTCGGCGGCGTCGAGCATGTTGCGGCAGGCGTTCCGCTCCAGCACGTCGTCGCTGTCGAGGAACATGACGTACGTGCCGGTGGCACGTTGGATGCCGTAGTTGCGAGGTGCGCCGCAGCCACCGCTGTTCTGCGGCAGCTGGAACGCCCTGACCCGGTCCGGGTTCCCGGCGGCCAGCGCCTGGGCCACCGCGAAGGTGTCGTCCTTGCTGCAGTCGTCGACGATCACCACCTCGACGCCGTGCAGGGTCTGATCCAACACCGACTGCACGGCCGCCGGCAGACGCTCTGCGTCGTTGTAGGCGATGACGACCACGGAGACGTCAGGCACTTGCTCCTCGATCCACTTGTCTTTCCTCCAGACACACACAAGCTACCTGGTGTTCCCCGCCTGCCCTGCCGTGCCTCCGGCCGCCACAGCGGACGCCGTGTTCCGATTGTTACGAGACCGGGCGGATACCGGGGGCAACCATCGGTCCCTGTGCGGTGTCGCCCTAAAGGGCGTCCCGGTGGAAACCCGCCGAAGGCGGCTCCACCAGGGGAGGAGCACCTCTCCGGGCCCGCCCCGCCGCCGTCCCTCGGAACGTGACGGGGGACACAGCGGCGCGGGCGTGGCGGGCGCGCGGATCAGGGCCGCACGAGCCGCTCGACCCCGTAGTACGCGGCGGCGCAGCGGGCCGCCCAGTCGTCCGCGTACACCTCGGTGAAGAAGGGCTCGGCGAGCCCGCCGATCAGCAGCGGGCGGTACGTCACCTCCCGCCGCCCGGCCGCCGCCTCCGCCCGGATGCGGACGTCCTGCCGGTCCCACGCGATGCTCCGCGCCACCGTCTTGGTGGTCAGGGTCCGCACCGGGAGCACCAGGGCCGTCAGGCTCGCCACGGCCACGGCACCGGTGACGACCAGCACGACGAGCCCGGCCGCCCGTGCCCCGCCGGTCGTCGGCGCCCGGCCGAGCCGACGGCCGATCCGGTGGCCGAGCCAGGCCCCGTAGCCGCAGAGCGCCAGCAGGAACGGGACGAGGAAGCTGGTCCACGTGCGCGCGTAGGTCCAGCCGCCCGGCCCGTAACCGCCGCGCAGACCGTACGCGGCGACCAGGCTCCCCAGCGCGATCAGCGGGACCGGCAGGGCGACGGCCACCAGAAACGTTCCTCTTGAGGGAGGGGCGTCCGGTGAGGGGTCGTACGGCGAAGGGGCGTCCGGCGAAGGGGCGTCCGGCTCGCTCTTCCGGTGCGGGGGTGCGCCTTCCCGGTCCGGGTGGGCGTCCTTCGGACCTGGGGACGCGATCCTCCGGTCCGGGGACGCGTTCCTCCGGTCCGGGGAGGGGCCGGGGGCCGCGAACGCCACCGCGAGCCCCAGGAGCACCCCGGCCGCGAGAGCGCCCGCGTACGCCCACTGCCCGCCGACGGTCTCCCAGATCCGGTACCAGTCGCCGAGTGTCGCCCGGACCTCCGCGAGGGAGAGCGGAGTCCCCGGCCGCTGCGCCCGCCGCCAGCGGGCGCCCGGCGAGGTGGACAGCAGCACCAGACCGATCAGGAGCCCCAGACACCAGGCCGCGCACCACGTCGGCACGAACCGGTCGCGCGTCCTGCCGAACCGGGGGAGGCAGAGCACCCCGACGGCCAGCGCGATCAGTCCCGACATGGCGACGAACGGCTCGCTGAGCATCCCGATCGCCGCGCCGAGCAGTACCGCCGCGCCGACGGCGGCGCTCCGCGCCCAGCGCCGACGGCTGCGGGCCGCGACCACGGCGGAGAGCGCCGCCCAGACGCCCACCACGCTCGGGAGGGTGTGGGAGACGGTGGCCGGGGCCCAGAGCAGCACCTGATAGGGGCGCGTGCCCGCGAAGAACAGCAGTGCCTCGACGACCAGGGTGGCGGTCAGCGCGGCCACCCGGGGGAACGGCAGGCGCAGCGCCCGCAGCGCGGCCCGGCCGAGGAGGTACAGACCGATGCCGAGCGTGACCACCAGGAAGGCGGGCAGCAGGGAGGGCCCGAGTATTCCGTCGGAATAGAGCAGACCGGTCAGGAAGGCGTTGGTGACCCGCCCGTTCTGTGTCAGGTAGAAGTCACCGGTGATGCCGAGGACGCCCAGGTCACGGGCCTTCCAGAGGGCACACCAGTCGTCCGACGTGGGGCGTACGTAGAGGCCGAGGAAGGCGCCGACGGAGAGCAGCGCCCCGGCGCCCGCGGTGACGACCAGGGCGACCGGGGGGAGTGCCCGCCGGGGGCCGTTCCCCCCGTCGTCCGGTCCGCCGCCGTCCTGTCCGTCGTCCGCCGCCGGTGCGTCACCGCGCTCCGAGAGGGTCGTCCTGCTCACCGGTCATCGCTCCACGGGGCTCTACGAGTGACAAATAGGTATAAATGCCACGTATATGAGTATCTTCCTTGCATGATTTTCCGCATGGACGACATGCCGACCGGGAGCGGTCACCCGGGCGACGCCGGACGGTCACCGCCGTTCCGTACCGTGGCCGCGCTGCTCGAAGAAGAGTTCGGTGGCGGTCCCTCAGGACGTACTCCCGCCCATCCCTCTGGAGTGACCGTTCCATGACCAGGCTTTCCGTCGTCGTCCCCTGCTTCAACGAGGAGGACGTCGTCGAACTCTTCGACGCGCGGATGCGCCAGGTGCTCGACGCCCTCCCCGTCGGTTACGAGATCTGCTACGTCGACGACGGCAGCTCCGACGGAACACTGACCAAGCTGCGCGGGATCGCCGCCCGGCACCCCCACCGCACCCAGTACGCCTCCTTCAGCCGCAACTTCGGCAAGGAGGCGGCGATGCTCGCCGGACTGCGCAAGTCCACCGGCGACGCCGTGGTCATCATGGACGCCGACCTCCAGCATCCGCCGGAGCTGCTCGCGCGGATGCTCGACCTGCACCACCAGGGCCACGACCAGGTCATGGCGCGACGCACCCGCGAGGGCGACAAGAAGGTCAGGTCCGTCCTCAGCCGCGTGTACTACCGGGCCGTCAACCGCTGGGTGGACGTCGAACTCACCGACGGCGTCGGCGACTTCCGGCTGCTGTCCCGCCCCGCCGTCGACGCCCTGCTCTCGCTCCCCGAGTACAACCGCTTCTCCAAGGGGCTGTTCTCCTGGATCGGCTTCGACACCGTCACCTTCGACTACCAGAACGCCGCGCGCGAGGGAGGCGAGACGAAGTGGCGGTTCAGCTCGCTCGTCAACTACGGCATGGACGGGCTGATCTCCTTCAACAACCGCCCGCTGCGGATCGCCCTCTGGCTCGGCATGATGCTCACCGGCTTCGCCGCCCTCTACGCCGTCTGGGTGACCGTGGCCGCCCTCAGCCAGGGCGTCACCGCCCCCGGATACGTCACCCTGGTCGCGATCATCGTGGGTCTCGGGGGCGTGCAGATGGTGATGCTGGGGCTGATCGGGGAGTACATCGGCCGCATCTACTACGAGACCAAGCGCCGCCCGCACTTCCTCGTGAAGGAGACGCACCGCTCCTTCGGCCGGGGCGCCGCCGAACGCGCCGTCGCCGGACGCGCCGCCCGGGTCGTGGCCACCGAGGGGGAGCGCTGATGGGGCCGGGGGGGCCGAGCGGGCCGGGTGGGCCGGGTGGTCCGTCCGGACCGGGTGGTCCGGGTGGTCCGGACGGGGCCGGTGGTCCTGGTGGTTTCTTTGGCCCCAGCGGCCCCAGCGGCCCCAGCGGCCCCAGCGGCCCCAGCGGCCCCAGCGGCCCCCGTGGCCCCCGTGGCCCCAGCGGGGCGGAGGACCGGAGCGCGGGGGAGGCGGCCGGACCGGGCGGACGCGCGGAGGAGACAGCCGGACGGGAGACGCCCGGACCGGTCCGGGGCGCGGAGGGGACGGGCCGACGGCCCCGGCGCGCGCGGCTAGCCGAGATCTTCCGCTTCGCCCTGGTCGGCGGGGTCAACACCGCCACCTTCTTCGGCTGTTACCTGCTGCTCCACCCCTGGATGCCGTACTTCGCCGCCTACTCCCTCGCCTTCCTCCTCAGCATGGTCGGCTCCTTCTTCCTCAACACCTACTTCACCTACCGCACCCGGCCGACCTGGAAGAAGTTCGCCCTCTTCCCCCTCACCAACGTCACCAACTACCTGGTGCAGAGCGTCGGCCTGTACGCCCTGGTCAGCTGGGCCGCGATGGACGACAGGATCGCGCCGCTCGTCGCCGCCGTCGTCGCCATCCCCTTCACCTACCTCATCTCCCAGCGCATCCTGGTGCCGCGCGGCACCGGCCAGGACCCCACCGCCTCCGGTCCAGGGAGCGAAACGGACGAGCGGCAGCCCTCCCGCCTCGCGTAGATTGCCTGGCAGCCGCCGCCCGGGAGCGGGCGCCGCGCAGGACAGCCGAGTGAGGACGACGCAGGTGGCGACGCACGTGACGACGCAGCAGAGCACGCAGGTGACGGGAGAGGCGGCCCTCGCGCGACCGTACGTGACGGAGGCCCGCAGGATCGTCGTCAAGGTCGGCTCCTCCTCGCTCACCACCGCGTCCGGGGGCCTCGACGCCGACCGCGTCGACGCCCTCGTCGACGTCCTCGCCAAGGTCCGCAGCGGCGGCGAGAAGGAGATCGTCCTCGTCTCCTCCGGAGCCATCGCCGCGGGCCTCGCCCCCCTCGGACTCACCCGCAGGCCCAAGGACCTCGCCCGCCAGCAGGCCGCCGCCAGCGTCGGCCAGGGCCTCCTCGTCGCCCGCTACACCGCCTCCTTCGCCCGCTACGGCGTCCGCGTCGGCCAGGTCCTCCTCACCACCGACGACACCAGCCGCCGCGCCCACTACCGCAACGCCTACCGCACCCTCGACCAGTTGCTCGCCATGGGCGCCCTGCCGGTCGTCAACGAGAACGACACCGTCGCCACCGACGAGATCCGCTTCGGCGACAACGACCGCCTCGCCGCCCTCGTCGCCCACCTCGTCCGCGCCGACCTCCTCGTCCTCCTCTCCGACGTCGACGGGCTCTACGACGGCGACCCCGCCAAGCCCGGCACCTCCCGGATCGCCCGGGTCACCGGACCCGAGGACATCGCCCACGTCGAGATCGGCGCCGCGGGCAAGGCGGGCGTCGGCACCGGAGGCATGGTCACCAAGGTCGAGGCAGCGCGGATCGCCGCAGCCGCGGGCATCCCCGTCGTCCTCACCTCCGCCAGCCGCGCCGCCGACGCCCTCGCCGGCCGGGACACCGGCACGTACTTCCACCGCACCGGCCGCCGCTCCGCCGACCGGCTCCTCTGGCTCGCCCACGCCTCCACCCCACAGGGCTCCCTCACCCTCGACGACGGAGCCGTCCGTGCCGTCGTCGAAGGCAAGAAGTCGCTGCTCGCGGCCGGTGTCGCGGCCGTCGAGGGCGACTTCGTGGCGGGCGACCCCGTCGAACTGCGCGACACCGGGGGCCGGGCCGTCGCCCGTGGCCTCGTCCACTTCGACGCCAAGGAACTGCCCCGGATGCTCGGACGTTCCACCCACGTCCTCGCGAAGGAACTCGGGCCCGAGTACGAGAGGGAGGTCGTCCACCGGGACGACCTGGTCGTCATCGGTCACCCCGCGCGCCCCACCCGAAACGGCTGAAAGTACGGCCATCCGGAAGGGACGTTCACCAAAACCGCCCCAAGTACGCCCTCGGACTGGTCAACTTTGTCCCGGGGGCAAGAGCAGGGCGGGGACAGCACCACACGCATCACACAGGAGGCCGCCGGTGAGACGAGCGCGCCCAGGGGCACCGCCCCGAGGGACTGCCGAACGCGCCCTGACCAGTGTCGAGGCCGGAGCCGACTTCGACGAGACACGGGCCAGGTCAGAGGACAGGAAGACCGAACCCGGCACGGAGCCACGGGAGTCACGCGAGGTACGGGAGGTGCGGGCCGAACAGCGGCCCGTGTCCAAGCTCTGGCACATCACCCTCAGCGTGTCCGGGGCGGAGTCGCCCCTGAAGGAGGTGCGGCGCGGGCTCGAACAACTCGCCCACGACCACCCCTTCCTGCTGACCAGCCGTTACGCCAACGACCACGCCGAGATCCGGTACTGGGAGGAGGCCCGCGACCTCCACGACGCCGCGGCCGTCGCGCTGCGCCTCTGGGGCGAGCACCGGCAGACCGCGAAGCTGCCGCCGTGGGAGATCGTCGGCCTTGAGGTCATCGACCGCGAGACCTACCACCAGCGCATCGCGGAGGGCTACGGCCCGCCCCCGGCGGCCCCGGTCGGCGTCCACCCGTACTGACCGCCGCCCCGGCACCGGCCGACCGGGAGGCCCGCCGCCCGGGAAGGCCGCCGTCCCGTGCCGCGGGGCGCCCGTCTCGGAGTGCGGGATACGTGAGGGATGTCCGCGGGGCTGCCAGTACCCTGCGGGCATGACCTCGCTCACGCCCCTCGACAACCTGTCCCCGGTCACCCGGGCCGCCTACCGGGCCCGTGGCGCCGCCGCCGAAATCGCGCCACTCCCGCGCGCGGCCAAGGACGACGCCCTGCTGGCGATCGCGGACGCCCTGGAAGTGCGCACCGCCGAGATCATCGAGGCCAACGCCGAGGACATCGCCAAGGCCCGCGAGGCCGGGACCAGCGAATCGGTCGTCGACCGGCTGACCCTCACCCCCGAGCGCGTCCGGGCCATCGCCGCCGACGTCCGCCATGTCGCCGCGCTGCCCGACCCCGTCGGCGAGGTCGTCCGGGGCTCGACCCTCCCCAACGGCATCGACCTGCGCCAGGTCCGCGTCCCGCTCGGCGTCGTCGGCATCATCTACGAGGCCCGCCCCAACGTCACCGTCGACGCCGCCGCCCTCTGCCTCAAGTCCGGCAACGCCGTCCTGCTGCGCGGCTCCTCCTCCGCCCACGCCTCCAACGCCGCCCTGGTGAAGGTCCTGCGCGACGCCGTCGGCGGCGCCGGACTGCCCGCCGACGCCATCCAGCTCGTCCCCGGCGAGTCCCGCGAATCGGTCCGCGAACTGATGCGCGCCCGTGGCCTCGTCGACGTCCTCATCCCGCGCGGCGGCGCCTCCCTGATCCGTACGGTCGTCGAGGAGTCCACCGTCCCCGTCATCGAGACCGGCACCGGCAACTGTCACGTCTACGTCGACGCGCAGACCGACCTCGACATGGCCGTCGACATCCTGATCAACTCCAAGGCCCACCGGGTCAGCGTCTGCAACGCGGCCGAGACCCTCCTCGTCCACCAGGACGTCGCCGAGGTCTTCCTGCCCCGGGCCCTCGACGCCCTCGCCGAGGCGGGCGTCACCGTCCACGCCGACGAGCGGGTCCTCGCCCTCGCCGAGGGCTCCAAGGCCACCGTCGTCCCGGCCACCGCCGAGGACTGGGAGACCGAGTACCTGTCGTACGACATCGCCGCCGCCGTCGTCGACTCCCTCGACAAGGCCGTCGAACACATCCGGATGTGGTCCTCCGGCCACACCGAGGCGATCGTCACCACCTCGCAGGCCGCGGCCCGTCGTTTCACCCAGTTGGTCGACTCGACCACGGTCGCCGTGAACGCCTCCACCCGGTTCACGGACGGCGGACAGTTCGGCTTCGGCGCGGAGATCGGGATCTCCACCCAGAAGCTGCACGCCCGGGGCCCCATGGGCCTTCCGGAGCTGACCTCGACCAAGTACATCGTCACCGGTGACGGTCACGTGCGGTAATCACCTCCTTTCGGTACGGGCGGGGAGGGTTCGCACTCTCCCTGCCCAAAACCCCCGCGCGGGTCTACTCTGAATCCGTGCCGGACGACGTGGGGGGCAAGCCGTTCCAGGACGGCGGGGACCCCGAGGACGCTGTCGACCGCGGAGGCGCCGACGAGGTCCACGCCGACGTGGTCTTCGACGAGGACTTCGTACGGGCCGCGGCCTTCCACGAACCGACCGCCGTCGAGCGGCTGCTCGCCGCGGCCCAGGCCCGTGCCGAGGCCGAGGCCGCCCGAGCCCGCGCGGGCGGCGGACCCGCCGACGACGACCCCTGCGGGGAGCGCCGAGACCTTCCCGGCCTCACCTACGAACCCGACGACGTCGGGGACGACGCCAGCCCCTACGGCCGCCACGGCGGCGCCCTGCGCCCCTACCGGGGCAGCGCCCGCTGGCACCGGCCGGTGGCCTGGCTGCTCGCCCTCGTCATGGGTGTCGGCATGGTCGCCCTCGCCTTCAGCGCCGTCTACCGGGGCGCGGCCGCCAGTCGGCAGGACCAGGTCCCGCCGCCCGCCACCACGGGCGTCGACGCACCCAACCCGAATCCGGCCCCGCCCGTCGCCCAGGTACCCGCCGTGCGGTCCACATCACCCGGATAGCGGTCGGAGCCCCCACAACTCTTGGCGGCCCCACCACCCCCGGACGGCGAATTCTTCCGAACTTGTCGTGTACCTGGGCGTTTACCGAAGCCCCCGCCGACCTACCCTGAAAGTATGGCAAGCCGTGGCGACCCACCCGAGGGGACGCCCGAGGGGCTCCCCGGCGGTGGTGAGGACGAGTACCGATCCGTCGTCTTCGACGAGGCGTTCGTCCGTGCTGCCCGCCTCCAGGAGTTCTCGGCCAGCGAGCGCATGGGCGAGCCCGCCCGTGCCGTCCGCAGCGTCCCCGCCGTCCGGGACGGCCGCAGCGGCTCCCGCCCCACCGTCCTGCTGGTCCTGCTGATCCTCCTCGCCTTCGGCACCGCCCTCTACCTGGGCGTCCGCAACCCCTACCAGCCGCCCGCCGACCAGCGGGCCGAACCGCTGCGGACCACCGTCGTCCCGCTCGCCCCGCGGGGCCCCGTCGTCGGCGGTACGCCCGAGCGGCTCTTCGACCACAGCCCGGCGGCCGAGTACGGGGTCGGCGCCGCCGGGATCAACCTGCCCCTCGCCGGGCGCACCTCCCACTTCGCCGAGAGTCAGGTCGTCACCGCCCTCAGCATCGCCAAGGACTACCTCGTGGCCTCCGGCCTGGAGCCCGACGTCCTCTCCGGGGCGACCGTGCGGCCCCCGCGCGTACTGCTCGACCCCGACCAGCTGGAGCAGTTCGACCGGAGCGTCGAGACACCGACGAACGACGGCAGACACGCCCTCGCCGCCTGGCTCGTCCGCTTCGACCCCCGAGAGGCGGTCCTCGCTGACCCCGGCGTCCGGGTCCAGGGAGTCCTCCACTACGAGGAGACCGGTACCGAAACCCTCGACGTCCTCGCGGACCACACGTACACCTACGCCCTCCGTCCGGCCGCCCAGGCACCGGGCGCCGCGGCCTCCCTCTTCACCGTCCACCGCGTCGTCCGTTTCCGCTTCGACCGCGACGACCTGCGTATGCACCGGGCCGAGCTGCTGACCAGCACGGCCGAGGCGGGCCCCCAGGCCTGCGGCCCGGACAGCACCGGAACCCTGCGACCGCTCCTGGCGGGCGCACGGGCCCCGGACGGCGGCCGGCCTCCGGTCACCGACCCGTACGCCACGGCCCGGCCCGCCGCCCCGTCCCTCTGCGGAACGCTGGCCCCGGCCGCCCAGCCCTCCCCGTAGCCCGTCCGGGAGCACCCACCGGCGATCGCGCTCACCTGGCGGGCGCCGGGCGATCGGTGCCATGGCCGCCGGTCGGCCCGATGCCGGACGGCCGGTGTGATGCCTGCCGGACGGCCGGTGCCCGATGCCGGGAAGCGCCGACGACCGGTGTCCGGAGCCGGGAAGCACCGGGCGGGCGGGTGCTGGCGGGTGGGGAGCGCCGGGCGACCAGCGGGCCTACTTCTCGGTGCTTCCGGTGCTTCCGGTGCTTCCGGTGCTTCCGGTGCTTCCCGTGTCTCCGCCGTCGCCGTCCGTTCCGTCGGTCGACGTGCCCCGCTCGCCCTCGGCGGCCTTGCCGCCCTGCGCGCTCTTGTCCCCCTGGCCGCCGCCGAAGCGGTTCCGCAGCCGTCCGCCCAGGTCGCCCGCCAGGTCACCGGCGCCACCGGCTATGTCCCCGACCAGCTTCAGCAGGGGATCCTTGCTGGTCCGCACGGTCTCGGCATAGTGCCCCGCGGACTCGCGGAAGGCGTCCGTGACGGAGGTGTCCTTGTCCTCCGTGCGCTTCGGGTAGTGCCCGTCCATGATCCGCTGGAAGTCGCGGCTCTCCGCCCACTTCTTCAGCTCCGCCGCCCGGACGGTGGTGAAGGGGTGCGTCCTGGGCAGCACATTGAGGATCTTCAGGACCGAGTCCCGCAGGTCACCGGCCTTCTCGTACTCCTCGGCCTGGGCCAGGAACGCGTCCACGTTCATCTCGTGGAGGTGGTTGCCGCCCGCGATCTTCATCAGCCCGCGCATCGAGGCCCGCACGTCCTGCCCGACGAGGAGCCCGGCCCGGTCGGCGGAGAGCTCCGACTTGCGGAACCACTCGCGCAGCGCCGTCACGATCGCGGTGATCGCCACGTTCCCCAGCGGGATCCAGGCGACCTTGAGCGCGAGACCGGTCAGGAAGAGCAGCACCGTGCGGTAGACGGAGTGCCCGGAGAGGGCGTGGCCGACCTCATGGCCGACGACCGCCCGCATCTCCTCCTCGTCGAGGAGCTCCACGAGACCGGTGGTGACGACGATGATCGGCTCGTCGAGGCCGATGCACATCGCGTTCGGCTTCGGGTCCTGCGTCACGTACATCGGCGGGACCTTCTCCAGGTCCAGGATGTGACAGGCGTCCCGCAGCATGTCGTTGAGGTGGGTGAACTGCGCGTCACTCACCCGGACGGAGTCCGAGAGGAAGAGGAGTCGCAGACTGCGCTCGGGCAGGAGCCCGCTGAGCGCCTTGAAGACCGTGTCGAAGCCGCTGAGCTTGCGCAGCGCCACCAGCGCCGACCTGTCGGCCGGATGTTCGTAGGCCCGTGAGGAGATGCCGGGGAACCGCTTGCGCTGCCTGCTCGGCGCGCTCCCCTGGTCGTTCTCGGTCATGGATGCCCCCTGTTCGTACGAGTCGGTGCTCGTCCCCCTGACCACACCCACCCTAGGCGCTGGCGCTACCGTGTGCCGGGGCCCTGTGGATAACTCGGGCACCACGGACGACCGAGGAGCACGACCGACATGCCGGACACCGCAGACTCCGTGACCACCCTGCTCGCCGCCACCGCGCAGCAGGGGCCCGGCGACACCCTCCGCATCGTGCTGCTCGTCTCCATCGTGGGCGGCGCCCTGCTCGCCTGGTTCCTGTTGCGCGGCTACCGCACCGAGGACCCCGACACCACCGGTACGACGAATGCCCCCGCCGCCACGGAACCCACCGCCGCGGGGAAGCCCACCGACAGCGGGAAGCCCGCCGGCACCGCCGACGACAACACGGAGCGCGACGCCAACGCCTGAGTCGGCGTGGGCCTCTCCTGACCGCCCGCATACGATGTGCGCGAAGTCTCCGCTCCCATCCCCGATCGATAGGTCTGTCGAAGATGAGCCTCCACAGCACCGCCACCCACCTGGTCTCTCTCGCCGAGGGGGCCGAGCACGGTGGCAACCACCACAGCCTCAACCCCTACATCATCGGCTTCGGCGCGCTCGGTGCCCTGCTCCTGCTGCTGTGGATCACCACCCGCTTCAACCGCGACCGCTGAACCGGAGACCCTGATCAGGCGTCCGCCGCCGTGCCAGTAGGCTCTGCACGCATGGGAGAGCAGGAAGTGCCTACTGGCGGGCGCGGCAAGCGCCGACTCGGCGTGATGGGCGGGACCTTCGACCCGATCCACCACGGACACCTGGTGGCGGCCAGCGAGGTCGCCGCCCTGTTCCACCTCGACGGGGTGGTGTTCGTGCCGACCGGGCAGCCGTGGCAGAAGAGCGACAAGGCCGTGTCCGCGGCCGAGGACCGCTACCTCATGACGGTCATCGCCACCGCGTCGAACCCGCAGTTCTCGGTCAGCCGGATCGACATCGACCGCGGCGGAGCGACCTACACCATCGACACCCTGCGGGACCTGCGCTCCCTCAACAGCGACTCGGACCTCTTCTTCATCACCGGGGCCGACGCGCTGTCGCAGATCCTCACCTGGCGCGACGCCGAGGAACTCTTCTCGCTCGCCCACTTCATCGGCGTCACCCGGCCGGGCCACGACCTCACCGACGACGGTCTGCCCAAGGGCGGCGTCTCGCTGGTCGAGGTGCCCGCGCTCGCCATCTCCTCCACCGACTGCCGGGCGAGGGTCGCACAGGGCGATCCCGTCTGGTACCTGGTCCCGGACGGCGTGGTGCGCTACATCGACAAGCGCCAGTTGTACCGCGGCGAGTGAGCCGGCGCGGCGAGTGAGCTTCGGGGAGGGGCACCGGTGAACGACCAGCAGCATCCGTACGATCCGTACCATCCGCAGCCGCAGATCATCGGCTACGACGAGTACGGCCAACCGGTGTACCAGCAGCCACAGACGCCCCCACAGGCATCCGGGCAGCACTACGACCCGTACGGCGGACAGCAGACCCAGCAGCCTCAGCAGACCTACGGCTACGACCCCTACGCCCAGCAGCCGGGCCAGACCCAGCAGCCCTCCTACGACCCCTACGGGCAGCAGGGCTACACCTACCCCGGCTACGACACCGGACAGCAGTGGGCCGCCCAGCCCGAGGCCGCCCAGGCCCCCGCACAGGCCCAGGCCCCCGCGCAGACCCCGCCCGCCGCGCCCGTCGCGGCCCCGGCGGGCGTCCCCGGACAGCGCCCCGCACCCGAACGGCCCACCCCGGCCCGTACCGCCGAAGGCCCCGCCGAGACCGACGCCGAGGACCGCGACCACCGCAGCGAGCAGTTCTCCTTCATCGAGGAGCCCGACGAGGACTCCGAGGACGTCATCGACTGGCTCAAGTTCACCGAGAGCCGCTCGGAACGCCGCGAGGAGGCCAGGCGCCGGGGCCGCAACCGGATCGTCGCCCTGGTCGCCGTCCTCGTCCTCGCCGTCGTGGGCGGCGTCGGCTACCTCTGGTCCGCCGGCCTCCTCCCCGGAACGTCCGACGGCGAGGCCAAGACCGGCGGCACCGCCACCGGCCCGCAGAAACGCGACACCATCGTCGTCCACCTCCACGAGACCAGAAGCGGCCGGACCTCCACCGCCCTGCTCGTGGAGAACACGACCACCCGCCAGGGCACCACCGTGCTGCTCCCCAACTCCCTGGTCGTCGCCGACGACGAGGGCGTGGCCACCACCCTCGGCGCGTCCGTCGAGGACGACGGCTCCGGCGGGACCCGGCAGGCGGTCGACAACCTCCTCGGGACCGACGTCACCGGCACCTGGCGCCTGGACACCCCGTACCTGGAGAACCTCGTCGAGACCCTCAGCGGCATCGAGGTGGACACCGACGTCGACGTGCCCGACACCAAGAAGGGCGCGGATCCGCTGGTCCGCAAGGGCGAGAAGCAGACCCTCAACGGGCGCGCCGCCGTCGCCTACGCCACCTACCGGGTGCCCGGCGAGCCCGAGGCCGCGCAGCTCCAGCGCTTCGGACAGGTCATGTACGGCGTGCTGCGGAAGTTCTCTTCCGACCCCGGAGCCGCCACGGTCACGGTCCAGACCCTCCAGCAGATCCTCGATCCCTCCCTCCCCGAGAAGGACCTGGGCGCTTCCCTGGCCAAGCTCGCCGAGCACGCCAAGATGGGCGCGTACAAGACGAGCGTCCTCCCGGTGGCCGAGGACGGCACCCTGACCGAGGGCGCGGGCGAGAGCCTGGTCAAGGACGTCCTGGGCGGCAAGGTCACCGCGCCCAAGTCCGACGGCGTGCCCCGGGTCTCGGTCCGTGACGCCTCGGGCAGGAAGGCGACCGAGTCGGCCCGGGTCGTCCTGGCCAACGGCGGCTACTCCTTCGTCGGTGGCGTGGAGGCGGCGACACAGGAGAAGTCGCAGGTCGTCTACGGCGACGACACCCAGAGGGCGACGGCCGAAGAGGTCGCCAAGACAATGGACCTCCCGGCCTCCTCGGTCACCAAGGGGAAGCCCGCCCGAGGAGCCGTGGTCACCGTGGTCCTGGGCCAGGACTACAAGGTCAAGAAGTCCGGCCGGTAACAGGCGCCCGGACCGGTGCCGGGCGGCCCCGAGCCGCCCCCGAGGGGCCGGTCCTGGCCGCCCGGCACCGGCCCCCGGAAAACGTTGGCGGTGCCGTCGGCGGTCCGTGAGACCCTGGAGGGGTACTGGACCGCCGACGAAAGCCTGCTTGTGACCGCCACGGATCGTTCCATCGAACTCGTCAACGCCGCCGCTCAGGCGGCCGCCGACCGGCTCGCGCACGACATCATCGCGTACGACGTCAGCGATGTGCTGTCGATCACCGACGCCTTCCTGCTCGCCTCCGCGCCCAACGACCGCCAGGTCAAGTCGATCGTCGACGAGATCGAAGAGCGCCTCAACAAGGACCTCGGCGCCAAGCCGGTCCGCCGCGAAGGCGACCGCGACGCCCGCTGGATCCTGCTGGACTACGTCGACATCGTCGTCCACGTCCAGCACAGCGAGGAGCGCGTCTTCTACGCGCTCGAGCGCCTGTGGAAGGACTGCCCCGAGCTGCCCCTCCCCGAGGACGCCCGGAAGACCCACGGCAAGGGCGCCGAGCACGCCGCCCTGACCGGTGTCGACCTCTCCGAGCACGCCGCCGGGCTGCCCGACGAAGTGGACGGTGAGCTGAACTGAGCATCACCGAGGGCGGCAGGGGCCGTCGCATCGTCCTCTGGCGCCACGGCCAGACCTCGTGGAACCTGGAGCGCCGTTTCCAGGGCTCGACCGACATCGAGCTGACGGAGACCGGCGTCTCCCAGGCGCGCCGGGCCGCCAGGCTGCTCGCCGCGCTGGAACCGGACGCCATCGTGGCCTCCGATCTGAAGCGGGCGGCTGCCACCGCCGCCGAGCTCGCCACGCTCACCGGCCACTCCGTCGCCCACTACTCCGCGCTGCGCGAGACGTACGCGGGGGAGTGGCAGGGCCTGACCCACGACGAGATCGTCACGCGGTACGGCGATCAGTACGCGGCGTGGAAGCGCGGCGAGCCCGTGCGCCGGGGCGGCGGCGAACTGGAGAGCGAGGTGGCCGACCGGGCCGCACCGGTCGTCCTGGACCACGCCGACAAGCTGCCCCGGGACGGCACGCTCGTCGTGGTCAGCCACGGCGGCACGATCCGCACCACCATCGGCCGGCTCCTGGGCCTCGAAGCCCGCCACTGGGAGAGCCTCGGCGGCCTTTCGAACTGCTGCTGGTCCGTTCTCGGCGAGGGCGCCCGCGGCTGGCGGCTGACGGAGCACAACGCGGGCACGCTGCCCGAGCCCGTGCTCGGCGACGACGCCTGAGCCCCCCGGTCGGCCGACCGGACCCGGATTTCACTTTCCGGCAGGTCACAGGCTAAAGTTCTTCTTGTTCGCAGCGCAGAGCGCGAAGAACACGAGGGGCTATAGCTCAGTTGGTAGAGCGCCTGCATGGCATGCAGGAGGTCAGGAGTTCAATTCTCCTTAGCTCCACAGTCACCGGATCCCGTCCTCTTCAGGGGGGCGGGATCCGTCGTTTCCGTCGTCGCCCCGCACAGGGACGCGACCCGGAGACGGCTCTCCTCGTCGTCCGGGGTGTGGACCACGATCCGGCACTCCGGCATCCCGTTCACGGAGAGGGAGACCGAGGTCATCCGGACCTCGCCCACCCGCGCGTGCCGGAAGACCTTCACCCGGGCCCCCGGCGGCGCCACGTCCGCGCCCCGCCACAGCCGGGCGAAATCTGGACTCGTCTCCACCAGCCCCCGTATGAACTCCTCCCAGGCGCGCTCGTTCACATGGCGCCCGTACGCGCCCCGCAGCCGGGCCACCATCAGCGACAGTTCCCGCCGCCGGTCGACCACCGGGCACACCGCCTCCGGGGCGCTGCACAGCGCCCACAGCGCGTTGCGTACGCCGAACGGGCCCGTGTCCAGCTCCTGTCCGTCCCGGAAGAAGAGCCGCTCGTACACGCCGTTGGTGGCGAGCACGTCGTACCGCGCGTTGTAGAGCACCGCCGGGTGCGGCTCCAGGGCGTCGAGGATGCCCTGGAGCTCCCGGCCGACCTCGGGGAGGTCGGACGCGGACGGCTCCGGGGCGTACGGCACCTCGGCCAGCCGGTAGAGGTGCTCGCGCTCGGGGCGGTCGAGCCGCAGCGTACGGGCGACCGCGTCGAGGACCTGCGCGGACGCGTTGATCGGACGCCCCTGCTCCAACCACGTGTACCAGGTCACGCCGACCCCGGAGAGCCGGGCGACCTCCTCGCGGCGCAGACCGGGCGTGCGGCGGCGGAGCCCCGGTGGCATCCCGACGTCCTCCGGTGTCACCCGGGCCCTGCGGCCCCGCAGGAAGGCGGCCAGTTCCGGCCGTCGGCGTCGTTGTGCCGGTACGGCGGTCACGATCGTCCCACCCCCATGGTCGAGTCCCCGTGCCGCCGTCGCCGGGCACTGTCGGTACCGGCATCGGCGGGCTCCCACCCGTGCCGGACCCCGGTCCCGCTCCGCGCGCGACCTCGACCACGGCACGTCCCGCAACCAGTAAAGACGGTGGCACCGACAACCGGCCCGGACCGCCGCCGGGGGTGGTGGTGCCGCCCGGTCCATGGCACCCCCCGGCGCCCTCGCCGTCAACCTCGCGGCGCCGACGACCCGCGCCGGACTCCCCACGCGCGCGCGTGGACCCGACCCGCCCGCCACGGGGCGGCCCGTCCCGCGGAACGCGCTCGTCCTGGAGGTGACGCCGCAGGCCCCGGCCGTCGCCGCGCTCGTGGGCGGGCAGGTCCGGCCACCACACCGAGCGGGCCGCCCCCTTGCGGGGCCATGGCAGAATCGGACGGCCGGAGGGGACGAGATTCCGGATGGGAGGGTGACCCAAGTGCTCGGTGACAACGGCGGGGTGTGTCCCATGGGCGGACGGCGCGCGGTCGCGGCCGGAGCCCACTGATGGGTGCGCACAGGCGGAAGTGCGACTGGTGCGGCAGCGGGACGCCCATCGTGCGCGACATGGAACCCGTCAACCCCGGATTCCAGTACTGGTGCGAGGAGTGCGCACGGGCGCTGATCATAAAAGGCGACCCCATCGAGACGTACCGCGAACTCGAGGGGGAACCGATCTACGGCCGGCTCCTCGACGAGCACTGCACCCTCAAGCGGTTCTACTCCTTCGCCACGGCCTGACGCCGCAGCAGGCCCTGACGCCGCAGCGTCAGCGCGTACCCCACGAACACCGCGGTCGCCGTCAGCGGATAGACGGCCGAGAGCAGCATCTGGCCCGCGTTCTGGTCCAGTTCGGGCCGCCCAGGGTCGTGCGGGACCCACCACAGCATGAACGAGGCGAACGCCAGGGCCACCGCACCCGTCACCGGCCACACGCGCGTGGAGCGGTCCGCGAGCAGGATCAGCAGCGGCACGCACCAGACCCAGTGGTGGGACCAGGAGATCGGGCTGATCATCAGCGCGGTGAACGCGCAGACGACCACCGCCACCGCCTTGTCGCCGCGCACGGCCGCCCGTACCGCCAGCACCATCGCCGCGCCGCCGAGGAGCGCCGCGGTCACCGCCCACCACATGCCCGGATCGTCGGTGTGCATCAGCCGGGCCAGCACCCCGCGGATCGACTGGTTGGCCGTCTCCTCGGCGAAACCGACCCGCCCGGTCTCGAACAGGGTCTCCGTCCAGAACCGCCGGGAGTCGGCGGGCAGGGCGACCGCCACCACCAGCGTCGTCCCGAGGAACACGCCCGTCGCCGTCGCCGCCGTGCGCAGCCACTGGTTCCAGGTCCGGTCCCGCCGCCACAGGAGGAACCCGGCGACGAGCAGCAGGACCACGAAGAGCCCCGGTGTGAGCTTCACCGCCGTCGCCAGACCGATGCCGAGACCGGCCCAGCGGCTGCCCTCCCGGCGCGTCAGGTCCCAGAGCACCGCCACGGCTATCAGCAGGTTGATCTGGCCGTACCGCAGCGTCGTCCACACCGGCTCGCACCAGACCACGACGGCGGCGACCCACAGCGTCGTACGCCACAGGTCCGTACGGGACAGCGACGGGCGGACCAACTGGAGCGACAACTGCACCAGCGCGACCACCAGGAGCAGGTTCCCCGCGGTGGCCAGCGTCCGCATCAGCGGCACGCCCACCAGGGTCAGCGGGACGAACAGCAGTGCCGCGAACGGCGGGTAGGTCATGCCCAGGTTCGCGGAGGTGGCGCGCATCGCGTACAGATCGCCGCCCGCGAGGACCGTCTCGCCCTCGGCGCGGTAGACCATCACATCGAGCATGTTCACGTGGGCCAGGCGTTGCGCCGCCCAGAAGGCCACGAACGAGAACAGACAGACCGCCGCGGCGGTGGCCAGGGGCCACGGCCGGGCGCGGGTTCGGGAGAGCACGGAGACGGACACAGTCGGCGACCCTACCCGGCAGGTCAGAAGAGCCCCGAGAATCGATTTGGAGATCTGCCGGGGAGCCGGTTAATGTTCTGTCTGTCGCCGCGAGGGAAACCGGAACGGAGACGGAAAGCAAGGGGCTATAGCTCAGTTGGTAGAGCGCCTGCATGGCATGCAGGAGGTCAGGAGTTCAATTCTCCTTAGCTCCACAGAAGATCCACGGAAAGAAAGCGGGTCACCCGGATCGGGTGGCCCGCTTCTTCGTGTCCCTCTCCCTCCGGCCCGTGCGCGCGACCGCTCCCCGGAACGCCGGTGCGGCCCGCGCGGGCCCTGCGGTACCCTGGCGCCATGCGTGCCGTACGCCTTCTGCTTACCGAGCCGCGCTGATCAGTCCCGACGGACGACAGACATTCCGTCGGAGTCGGCGCGGCGTCCCCTCCTGTGCGAGGGGATTTTTCATTTCACGGCAGTCCGTGGCAGTGGGCAGAGACGATCGATGGAGCTTCAAGGACCATGACCGAGATCAATACGGCCGTCGAGACGGCGGCCCCGCATCGCTACACGGCGGCCATGGCCGCCGACATCGAGGCACGCTGGCAGGACTTCTGGGACGCCGAGGGCACCTACGAGGCGCCCAACCCCACCGGTGACCTGGCGGGCGACCCCGAGGTCGTCGCCCGCCCCAAGAAGTTCATCATGGACATGTTCCCGTACCCCTCGGGCGCGGGACTGCACGTCGGCCACCCGCTCGGCTACATCGCCACGGACGTCTTCGCCCGCCACGCGCGCATGACCGGCCACAACGTGCTGCACACCCTCGGCTTCGACGCCTTCGGCCTGCCCGCGGAGCAGTACGCCGTGCAGACCGGCACGCACCCGCGCGTGTCCACCGAGGCCAACATGGAGAACATGAAGGTCCAGCTGCGCCGGCTGGGCCTGGGCCACGACAAGCGCCGGTCGTTCGCCACGATCGACCCCGAGTACTACAAGTGGACCCAGTGGATCTTCCTGCAGATCTACAACGCCTGGTACGACGACGAGGCCGGGAAGGCCCGTCCGATCGCCGAGCTGATCGAGCGGTTCGAGAACGGCACCCGTGAGATCCCCGGCTCCACGCGCGCGTGGAACGAGCTGACCGCCACCGAGCGCGCCGACATCCTGGGCGAGTACCGCCTGGCGTACACCTCCGAGGCACCGGTCAACTGGTGCCCCGGCCTGGGCACCGTCCTGGCCAACGAGGAAGTCACCTCCGACGGCCGCTCCGAGCGCGGCAACTTCCCCGTCTTCAAGGCCAAGCTGCGCCAGTGGAACATGCGGATCACCGCCTACGCGGACCGCCTGCTCGACGACCTGGACGCGCTGGACTGGCCCGAGGCCATCAAGCTGCAGCAGCGCAACTGGATCGGCCGCTCCGAAGGCGCCCGCGTCGACTTCCAGGTCGGCGACACCGGCGCCATCACCGTCTTCACCACCCGCCAGGACACCCTGTTCGGCGCCACCTACATGGTCCTGGCGCCCGAGCACGATCTGGTCGACCGGATCGTCCCGGCCGCCTGGCCCGAAGGCACCCACGACGTGTGGACCGGCGGACACGCCACCCCGTCCGAGGCCGTCGACGCCTACCGCAAGCAGGCCGCCTCCAAGTCCGACGTCGAGCGGCAGGCCGACGCCAAGGAGAAGACCGGCGTCTTCACCGGCGCCTACGCGACCAACCCGGTCAGCGGCGACCGCGTCCCGGTCTTCATCGCCGACTACGTCCTGATGGGCTACGGCACCGGCGCCATCATGGCCGTCCCCGCCCACGACAGCCGCGACTTCGCCTTCGCGCGCGCCTTCGAGCTGCCGATGCGCTGCGTCGTCGAGCCCGACGACGAGCGCGGCACCGACCCCACCACCTGGGACGACGCCTTCGCCTCGTACGACGCGAAGCTGGTGAACTCCGCCAACGGCGAGATCTCCCTGGACGGCCTGGGCGTCGTCGACGCCAAGGCGAAGATCACCGCCTGGCTGGCCGACCGGGGCATCGGAGAGGGAACCGTCAACTTCCGGCTCCGCGACTGGCTGTTCAGCCGCCAGCGGTACTGGGGCGAGCCCTTCCCCATCGTCTACGACGAGGACGGCGTCGCCCACGCGCTGCCCGAGTCGATGCTGCCGCTGGAGCTGCCCGAGGTCGAGGACTACTCGCCGCGCACCTTCGACCCGGACGACGCCGACACCCGGCCGGAGCCCCCGCTGTCCCGCAACGAGGACTGGGTCGACGTCACCCTGGACCTCGAGGACGGCAACGGTCCGCGCCGCTACCGCCGCGAGACCAACACCATGCCCAACTGGGCAGGTTCCTGCTGGTACGAGCTGCGCTACCTGGACCCGCACAACTCCGAGAAGCTGGTCGACCCGACGGTCGAGGAGTACTGGATGGGCCCCCGCGAGGGAATGCCCACCGGTGGAGTCGACCTGTACGTCGGCGGCGCCGAGCACGCCGTACTGCACCTGCTGTACGCGCGGTTCTGGTCCAAGATGCTGTTCGACCTGGGCCACATCTCCTCCGCCGAGCCGTTCCACAAGCTGTACAACCAGGGCATGATCCAGGCCTTCGTCTACCGCGACGCGCGCGGGATCGCCGTCCCCGCGGTCGAGGTCGAGGAGCGCGACGGAGCCTTCTGGCACGAGGGCGAGAAGGTCAGCCGCGTCCTGGGCAAGATGGGCAAGTCCCTGAAGAACGCCGTGACGCCCGACGAGATCTGCTCCGAGTACGGTGCCGACACCCTGCGCCTGTACGAGATGGCGATGGGCCCGCTGGACGTCTCCCGCCCCTGGGACACGCGCGCGGTGGTCGGCCAGTACCGGCTGCTCCAGCGGCTGTGGCGCAACATCGTCGACGAGGCGACCGGCGAGGCCACCGTCGTCGCCGCCGAGCCCGACGAGGACACCCTGCGTGCCCTGCACAAGGCGATCGACGGCGTCGCCCAGGACATGGCCGCGATGCGCTTCAACACCGCCATCGCCAAGGTGACCGAGCTGAACAACCACCTGACGAAGTCGGGCGGCGCGCTGTCCCGGTCCGTCGCCGAGCGGCTGGTCCTGCTGGTGGCCCCGCTGGCCCCGCACATCGCCGAGGAACTGTGGCGCAAGCTCGGCCACACCGACTCGGTCGTCCACCAGGACTTCCCGGTCGCCGACCCGGCGTACCTCGTCGACGAGACCGTGACCTGCGTCGTGCAGATCAAGGGCAAGGTCAAGGCCCGCCTGGAGGTCCCCCCGTCGATCACCGACGCCGACCTGGAGGCACTGGCCCTGGCCGACCCCCACGTGGTCGGCGCACTGGGCGGCGCCGAGATCCGCAAGGTGATCGTGCGCGCGCCGAAGCTGGTCAACATCGTCGCCGGCTGACGAACCCAGGGGTTTCCCCTACGGGCAGGTTGGGGGTTCCGATGGAACCCCCGACCTGCCTCTTCCGTTTACCGTGGAGGAACCACATCAGTGGGGACTCGACGGACGCCGGAGGGGCGCACATGGAAGCCGCGATTATCACGATCATGGCGCTGCTCTTCTTGTCGTTCGTGGCGCTCGGCGTCTACGTGACGGTCAAGGCGGTCAAGGCGGCCAAGCGCGGGGTCGACCGCACGATCGACCAGGCCCGGCGCACGGTCGAGGACACCACCCTGCGGGCCAAGAGCTTCGGCCAGGCGGGAGTCGCGGGCGAGCTGGCCAGACTCCGGCTCTCCCTGCGCACCTCGATGCGGGCCACCCAGGAGGCCCTCCAGGCCGGTGTCGGAGAGGACGCCTCCCTGAAGGAGTCCCTCGACCTGTTCCACCGGCTCAGCGCGCACGGGCTCGAACTGGACGACGACCTCAGGCGCCTCGAACGGGAACCCGACCGGGCCTGGGTGTCCGGGCAGCTCCCCGACCTCACCGCCCGCACCGAGCGGATCACCGGCTCCGCCGACGCGCTGCGCCGCGCGGCCCGGGACCGGGCCCTGAAGTTCGCCGAGGACGACCTGTCGGCGCTCAGCGACCAGATCGACGTCGAGGCGGGAGCCCTGCGCCACTGGACCGGCCCCGAGACCACGTCGGCCGGGACCGGCGCCACCGGCACCGCCCCCGGAGGACGGACCGGATGGGGACAGTCCTCGGAACAGCACACACAGCACGAACAGCACGGGCAGGCGGGACAGGCCGCTCCGGGCCACGAGGACGAACGGCCCGCGATCACCGCCCCCGACCCCCGGCGGACCCCCTACTCCTGGGAGAAGTCGGCCCGCCCCGAGACGACCACCTGACCCCCCGACCGGCCCGGGACCGCCCCGGGTCCACACCCCCGGACGGACCCGCCGGACATCGGCGGTGGGGGCCGGGCTGCCACACCGAGGCAACGCCGGGTAACCTCCCGCTCATGTCCCGGCATGTCGCGATCGTCACCGATTCCACGGCCTACCTGCCACGTCGGACGAGGGAGCGGCACGCCATCACCACGGTGCCGCTGACCGTCGTCATCGGCGACCGCGCCCTGGAGGAGGGCACCGAGATCTCGGCGCAGGCACTCGCCGAGGCCCTGCAGAAGAGACGGCCCGTCACCACCTCACGGCCGAGCCCCGAAGTCTTCGCCGAGGCCTACCGGGAAGCCGCCGAGGCCGGGGCGAAGGGCGTCGTCTCGCTCCATCTGTCCGCCGAGGTCTCCGGCACCTATGACGCCGCCGTGCTCGCGGCGAAGGACGCACCCCTGCCCGTACGGGTCGTCGACACCCGGATGATGGGCATGGCACTCGGCTTCTGCGCCCTGGAGGCCGCCAGGGTCGCCGAGGCGGGCGGCTCCCTCGACGAAGCGGTCGCCGCCGCGGAGAAACGCGCCGAGGGAACCAGCGCCTACTTCTACGTCGACACCCTCGACTATCTGCGCCGGGGCGGCCGGATCGGCGCCGCGCAGGCACTCCTCGGCTCCGCGCTCGCGGTGAAACCGCTCCTCGAACTCCACAACGGACGGATCGAACTACGGGAGAAGGTGCGGACGGCCTCGAAGGCCATCGCCCGCCTGGAGGAGATCGCCGTGGAACGGGCCGGTACCGGCGCCGTGGACATCGCCGTCCACCACCTCTCCGCGCCCGAACGGGCCGCCGCCCTCGCCGACCGGCTCAGGGAACGCGTACCGGGCACGGCAGACGTGCAGGTCAGCGAAGTGGGCGCGGTTATCGGCGCGCACACGGGCCCCGGGTTGCTCGCGGTCGTCGTCTCCCCCCGCTGAGGCTGTCCATCCGCCAGGAGGGTGACGGGGTTTTCCACAGCGGGGCGCCTGTCCACGGAACCCGAACGCGCCCCGCACGGCGGGGTCGCGGTCCCTACCGTCAGCCGTATGACTCTTCACACACGTACGGCAACGACTCTTCCCGATCGTCCGATGGACCTTCCCGACGCCCCGGGTCCGGCGCACCCACCGACGAGCGTGGCCAGGGGCAGGGCCAGGACCGTGGCCATGAGCGGGGTCACGAGCGGGCCGGGCAGGGCGCCCAGGGCAGACGACCGGAGCCGCCCCGGAGCGCGGGATACGGCCACGGGACGCGGTACGGAGCCTGGGCACGGTCCGGCGGCAGGGCATGGCGCGGTATCCGGGCACGGTACGGCCTCCGGGCGGGTCAGGCGGCGGGTTCGCGTCCGGCGGGTGGTCGTGGCGCCGGTGGACGGCGCCCGGCACCGGGGCGACGCGCTGTTCCCGGGAGCGGCCCCGCAGGAGACTGCGGCCGAACCGCTGCGGGGAACCCCTGAGGAACCCGAGGCATGGCAGCGCGGCTCGCCGCCCGGGGCCCGCCGACGACTCGCGGCGGCACTGCGCGAGCGGACCCCGGTGTGGGTGCAGACCCGGTGCGGCCTCGAACCGAGGACACTGGCCGCCCTGACGGTGGTCCTGGTGGTGGCCGGTGGCCTCGCGGGCGGCTACTTCTGGACCGGGCGACCGGAGCCGGTGCGCGCTCCCGACCTCGTACGGGCCGCCACGTCCATGGACCCGTCCGCACCAGGGCCCGTGCCGCGCGCCGGGGCGGCAGCGGGACGGGGCGCGCTTCCCGCCCAGGGCGGGGCGAATCCGGGCGGGGCGAAGGTGATCGTCGACGTCGGTGGCAAGGTCCACAGGCCCGGGGTGCTGACGCTGCCCGCCGGGTCCCGGGTCGCGGACGCCCTGCGCGCGGCGGGCGGCGCGAAGGAGAACACGGACCTCACGGGCCTCAATCGGGCCCGGGTGCTCCTCGACGGCGAACAGGTCCTCGTCGGACTGCCGGGCATCTCCGCCACAGGGCCTGGCTCCGGTCCCGGTACGGGCAGCGGCGGGCCGGGGGTGCCGCTGAGCCTGAACACGGCCACGGTGGAGCAACTCGACGCTCTCCCGGGGGTCGGCCCCGTCCTCGCCGGGCACATCGTCGACCACCGGGCAGAGCACGGAGGCTTCCGCTCGGTCGGGGAATTACGGCAGGTCAACGGCATCGGTGAGCGCCGGTTCGCCGACCTCGAACCACTGGTCCGGCCATGAGGCGGAGCGAGGGGCAGGGCGGGGCGCGGGGCACGGAGACGGTTTCGGGGCACGGGGAAGCGGCGGTCGAGGAACGAGACAGGACGACGGCCCGGAGTCCCGGAAGGGACGGGGACCCGACGGACTCGGGGAGGACAGAACGCCCCACGACGTACCGGAGGGACGAGGGGCCGACGGATCTGCGGCTCGTACCGCTCGCGGTGGCGGCATGGGTGGCCGCCGCCTGGGCACTGGGCGCCACCGGGTGGTGGACGTTCGCCGGTGCCGGGGGCTGTCTGGTGGCGGCCACGGTCCTGCTGGCGCCGGTCGTGGCGCGGTGGCGGCACCGTGGCGGGGGGCGGGACGGGGAGCGGCGCGGCGACGGCCCGGTGGGACGGTCCGGCAAGGAGGGGCGGGGAGGCGACCGGGAGCGGAAGGGGGCAGCGGGGTGGGGACTGCGGACGACCGCGTGCGCCGGGGCGTTGCTGTGCGCCGCTGCCGGGGCGACCTCGGCGGGACTGCACGCGGCGGACCTGCGGAGAGGACCCGTCCCGGCACTGGCGGAGGACGCCGCGCGCGTGCACCTGGAGGTGACGGTGGCCTCCGACCCGAGGCTCACCAGGCCCAGGGTGCGGGGAAGCGGGACGGTCCCCGTGTCCGTCGTCCTGGACGGCGTGGTGACCGAGGCGCGGCGGCCGGTGCTGCCGGACGTCTGGGCGCACCGCCGGACGGGCGCGGCACCGGACGACGGGGCCGTCCGGACCAGGGCCCCGGTCCTGGTGATCGTGCCGCCGGGGGAGGGCCGGTCGGAATGGCTACGGCTCCTGCCCTCCACCCGGCTGAGGATCACCGGACGGCTGGGTCCGGCACGGCCGGGCGAGCCGTACGCGGGGGTGCTCAAGACGGACGGGGCCGGGCCGCCCAGGATCGTCGGGCCGCCCACCGCGCCGCAACAGATGGCGGGGGAACTGCGCGCCGGACTGCGCCGGGCGACCGAGGGGCTCGCACCGGACGCGCGGGCCCTGCTGCCGGGCCTGGTGGTGGGGGACACCTCCCGGATCGGGCCGGAGCTGAGAGACGCCTTCGAGGCGACCGACCTCACTCATCTTCTGGCCGTATCCGGGAGCAACCTCTCCATCGTGCTGCTCCTGCTCGTCGGACGGCCGGGACGGGCCCATCGGGTGGAGCGCGGTGGACTCGCACCCCGGCTGGGACTCTCGCTGCGGGGCACCGCGTTGGCGGGCGGAGCGCTGACGCTCGCGTTCGTGGTCGTCTGCCGACCGGATCCGAGCGTGCTGCGGGCGGCGGCCTGCGGGCTCGTCGTCCTCCTCGCGATCGGGACCGGCAGGCGGAGATCGCTGATCCCCGCACTGGCCGCGGCCGTGCTGCTCCTGGTGCTCTACGACCCCTGGCTCGCGCGGAGTTACGGCTTCCTGCTCTCGGTCCTGGCGACCGGGGCGCTGCTCACCCTCGCACCCCGGTGGAGCGAGGCGCTGCGGCGGCGCGGGGTACCCGGCGGACTCGCTGAGGCGCTCGCGGCCGCACTGGCGGCGCAGGCGGTCTGCGCTCCGGTCGTGGTGGTCTTCGCCGCCCGGGTGAGCCTGGTCGCGATCCCCGCGAACCTGCTGGCCGAACTCGCGGTGGCGCCCGCCACGGTGCTCGGTTTCGCCGCGCTCGCGGTGGCGCCGCTGTGGGCGTCGGCGGCGGAGTGGCTGGCGTGGCTGGCGGGGTGGCCGGCCGGGTGGATCGTGCGGGTGGCCCGTACCGGCGCGGCGCTGCCGGGGGCGGAAATGGCCTGGCCCGGCGGATGGTGGGGTGGTCTCGCCCTGGCGGCGCTCACGGTCCTGTTGGTGTTCGGGGCGCGCGGGCTGCCGTACCGGGGGCCGATCGGATCGTTGCTGGCGGTGGTGCTGTTGCTCGTGGTGACGCGGCCGGTGCCCCTGACCCGGTGGGCCACCGGGTGGCCGCCGCCGGGCTGGGTGTACGCGATGTGCTCGGTGGGACAGGGGGACGCGACGGTGCTCGCGGCGGGCGGGGACGCGGGCGTCGTGGTGGACGCGGGCCCGGACCCGGCAGCCGTGGACCGGTGCCTGAGCGAACTCGGGGTCCGGAGAGTGCCGTTGCTGCTGCTGACCCACTTCCACGCGGACCATGTGGCCGGGCTCCCGGGAGTGTTGCGGGGGAGGGAAGTCGGAGCGATCCAGGCGACGAGTCTCGAAGAGCCGCCCGCCCAGGCCGCGTTCGTCCGGCGGACGGCGGCGGCGGCACGCGTGCCACTGATCCGTGCCGGGCCGGGCGAGCGGCGACGAGTGGGGAGCCTGGAGTGGCGGGTGCTCTGGCCGATGGCGGGGGCAGGAGCAGGAGGCGGGGAGTTCTTCGAGGGGCCGAACGACGCCAGTGTCGCCCTGCTGGTCCGGGCGGCCGGTGGACTGACCCTGTTGCTGCTCGGGGACCTGGAGCCACCGGCGCAGCGGGCACTGCTGAGAGCCCATCCGGAGCTCCCGCCGGTCGATGTGCTCAAGGTCGCCCACCACGGTTCCGCGTACCAGGACCCGGGGTTGACGCGGGCCGTGCGGCCGAGGCTCGCGTTGGTGTCGACGGGCCGGGACAACCCGTACGGTCACCCCTCGCCCCGGACGCTGGACCTGCTGCGGGACGGCGGAGCGCGGGTGCTGCGGACCGACCGGGACGGGGCCGTCGCGGTGGTGGGGTCGGGGAACGGGCTCGTGGCGGTGCCGAGGGGCGGATGAGGGGCAGATGAGGGGCGGGGTGGGTGGGGGGCGAGGGGGAGGGGGGGAGGGCCCCCTCGCCCTCTGGGCCTCGCCCCTCCCCGTACATCTAAAGAAATGCTTGTAAAGAAATCTTTCTAAAGATATCTTTACATCATGTCGGAGAACAGTGATCCCCAGTCCGAGGGCGAGCGGTCCGAGGGCGAACAGCCCCGCAGTGTTCGGCTCACCGACCCGCGCGCCCTGCGGGCCTACGCGCATCCCCTGCGGATGACCCTGGTGGGGATGCTGCGTACCAACGGGCCGTTCACGGCCACCCGGGCGGCCGAGCTGACGGGGGAGTCCGTCGCCAGTTGCTCCTACCACCTGCGGATACTCGCCAAATACGGGCTCGTGGAGCAGGCGCCCGGCGGCAAGGGGCGGGAGAAGCCCTGGCGGGCCACGGCGCTGTACACCGAGTGGCCGGAGTACAGCGAGGACCCGGCGGTCGCGGAGGCGGCCGACGCGCTCGGTTCGGCCATCGCCGAGCGTTACTTCGAGCGGGTCACCCGGGCCATGGAGAACCGGCGACAGCTGTCGAAGGAGTGGCGGCAGGCCGAGCAGTTCGGCGACACGATGCTCCACCTCACCCCTGAGGAGCTGACCGCCCTCGGCGCCCGGATCGACGAACTGATGCGGCCCTACGAGGCGCGCGCGTCCGACCGGTCCCTGCGGCCGGAGGGCTCGCGGCCCGTCAGCATCGTGCGCATCGCCTATCTGGACCAGGAAGTCACCGAGAGCGGAGCGGAGTGAACCGCATGGCCCTGAGGGACCGGGTGCCGCCGCTGCTGCGCGAACGCACCTTCCGGCGCTACTGGACCGGACAGACCGTGTCCCTCGCGGGGGACCAGATATCGCTCATGGCGATCCCGCTCGCCGCCGTCCTCGTCCTGGGCGCGGACGCCGCAGCGATGGGCTGGCTCAAGACCGTCGAACTCCTGCCGGCCCTCCTGCTCAACCTGCCCTTCGGGGCCTGGGCCGACCGGCAGACCAGCCGTCGACGGGCCATGGTGGCGACCGACATCGGGCGGGCGGCACTGGTGCTGTCCCTGCCGGTGGCCTACGCGCTGGACGCGCTGACGCTGACCCAGCTGTACGTGGTGGCGTTCGGCGTCGGGGCGCTCACCGTGCTCTTCGAGGCCTGCAACACCACGCTCTTCGTGGCGCTCGTACCCCCGGATCAGTACGTACAGGCGAACTCGCTGGTGAACGGAAGCCGTTCGACGGCCTGGCTGGCCGGGCCCGGGGCCGGCGGGCTCCTGGTGCAGTTCCTCACCGCCCCCTTCGCCCTGGTCGCGGACGCCGTCACGTATCTGGTGTCGGCCGGATACCTGGCGCGGATCAAGACGGTCGAGCCGCCGCCCGCGCCGGTCGTCAAGGGGCATTTCACCGAAGGGCTGCGGTGGGTGGTCCGGGAGCCTTCGATGCGGGCCCTGTTCGCCGCGTCGGGCACGGTCCAGTTCTTCAACTACATGTTCCACACGCTCTTCGTGCTCTACGTGACCGTCGAACTCGGCCTCGGGGCCGGGATGCTCGGGCTGGTGCTCGCCACCGGCGCCGTGGGCGGACTGCTCGGCGCGGTGTGCAGCGGAGCGGTCGTACGGCGGCTCGGCATCGGCGGGGCGCTCGTCGCGGGCTTCCTCGGCTTCACCCTCCCGCTGCTCCTGGTGCCGCTGGCGGGCGGGCCGCTGCCGGTGCTGGTGGGCGTGCTGTTCCTGGCGGAGTTCCTCTCCTGTATCGGGGTGATGGTCGTGGACGTCGCTGCGGGCTCCTTCCAGATGGCTCTGATACCCGACGCGGTGAGGGCCCGGGTCATGGGCGCCTTCCGGACGCTCAACCATGGGTTCCGGCCGCTCGGCGCACTGGTCGGCGGACTGCTCGGGACCGCGATCGGGCTGCGTCCGACCCTGTGGATCGCCACCGTCGGCGCCGCCTTCGCCGTGCTGTGGCTGCTGCCCTCCCCGCTGCCGTGGATGAGGGAGCTGCCCACCAGGGACGAGGAGCCGGTGCCCGTCCGGAAGGCGGCCTGAGGCTCCGTCAACGTCACTGGGCGGCGGCCTCGTTGATCGAGCGGCTGTCGAGGTACGGCCCGGGGGTGCCGGTGGCGGCGACCGAGAGCATCGCCCGGCCGATGGCCTCGGTGGTGGTCACCTGGTGGGGCGCCAGCCGTCTGATCAGCGGGAAGAGGGGAGCGGTGACGGCGTAGAGGGCCCGGTAGAGGGGCGTCCTGGAGGTGATGCCGTGCAGGGGCTGGATGTATCCGGGGCGGAAGAGGTAGGTGGACAGGGGCAGGGCGAGCAGATCGTTCTCCGTCCTCCCCTTCACCCGGGCCCATCTGCTCCTGCCCCGTTCGCTGGTGTCCGTCCCCTGCCCCGAGACGTACACGAAGGTGAGGCCGGGGCTCGCGTCGGCCAGGACGCGGGCCACGGTCAGGGTCAGGTCGTGGGTGATCCGCCGGTACGCCTCCGGGCTCAGCCCGGCGGAGGAGACTCCGAGGCAGTAGAAGCAGGCGTCGTACCCGGACAGCTCGTCCTCGATGCCGGGGCGGTTCATCAGCTCCGCGAGGTCGGGGTGGGTGATCTCCCTCAGCTCGGGGTGCGCGAGCCCGGTCGGGGTGCGCCCGACCACCAGGACCCGGTCGATCTCCGGGGAGCGGAGGCATTCGCGCAGGACGCCCCGGCCGACCATGCCGGTCGCTCCGAAGAGGATCACTCTCATTCGCTGGTCCTTCGCTGTGCGGGTGGGGCGGCGCGTCGGCCACGACCGGCGGCCGGTGCGCCCGGGAGGGAGTGCGGGGTGGCGTGTGGTGGGACGCCGGGACGGGTCATACGGGGTAGGTGACGCCGGTCAGTTCCTCGGACACGGTCCAGAGCCGACGCTGGGTCGCCCGGTCGTGGGACCTGGCGCTGGACGTCACGGGCCGGGGGTGTCCGCGCATACCGGTGATGCCGTCCGGGCCGTAGTACTGGCCGCCGGTCGCCCGGGGATCGGTGGCGGCACGCAGGGACGGCAGGGCCCCCTGCTCCGGACCCTGGGCGAACAGCGGCACGAGGACCTTGTCGAACAGGAGCCGTACGGGCGGGCTGAAGTCGCGGCTCAGGTCGGTGGCGGCTCCGCCGGGGTGGGCCGAGAGCGAGACGGTGGTGCCCCGGTCGGCCAGACGGCGCTGCAGCTCGTAGGCGAACAGCAGGTTCGCCAGCTTGGACTGCCCGTAGGCGCGCGCCGGGCTGTAGCGGCGCTCGGAGTCCAGGTCGTCGAAGTCGATGGAGGCGCCCAGCCGGTGGGCGCCGCTGCTGACGGTGATCACGCGTGAGCCGGGGACGGGCAGCAGACGGTCGAGGAGCAGTCCGGTGAGTGCGAAGTGGCCGAGGTGGTTGGTGCCGAACTGCAGCTCGTGGCCGTCCGCCGTCGTCGATCGGGGAGTCCACATCACCCCGGCGTTGTTGATCAGCAGATCGATGCGCGGGAAGTCGTCGCGCAGTCGCGCGGCGGCGGCGCGGACCGATGCGAGGGCGCTCAGGTCGAGCTTCTGGACGGTGACGGCGGCGCCCGGGGACAGTGCGGTGATCCGCTCGGCGGCCGTGCGGCCCTTGTCCGTGTTCCGTACGGCGAGGACGACGTGCGCGCCCTTCGCGGCGAGCGCCGCCGCCGTCTGGAAGCCGAGGCCGGTGTTGGCGCCGGTGACGACGGCGGTGCGTCCGGTCTGGTCGGGAATGTCTGCGGTGGTCCAGGGGTGCTTGCTCATGGATCCAATGTAGGCATCGACAACAATGATGTCAACGACAACATGCGGGGGGTAGGATGCCGCCATGGCGTACCACCACGGAAATCTGCGGACCGAACTGCTGGCCCGAGCCGAGACCGTCCTCGCGGACAGCGGCGTCGAGGCCCTCTCCCTGCGTTCGCTCGCCCGTGACCTCGGCGTCTCGCACGCCGCCCCCGCCCGGCACTTCCCGGACCGCCAGGCCCTGCTCGACGCCCTGGCCGTCGAGGGCTTCGGCCGCCTGGGTGAGCGGCTGCGGGGCGCGGTGTCCGACGACGGCCGGGACTTCGAGGAGCGGCTGACCGACACGGCCCTGGCCTACGTCCGCTTCGCCACCGCGCACCCCGCCCTGCTGGAGGTGATGTACGCGCGCAAGCACGACGAGCGGGCCCCCGAGGTGCGCGCCGCCTCCGACGCCTGCGGGGGTCTCCTGCTCGGCCTCTTCGCCGGAGGCGGTGCGTCGCTCGGCGACCCGGAGCGCTTCGGAGTGGTCCTGCTCGCCGGGCTCCACGGCATCGCCGCCCTCGCCGGGAGCGGCGCCCTGCCCCCGGCCCACCGCGCCGAGGACCTCGCGGTCGACATGGTCCGACGCCTCCTGCGCGGCTCGCGCGCGGACTGAGACCGCGGGCTCACACAGCCCGGCCCCCGGGGTCTGCCCCGCTACGGCTCTCGGCCCGCCCCCCCCCGACGGCCCCGACGGCCCCTACGGGGCCTCCAGCCACCCCTCGTACTCGGCGGCGAGACCGTCCAGTGCCGCCGGGTCGAGCCTGCCTTCCGGGTCCTCGACGACCACCAGCCACTGGGCGTCCTCGGCGTCGTCCTCACCCGCCAGGGCGTCCCGTACGAGCTGGGGTTCCTCGGCCAGGCCGAAACGGTCGGGGAGCTCGCCCGCGACCTCCTCGGCGGCGTCGCGGTCGGGCAGTACCAGTACGTGTCGTTCGCTCACCCGGCCATTCTCGGGCATCGCTGTCAGTGGCCCGTGGGATGCTGGAACGCGATGGCCACCAGAAAGACTTCTCCCGACGACCTCCTCGGTCCCGTGACGCTCGCCGTGGGGCAGGAGGACCTGCTCCTCGACCGTGTCGTGCAGGCGGTGGTGGCGGCCGCCCGCGCCGCCGACGCCGACACCGACGTGCGCGACCTCATGTCCGACCAGCTCCAGCCCGGGACGCTGGCCGAGCTGACCAGCCCCTCGCTCTTCGCCGAGCGCAAGGTCCTGGTCGTGCGGAACGCGCAGGACCTCTCCGCCGACACGGTCAAGGACGTCAAGGCGTACTTCGACGATCCGGTCGAGGACATCTCGCTGGTCCTGCTCCACGCGGGCGGGGCCAAGGGCAAGGGCCTGCTCGACGCCGCGCGGAAGGCGGGCGCGCGGGAGGTGGCCTGCCCGAAGACGACGAAGCCCGCGGAGCGGCTGACGTTCGTCCGGCAGGAGTTCCGGGCCGTCGGACGGTCGGCGACACCCGAGGCGTGTCAGGTGCTCGTGGACGCGATCGGCAGTGACCTGCGGGAGCTCGCGGCCGCAGCCGCGCAGCTCACGGCCGATGTGGACGGCACGATCGACGAGGCGGTCGTCGGCCGGTACTACACCGGACGGGCCGAGGCCTCCTCCTTCAACGTCGCGGACCGCGCCGTCGAGGGACGGGCGGCGGAGGCCCTGGAGGCCCTGCGCTGGTCGCTCTCGACCGGGGTCGCGCCGGTCCTCATCACCAGCGCGCTCGCCCAGGGAGTCCGGGCGATCGGCAAGCTGTCGTCGGCCCGGGGCGGACGGCCCGCCGACCTCGCCCGTGAGCTGGGAATGCCGCCCTGGAAGATCGACCGGGTGCGTCAGCAGATGCGGGGCTGGACCCCGGACGGGGTGTCCGTCGCGCTGCGGGCGGTCGCCGAGGCGGACGCCGGGGTGAAGGGCGGCGGGGACGACCCGGAGTACGCCCTGGAGAAGGCGGTGGTCGCGGTGGCCCGCGCGGCGAGGATGCGGCGCGGGGAATAGCGGGCCCGCGCGGTCGGCCCGGAGGACTCCGGGCCGCCCCGGAAACCCCTGGAGGCGGCGGCGCTCTCCGGCGTACGGACGGGACGGCACCCGCTGAAGAACCCCGCGCACCGAGCCGTACGCCCTCCGACGTCGGAGTCCGCTACGCGCGCGTCACGCGCGCACCGGTCGAAGCTCTACGCGAGGGGGCCTGACCCGCCTGCGCCCCCTGACCCGCGCCTGCCCCTGACCCCGTCTGGCGTGCGCCCTGGGGCCCGTGGAGCACGGGAAAGAGTCCCCTCCCCCCATGCCGAAGGCCCCGCTCTCCCCCGGGGAAGGGGAAGGAGCGGGGCCTCGGGTGAAGAAGATGGGCTCGCACCCGCGTGGCGAACGCGTCCGCGTGCGAGTCCTGGGTGGCCGGGCGGGAGCGGGAGAGAGGGCCCGCTGGGTCCCGTACGGCCGATCACATCAGAGCTCAGCCCTGGAGAGCGGCAACCTTGGTGGCCAGCGCCGACTTCTTGTTGGCGGCGGCGTTCTTGTGGATGACGCCCTTCGAGACAGCCTTGTCGAGCTGACGCGCGGCGGCACGAGAGGCAACGGTGGCCTTCTCGAAGTCGCCGGCGGCGACGGCCTCGCGGGCCTTGCGGATCGCGGTCTTGAGCGAGGACTTGACGGCCTTGTTGCGCAGGCGCGCCTTCTCGTTCGTCTTGTTCCGCTTGATCTGGGACTTGATGTTCGCCACGAAAAGAGCCTTTACAGGTTCGGTGTTCCTTCTGGATGCGCCTCGCAGCTGAGAGGGCATACGAGACACAGCTGTCCACAGTATCAGCGACCCCCTCGGCCGCCCAAACTCGGGCGTCGGGCGGCGGGCATGGGACCATGGAACCTACGTATCGATCCGACATCGCCCCGAGACGAGACCCTGCGTGCCCGCGACTCCTACCCACGTGCCCGAGCCGAGCCGTACCGACCCGGCTCTGATCCGCAACTTCTGCATCATCGCGCACATCGACCACGGCAAGTCCACGCTCGCCGACCGGATGCTCCAGCTGACCGGTGTGGTCGACCAGCGGCAGATGCGTGCCCAGTACCTCGACCGCATGGACATCGAGCGGGAGCGCGGCATCACGATCAAGTCCCAGGCGGTGCGGCTGCCGTGGGCGCCGACCGACGGGCAGGGTGAGGGCAGGACGCACATCCTGAACATGATCGACACCCCGGGGCACGTCGACTTCACGTACGAGGTCTCGCGTTCGCTCGCCGCCTGCGAGGGCACGGTCCTGCTGGTCGACGCGGCGCAGGGCATCGAGGCGCAGACGCTGGCCAACCTGTACCTGGCGATGGAGAACGACCTCACCATCGTCCCGGTCCTGAACAAGATCGACCTGCCCGCCGCCCAGCCGGAGAAGTTCGCCGAAGAGCTGGCGAACCTCATCGGCTGCCAGCCGGAGGACGTCCTCAAGGTCTCCGCGAAGACCGGCGTGGGCGTCGAGGCGCTGCTGGACCGGGTGGTCCGGGACATCCCCGCCCCGGTGGGCGACGCGGACGCCCCCGCCCGCGCGATGATCTTCGACTCGGTCTACGACTCGTACCGCGGTGTCGTGACGTACGTACGAGTGGTCGACGGGCAGCTCAACAAGCGCGAGCGCATCAAGATGATGTCGACCGGCGCCAGTCACGAACTGCTGGAGATCGGCGTCTCCTCGCCCGAGATGACCGCGTCCGACGGTCTCGGCGTGGGCGAGGTGGGCTACCTCATCACCGGTGTGAAGGACGTCCGCCAGTCCAAGGTCGGTGACACGATCACCTCCCTGCACAAGGGCGCCACCGAGGCGCTGGGCGGCTACAAGGACCCGAAGCCGATGGTCTTCTCGGGGCTCTACCCGCTGGACGGCTCGGAGTACCCGGACCTCCGCGAGGCCCTCGACAAGCTCCAGCTCAACGACGCCGCCCTGGTCTACGAGCCGGAGACCTCCGCCGCGCTCGGCTTCGGCTTCCGCGTCGGCTTCCTCGGTCTGCTCCACCTGGACGTGATCCGCGAGCGTCTGGAGCGCGAGTTCGGCCTCGACCTGATCGCCACCGCCCCCAACGTGGTCTACCGCGTGGTCATGGAGGACGGCAGCGAGCACACGGTCACCAACCCGAGCGAGTTCCCCGAGGGCAAGATCGACGACGTGTACGAGCCCGTCGTGCGCGCCACGATCCTCGCCCCCAGCGAGTTCATCGGCGCCATCATGGAGCTGTGCCAGACCCGCCGGGGCACGCTCATCGGAATGGACTACCTCTCCGAGGACCGGGTCGAGATCCGCTACACCCTGCCCCTCGCGGAGATCGTCTTCGACTTCTTCGACCAGCTGAAGTCCAAGACGCGCGGTTACGCCTCCCTCGACTACGAGCCCACCGGCGAGCAGGCGTCCAGCCTGGTCAAGGTCGACATCCTGCTGCACGGCGACAAGGTCGACGCCTTCTCCGCCGTCACGCACAAGGACGCCGCCTACGCCTACGGCGTGCGGCTGGTCGCCAAGCTGCGCGAACTCATCCCGCGGCAGGCGTTCGAGGTGCCGATCCAGGCGGCCATCGGCTCCCGGGTGATCGCCCGCGAGACCATCCGCGCCATCCGGAAGGACGTCCTCGCCAAGTGCTACGGCGGTGACATCTCCCGCAAGCGGAAGCTGCTGGAGAAGCAGAAGGAGGGCAAGAAGCGCATGAAGATGGTCGGCTCGGTGGAGGTGCCGCAGGAGGCGTTCATCGCCGTCCTGTCGAGCGACGAGTCCTCCGGCAAGAAGAAGTAGCCGGACCGCCAGAAGTAGCTTCATGATGCAACGAACGGGTCCACGCGCCGGGTGCGCGTGGGCCCGTTCGTTATCAAGCGACGCCCTGCAAGGCCTTACGCGCCGGTCCCCGGGCCTTTAGTCTGATCCCGGCTCGAAGGTTACTCGCCAGTTTTTTACGAACCGCCAGAAGGCACCGCCGCCGCCCGGAGGACGTCGTGAGCGACACACAGACCCAGATCGAGAACCGACCGCCCTCCGTGGCGACCCTCTTCCTTGAGCGCGTCGAGCGGACTCCGGACGCGGAGGCCTACCGCTACCCGGTGCCCGCCGCCTCCGGAACCGGCCCGGACGACTGGAAGTCGCTCAGCTGGAGCCAGGCCGCCGACCGGGTCTTCGCCATCGCCGCCGGCCTCGTCGACCTCGGCGTACGGCCCGAGGAGCGGGTCGCCCTCGCCTCCTCCACCCGCGTCGAATGGATCCTCGCCGACCTCGGCGTGATGTGCGCGGGCGCCGCGACCACCACGGTCTACCCGCAGACCAATGCCGAGGAGTCGGCGTTCATCCTCTCCGACTCCGAGTCCCGGGTGCTGATCGCCGAGGACGCGGCCCAGCTCGCCAAGGCCGTGGAGCGCCGTACCGGACTGCCGCACCTGCGCCATGTGGTCGTCGTCGACGCCACCGGGGTGGAGGGCGACGGCGAATGGGTCCTCAGCCTCGCCGATCTGGAGGCGCGCGGCCGGGCCCACCTGGAGAAGCACCCCGAGGCCGTCAAGGAGCGGGTCGGGGCGATCACCGCCACCCAGCTCGCCACCCTCATCTACACCTCCGGCACCACGGGCCGCCCCAAGGGCGTCCGCCTCCCGCACGACAACTGGTCCTACATGGCCAAGGCCATCGCCGCCACCGGCCTCGTCACCCAGGCCGACGTCCAGTACCTGTGGCTGCCGCTGGCACACGTCTTCGGCAAGGTCCTCACCTCCGGCCAGATCGAGGTCGGGCACGTCACCGCCGTAGACGGCCGCGTCGACAAGATCATCGAGAACCTGCCGGTGGTCCGGCCGACCTACATGGCCGCCGTCCCCCGCATCTTCGAGAAGGTCTACAACGGCGTCGCCGCCAAGGCCCGCGCCGGAGGCGGCGCCAAGTACAAGATCTTCCAGTGGGCCGCCGGGATCGCCCGCGCGTACGCCAAGGCCACCCAGGACAGCTTCCGCCGCACCGGCACCGCCTCCGCGCCCTTCGGCCTCACCGCCCAGCACAAGATCGCCGACGCCCTCGTCTACGCCAAGATCCGCGAGGCCTTCGGCGGCAACCTGCGCGCCTGCATCTCCGGCTCCGCCGCCCTCGCCCCCGACATCGGCTACTTCTTCGCCGGTGCGGGCATCCACATCCTGGAGGGGTACGGCCTGACCGAGTCATCCGCCGCCTCCTTCGTGAACCCGGGCGAGGCCTACCGCACCGGCACCGTCGGCAAGCCGCTCCCCGGCACCGAGGTCCGGGTCGCCGACGACGGCGAGATCCTGCTGCGCGGCCCCGGCATCATGGAGGGCTACCACGGGCTGCCCGAGAAGACCGCCGAGGTCCTGGAGTCCGACGGCTGGTTCCACACCGGCGACATCGGCGAGCTGTCCGCCGACGGCTATCTGCGGATCACCGACCGCAAGAAGGACCTGATCAAGACGTCCGGCGGCAAGTACATCGCACCGGCCGAGGTCGAGGGCCGGTTCAAGGCCGTCTGCCCGTTCGTCTCCAACATCCTGGTGCACGGCGCCGACCGGAACTACTGCACCGCGCTGATCTCCCTCGACGAGCCCACCCTCCTCGGCTGGGCCGCCGAGCACGACCTCGCGGGCCGTACGTACGCCGAGGTCGTCGCCGCGCCGCAGACGGTGAGGATGGTCCAGGGCTACGTCGACCGCCTCAACGAGGGCCTCCAGCGCTGGCAGACGATCAAGAAGTTCCGGCTGCTGCCGCGCGACCTCGACATCGAGCACGGCGAGCTCACCCCCTCGCTCAAACTGAAGCGGCCGGTGGTGGAGCGCGAGTACAGGACGCTCATCGAGGAGATGTACGCGGGCTCCCGGGAGTCCTGACCGGACGGGCCCCGACCGGAGCCGTGGACCACGCCGGGCGGGCGCCCCGGGCGGCTCCCGGGCGTCCCGGCGGTGCCTTGGCGGTGTCCTGGAGGGGGCGGCGACCGGGCCGACGGCCGTGATCGGCCGCACCCAGGGGTGACCGGTTCGTCCACAGGCGCCCGCCCGTCCACAGGGGCGGGCGCCGACTCCGGGCGGTACGGGACAATGGGGCCATGCCTTCCGTACTGCCCGATGGTGAGACCGTTCCCGACGACGGGTCGCTGCCCCCGCACGCCCTCGAAGGGGCCGGGGAACGGCCGCTCGGTTTCTATCTGCACGTGCCGTACTGCGCGACCCGCTGCGGCTACTGCGACTTCAACACCTACACGGCGAGCGAGCTGCGCGGCACCGGAGGCGTGCTCGCCTCCCGCGACAACTACGCCGAGCAGGTCGTCGAGGAGATCCGGCTCGCCCGGAAGGTGCTCGGCGACGACCCCCGCCCGGTGCGGACCGTGTTCGTCGGCGGCGGCACGCCCACCCTGCTCGCCGCCGGGGACCTCGTCCGGATGCTGGCGGCGGTCAGGGAGGAGTTCGGGCTCGCCGACGACGCCGAGGTGACCACCGAGGCCAACCCGGAGTCCGTCGGCCCCGACTACCTCGCGGAACTGCGGGCGGGCGGCTTCAACCGCGTCTCCTTCGGGATGCAGAGCGCCCGGCAGCACGTCCTGAAGATCCTCGACCGCACCCACACGCCCGGCCGGCCCGAGGCCTGTGTCGCCGAGGCGCGCGCCGCCGGGTTCGACCACGTCAACCTGGACCTGATCTACGGCACGCCCGGTGAGTCCGACGACGACTGGCGGGCCTCCCTGGAGGCGGCCATCGGCGCGGGCCCCGACCACGTCAGCGCCTACGCCCTGATCGTCGAGGAGGGCACGCAGCTCGCCCGCCGCATCCGGCGCGGCGAGGTCCCCATGACCGACGACGACGTCCACGCCGACCGGTACCTGATCGCCGAGGACGTCCTCTCCCGGGCCGGATTCGAGTGGTACGAGGTCTCCAACTGGGCCACCTCGGAGGCCGGGCGCTGCCTCCACAACGAGCTGTACTGGCGGGGCGCCGACTGGTGGGGCGCGGGACCGGGCGCGCACAGCCACGTGGGCGGGGTCCGCTGGTGGAACGTGAAGCACCCGGGGACGTACGCGGCCGCCCTCGCCGCCGGGAAGTCGCCGGGGGCGGGCCGGGAGCTGCTCCCGGCCGAGGACCGGCGGGTGGAGCGCGTCCTGCTCGAACTGCGGCTCAGGGAGGGCTGCCCCCTGGAGCTGCTGAGACCCGCCGGACTCGCCGCCTCCCGGAAGGCCCTGGCGGACGGGCTCCTCGACCCCGGCCCCTACGCGGACGGGCGGGCCGTCCTGACCCTGCGGGGACGGCTGCTCGCCGACGCGGTGGTCCGGGACCTGGTGGACTGAGCGAGGGCGACGCCCGACGGCGGCCGTACGCCCGCCGTCGCGGGGGAGGGGGAGCCGCTCGGCCGCGCGGACGGACCGGCCGGCGGAACACCTCCGCCGAGTGCGGACAGGGGCCGGGCTCCGGGCGTCACGGCGAGCCGACCGGAGTCCCCGGAGTTCAGGGCACGGTCACATGGTCGATCAGCCGTTCCACCGCGCCCAGCAGCTCCGGTTCCAGGTCCTTGTAGCTCGTCACCCTCGACAGGATGTGCTGCCAGGCCGCTCCCGTGTTCTCCGGCCAGCCCAGGGCCCGGCACGCGCCCGTCTTCCAGTCCTGGCCGCGCGGGACCGTCGGCCAGGACGGGATGCCGAGGGAGGACGGCTTCACCGCCTCCCAGACGTCGATGTACGGGTGCCCCACGACCAGGACGTCCGGAGAGGTCACCCGGGCCGCGATCCTCGACTCCTTCGAGCCCGGGACCAGGTGGTCCACCAGGACGCCCAGCCGGGCGTCCGGGGCCGGACCGAACTCCGCCACGATCGCCGGCAGGTCGTCGACACCCTCCAGGTACTCCACGACCACGCCCTCGATCCGCAGGTCGTCGCCCCAGACCCGCTCCACCAGCTCGGCGTCGTGACGGCCCTCCACGTAGATCCGGCCCGCCCGCGCCACCCGGGCCCGCGCCCCCGGTACGGCGACCGAGCCGGAGGCCGTCCGCGCGGGGCGCGCCGGGGCCGGGGAGGCCGGGCGGACCAGGGTCACCACCCGGCCTTCGAGCAGGAAGCCGCGCGGGTCGAGCGGGAACACCCGGTGCTTGCCGAAGCGGTCCTCCAGGGTCACCGTGCCCGCCTCGCAGCGGATCACCGCCCCGCAGAAACCGGTGGTGACCTCCTCGACGACCAGGTCCGGGTCGGCGGGGACCTCGGGGACGGGGGCCGACCTCTTCCAAGGGGGCGTCAGATCCGGGTTGTAGCTGCGCATTCGGGCGACGTTAGGCCACGGAGAACCGCCGTGCCAGTTCTTCGCGCTGGCGTCGCACGAACGGGGCGTCCACCACGGCCCCGTGCCCCGGCACGTACACCGCGTCCTCGCCGCCGAGGGAGAGCAGCCGGTCCAGCGCGTCCGGCCAGCGCGCCGGGACCGCGTCCGGGCCCGCCTGCGGCTCGCCCGACTCCTCGACCAGGTCGCCGCAGAACACCACCTCCCGCTCGCCGGGTACCAGGAGCGCCAGATCGTGGCCGGTGTGCCCGGGGCCCACGTTCGCCAGGAGGACCCGGCGGCCGCCCAGGTCGAGCGTCCACTCGCCGCAGACCACGTGCCGGGGGGCCACCAGGACGTCCGCCGCCTCCGCCGCGGCGGCCGGGTCGAGCCCGTGCCGCACCGCGTCCGCGAGCAGGGCCTCCCGCTCCCGGGGGCGGCGGAGCAGTTCGTCCGTGCCGACCGCGCCGAACACCTCGGCGCCCGCGAACACCGCCGTGCCGAACACGTGATCGAAATGGGGGTGGCCCAGTGCGATGTGCGTCACTCCCCGGCCGCCGGTGAGGCCCGCGACCTGCGCCCGCAGCTCGGCCCCCTCGGCGAGCGAGGACCCCGTGTCGTACAGGAGCACCGCCCGTTCTCCCAGCACGAGACCGGTCGTGGCGTCCCAGCCGGGGAGCCGTCTGCGGCCCACCCCGTCCGCGAGACGCTCCCATCCGTACGCTTCCCATTCGACGTCCATGCGGCGACGCTAACCGGTGGGGGCGCCGCCTCCTTGCCAGGAGCGACGCCCGCCGCCGTACACTGGCCGGGGATCTCTGGCACTCGGACCGGTCGAGTGCCAAAAGCGGAGCAACCGGAACGACGACGGCAGCTGGAGGTGTGCACGATGCTCAGCGAACGCAGGCTCGAGGTGCTGCGGGCCATCGTCCAGGACTACGTCGGGACGGAGGAGCCCGTCGGGTCCAAGGCGCTCACGGAGCGCCACAGGCTGGGCGTCTCGCCCGCCACCGTCCGCAACGACATGGCCGTCCTGGAGGACGAGGGCTACATCGCGCAGCCCCACACCAGCGCGGGCCGCATCCCCACGGACAAGGGCTACCGGCTCTTCGTCGACCGGCTGGCCGGGGTGAAGCCGCTGTCGACGCCCGAGCGCCGGGCCATCCACAACTTCCTCGACGGCGCGGTCGATCTGGACGACGTCGTCAGCCGTACGGTCCGGCTGCTCGCCCAGCTGACCCGCCAGGTGGCCGTCGTCCAGTACCCCTCGCTGACCCGTTCGACCGTGCGGCACGTGGAGCTGCTCTCGCTGGCCGCCGCCCGACTGATGCTGGTGCTCATCACCGACACCGGCAGGGTCGAGCAGCGGGTCGTCGACTGTCCCGCGCCCTTCGGGGAGACCGCGCTCGCCGATCTGCGGGCCCGGCTCAACAGCCGGGTCGTCGGCCGCCGGTTCGCCGACGTGCCGCAGCTGGTGCAGGACCTCCCCGAGTCGTTCGAGGAGGCGGAGGACCGCGCGACGGTCTCGACCGTGCTCGCTACCCTCCTCGAAACCCTGGTCGAGGAGCACGAGGAGCGGCTGATGATCGGCGGCACCGCCAATCTCACCCGCTTCGGACACGATTTTCCTGTGATGATCAGGCCGGTGCTCGAAGCCCTTGAGGAGCAGGTCGTGCTCCTCAAGCTGCTCGGCGAGGCCAAGGAATCGGGCATGACCGTACGTATCGGGCATGAGAACGCCCACGAGGGACTGAGTTCCACGTCCGTCGTCTCGGTCGGCTACGGTTCGGGCGGCGAGGCAGTCGCCAAACTCGGCGTGGTCGGACCGACCCGCATGGACTACCCCGGAACGATGGGAGCGGTACGCGCAGTGGCACGTTACGTCGGACAGATCCTGGCGGAGTCGTAGTGGCCACGGACTACTACGCCGTGCTCGGCGTGCGCCGCGACGCGTCCCAGGACGAGATCAAGAAGGCTTTCCGGAGGCTCGCCCGCGAGCTGCACCCGGACGTCAATCCCGATCCGAAGACGCAGGAACGATTCAAGGAGATCAACGCCGCCTACGAGGTCCTCTCGGACCCGCAGAAGAAGCAGGTCTACGACCTGGGCGGCGACCCGCTGTCGGCCTCCGGCGGAGGCGGCGCGGGCGGCTTCGGAGCCGGTGGCTTCGGCAACTTCTCCGACATCATGGACGCCTTCTTCGGCACGGCCTCGCAGCGCGGCCCGCGCTCGCGGACCCGGCGCGGCCAGGACGCCATGATCCGCCTGGAGATCGACCTCAACGAGGCGGCCTTCGGCACCACCAAGGACCTCCAGGTCGACACGGCGGTCGTCTGCACGACCTGTTCCGGCGAGGGCGCCGCACCGGGCACCTCCGCGCAGACCTGCGACATGTGCCGCGGCCGTGGCGAGGTCTCCCAGGTCACCCGGTCCTTCCTGGGCCAGGTCATGACCTCCCGCCCCTGCCCGCAGTGCCAGGGCTTCGGCACCGTCGTCCCGACCCCGTGCCCCGAGTGCGCGGGCGACGGCCGGGTCCGCTCCCGCCGCACCCTCACCGTGAAGATCCCGGCCGGTGTCGACAACGGCACCCGGATCCAGCTGGCGGGCGAGGGCGAGGTCGGCCCCGGCGGCGGCCCCGCCGGAGACCTGTACGTCGAGATCCACGAGACCCCGCACGAGACCTTCCAGCGGCGCGGCGACGACCTGCACTGCACGGTCACCATCCCGATGACGGCGGGCGCGCTGGGCACGCAGGTGCCGCTGCAGACCCTCGACGGCATGGAGGAGATCGACATCCGGCCCGGTACGCAGTCCGGCCAGTCGGTCCCGCTGCACGGGCGCGGCATCACCCATCTGCGCGGCAACGGACGCGGTGACCTCATCGTGCACGTCGAGGTGCAGACCCCCGGCAAGCTGGACGCCGAGCAGGAGCGGCTGCTGCGCGAGCTGGCCAAGCTGCGCGGCGAGGAGCGGCCGACCGGCCAGTTCCAGCCGGGGCAGCAGGGGCTGTTCTCGCGCCTGAAGGACGCGTTCAACGGCCGGTAGGGACACCGGCCGGTACGGCGAGGGGGGGGCGGCCGGGGGGCCGGGGGCCCCCCCCCCCCCCCCGGCGCGCCCCGCCCGCGCCCCCCCCCCCGCCCCCGGGCCCCCCCCCGG